>CAYVKH010000032.1:0-36248 GCA_964451965.1 uncultured Opitutaceae bacterium
GGGGACACCCCATAATGCCGAGCTCAACATTATTGGCCGCCCCTTGAGTTGGTTGCCAGGGCCGACGAAAGAATGATCAATTTCTTCCCAAAACTGGCTCACGCTGGTTGCATTTCCCGTCTGTCCGATCATTCCAAAATCAAAGGAGAAATAGTTGCGGTTGCAGAGGAGGATCAGCGGCGCGAACGGTACCGCCCGCAGGTAGAGGCACCTCCAAAACACCAACTCGGGAAATTCGCTCTCCGAGTACCAACTGTCTCGGCAAAAACTCTCCTCCAGATTTTTCACAACCACTTAGAATATAATGTTCTATAAGATCACATCAGCACCGCAATTTGCGCCAAAGCCGACGCATTTGCATTGTCGAGACTCGCAAAGGGACGCAGGAACTCCCGACACGAACACGAACGGTAAGCACAAGGAATTCCAGAGCGTTCACTTTTGATGCTCCGTGGACGTTGAATCGGATCTACCGGGCACCTTCAAGCCGCTCTCAGACCATGCCTGAATAGGATCGCGCCCGCTGGTTACAAATTCCGTGACGGCCAAGGCAAAAATCAATTATCGAATGCTGCGGTACTGCACGCTGGCGGCGGTTTGTTTCTTCCCGTGCTTACGTTGCCCTGCGCAAATGGGTTTTGATACTGGGCTCGATGCGCCAGGATTCGTGGCAAAGTTCGAGACCATCGATCCGCTTATAGTGGCGCCAGGCCGTTGGCTCCGGATCAGGGGAGTTGCCGGAAACGACGACGACGGAAACGAGCCGCGTCCGAACCGTGATAAGGAGAAGGAAGGCAGCGCACGCCGGCGGCCGGACACCGAGCGCCCCGGGACGTTGGGTAGCGACATGCGCGGGGCCAAATCGTCAGCCCTGCTCGCCTCGACGCGCCAGGCTTTGCACGAGCTGCACGTGAACGGATTTCGCGTGTGCGTGCTTCTGCGTTGGGAGCCGGATTCATGGCCGAGCGGTGTGCGTTGGGCTGGGGGCGGGCATCTGCCGCTCGATCTGCGCGAGGCGTTCGAGCGCTGCCGGTTTCTGGGCGAAGCCTACTCAGGACTCGTCGATGCGTGGGAAATCGACGACGAGCCCGACATCGCCTTCATGCCCGAGCTCGCTGAGAATTACGCGGCTTACTTGAAGGCCTGCCGGCTGGGCTTTGAAGCGGGACTGGAACCTACAAATGAGAGAGAGGGTGCAGTCAAGGCGAACGCGCACCAAAGCCGTCTGCCTCCGGTTGGCGAAAGGACAATGGCGCCTGCCCAGTCGACCCGCATTGTTTCAAAGGGCGGTTCCCCGCTTTCCGCAAATGATGTCGAAGGTTTCCGCCAGGAACAGGCTTCGGGCAGCCGGCTTGCGGCCTCCCGTCCCCTTGTTCTCATGGCCGCAGTGGCCTTGCCACCCGGTCCGTGGCTTGAGCGATTCATTGAGAACGACGGCTTGGCCTACACTGACGGATTCAATTTCCACTATTATGGTTACGCTGCGGACTTTTCCGACGTCTATCGGCAGTTTGAGGCGGCGGTAACCGCTGTCTCGAAGGAATCGGCTTGGCGGATTGCTGACGGACGCCGGTCCACAGAACGTAAGGCACTCCCAGTATTCATGACCGAGGTCGGCTATGGCATGCTCGGAGCGTCGGCGCGGGACACGAAGGAGGGCCGGCTGCGGCAGTGGCGGTGGTTCCACGAACTCTCCCGGCAACTGCCGGCCTTGCGGGCGGAGGCAACGATGGCATTTCTGCTCAAGCCCTACCTGGAGAATGGCACGTATGAATTCGGGCTTTCGGCGGTCCCGCACGAAGGCCCCGAGTCTGGCGGTCAAGGGCAGGAAATTCGCGGGCGGATGGACGAGGGGCTGAAGCCTGAAATTCAAGACGCTCCGGATGGCCGGGACCGGGCCGTGTCGAAAGTCCCTCCTTCCGGACCCATCGCCTACTCTCCATCAGACTTCGGTGCCAGTCGAAGCGAATCATGGCTGGACCTCATCGGGCGGAGGCTGGGTGCCGAAGAGATCACGCCCGCGCTGGCGGAGCTGCTCGCCGCACCTCCAAAAGTTCGGAAGGCGCGACCGTGGTCAGCAAACGTGTCTGCCGGCTCGCCCGTTGTGATTGATTTCGTGGCGGGTGCCTTCATGGCGGCGATCAAAGGTTTCAACGGGTATGTGCTACACGGGAACGAAGACGTGGTAGCCGCAGCACTGGAGGGCGGAGCGCAGATAGAGGGAAAGACTGGAAGTCATGTTCCCCGTTCAGGGTCTTCGGCTGTCTGCCGGGCGCAGGTGATCGTCTATAACTTCTCGGGCCGGCCGTTGCGCGGCGAACTCAAGCTGCCGGCTTGTATGCACGCAGAAGGCAATCTGGATATTGAGCTAGAATCCATGGCGAGGTGGGTCGTCGATATTGAAACGGTGGTCCCCGCCGATCGGGTTGCTCCTTTGCCAGTGGAGATTCGCTTTCGAACTAACGCCGGGGCCGCGCCCGAGGCAGTACTTCGGACCGCATTCTTCCCTGACGTCATTGGAATGAAGCGGGAAGAAATCGCCTCTCTGCTGGGTCGAACGCCGGCGCGAGAGAGCGATGCGACGCTCCTTGAATCCCGGTACCGTGCCACAGAGGAAGCACCGGAACGCTGGCAGAACGGCTGGCTGGTCCAGGACGGAGTCGACGCCAAGCCTGTGCCGGGAGGATATTTGCTCACGGTCAGCCATCCCGCCCCGGGCAAGGAACGCCGCATCGAGGCAGAACTGCCGTGGCCCCACGGGCTGGAGTTTCCGGCGGATGCGCTTCTATCGCTTGACTACCGGCTGATTCCGGAAGGTCGGCCCGCCGGGGCACGTAAGTCGGAGCTGGTCAGCGTCAATGTGCGGACGGCGAACGGAAACCTCTACCAGGTTTATCCGCCACGCGAGGCCTCGGCCCGGTGGCGAAACTACCTGGAGCCGCGTGACAATTTCACTATGGCGTTCTACTGTCGGGCGAAACCGCCTTGGAGGTTCAGGGACAACCGCCCGGTTTCCCTCGTATTCGTGCTATATCCCGAAATGCTGCCTGCGCAGTTTGAAATCCGCAACATGGCCCTGGTGCGGGAGAAATAACGTGCGAATTAATCCGGCATAGATGGCCCCTTGGTGTCGGGCGGTCCATGGAATCGGACCATTGAGGCAGCCGCTTCATTTCGGCTTCCCAAGCTTCATCACGCTCCGCTCTCCACGCATCCACAGGATCGGTATCACGCGCTACGCGCGCACGTATCGGGGCACAAGTCTCCTTGGGTCCTTCAGCGTGCGCATCAGCCAGCCGAGCATGAAACGGTCGGCCCAAACCGGAATATTGGCCTGGATGCCCGCAAGTAAGGCGATGGGGGCGCCGGTGCAGATGAGGGCTGGGCGAAGGCTGAACGAGCTGGCGCCAAAGGCTGAGAGGTTATTGCGCAGATAGAACCTGAGGCGCTCCTGAACGCCGCCGCGGAGGTTGATCATGACGAACCTCGGGCGCCTGGATTCAATGAGCGCTAGGAGAACGGGATCTTCGAGGGATCCCCTTGGATGAACCGGCGCGATATAGCATTCCTCCTCGGTCACGGACACTCCCTGCCGCTGCGGTCAAAGGCAGTTTGCCCTCGCGTCGGAGGCCGGCGGCATTACGCAAAGGGTCGCGCCCGGCTTTCGAAAACCCGGGCTCCCTGCTAGCTCGCGCATGAATTTCAGTCCGGAAATCCACTCGAGGGGCACGCCTTTGAAGAAGCGCCAGATGAGGATCATTGAGCCGCTGTCGGTCACGGCGAAATCACTTCCCTCAGGTGCGGTGTGCGTCGTCGGTGGCAAGGTCGGCCGGCACGGGTGCCGGCGGCACCACGATTAGGCCTCCTTGCAGCATCAGGCGGAGCAGCCCGTCGAGGTCGCCCGCATAAACCTCAGGCCCAGAATCGTTTGGAAAGATTCAGGTTCGTCGATGGGCATGAAGGGTCATTGGATGTCCATTCCGAATGAGGGTCCGCATGCGCCGTAACCGGAGGATCTGACAATTCTTGCCGGAAATCGGAACACGCTGCGAACAGAAAGGCCGGGGAGGTCCAAGCGGGTGCTCACGCTCCTTTCGGCGCATCCATTGCCTTTGGGTGCAGAATCCGACGAAAGCGCCCGCGCGAAGTTCGCGCATCGGTCTGGGACCCCCACCCGCGGCTTGAACCCGGTCCGGGGCCATCGGGCCCGCCCCGACGCCCGTCCCAAAAAACCTCCAAGAATCTGAAGCATTGCCACACCCGGCGGCGTCGCGGGGATTACATCAGAGCCAACGCGGCTTGACGGGACGGCAGGGATTGCCGGAACAGATCGTTGCGGCAGGCAGCGAGCCCAGAACGATGCTGCCTGCGGTCACCACCGCGTCCTCGCCGATCTCTGCGCCAGGAGCGACAAAGACCTGGGCCCCGATCCATGCGCCCTCGCCCACTGTGATGCCGCGATTGCGATAGCGCATGGCGGGGTCGCGGAAGTCATGATTGCCGGTGCAGAGGAACGCCCTCTGCGAAATGCAGGCCTGCGCGCCGATGTGAACGGGCTCAAAGTTGAGGATGCAGACCTCTTCGCCAACCCAGGCGTGCCTCCCGATCGAGAGCTTCCAAGGCAGGTGGATATTCACCCGCGGCTTGATGACCACCCCTTCGCCCACTTTGGCCCCAAAGGCCCTCAGAAGAAGCCTCCGGAGAGACCGCGGCCAGGGCAGTGCCGAAAGGAAGAAGACGACCTTGCAGGCGTACCAAAGCGTTTCCGTCCAGGCCGGCCGGCCGCGGTCGAGGCCGTCGGAGGGATCGAACAGGTCGTTGCGCACGCGGGTGCTCATTGCGAGGGGTTCGGGACGTCGGACGTGATGGCGGCAATCGACTTCCTGAAGGCTTCCCAGGAAAATGCCGCAGCATGGAGCCGCGCCTGATCGCCCATCTCCCGGACTCCCTCGCGGTGGTCCGCGCACCAGTCAAGCCGCCTGGCGACGGCCTCCGGCTGGCGGATCGGCACGAGGAATCCCGTTGTGCCTTCGACGATCAGATCGTCGCCTCCCGCATTGGGTGTCGCGATCAGGGGCAGACCGCAGGCCATCGCTTCCTGCTGCACAAGCGCCCGGCCCTCGGCTATGGACGGAAACAGGAAAACGTCGCACGTCTGCATCAAGGCAAGGACATCGGCGTGGGGCCGTGGCGCCTCATAGATAAATCCAGGGCATTGCCGCGTGTAGAATTCCAAGGGCGCAAGGAGGCGCCCTAGGACCACCAGCTCGATATCGGAGCGCTTCAACATCCGCCATGCGGCGAACACGTCCGCCAGACCCTTGCGTTGCGAAAGCGCCCCTGCAAACAGGACCCGAAGGCGGGCGCCCCGCGGGTTCCTTTCCATCCGCACGTCGGGGGCCATCACCGGTCCGCCGTACGGGGCGAGGACGCAACGCCGGCCGGCCCGAAGCTCGGGAGGGATAGAGTCGAGCACAAAACGGCTAGGGCAGATCACTGTGTCGGCAAGCTCAATTTCCCGCTGTTTGCGGGCGCGCAGCTCCGGGGAGTCCTGAATTCCCCCGAACGTCGGCCGCCACGCCGGCCAACGCTCCGCCTCCTCGGTCAAGAGCTTCACCAACGTCTCCCAATAAACGATGGGGAGTTCGTAGAATGTGGACAGCCCGAGCGAACGCGCCGCAGTGAATACTGACTCGGCTCCATCCTCATAGGCGTAGACCGCCCGCAACCCAAAGCGGCCCCGAAATCCCGGCAGGCGGCCCGCGAAATGGGCGTCAAAATCCGTGTACATCTTGATCTCGGAAAGACAGCCGCGGTTGTATTGCGCCAACCTGAGCCATCCGAGGCGCACGGCGATGAGCCGCAGTGTTTCCCGGGTTGGATGGGTGAAAAGACGGTCGCGAGGCACGGCAAAATTGCGGCGTCCCAACTCCCGCCGGAGCCTGTCGGGCAAGTGGGCCTGCCAAGCCGAAGGCTCCGCAAATCCCAGGGTCGTTGCAAAGGCGCCCAGTTGCCCGGCCTCGATCAGGCTCCTAAGAACCTGGCGAACGTTGGCATTTCCCGTCGGATGCAGCTGCAGGATCATTATGTGCGATCGCTTCCGGCCAGCTCAGGGCCGGCCGGTGGATGAATCTCCGCCGCCGCCGGCCGGTGAGACCATCCCATGACCACCTGCCCCAGGGACGGCGGTACGCGCTCCGCCCCTTTCAGGGCGACAAGCACCGCTGCGGCATCGATCACAAAGAACCCGAGATTGGTCGGCTGGCCCAATTGGCCCTGCAAGATCGTCCACGCGCCGGCGCTCCAAAGCAAAAGCGGAGCCCAATAGCTGAGGGCCCAACCCACCCGCAGGGCGCGCAAAAAGAGGTCGCTGGCCAGCCAGACCCTGAAGGCCACGTAGACCATACCGAGAAACCATCCGCATTCCCCTAGAATACGGCCCCATTCGCCCTCTCCCGTCAGAAAGTCGCCGACCGAACCCAGCTGAAGCGCGGAGCCGACCTGCGTCCCCAATCCCAGCCCCTTTCCAACAAACATTGGCACTTCGCCGAAATCGGTGATGGGACTCAGGAATCCGCCGAAGATTCGCGTGGCAAAGCCCCATTTTAGTTCGGCGTCCTCCACCATCCGCGCCGAAACCAACCGGGCCTCCATGCTTCCCCAGATGCCTTGGAAGACGGCCGTTTGGGCCACGATCGCGATCGCCGCCAGTACGACGGCGCCGGCCGCCCACGTCTTGGGATTGGAGAGCGACCTTCGGATGCTCAGGATGGCGCCCAAGGTCAGGACGATGCCCACCATCAAAATCCCTAGGCGGCCACCGCTTAAGGGGATGTAGGCGGCCGCGGACGCCAGTGCGCAATAAGCCATCGTGCGCCCTGCGCGCCTCCTTTCATGAACCATGAGGCGGCAAATGGCAAATGCGGCCGTCAGCGCAAAGTAGTTCGCGACCCCAGTCGTGAAAGAAAAGGTGCCGGATGGCCTTACATGTTCGCCTTCGAAGGCGATCTGCGTGCGGTCGTAATCAGCCATAGTCCCGGCATTGAGAAAGCCGGCCGACCTGGCATAATACTGCGCGACGCAAATGACGATCATCACTCCGGCAATCCTGCAGCACCACGTCCCGAGGAGGCGGATGTCTTCGAATGTGAGAATCTCCGCTGAGATGAATATAACAGGCAGGTGCAGGACATAGGTGCGCCATCCGTAAGCGACAACAAGGGGATTCAGGTCGGCTCGCCAAACGATCTGCACGATGCCCACCACAAAAAACAGGATTGCGAACGTATTGATTACATGCATGTAACCATTTCTTGGGTACAAGCCCCTGTACCATGCCAATGCACAGATCATGACCGCCAGCGGGTCCCGGATGATGAGCAACGGGTTGGACAGTTGCGGCACGATCCACTTGCGCAAAGCACCCTCGAGAATCAGCACCCAGAAATAGGTCAAGATAAGGATCCTCAGCCGGCGGCGAGCGTGCATTGGGACAATGTCTAGTTCGGAGATTTTCGAATGAACATGCGATTCTTTACGAATGCGCGCGCTGCAGCGCGCGCTCTTTCGTGGAGGCGGACCACCGAGGCCGCGCCGAGCCGGATCGCCGCCAGGCGCCACCGCAAGCCCCAACCCTCGCCCAGGCGCCGAAGCGCCTCGACCAATTCGGCGCGTTCCTCGGCGCTATAGCGATTCTCGGCCAACGCCGTCGCGTGCAGCGCAGCCAGCCGGCGGCGGGCGGCGGCTACCGGCTTCTGCGGCCATCCTAGCTCTTCGAAACCGGGCTGCAGTTGCTCGTCGAAGGTACGGATCACTCCGTTCAATTCGATCAGCTTGCGGCGCGCACGCACGCGTTTCACGTCCATCCATACTCTGTATTCCGCCAAGGGCTCGTCGACATACACGTTGCCCCAGCCCGCCCTGGCCAGAGCGACCGACAGGTGGTAATCCTCCACGTAGTCTGGACGGCCCGTGAGATAGCCCACGCTCACCAATGCAGTCCGCCTGAACATCACGATGTTGGCCGAAACCCGGTAGCCGCGCAACGCCGCCCGCAGCGCGTCCTCCGCGGACATAAGGCCCATCCCCCGCGCGAGCCGGCGCAGTCGGCCCCGCGTTCCGGCTTGGTCTATCTCCCACACGGCCGCATGCACGCAGCCCGCCCCGGGATGTGCCGCCAGCGCCTTCGCCAGCCTTTCCAAAGCAGGCGGCAGAAGCCGGTCGTCCGAATCGAGCCGCATCACGAATTCAGTGGACGCGCGCCGCAGCACATCGTCGGAGTTGCCAGCAATGCCCCTGTTTGCCGGTTGGCGAAAAGCCTGCACGTTCGGATTCGTGGCGCCAAGCTCGGCAATCACTGCCGGCGTGCGGTCCGAACTTGCGTCGTCGCCAATGACGACAGACAGCGGCGGCCGGGTCTGCGCAAGAACAGAGTCCACCGTCAAAGGAAGGTAATCCGCCTGATTGTACGTCGGGATGCAAACGGTCACGCCGGGAATTGAGCCGACGGTCTCCGGGGACATCACGGGGTGCCTTTAAGTGGCATGGCACGCGCCGAGCGCAACAGAGCCACAAACTGTGGGGCGAGGATTTGATCGCCGAATCGGCCCATCACGCGGGCCCGCAGCGTCCGCGCCTGGACGCCAGTATCGGGCCGCTCGCGCGATAGGCGCAGCGCCTCCGCAAGCCCGCCAGGCATTGACAGATCGCAAAGCCACGGTTCGCGCTCGAGGATGAAGCGGGCCGCCGGATGGGGATGTGCCAACGTCGGCAAGCCCGCCGCGACCGCTTCCAGTAGCACCAGGCCGAAAGCCTCATGTAGGCTCGCCAGAACGAAGGTGTCCGCAGCTGCATAGGCCTGCGCCATGCGTTCGTACGGCAGCGTGTGCCAATGGCAGCGGTCGCCGAGTAGGACCGCCGCCTCAGCTTTGATCCCGGGCGTCTCCGCCTCGGCCTGCCCGCACAGCAGAAGATGCACGCCGGGACCCTTCATCGAAGCAACTTCGCGCACCACATAATCGATCCGCTTGTGGTGGCGGTTCCATGCTGCCACCGAGAGGACAACAAACGCCGACGCGGGCAAATTGAGGGCTAGCCGGGCCGCAAACCGGTCCTGCACTGTAACGGGCGGGCATTCGAGGATGGGATGGGGAAACACCGCCACGCGTTCGGGTTCGATTCCCGCAGCAATGCCCTCCTCCCGAAATTCGGGCGTAAGGACCTGCACGAAGTCGAAGTTCTTGTAAGCCGTGGCGCCCACGGGAGCCCCGTCGCAGAAAACCAGCCTGTAATTGAGCCCCAGCGGCCGCCGCAGCCAGAGCAGCCATTTCCCAAGCGTGATCTCCTGCAGCCAGAGCACGTCGGGCCGCCACCGGAGCAGGTGTGGGATCAGGCCCAGCGCAAAGCTCATCTGCTCAAGCCTGCACCCGTCGTGAATGAGGCGAAGCCTTCGCAGGAATCGGCAAAGGCGCCCATTTCGGGGGAAATTCGCAACCTGGACGCCGCCGGACGCCGCCCCTCCGGCAAAAAGCCGCACCTGCGTGTCTGGAATTCCCTTATTGAGGATCTCGTACCAGTTTGCCGTCGTCGACTCGAACCCGCGCGAGACGCGGCCCAGTCCGCAGCTCACGAGCCCAATCTTTATCGGTGATGCCAGAGGACGTTCCATGATACTCAAAACCTATCCATGGCGGGCGAGCGCAATCCAGGCGGGATCGCCATAGACGCCCGCTTGGGCCGGGTCAAAGGGACGAAAGCCGATCTTCTCGGCAGGCGATCCGGGACGCAGCCGGAAGTCAAATTTGGAAGGATTCACGAAGAGGGGATCCGCGATCAGCGAATTCCTGTCGTAGCCCATCTCCCGCCACTGCGCCAGCGACCTCTCGCCGAATTCAACCTCGGAGAGATGTGGGTTGAAATATAGGTTTCGGTCGATCGCCATCCGCGGATCGTGCCAATTGCCGGCCAAGAGGGTTCCCTCCACCCAGTACACGATGTTCTGGGTCAGGGTGAACGAGAGGTGCCCCTCCGCGTTGGTCCGCTGCAATTGGGCGCTCGTGCCAAGGGCAAAGATGTTGTTGCGAACGATATTTTCCTGTCCCGTGTGCTGGTCGAAACCTGCGTCGTCGGTGCTGTAGACCAGGTTATTCTCGAAGGTGACGTAGGAAGTGCCCTCGTCCGCATAGAGGCCGTAGCCGCCATAGCCGCCTCCCTTGACATCATGGATCACGTTGTTGCTGCAGGTCGCTCCCGGCGAAACGCCTTCACAATAAATGCCGCCCAGATCTCCCAACGTTCCATGTCCGATGTCGTGAATGTGATTGAAATTGACCCGGTTTCCACCGGTCAGCCCCGGCCCATAGCCCGGAATGTTGCCGAGGAGGATGCCCGAATACGAAAAGTCGCCGATGTCGTTATGGGTCAATTGATTGTTTGGGCTTTCACCCACTGATATCCCCACCGCACAGGCGAAATATCGGCCCCCGTGGGCGACGATATTGTTGTCCACGACAATGCCCTGCGTGCGTTCCGAATCCGGGATCGCGCTGCGTGTTTCGCGGATTTTGACGCCTCCGGCACCAAGGTCGTGCAGATAACAGTGTTTCAGTGTGTCGTCCCTGCAGCCCGCGCCGAAGGAAACCGCATAGATTCCGGTGTGGGTGACCTCGCAGCCTTCGATTGCGACATGGTGCGCACCGGACACATCGATCACTCCACCCAGATTGAGCGCTGAGAAACTTGGCCCCACGCCTGACGGGGGCGTGAGCCACTGGGAATATTCGAAAATAAGGCCCTCGATAGACACGTAGCTGACATAGCGATGCTCAACTGGATCGCCTCGAACGACCACGAGTGCGTCGGCAAGCGGAGCGACAACTTGAGCCTCGTGCATGTTCTCGCCCTGCCGAGGCCGGTAGAGGAGTGTTCCGTCCCGGTTCAGAAACCACTTTCCCGGACCGTCCAGGGCTGGCCGAAAATTCTCGAAGTAGAAAGGATCGCCCTGGGTCAGTGGGTTAGACGGTTCCATGGGAGCTCCACTGACAATGACAATACCGGCATCAGGGCTGATGGCGTCAATGAATCGACGCGTAACATCCCACTTGTGATAGATGACGATCTGAACGTCCCTCAGCACCGGGTAGTCGAGCTTCGCCAGCGGATGCAAAACCGACGGGCCCATGAAAAGCAATTGCCTTGCGTGCCGCAGAAGCTTGGGCTGGCTTCCTGCCACCGACTGCTCGATGGGGATGAGCAGAGACTGCTGCGCTCGGATCAGCGAGTCGTTTCCCGACGTGCGGGCCCTGACCGCTCGAACGCCGTTCACCCAAAGCTGCTCGAAATACCAACGTCCGTCCCGCACTTCGGGAACATGCGCAGACCAGGTTCCCCACCCCGCCTGTTCCCAGCCGGCGATCATCCGGCCTCCGCTGAATACGGGATGGGCGCCCGGTTCAGCCTTGTACGCCACGGGGAATTTCTCGGTTCCGCTGTCCCGCGGCTCCAGCACTAAGGGTTCAGTCATCAAGTAGGTGGCATTTGCAATGAGAACCGTGACTGGTTCGCTCAGCGGGCTCAGAGCTCGAATCCGGTCGCGAGCTCCTGCGAGCGATGCCACCGGCCCGTCCGAAAGAGCAGCATTCGCCTGGGCAAATCTCCCCGACCAGTGATCATCTCCTTCCGGGGCAACGTACAGGCTCAGCGCCCAGATCGGCGGGCCCGAAGCCAGCATCGCCAGGAGGACGATCCCAAAACGTCTTCTTGTTGGTTTCATTCGATCATTTCCTCCCGGAACTCCGCTTGATGATGCGCCCGAAAGGCCTCAGACATCCACGAAGCAGCCGGGCCGCCTGTCCCAGATCTCCGCGACTCACGGCCCCGGAGAGCTCGGTTCGCAGCGTGGCGAAACGGAAGCGCTGCTTAGCGCTTCGATACCGCTTCTTTCCTTCGCTGGTGCCGGTCTTCGCTGCCGGATGTTCCCGGTAGATGCCAAGACAGGCTTGAACTTGCGTTGAAGGGACCAATCGTGCGAACCGCATCCAAAGTTCGTAATCCATGATCAGCGGGTGATCGAGCACCTGGGAGCCGACCTCCTGCCATAGTTCACGGTTCCAAAACGTTGCGACCTGCGTGATCACCGCGCCATCAAAGAGAAAATCCCAAAACTTCCAGACGGGTACAGGATCGACCTCATCGGGTCGCGAGGTGCTACCGTCCGCCCAAATGGCGCCCCACCGCCCGTAATACCAACGCAAGCCGGGCCGGTAGGCCTCTGCCAAGGCACCAAGTGCGCCCGGGGCCAGCATGTCGTCGCTGTTGATCCATCCCATGATGTCTCCTGTCGCCCGGGCGAAACCCTTGTTGATCGCGTCGCTCTGGCCGCGATCCTTGCAGGATTCCCAATGGGTGAGACGATCAGCGAAGCGTCGGATGATCTCCACCGATCCGTCCGTGCTGCCCCCATCGACCACGAGGTACTCGAGATTCGGGTAACCTTGGTCCAGGACGGACCGGATGGTTTCCTCCAGGAAGGCGGCTTGATTGTAGCTGGGTGTGACTATGGTGATCCGAGGCGGCATCAATTGAATCGTGCGCGAACGACCAAGGATCACGTCACCTGTGCTTGCCCAACAAGATTTAGGACAGTTGCTATAAATTCAGCCTCCTGTTGCCCCGGGCGCGGAAGAGGCGGCGGTATCGGCAGGTCCCGTTCCAAGAGGCTTTCGAGTTCCTCCGCCCGCCGCCACGTGTGCACGCCCTCATAGTGTGCGACGCTCCGGCCGGCCATCGGATTGACGACCGTGGGAATCCCGGCGGTCAATGCCTCGACAATTCGAGTCAACGCGCCGGCTCCTCTTGCCTGATGCACGATCAGGCAGCCGGACCGCATCAGCAAATCATCGAGCTGCGCGGGAGCGACTGCGCCCAGTATCCTCACGTCCCGACCCTCGGCCAACGGCTTCAGGCATTCGGTGCCATGCCCTGCCACGATCAGCGGCCGTTGCCTCGGCTTGCGCAGCCGCCCATAGCATTCCAAGAATTCTCTCATCCCCTCCAGGGTGGGTGGGTTCTCCGCGCTCCCGAACAACAGGTTAAATTCGCCCGTTGAGGCTCTCTTGTCACGCAGGCGATTCAATTCCGCCAACAAAGCCTTTGGGGGGTAGTAGGGCAGCCACAAGGCCCTGCAGCCTGAATTCTTGAGCAACCAAGACTCCTCCCAGGAGATCGTGAACACGGCCTTGCAGGCGGCGAGCTGCGAAATCTCCTCGCCGATACGAGCAGGCCCCTTCTCGCAGAAGCTGTTGTGGCGATCGTCGTCAACCAATGACTCGATGTTGTGCGGCAATGCGATGATCGGGACTTCGCGTTGCAGGGATGCGCCAAAGGCGCCCATGCCTGCACCGTCGCGAGATTCCCAAAGCAGCACACTGCTCCCATGTCTGGGCGCTCCCATTCTTCCCCGGAAGGCCCGATAGCCGGCGCCCTGACGGCCCAATCGCCGTCGGAACGGTAGCCTGACTCCAATGACCGAGCGCAGCATCCACAATCCCGCCAGCTTGGCGAGAAGATTCATGCCTCCGGATTCCTTCAATTCGCTCCACTCCAGCCCCGCTTCTCGCAACAGATCGCGGATCTGCGCAGTCCGGTGTCCTCCCCCGTTTTGGTCACGACCTTCGTCAAATAGACTGTAGCAATATATCATGGATCTCGTCTCGTATCATCCGCCAGTCGATCGAATGAGGGCGGAAGAAGAAAGGCCTCCTGTGCGGCACAGTTCATCAAACATCCGGAATGCGCGCCAATTTCCGCGCAACTGGCGCCACGCGAAACGCCTGCGAACTCCTCGCGCCTTCACGACGCGTTCGACAAGCCGCAGCATCGCCCGCAATCTCTGGTAATAGGATGGCGCCATGGCCCCATTTTCGCGGTCGTGCACGAGATAAAGCAATCGGTTGGAAAGCTCCATTGCCTCATGCAGGCGAAGCAGATAGGAAGGCTCGACACGCCGAGCAGGAATCAGATGGGTCAAGGAAAGGCGTGTGAATACGCCATAGCCCAGGCCGAGAGCGGCGGCCTCAAACGCAATCTCGAGGTCCTCCGAGGACAGAAGACTCTGCCCGGTTCTTCCAAAAATCAGGCCGCCGGATCGCTTTTTCCCTAGGTATCGCTGCGATACCTCGCCCCGGACCACCAAGCCGGCACCATAGGGCACGGCTTCAGTGATCATCACGGGGACATTCGTCCAAAGATCCCTCTCTACTCTACGCAGGGCGAGCATCTCACAGTACGGTTCGAGCTCCGGACGCGGCGCCGCCTCAAATTCCGGCACGATTACTCCGGCTCCCCATGCGCCCATGCGTGGAAACTCATCCGCGATCGCCGCCGCACCCTCGAGATAATCCGACGACAGTAGATTGTCGTCATCGACAAAGACCAAAATGTTGCCATCGGCCTCTTCCATGGCACACAGACGGGCGTGAGTCAGACCAAGCTCCTCCTCCCTTATTATTCGCCCTTTCGGATGCCAGGACAGATCACAAGTCCCGGTCAGCGGTACCTTCGAGGCGTTGTCGATCAGCAGGAATTCCCACCGATCAAAAGGGAGTGTTTGGATTCTTAGCGCACCAAGTGCCCGCAGCAGATAATCCGGGCGCGGATTGTGGGCACAAATAACGACACTCAGCATGCTCATTTGCTACAACGGGCCCATTGCGCCCACGCAGCGGTCCGCGCTCCACACTCCTTGAGGGAGACTCGGGCCCGATAGCCAAGATCCCTTTCCGCAGCCGCGCATACGATGTGAGTCCTCGAAGCCATGAGCGGAAGCTGGTCGTAGAAGGGCAGCACCGCCGGCGTGTTCCGCGCACCTCCGATCGCATTGGCTCCTCCCTTGCCCGTGAGAACATCGCGGATCTTCCTCATCCAAGCCGCAGAATTCTTCGCTCCGAATGCGGTCCAAAGCACCCTTCTCACATATCCTCTCGCAACCTCGCTTGAGTACTCTTTCACAAATGCCGTAGGCTAAGGCAGCGGGCAAATGCAGCGTGGCCACGTTCATCATTCCAGCGGGTTGACACGTTTAATATACTATTGGGACGAGGATCCGGAATTCGCCGGTCGAACCGCCCCAGGAATGATCTTGAAATAGTCGACGCGGGGGAAAACCTCTAGGCGTCCGCCAACCGTTGCATTAACAACCTTACGACCCACTCTTTCAAACTCATAGCGAGCTCTCATATATGCCCGTTCCATTCTATCTACACGCGGATCGTGCCAACGCCTCCCTTTACCAAAATACTCCGGATGGATATGATTCGGGTCGTCCCCATGCGAAGTCCAAACGACCCCGTCCGCGGTAATATGACTGGGCTTCACATAATGATGGTCAAAGCCGACTAGAATTACCGGATCATATTCCATATAATAAGCCAGTTGAAGACAAAGATAGGATACCGTCCCCCCACACCACATACGCTTCGCAGCATTCCGACTGAATGCCGGAAAGTCCCTGTACTCGGAATAATCGTAAATGATATTTGGATGCACGACATCGCCATTCGGAGGCACCTTTTCTACAAATCGCTTCGAATAAAACTTCTTAGGCCCCACAAGCTGAGAGATCTCTTTCCCACGATCTTCAATCACAAGAATATCTTCTGTAACATGGTAGGTGGGTAGAAACCCCAACCAATCCTTAACAAGATAGATCGCGTTGCTTCCGAAAGTAACTTCGCCTGCGAGCGGACCTGGATCGATCGCCTTTAGGCTAGGACCGTTTCCCATTATGAAGCAGCGTTTGCCTTGTCCGACGCCTCGAAGCACCCTTAGTCCCAAGACCTCGCTGTCATAAAGAGTGGACTTAACACGTGCGCCCAAATGAACATAGTCAGACCTTCGCACTCCGAATGCTAGATAGATCAACTCTTTGATTGCTCGACGAATCTGCGAGTACCGCTTCATTTCCACGTTAGCCTAATAGAGACACTATTTGCTTATAAATAAACCTGTGTCCTCGCCTATTCAAGTGGACAGAATCCGTCGTATATTCCATCACTTCTGCTCGGCTCCATCCCATGCAGGATATAACGCTGCTCAATTCCCTCGCCTGGTCTGCCATGAAGAGATTGGCCAGCTCGACGTTTGCAGGCCGCTTTCTGTAATAATCACCAGTCCAATCGCTCAATATTGGATTTCCTATTACATGAATCAAATTCTTCATCGACCTTAACCACGGCACTAGTGACTTCCTCATCATCTCCCTCGAGAACATTGTTATTGTCTCCTCGCCTTCGTAAATGACGCCTAGGTCTCCCGCAAAATGGGCCTTCATTTCAGCCTCCCCAAATAGAGCATCATAGTAAATCTTCTTCTCTTGGTATATCCTACCAAGCGCCGCCGATTTAGGGCGGGGCGAGAAATCACTAATGCCGACATTTATAATTATCTGATCGTAACTCGACCGGTCGACCGTTGTCAATAGCCTGTAAACGTCAGCATAGGTAGTCCATTTCCATGGATATAAATGCAACTCCGCGTTGTATATAAACGAAAGGTACTCGGGAAAGGTCAACACACACTTGGACGTCAGATTCAGCCCACGACTATCGGTGACTATCAGAATGCGGCGATCCGAAGTCCTGCCACGAATCCGGCCAGAAGTTCGCGCATATCCACATATTAACTTGTGCGCAAGACGCGCCCAATGGCGTCGCACTGCCTGCACACAATGCTTGGTTTTAGACAGGATCATTCAATCGCCCGCCGATACCTCCATCGATTTGCAGGCATGCACCCGTAATGAACGCCGCGTCTTCCGACGCCAGAAAGATCGCGGTCTTTGCGACCTCCCATGGCTGCGCAATCCTCTCAAGTGGGTGTTTCTTTGCCAGCTCGTCGAACTCTTTCGACTTACCTTCGAATCCCGCAAGTAGCATCGGAGTAGCCGTTGCCGCAGGGCTAATTGCGTTAACTCGAATACGCGGGCCCAAGTCCACCGCTAGCGCACGAGTCATACCAACGAGCGCCGCTTTACTGGTGGCGTAACAGACAAACGCCGGTTTTGTAACAATTGCGTGTATGCTCGCGATGTTTACAACCGAGCCTTTAGCTCTCTCTAAGTCGGGCAGGAGCAATTGCAGTAGTAGAAAGGGTGCAATCAAGTTCGTTTGAAGCGTGGCGTCCCAATCGGATATCTGAATGTCATCCACTTTGTTCAGAATCTGCGTTGCCGCATTATTCACTAGAACATTTAGCCCATTGTCTCCCAAGAGCGAGCGAATCATCTTCGCCACACTGGCACGAGACTCAGGATGGACATATAGATCGCGTATATCAACATTAATAAACTCATCGCACTCGCAATGACCTTCACGCCGATCTGTTGCGATTACAAAATAGCCCGTTCGTTTGAATTCAATGCACAGTGCTTGGCCGATGCCACCTAAGGCCCCGGTGATTAGAGCAGTTTTTGTAGTCATTTTGTCAGGAGCATGTTAATAATCATCTCAATTGCTTTCGAACTCGTACGCCGTACCGCATCCGTTGTATTTGAACCATTATGCGAGCCAAATATACATCTATCGCCGAAATTACGGAGTGGCGACTCTAACGGAAGCGGCTCTGCCTCCATCACGTCGAGCGCTATACTGTGCACGAGGCCACTGGCGAGCGCCGCGACCAAAGATGATTCATCGATTAGTGGCCCCCGCGCAACGTTAACAATCCGGATACCACGCTTACATGCCGCTAATGTCTCCGCGGACAGCATATGCCGATTCGCAGTGGTCAAGGCACAAGCAAAGATTATAAAATCGACCTCGCAAACGCGCTGAGGCCATTCTCCGTTTTCTACAGCTGCTAGGTCAGCCGATGGTGTAAAATACGGATCATATGCGATTATCCTCATCTTGGAGGTAAGAAGTCGCCTTGCGATATTTCTTCCGATGTCTCCAAATCCTACCAAGCCTGCGGTTCGGCCTGCTAGTGAAATGCCTGCGGGCTTCGGCCATTTTCCGTCCTTCACTCCACGGTCTATTTCAAACGTATGCCTCGCCAATGCGATGACATAGCCAAGAGCTAAGTCAGCCACCTCGTGTCCAAACATACCGGGAGTGTTGCCGATAGGTATATTCAACCGTTTGCAAGCGTCGAAATCCACGTTGTCAATGCCCACACCCCATTTGACCGCGGCTTTCAGACGCCCATTACGACCTGCCTCAAATACGCGGTCGGTTGCTGGATCGTCACCTATTATCCAACCGTCGAATTGCGGGACAAGATTGATCAGCTCCTGTTCCTCAAGAGTCTGTGAGACGTTTGGCGTAACTACCTCAATCCCCTCCGCCGCAAAAATCCCCCTAAATTCCTCTATCGCTAGGAGCATCGGAGGACATGTAACAAGCACCTTCATTAGCTGCAGGCTACCTTCAAATTTTTCCGTTACCCGCCATTGCGAGTTTTTCGGCAAAATCCCAACCTTGTTGGTCATCAATATCTACTGACTCGATCCTAGGCGTCTCAAAGATAAGTGGCTTTGCACCAATGCGGGCCTGTGTCTGAGAAAAACTCCTCCGACTAAATATGTATAAATTCGAATTCTCCTCGAACCATGGTTCCAAGTCTTGTGTCCTAATCAGCTTTCGCGGATCATGGTTCACCGGGCTTCCGTCCGTACGGTATAACCGACTCTGGCATCTATTCGCACTGAATAGGCTATCGCATGTATTCGCGGCGACGCCCTTCTCGTACGCCACAAGCGCCGCCCGAATCGTCTTTCCCGAAAGCAGCGGATTAGTAGTGTGGGTCATTATGTACCTCTCGGCAAAGACATCATCGATATCATTACCCAAAATGAGATTCATGCTAGTGAAATCACCGCACAGCTCCGGAACCCTGTCCCGAATTATGATTCGCCCTCCTGAGATCAGACCGTTTTCTGCAAGAATGCCTCTCGCGTCAGTATTGATTACAATTGCTTCGATCTCTGGCAGCTCCAATAGCGAGTCCAATATCCACCGAAATAGTGGGCGTCCGGCAAGGAGCCTAAAATTCTTCCCCTGAACACGGGCGCTGTGCGCCTTCATAGGCAACAGCGCAACTGTATTATAGAATGTATTCATAACAGACATCTATGGCACTTATTATCTCCCTCCGTATTGCATCTTATCATACTATTCGTAAACGTCCTAGCTTTTCAGGCACATATAATGATGACATGGATCGAATGACGAAGATTTCTTGCCCAACACGTCTCGAACATCGCTAAAGTTGTATAGCATTGGGAGCGATTGCATCAAAATCAGCGACCAATATTTCGCAATGGTTCGCCGAGATTATATAGATAGATGACTTTCGCGGCTGAATGTTAACATTCAGCCTATATTGTCCGCTGTTCAACGCTAGATTCTCCAGCGGCAACGAAAGGCGATTGGTTCCACATTGGATAGCAAATGATAGCATATGCACACTGGAGTTCCATTCTGCTACGCTTCGGTCGTTCTTATCTTCGAAGCACACTCTTGCGACGCAATCCTCATACGATTTATTTGACCTGAACTCAATCTGTAGGCCGCAGGAACCTCGGTAGCCAATCTGCTTTGGAAATAGTCTGATAGCGATGTCGGAGATGCCGTCGAGGGAGCGGATCCAGTTGTCCTTGGCGGTCTCTGCACCCGACACTGAATAGATCTTAATCGCCTCTTCGACTCTACCGCTAAATATCGTCCGGCCTGATTCGAGAACCAGTCCTTTTGTTGCAATATGACTCACCAATTCTATCTGATGTGACACAAAAACAACCGCGGCAGATGCCATCATTTCACCGACCCTAGTGAGGCATTTAATTTGGAATGCTCTGTCACCAACTGCCAAAACTTCGTCAAGGATAAGAATGTCGGGTGAGAGACACACAGCAATTGAGAATCCCAGGCGAACCTGCATTCCAGAACTATAGTTTTGAACGGGCGTATCTATAAACTGCCGAATCTCGGAGAAATCTATAATCTCTTCGATCTTTGTAGTGGTTTCCCTTTTCGTTAGCCCAAGGATTGATGCGTTAACATAGATGTTTTCTCGTCCTGTCAGAATCGGATTAAAGCCAGCGCCAAGGGCGATCAATGCACCGACTCTACCTCGCATTACGATCCGTCCCTTATCGGGTCTTATCAACCCATTCAACATTCGTAGGAGAGTTGTCTTTCCCGCTCCATTTCGGCCAATTAAACCTAGGCATTCTCCCCGTTGTAGTTCGAATGAGACGTTGTTTGTAGCCCAAAACTCCTCGGGCCGAAGTTTGGATTCTTCTATGGTTCGCCAAGGCGCAAACTCGGATGCTACGTCGAATACGCCGTATCGGAGGGAGCGCTTGAGGCCGCGGCAAAAACGTTTACTTACATTCTCAACGGCTATGAGTGGACCTTCGGACATGGAAGATATGCTTAAACTGGACGATCTCTCAGCCGCCGATTCGAGCTATAGCGTGGGGCATCGCAAGACGGTAGAGCAGCCAGCCAAACAACAGTAGTGCAACTGTGGCTACCAATATGAAAGCAACCTCGGCAAAGTGCGTTCCTGGTTGCCCGGTTAGGCAATTCCTGCTAACGTCTAGCAGCGGAAACACAGGATTGAGTGCAACAACCTGGCCAAGCACACCGACTGCCTTTAGTGGGACCACGGCGCCGCTGAGCAACATCCAAAAGGGCAACATCAGGGGGACTACTTTTTCTATATCCTGGTACAAGAGTGCGAGCGGCGAGCAGAGCACGCCAATCATGAGGCCAAATCCGATCAAAGTCAGGAGTGGCAATGGCAAGAGGACAATCTGCCACGAAGGCGCAACATGGAACCATGCTAGCGCGCCAATCAGAATTACTAAACGGACCAGAAAATTGAAAATGACTTCGCCGGCACTCGCTAGAATCAAGGCTTCACGGGGAAAATTGATTTTTGCCAACATGGCCTTCGATGTCGTAACGAGGCGGATTGGGCCTATTACCGAGTCTGCAAATACTTGCCATAAAAAGGCACCACTGAGTACCCACAAGCCATATGGAATTCGAAGCACCCCAACGGCCGTTACGCCGCCTCTCTGCAAAAGCATAAATGTGGCTGCGGCAAGAACAGGCGGAAGAAACGCCCAGAGATAGCCAAAAATTGTTTGCCGGTACATTGCACTAATATTTCGGATCATCAGTCGCCAAGCTAGTTCGCGCGATACCCATAAGTCGCGACCCATCGACTTCGCAAGGCGCAGAGGATGGCGCAATTGTGGTTCAGGTGTATAGATGGCGGTGCGATTATGAATCTCATCCATTGTATATAATATTCATATGTGCTTTACGCCGAAGGATCGCGAGGCCTCTCTCGAGAAGGCTCGACTACTAATAGGCTATTCTATTAGCGCCGAAATTCCAAGTTAACTGAATTGCAACAAGACGCCAACCAAAGTTTATCCGTAACAACTCGACCGATGGAAACCAACGAGCTTTTACGGCTTCGCCCCATCGCTTCCTGTCGAAGCGATCGATCCGAATAGTGACATTGAAAAAGCGCCAGAGGAGTGGCGACAAGGCTTGAGACACCTAAATGAGAAATTTGGAGACGAAAGGTATGATTGCCTTACCCCGCTTTTGCCACGCACCCAGTTTGTCGATCCGCCCCCGCAGCACCCGTGCCTCGGTATCGGCGCCAAGATCCGACGTGCGCGCCAGGTCGCGAAGCGCTTCTATGCGCCGAGTTCCGTCCTCCAGATGTGGCTGGATCTTCTCGCGCAGGAAACCAGTCAGTAGTGCACGCAACTCCGTTTCGGGTTCGAAAAGGTCCCGACGGTCACCCGCCGCGTAGACGAGCCGCACCGCGCCCGTGGAGCGAAGGAGACGCATGCCTTGGCTGACGGAGCCTTTACTCATCTCCAACCGATCGGCAATGTCCTGAAACGCAAGCGGGCTAGCCGAGCCGTACAGAAGGCCGTAAATCTCCCCCACTGACTTTGGCACGCCAATGACGTCAGCTACCCTAACAAAGATGACGATTATCGCCTGCTCGATCAATGTCAGACTGCTTACTTTTGAATCAACCGCAGTTCCAGGTGCCCGTGCCGGCGCGTTGTTGGCGTGCGCGGAAAGCGTCGCCCCTGATTGCTGAGGTCGGGTCATTTACCGAAAATCTAGATTTGTTTGTTTCGTTCAAGAAGAAATGAACCTTTTCCCTAAATAGTCGGCCCTTAAAAACGCGTAGCAAGAGCGATAGGTCGAGCGAAGAGCCGAAGTTGGACCCTTGCGATCGTCCGAGCGGTCAATGAGTGTGTGAAGGCGACCCAGATACGCAGGCACGCCAACACTTCCCCGTATCGACATGCGGAAGTTGGCGGCCGCGGCGGCGAGGGTCAGGTTGATGGAATCGCCAACGACACCGCGGAGGCAATTGCGGCCGAGCCGGAAGTAGCTCTTAGGGTGGCCGATCTGCGGCTCGACGTCGGAACCGTTCCCGCGCCCGACGTTTTTCGTAGGGTGTTGCCTCTGGACCAGCCCGTTGGGGAGTGACCAACTCGGTCGTCTCGTAGTGCCGCCGTCCGTGGTAGCCGCGGTCCCCGATCGCAACAGCGGGTCGATGGCCGGTTTAGCGTTCCACTTGGCTCAGAGCGGCCTCCAAGGTGTGGCCATCGTAAGCGTTCTTTTCCAGGCCCAAAACGCTGAGGATCACACCGTTGATTTTGTAAGAATTTTCAGCGATGCGATAGATGCTCTTGAAACGGCGCCGGTCAATCTGTGTGGTGCGTCATGCCTATGTGTCATCATTTGCAGTTTGTTCAGTCCCTCGAGCCCCTGAGCGGCGGCGGTTTGGGAGCTGCAGCACTTCAACTGCATAATGCGATGCGCGCCGAGGCATTGGATTCGCGGTTATTTGCCACGTGTAGTTCGACATTCAAGCTCGAATCATCTGCTACGCAGCAATTTCCACGGAGCGGACCCGCCAAATTCTTCTATGCACCGGGCCTTGCGGCGGCCGCGCAAGAGACGGTCCGTGACGAACGCCTATGGATCATACATGGTCATGGCTTCTATGTTTATCCCAACTACGTCTTTGGCCGATTGGCGCGGAAGTTCGATTTACCATTGGTTTATCACGTACACGGTTTCTTTGAACCATGGATTCTCGCCCGCTCGAAGTTAAAGAAGCGGCTTGCTCACTGGTTGTTCGAAGACGCAAATTTTCGCGCAGTCGCATTATGGCGAGCTCTGACGGTCAAGGAAGCCGAGCAGATAAGAAACATCGTTGGCTCTACGGCCTCGATCGTCGTTGCGCCCAATGGAGTTGAGCTTGCGCCTTTTGAAGCGATCCCGCGGCCGAATGTTCGAGAAAAGCACGTCGCACTTTTTGTGGGACGACTTCACCCAAAAAAGGGACTTGATTTACTTTTTGATGCATGGGGTCGACTTGGTGCTGTTCGGAAAGACTGGGAGCTGATTATTGCCGGCCCGGACGAGGGAGGTTACGAAGCCGTCGCAAAGCGAATGGCTAGCGAGCTGGACGGGGGCGTTCGCTTTATTGGGGTTGTCACTGGTTCGGCAAAATATGAACTCCTCATACAGGCGGATTTGTTCATTCTCACATCGTACTCTGAAGGGCTGCCAATGGCCGTAATTGAAGCGATGGCTGCTCGCGTTCCCGTGGTCGTCACCCATGAATGCAACCTGCCGGAAGTCGCCGAAGCAGAGGCGGGTTGGCTATGCAGGGCCGAAAGGGACGATGTGCGGCGTGCGTTGCTAGAGGCATTGTCGGCGGGAGACATCGAGCGGAGACAAAGAGGCGAAAAAGGGCGAAAACTTGTTGAGAGCACATTCACCTGGAAGAAAACAGTGGCGATTCTTCGGGAGTCTTGTGAGAAACTGCTCTAATCCTAAAATCTGCATTCGAGGCGGTGGCGTCAGTACGGAAGATGCTGCGGAGATCGCCACGGAGACCCAAAGCCATACGGAAGCGGTCACCTCCACTTCTACACTTCGGCACATCGTTCAGCTGACCAAAAAGCGGGACATTTTGACGGACGCTATGTCACGAGGTCTGAAATTGACCAAACCTCGTAATCGCCTCGTGACCACGGCTGGGAGGCGGAAGGATGGATGCTGGCGTTTCGGGTGCCGGCAGCAGAAAGAATCTGTGCAGTCACCATTTTCACGGGTTCCTCACGCGGGAAATGAGCATAAAATGCAAGCGCTGAGTTGCGAAGGGTGGATATGCATTGGCATTGGCCAAGAAGTGTTTTCAACGTGAAAACCCGAAAACTGGAAGCCGGAAAGCAACGGACGCGGACTTTCCCAGCGATGGGCGGGACTCTCTTGACGACCGACGGATTCGACATTGACATTAGACCTGACAGCCAGAGGCAACACAAGTTCTCCCCTTGAGGAATTGTTGCGGGGCCGTCGCCCTACCCCGCTGTTCGTCTTTCGCATTTCTGCTTATCTTGATGTCCTTCGGATCCACAAAAAGACGTCCCAGGCTTCATCCAGCGGAAAATTTTCTACTCGTGGTCGTTGCGGTGCACCTATGCTTCCTGCCGTGGGCACTTGGAACGATGCATGTCTGGAGCCAGTCGGTCAGCCTGGCACTGGCAGCCTTCAGTTTCTCGGTCGCGTTGTGGCCGCGGATATACAAGGAGGAATTCAGCAGAAACGGACGAAGTTTCCGGTTAGTGGTGCGGCACAGGTTACTGACCTTTCCGATCTTTTGGATCGGCGCGATCTTCCTTTGCTACGTCCTGGTTCAGGCCCTGAATCCCGCCT
This sequence comes from uncultured Opitutaceae bacterium, assembly GCA_964451965.1. Lineage (GTDB taxonomy): Bacteria > Verrucomicrobiota > Verrucomicrobiia > Opitutales > Opitutaceae > Palsa-1447. The sequence goes on from CAYVKH010000032.1 coordinate 24,780, forward strand.
GGCGCCGCGTGGCAGACGCCAGGTATTCGTGGCTGGTGGCCCTCTCCCATGCCAAATGGCTGCCCCACGGAATGGAAACGCCCTTCGGTATGGCCAGCCCTTGGCGAAGTCTGCTGGTTTATGGCTCCGCCTGGATGACCGCTTGCGCGGTCTGGGTCGGATTCACCCGCCGTAAGACGTTGCAAATCCTTTTCACCATCCTGGCAATAAATGCCTTTGCGCTCGCGGCTCTGGGCATAGCCGAGCGCAGCCTGAATGCCGACAAGATTTTCTGGGAGTGGAAGCCGCCTGCGTCGTATTTTGTCGCAAGCTTCATCTACAAGAATCATGCCGGTGCGTATTTCAACCTGCTTCTCAGCCTATGCGCTGGACTGGCCGCGTGGAATTACTCGGAGAGCCGGCGCCGGCAAAGAACATCGAGCCCGAGCGGGCTCTTCGCATTCTTCGTAATGGTGCTCGCCCTTATCGTCATCTTTTCCTACTCGCGTGCGGCAACCGTCTTGATGCTCGGATACCTGGGTTTCTTGCTTGTGCTCTTTGTTGTGAAACAGCTCTTGTCCCCGAATCGATCGCGCAGGGACATCGCCATCCTCGCGCTCCTTGGCGCGCTCTTCGGTGGCTCATTCCTCCTCGGGCTTTCCTTTCTACCCACTGAGAAGGTGTTGGAGCACATGGACGCCCTAGCGACGAGCTACAAGTCGGCCATGCCCAACGACAGGTACCTGGCCACGCGCGCCACTCTTGACATGTTTCGCGCTTCGCCGGTCTACGGCTGGGGCGCGGGTAGTTTTCGCTTCGCCTTTCCCGCTTTCCAGCGGTCCTATCCTGTCATCTATTCGATGGGCAATATGCGGCTTTATTGGGAGCACGCACATAATGACTACGCCGAACTCCTGGCAGAACTGGGTATCGTGGGCACGACGTTGCTTGCCGCAGGGGGCGTCTACTATTTGACCAAGCTAGCACGGCTGCACTTCTGGGGTAATTCTCTGTCGCTGCTGCTGTTCGTTGGCTGCATGATCACTCTGCTGCACTGCGCGGTTGATTTCAATTTCTACAATCCGGCGATCCTCGTCACTTGGTGCGCCTTTTGGCCCGCGCTGGTGCGGTGGTCCAAACTGGATGGAACGACTGGAAAAGGGCGGCAATCATCCGAGGCAGAAGCCAGACCGAAGAGCCAGGATCGAGTGTGCGGACCGTCGGCATGAGGCGGACGGCATTCGGATCGTGACCGTTGGGACGCATGGGAGGAACGACTCGGTTTCCGCACCCAGAGCATCGTGCTGGTGACGCCACTGCTCGATGAAGTAACCTAACCCGACGAGGCGGCCGCGGAACTTTGCCGCTGCCGCTGGGCGGTGGAGCTTTTCTTCTACAACATCCAGACAACCCTTGGCATGGACGTGCTGCGCTGCTGTTCCCTAGAGTTGGTCGAGAAGGAAATCTGGATGCAGGTCTTCGGCAACAATCTGGTTCGCGCCCTGATGCTCGAGGCCAGCTGCAGGTTGCAGCGCGTCAGGTCCGCGCGGTTGAGCACGCTCCCCAGCGAGAAGATGAGGTCCGTCCGGTAGTCCTCGTGCAGGAGTATGTAGTCCTTGGCCCCGAGCTTGAAGGCCGCGACGGCCGTCTCGCCGTCGCTCCTCCGGACAAGGAGGATAACCGAGATGTCGCTCGAGCGGGTCCTCAGGAGCCGGAGGATCTCGAGGGGGCTCCTCCCGGTTCCGGCCCGATCACGACCGCGTCCGCCGCGAATGCATCGGCGTCCAACTCAGCCGGCGATTTCAGGGTACGAAGCTCGATCTGGGGGGCTCCTCGGGCGAAGGAGTCCCTGATGTCCCGCCTGACCGAAAAGGACGTCTCGATCAGGGCAACCTTATGCCTTCGGTTGGGATCGGCCCCAACGCGGGCAACGGCAGGCTCCGATTTGCGACGCTCGTACTGCCTCTTTGCAATATCGGGCATCCGGAGAAACTGGGGAGTGGCCTTGTGAACGCAGTCCACGGCTCCGGCGCGGAGCGCCTTCACCGCCAGTTCCGTCTGCCCCTGGCCGCTCACCATGACCACGGGCGTGGTGTCCCCGCGGCTGGCAAGCTCCCCAAGGATCTTCAGCCCGTCGATGTCGGGAAGGACGAGGTCCGGCAGGAGGACGTCAACCCCGCCCTTGCGCATGCGCTCAAGGTAGGCCTGCCTAGGCCTGCCCCGTTTCCACGACCTCGAGCTCCGTTTCGGCGGAATTCGCCTCAAACAGGTCCTGCATGTAACGGGCGACATCCTTGTCGTCCTCGGCGTACAGCACGTGGATCATGGGTTTTCGCTGCCGATTAAACAGGCTTTTGACAAATAGGTAGGGAATCTATCTCCCCTGCTTCCATGGGCGGAGCCCTTGGCGAATGGATAGGAGAATACCCCCAGCGGCTATTCCGATAGAAATACCCGTAGGCGCCCGGATACGATTGAAACGACGACGCCGGTAGGATTTGCGCGTGAAAAACGCGCGCGCCTCAACCCGGTTCCTGAGAACACTTGCGATGGCCGTCCTCGGGGGCTGCGCGAACCTGGTCGCACATGAGGCCCAGGAGACTGCGGCAACACGCAGACCTCTGCGCCCCACTCCCTCGCTCTCAGCCAAAGCGGCGCAAACTCGGTGGACCGCCACGCACAGGTCCTTAATCCTTCAAAAGCCGTGTATCCGAGCCGGTCGGAGGCGCTCATCGCCTGCGAAGACTACGCTGCGGCAAACGGAGGGACCGTGGTGACAACCTCCGGAACACCGAGCATGGAACCTTTGATTCACGGCCAGACATTTGTGGTCGTCCAGAAACGCCCCTTCGAGTCGATCGCAAAGAAGGAGATCCTAGTCTACATGGGGCGTCCGGATTCCTCAAAACCGACCCGAGTCAAGATGCTCCACAGGGCGGTGCTCCACGACCGCCATGGCTGGATTATGAGCGGTGACAACAATCGCTGGTCCGAATCGTGGGATCGGGTGACGCCCGAGACGTATCTTGGCACCGTGGTTGCCTTGTCCGAATACACCCAAGCCTAAGCGAATGATGCCTAGGACGCATCCAAAAGCCCGTGCTGCAGCGCGCCAAAACCCAGGTGATTATACTCTGACGAACTAAGCATTCCCCCCCATAGCCGAGAACCGGCTCTGAGTGTATGATCTGGCTTGAGAATCAACCTCCTGAAACAGGCAACCATCCCAAAATCCGCCCCCAAACCCCCATGATTAACCAAATCTTCATAGGCTTCCTTGTGATCGAGTTGCTCGGCGTTGCGATGCTCTCCTACGGCCTTTTCACCGCCGTCGAGGGATACCAAGACGAACGCGGGTTTCACGAAGGCATAGGCATCGAAGGCGAGACCCAGCAGATCGTGGCGGTCGTTCTCCGGGGATCCATAGACGCGCCAATCATGTCCGAGGACGCCGGGGTCGCGACGATGCGTGTCCTCTCCCGGGCCAAAGATGCGTCGGCTTCACGCTCCTTTGTGCGCAAGCCCTCTCTAGGCCCCGCACTTCGCCAGGAAACGGTGCTTCGTAGGCGACCCCGCATCCCAGGCTTCGTGCAGGGGGTCAGAGTGCACGAGCAGCAATTTTAAGGTACAGAACGGCCGGCAGGGGCACCAAGCTCAAGGCTTCCTGATCCCCGTAGGCAGGCTATTTCTCTGAGGACAAGGGGAAAGGGCGCCCATGCCATCAGGGGCGCCCGTTGGTATTCTAGAACGGCATTCCGCCGCTGCCGGTCACGCATTGCCGCCTTAGGCGTTTGCGCCGGCCGACTTCACGACGCGGACCTCGAGCATGACCTTCGTCGCCACCGGCGCACCGTTGCGCTGGGCAGGCGTGAAGCGCCATTGCCGCACGGCTTCCGCCACGGCATCCTGGAACCCCTTGTCCGATGAGGCCGTGATGGCGATGCCCGAGGGCATGCCCACCTCGTCGACGACGAACCTGACCTCCGCGGTCTGGCCGATGTCGTAGCCCTTCACCGCGGGGGCGACCACGGCGATGGGAACCGGGATCTCGGGCCCCTTGCGGCACGAGTCGATGTAGTTTTGTTCCAGCGTCTTCGCCGAGGCGGCGAGGGGCAGGAGTGCTCCTAGGCTAAGCAGGAGTGCGAGCTTCTTGGGGTTGTTCATGGCTACCTTTTTCAAACTCCGCACGGGGCGGAGAGTTAGTCTTCTGGTTTATTGTTTGTCGTTGCTCGCCCCGCCACCGCGCGCACTTGGGTGCGCGCAGGTCTCGGGGCGTCTTGGCCGCGATGCGCCGCGCGACGCGCGCGGCCAAAATTGATTCCTCGGGAACACGGCGTCCCCCACCCGGCTGATCCTCGGGGAGAATCCTCCGGCGCACTCGGTGCCCGCAGCCCGCGCCAGGCAAGGGACGGGGGCGAGGAGCCGAGGGCGTGTGGTTTCGAGGCGTGTCATGCTGAAATGGATTCGGTGCGTATAACACCGGCATTCGGCGCTGCCCTTCAGCGGCCTCAATCTTTAGCCAGAAATCGAATGCGCCCCGGGCCTGCGCGGCTTTCGTTTCCCCGCGAAACGCTGCCATTTGGGCATCAAATGCCCACGCAATTCCGTCTCGTCGAAATCCCCTCGCCGGGCAGGCGGCGGCCGGCCGACCGGTGCCTAGTCGGCAATCAGGTCCCTCACGTGCCCCGGGACTTTGGAGGGTGAATATCAGCCCACCGGCAAGAGCTCCCGCTGATTGCCACATAGTCCCCGCTTCCCTTCCCGACGGGGGCACCCGACTTGATCCAGCCTGTTATTCCCAGCCGGTAGTGCCTAATGGTCGTATAGCCACCATAGAGATAGCCGCCTCGATGCATCTTTTTGCCCAGAATAGGGCGTCGGTTTGCTAATGAGCCTTGCGTTGTGCCGTGCCCGTGTATCACAAATTTCCGCGACAAGGGTGAAATTGCAACCCGACGAATCATGTCGAACAGCTCCCATTGGGAGGCAATTCTGGGGCATGCCTTCCGACCTCGCTCCAGTGGCCGCCCTGTGGGCTTCATTCATGGGTTATGCGACCTGGAACCAGGCCTACTGGTGGTCTGCGCTGGAGGAAAACTGGTTTGGCTGGCTGACCCCTGCTTTTGCAGCTTATGTCCTTATCGACCGTCGAGCCAGCATATTCGCGGCTTGGAGCGCTTGCGGCGCGCCGGGCAGTCCTCGCACATTTGGATGGCGCCACTCGGTCTTTGATGCAGTGGCGGCGTGTATTTTTGCGTTTGGGGTGCTCGCTTTTCTCGCGGGTTCGTTCCATCGAGCGGGTGCCGGACCCAGCATAAAAGGAACCTTTGTCGTCTCGGTTGGAGTGGCAGCCATTCTAATTTCAATGCCCGGCCTTGCGGCTCCGAGGCCTCCGTTTCCCGCCCCAGCGGCCTTTACCGGCGATATGCGTCTACACCTCTGCTCCTTGCTGATGTTCCCGGCCGCCATTTGGCTATTGTCTGCCCCGCTGGTCTCAGTGATCGCGGGTCATCTGAGTCTCTTGTTGCTCAATCCCATGATCGCGCTTGTTTCAGCCGTTTTCAACATGGTGGGCTTGCCGCTAGGCCACGAAGGGAACGTCCTGATCATGCCCGATCACGGCCGCATTGGCGTAGAGGAGGCCTGTACAGGAATCCGTTCGCTGACCGCGTGCCTCTTTGCAGGCTGCTTCCTTGGCGCGGTCTTCCTGGAGACTTTGTGGCGAAAATCGGCCTTGATTGCCGCGGCCGCAGTATTGGCGCTCGGAATGAATTTTGCACGTAGCCTTTTCTTGACGGGATGGGCATATCGATATGGCACCCGTGCAATTGAAGGGACGATCCACAACGCCGCGGGTTATGCGGTTCTCGCTTTCACGGCAGCAGGGCTGGTCGGCCTGCTTGCTCTATTCAACTGGTCGGCTCGAGGATTCCGATCTGGATCAGTGATGACGCCAACTCGGGCCAAAGATCGCTCGTGACCAGCTCATCAATCGTCCTGTTTGTGGAGATCCGGACGAAGATCTGCTCTCGAGGCGCAAATCCAAACCTAGTCAGACTCAATGCTTGCCCGAAAAATCGCAGGCCCGCAAGCAGGGGCGATGTACCCTGAACCATAGATCGGTTCGGCTTACCCCCAAGGCTGTACCAGAAGACGACTTCCTCGCGGCCTTGCGAGAATTGAAATGCTCGAAAATATGCCTGGGAAAAGACCCTCTTGCCGAAAGATGGGAGCACCCGGCGGTCATCGCGTACGATAATGGTCCCTCCGGCGCTCACCCAACATTCATCAGGCGTGTGACTCGCCACCATCGATGGATCCAGGCGGCCGGGTGCCCAATAGGCCGCGTACACCCTCACCCTCATTTCACCCTTAGTATAGGTCTTATAAAAAAAATCGTTGAAGTACAGGGTGCGAGCGGTCTCGCCAGCAGAGAATTCCGTCGCGCCCAGGGGGGTATCTTGCACTTCCCAACCCGACGGAGCGACAGGAGCGAGCGCCCCGAAGGGGTGGGAACGCGAAAACGAAGCGAAGCTGTTTCGGGGGCGCAGGGTCACAGTTATCCCGGCCAAGAGCGCAAGAAAGGCCGTCCAAAGAGCAATCCGGCGCACGAGCATGATTCCCTTTGCTCGAAGCACCGGCTGGAGTCAGTCCTTTTCCGGCGATCATACGCACACCGCTTCTGCCGTGAACCTTGACAAACACAGGAATCTCGACCCGCGCGATCCCGCTAATGGCGGGAAGCTCTGGATAAAGCTGCATTCGCGCAACGGCAGATATTACTATTTTTTTTGGCGGCGGATTTGCATCGCACTTGCCATTCTTATGCTTGCAGGCTGGCTTGCGGTCACCGCCGCGGCCTGGGCCAACGTGAAATACCGCCGGGGCTTCTCCGAAGCCAGATTCCTCGATTTGGCGGTCCCGTGGCGATGGCATCGGTACAAAGCGGCGATCGCCGCCCATTATCTTGCCCTCGGCCGATTGAATATCGAGCAAGGAAATCCAGATGTCGCCCTCAACTATCTCAACGCGTCGCTTGCATTGGAGCCGGGTAGTCTCGAGAGCCGCCGACTCGGCGCTCTGGCGCAGTTTAGGCTCGGTTTCAAGACCGCGGCGCTCGCCCTCCTCCGGCCCGGGTTGGCACCGGCAGCGGATGCTGGCGACGAGGCTTTTCTCCGGTCATTTTTTGACGTTGCCTTTGACCTGCAGGCTGATGATGCCGCCTTTGCCGCCGGCGCCCAATTGCTGCCGCCGCGACCCGACCGCTCCAGGATTCATCAGCTAATCGCCTTGCAGGTGGCGACGGCCCGTTACAACAGGGGGCATTACCTTGAGGCGGAGCGCATCCTGGCCAACTGGAAGCTGGAGGAGTTCCCCGAGGGAGAGGTTCTGCTCGCCCGCTGCTACGCGGAGCGTGGCATGAATGAGATTGCGATACAGCGGCTGGACGGTGATCTCGCCCGGTTCACGCAGCGGGACGGCATTTATACCGCCCTTGAACGTCTGGCTCGTGACCAGGGGTTACCGCAGGTTCTGCTCCGGTATGCCCTCCTCCGTGAGTTGGCCGAACCGGCGCGCCCCCAGGCGCGGATCGACCTGCTCTACGCTTATCATTCCCTGGACAGGAGCGCCGACGTGCGACGTGAGATCAATTCGTACTGCTCCGATTTCAGGGCCGACGCCAATGCCGTTGCGATCCTGGCGCAGTTCGCTGCGGACACGGGAGAGCCCGACACTGCGGAGCGCGCGCGCGATCTGGCGAGGGCCGGCGGATTTCCCACCACCGAATTTGACCTCAAGGTGGTTCAGGCTTGCATCGTCGCGCACGACTACCGGCGGGCCCTTTTTGCCATCAAGCTTGCACAGGCCGAAGGCAAATCCGTGGGCCGGGCATACGAAGCGATAATGAGCGGGTTCAAGGCGGTCTCCTTGTTCGGAGCCGGATACGGCGGCGGCGAGCTCGCCTTCTCCTATTTCATGACGCTCCCAATGGCGCCTCCTCCGCATGCAGGCCTGTTCCTGTCCGAAGAGCTTCATCGGGTTGGTTTTGGCGAGCAGAGTAGGCAGCTGCTGGAAAGGGTCTGCACCGATAACCCGGACGATGAGCCGGCTCTTACCGAGTTGATCCGCGCCGACGCAGGCGCCGGCAATCGAATGGGCCTGCTGGCAAACCTTCCGCGATTCTTGAAGATGCGAAAGCCCTCTCGCGATGTGCTTGCCGCCTCTTTGCCCCTGCTCGACCCCGTAAGGGATGCGGCGCTCCGCGAACAAGTGTCTGAGGCCCTCGCTGAACGTTCGGCGGCTCCATAGCCCAAGAGCCTATTGGCATTATCCGTCTCTCGTCGCCGCCCCTACCGGCGAAATCGGAAACGGGCATCCGAATCCAATCGGTGACCTCGACACCTTTTCGAACGATAGCTAGGTTATTGCGATGCACATATATCCGGTGTTGGCCGATCAAGCCGATTTCGACGATCTGACCTGCCACGGCGAGTTTTCCGGTATGCGGGTCAAAGAACGCCCCTAACCGAGTTGTGCGCCTTTCGGAGCATCCCATTAATTCAGATCGGGATCTGAATATTGTCGGTGCGCGCGATACCCTGCAAATCGGGATTCTGGGGTGGGTTATACCCCATATAGCGCAGACGGTATGTCGTTTATCCTTAGGCGACATACAGTCGCGAAATGGTGCCTCAGGCCAAGGCAATAGCCCTGTTCTTTGAGGCGTGACCACCCGGACGAGAATGCCACATAACCAAAGTTCAATAACTAGCAGAAAAAGCCCATGAAACTTAATCTCAGCCTGCTGACCGGCGCGATAATCGTCAGTGCCTCACTCTCGGCCTTTGCGCAGACGGAACCCACGCCTCAACCAAAACCAACCCACGAGCGCTTCGGCGCGGAGAAGGCGATCCACGATATTTCCCGGATCCAGGTCAAGAATTTCCAGGACGAGGATCTCGGCAGCGTCGCGGATCTGGGTATCGATTTCGTCAATGGCCGCATCGTCGAGGTGCTTGTGGCCACAGACAGCTCTCTCGGGGTTGGCGAAAAGATCGTGGCGGTGCCCCCGCACGCGCTGTATCACGATCCAGAAGGCAATGTTTACCGGCTCAATATGAGCACTGATGAATTCAAGAATGCCACGGCCATCGATCTCTCAAAGTGGTCCGACGCCGGCAGGAGCGATCTCGTTGCTGCGGCTTACGACTATTTCGGTGAGGAGCCATACTTTGCGGTGGCGGGCAACACGACCAACAACGTGAACCCCAATCGTCCAAGGGTACCGCTCGGCTACGTCGAGCGCTCCAGCAAGATCTTGGAGATGCCGGTTGGAAACCTCCAGAACCAGCATTTTGGGACCGTGTACTCCATGAGCCTGGACATCCCCAAGGGCCGCATTCTAAGCGTGGTCGTGCTCGCACCGGGCAATTTCAAGACGAAGACCATTATTCCAGCAATGGCCCTGCGATTCAACGAGGCGCGCGACGGCCTCGTGCTCGACGAGAGCAAGGTCGCGTATGCGGACGAGCCACGTTACGTTTTCACCGAGGCGCAATTCGGCAACGAAGCCTACTCCAAGGAGGAGTCCTATGAGGGCCCGCACACATCGGTAGCACTGGAGCAGGGCAGAAGTTACCGGGACATCGACCGGACTGTTCTCATCAACAAGGGCATCCGCGCTGCGAAAATCAATCACCGGAACGTGCAGGTCGGCACGAACAACGGCCGCACGACCCTGCGCGGTTGGGTCGACACCGAGGATGACAAGCGCCGCATAGGCGAAATTGCGATCGCCGCCTCGCACTTGGAAGTCGTTGACAACCAGATCACGGTCGGCCGGCCCGCCACGACCAATTAGTTGCATCGGCCAACCGCGATTTCCGATCGACCGCAGGTCCGTGCCGTTCTATAATGACTGTATCGTAACCCAAAGGCGCAGTATGAACTTCAGGTGGTTGGCATTGATGGCCCTTGCTTCATTCGTTGGTTTGCAGCCGCATGCAGGGGCCCAGACCGTTGATCTGGGTTCGGCTTGGAATTATGGGATTTTGGCTGGCACCACCATCACCAACACGGGTGACACCACGATCAATGGCAATCTTGGCGTGAGTCCGGGCATTACGGTGACGGGATTCCCGCCCGGCGTGCTCATCAATGGAACGTCGCATCTGGGCGATAGCGGCGCAATCCAGGCGCTGGCGGACGCCTCAACCGCGAACAGCCATTTGTCCGCTTTGACCTTCAACACCAGCCTGACGGGCCAGGATCTGGGCGGATTGACGCTTGCTCCCGGAGTTTATAACTTTTCCTCAACGGCTCAGTTGACGGGACTGCTCAAGCTCGACGGCGCGGGTGTCTACGTCTTCCAAATAGGGAGCACGCTCACCACGGCATCCGCCAGTGTGATCGAACTTATGGGCGGTGCAACGGCTAGCAATGTGTTCTGGCGGGTCGGCAGTTCGGCCACACTTGGAACCTCTTCGGACTTTGAGGGGACCGTTCTGGCCGATCAATCCATCACCGTAGGCACCGGCGTAACGGATGTCGGCAGGCTGTTTGCACTGAATGGTGCCACGACGCTCGATTCCGACGTTATCACTTCCGACGTTATCACGGCGGTCCCGGAACCGGCGGACACGGCACTGCTGGTGGCGGGATTCGCGGGCCTGGCCGTATGCGCAGCACGGATCCGGAAACATCGCTCCGGTAGGAGACTTGAATCAATGTAATGTTGAATCGCCGGGCGGATCCCGGCGAAGGATTGTTTCAAATGCCCTGTGTTTCATACGCCTGTCCCTGATAGCGTTCCGCTGTTCGAATTGAGGAGTCCCGTTCGGCCAATCGCGGCTCACCGCGTGCCGGATTCCGGCGATGAGGCTTACCGCGACCTGATGCGCTCGGTGTCGGCGCCCATGGAGGTCAGATGAACAGGGTCACTTTTGCCAAGCTCTTCTGCGCCAGGCACAGCTTGGACCAGGCGAAATTTGACGAGACCGTTCTCAGGCGCTCGCTGTATCCCCTGGCGCGGCTCTTTCGGCCTGTTCTGGGACTGATACCGGGCTATTTCGCACCGGACCGCGAATTCATCTCCTGCGTTGGCGGCATCACCGAACTGCACGGTTTTTATCAGGAGGCAAAGGCCTACGCCAAGGATCCGAACAACCGCGGATTTCTGCGATGGACGCTGCGGCTGCGGGTGTCGGCGGGCCGTTTGTTCAGGCTCGTGCGGGACACGCTGGAGGACGGCTCCAAACAGGCGCCCGCAACCAGCTTGTGAAGGCTGCGCGCCCTCCTGCACGAGGCCCCGGGCGATGGGGTGCGTTTCGCCGCTCCGTTGGCCCTGCCTAGCGACCGGCGGCAAACCTCCCACTCGGGCGCCGGAAGCTGCGCCCTTTGTCGATCGCCGCCGTGCCCTTTGATGCCTGGGTGAGCGGAACCTTTGGGTATGCGAGCCAACTCGGGTCGACCATCTGCGCGGTGTAGTCC
>CAYVKH010000033.1:0-34856 GCA_964451965.1 uncultured Opitutaceae bacterium
ACAGGGCGACAAAGTCCGTGCTGCGGTGGCCGATCATGGGCTGCGCCATCGCGCGCAGGGTCTTCTCTGAGACGGCGATGGGGCCGGGAATGAAGAGTTTGTAGGCCATGGTGGGATCGGGTGAACCGTTGAAAACAGTTTACGCGGACCGCGGCGTCAACATTCATTCCCCTTGGGGGGACCGGAGACGGTCGCCGCGCCATGCTGCTTTCCTGGCTCAAAAGAAAATTCCAATCGTTCGAACTTTACACCGTCGACGTCGTGCTGGGCCGGCGGGTCGACACGGGGGCGGTCGTCTACGGGACGGTGCTCCAGGCGATGTCGTGGCTCTTCAGCAGCGCGGTGCAACTGCGCCTCTGGCTGTACCGCAACCGGATCCTTCGCGACCAGCCCCTGGGCTGCCTCGTCGTGGTCGTCGGCAACCTCACCGTCGGGGGGACCGGCAAGACCCCGGTGGTCGAGAAGTTCGCGCGGGCCCTCAGGGACCGGGGGCGCAAGGTGGCCATCCTGAGCCGGGGCTACAAGAGCAAGGGCTCGCCCTTCTGGAAGAAGGCCTGGTACGCGCTCACCCACACCGACGAGCCCCCGCCGCGGGTCGTGAGCGACGGCCAGGAGGTCCTCCTCGACAGCGAGCAGGCCGGCGACGAGCCCTACATGCTCGCGCGCAACCTGCCCGGGGTCGTCGTCCTCGTGGACAAGAACCGGGTCAAGGCGGGCGCCTACGCGATCAAGAAGTACGGGTGCGACACCCTGGTCCTGGACGACGGCTTCCAGTACCTCCCGCTGAAGGGCCAGCTCAACCTGCTCCTCGTCGACAAGACAAACCCCTTCGGCAACGGGTACATGCTCCCCAGGGGGATACTCCGGGAGCCGGTGAAGCACCTGCGCAGGGCCAACTACATCTTCCTCACCAAGTCGAACGGCAGGCGCGACACCGAGCTCGAGGCCCTGATCTCGCGGTACAAGCCGAACGCCGACATCATCGAGTGCGTTCACAAGCCCCAGTACCTGCAGAGGCTCGACGTGAAGCCGGGAGGGGCCGCCGGCCGCGAGCCCCTCGAGTGGCTCAAGGGGCGCAGGATCTTCGCCTTCTGCGGGATCGCGACGCCGGAGAGCTTCGAGAAGTTCCTCAGGGACCTGGGGGCGCTCCTCGTGGGCCGCGAGCGCTTCCTCGACCACTACCGCTACGCCCCCGAGGACCTTGAGGAGCTCTACGACGCCGCGGAGCGCGAGCGGGCGGAGTGCCTCGTCACGACGGAGAAGGACGCGGTCCGGATCCCCGACCCGGGCGGCAGCCCGCTGCCCGTGTACTACCTGCGCCTTGAGATTGAGATCATCCGCGGCGCCGCGGACTTTGACGAGGCTGTGGGCAGGATCTGCTTCCCGCAGAACGCTCTTGCGGGGCGCGATTTCCCGGGCGTTATTGGCGGCACGACATGATCATCGACCCCCGATTCGAAAGGCTTGCAGAGGGACTGACCGGGTTCTCCACGACGCTCAAGAAGGGCGAGCGGGTTCTCATCGACGCATTCGACGTCCCCGACGCGATGGTGATCGCGCTCGTCCGGGCGGCCAGGGCCCGCGGGGCCATGCCCTACGTGCAGATCCACCGCGCGCGGATCACCCGCGAGCTGGCGCTCGGCGCCGAGGAGGCCCAGTTCAACTCGACGCTGGAGGTAGACCTCGCCCGCATGAGGCAGATGAACGCGTACATCGCGCTCCGCGGCTCGGACAACATCTTCGAGGCGGCGGACGTCCCCTCGGCCCGGGTGCAGCTGATCAGCAGGATCATGAAGCCGGTCATCGACCAGAGGGTCAACCGGACCAAGTGGGTCGTGCTGCGCTGGCCGACCTCGTCCATGGCCCAGCAGGCCTTCATGAGCACGGAGGCGTTCGAGGACTTCTACTTCAAGGTCTGCACGCTCGACTACGCGCGGATGAAGCCCGGCATGAAGGCCCTCGCGGAGCTGATGGCCCGGACGGACAGGGTGCACGTCACCGGGCCCGGCACGGACCTGAGGTTCTCGATCAAGGGGATCGGGGCGAAGGAATGCGGGGGCCAGTTCAACATCCCCGACGGCGAGGTCTTCTCGTGCCCGGTCCGGGAATCGGTCGAGGGCGTCGTGCAGTACAACGCGCCCACGGTCTACCTCGGCGCGTCCTTCGACAGCATCCGGCTCGTCTTCAAGAAGGGCAGGATCGTGGAGGCGACCGCCAACAACACCGCCAAGCTGAACCAGATCCTGGACAGCGACCCTGGGGCCCGCTACGTCGGCGAGTTCGCGCTTGGCTTCAATCCGCACATCCTGGAGCCGATGCGCGACATCCTCTTCGACGAGAAGATCGCGGGATCCTTCCACTTCACGCCCGGCCAGGCCTACGAGGACTGCGGCAACGGGAACAAGTCGCAGGTGCACTGGGACATGGTCTGCATCCAGAGGCCGGAGTACGGCGGGGGCGAGATCCTGTTCGACGGCAAGCTGATCCGAAAGGACGGCCTGTTCATTCCGAAGGCGCTTCAGAAGCTCAATCCCGATTTCCTGCTGGCCGGTTGAGCTTGATCATATCGACGAATACAGATTCGTTGATACAAATGGATACGACCCTGCCAGGCGGCATGGAGGCCTTCATCCAGGCGCTTCCAAAGACGGAGACCCACCTCCATATCGAGGGCGCGCTTCCGTATGACGAGCTCCTGCGGCCCATGGACCCCGCTGCGTACGCCTCGGATCCGGATTTCCGCAGGAGGTCCCACAGGTATCCGACGTTCCCCGACTTCGAGCAGACGCTCCTGCGGCACGCCCTGCCGTGGTTCACGAGCGCGGAGCGCTACCATGAGGCGGCCCGAGTCATCTTCGCCGGGCACATCCGCCAGAACGTGCGGTATGTGGAGACGAGCTTCCACCTCCACGTCACGGAGTTCATCCGCGTTCCCGGACCCGAGATCATAGGCGCCATCCTGTCGGCGGCCCCCCCGGGGCTCGAGGTGCGCGTCTTCGCGGGCATGCGCCGCGACGCCTACGACGGGGCCCTCCGCGGGACCATAGACGCCCTGGAGGGGTGGGACTCCCTGGCCGGGGTGGACCTGCACGGGTTCGAGCAGATGGCGACCGAGCCCTGGGCTTTCGGGGTCTGGGAGAGGCTGAGGAAGGCCGGCAAGGTCACGAAGTGCCATGCGGGGGAATTCGACGGCGCGGCGCGGGTCCGCGAGGCGATCCAGCAGCTGGGAGTCCGCAGGGTGCAGCACGGCGTGCGCGCGGTCGAGGATCCCGCCGTGGTGAGGCTCGCCGCCGAGGAGGGCGCCACGTTTGACGTCTGCCCCCTGAGCAACGTGGGACTGCGGGTCGTCCCCGACATCGCGTCCCATCCCATCCGCAGGCTGATGCAGGCGGGGGTCAACTGCACGGTCAGCACCGACGACCCCCTCTGCTTCGCGAACACGCTCCTCGAGGAGTACGCGGCGCTCGCCTCGCAGGCGGGGTTCACGCGCGCGGAACTGGCTCAGGTGGCGCGCAACGGATGGAAGGTGGCGGACGTTCCCGAGGGCGACCGGCGCCGGTGGCTGGCCGAGATCGACCGGATCGCAGGCGCGTGAGCACCGTCCAAGAGCACACGGTTCCCGCGGGGGTGCGCAGCGCGCGCGCGGACAAGGCCCTCGCCATGGCGTTTCCGGAGCACAGCCGCGTGGCCTTCCAGAGGTCCTTTGACGCGGGACTCGTCACGCTTCGGGGCAGGCCCATCGAGCGCTCGGCGACCGTGCGGGCCGGCGACACCCTTGGGTTCTCGTTTCCCGACGTCGTCCCGACGGCGCTTCGGGCGGTGAAGATTCCGCTGGAGATCCTCTTTGAGGACAGGAGCCTCCTCGCGATATGCAAGCCCGCGGGGATGGTCGTGCATCCCGGCGCCGGCACGCGCGAGGACACGCTGGTCCACGCCCTCCTGGCCCACTGCGCGGGGAGGCTCAGCGGGATCGGCGGGGTGGAGCGGCCCGGGATCGTCCACCGGCTGGACCGGGAAACCTCGGGCGTGATCATCGTGGCGAAGACGGACCAGGCGCACCGCGCGCTTGCGAGGCAGTTTGCGGAGCGCACGGTCGTCAAGGAGTACCTTGCCCTCGTGGCCGGCGTCCCGCGCCTGATGAGCGGGACGATCCACAAGGCGATCGGTCGCAACGTGCGGCACCGCCACAAGATGGCGGTCGTGGAGGAGGGGCACGGCGGGCGCGCCTCTTGGACGGACTGGCAGATCGTGGAGCGCTACGGGGACCTGGCCGCGCTCGTCACGTGCACGCTCCACACCGGGCGCACCCACCAGATCCGCGTCCACATGTCCTCGCTGGGTCACCCTCTCCTGGGCGACTCGGCCTACGGATGGAAGGCGAGCTCGAGGATGACCAGGAAGCCGGAGCGCGTGATGCTCCACGCGGCGCGCCTTTCGCTGGCCCACCCGGTCACCGGCAAGGCGCTCGACTTCAGGGCGCCGCTTCCCGCGGATTTCAGGGCGCAGATCAGGTCCCTCAAGGCGGGGTGAACGAGGCAGCGCGGGGCCGCCCGATTGGCGGTTCTCCGATGCTCCGCCGCGATTGACAGCGAGCTAATGGGCGGCATTCATAGGGCTAATCAATCTGCAGCCGGCGCCCAGCCGTCTGCGATAAATCCCAGTACCCCAGGAGAATAGACTATGAAGAAGACACTGCTGACAATCCCCGCCATGCTCGTGATGGCCGCTGCCTCGCTGCTCGCCGATCCCGTGCCGGTCCTGACCGTGCAGCAGGTGGACGCGAAGGACTCCGACGCCTACGTCGCCATGATTGCGAAGATCAACGCGCTGGTTAAGGCGCGCATCGGCGTCGAGCACTACCGGCACGTTTGGATGGGCGACTACGCAGCCGAGGGCTCGCACGTCCTGTTTGTGGTGTCCACGTTCTCCTCCGCGGCCGAGATCTACCAGTTCCAGGACAAGCTGAAGAACTATCCGGAGATGGATGTCCTTCTCGAGCAGCTGAAGGGAACGAGGCACCTGGGGAGCGCGGTCCTCTACAAGGCGGTCCGCAACGAAGGCGTCTACGAGGGCGGGGCCGTGTTCAACACGGAGGTCACCTGCAGCGACGAGGCCGCGTACCTCAAGCTGCTCGACGGACTGAAGGCGATCTTTGACGCCAACGGCTTCAAGGACACGAAGGTCAACCTCTATCGCGACACAGCCGGGCGCACCGCGGCCACCCATCTGGTCGTCATCTCGCTGCCTTCCGAACTGCGCGTTGCGGAGCTCCTCGACGCCCTGTCGGACAAGGCCCTTCTGAAGGACTGGTATGTTGACGCGGCCAAGGTCCGCACGTCGCTCGGCAACGGCACGTACCACGAGATCACCAAGTAGGTCGGCCGGGAGATCCGTTGGCCCGCCCCGAAAGGGGCGGGCGCGGACGCCCGCTCGACGGCTGCCTCCCGCCTCGGCGCCCTAGGAGACCAGCTCCGCTGCGACGCCCCAGCGCAGGTTGCGCAGCGAATGATGAAAGGCGTGGAACCCGCCCAGTTCGGAAAGGGCGATCAGGGTCGCGAGCGCCGCCGGGAAGACGTCGGCGCGCTCGGGGGAGAGGCCCTTGACGGCCTTCCGCGCGGCGAGGTCCAGGGATCCGACCGCGGCGAGCGTCTCTCGCAGGTGCGAGACTCGGATAAGCGGGTCGGCCCGCTCGAGCGCCACGCCGAGCCTTGCGGCGGCCATCGCCCGGACGGTCGTCAGCGTCCCGCCCGTCCCGACGACGAAGAATCCGGCGGGCACCGGCATCGGAAACCCGCTTTTAACCAGCGCCTCCCTCACATGCCGCCCGATGTCTGACAACGCGGCCGCCGCGACGGGGCCGGCTGCCGGGGAGACGAACATCTCGGTCAGGCGGACGCAGCCGAGCGGAAGGCTGACCGCTCGCTCAACCGCGCGGTCCCTGAACGAAAGGCACTCGAGGCTGCCCCCGCCGAGGTCGTAGACGTGGAAGTCGCGCAGCGCGGCGAGCGAGGGATCGGTCGTGAGGCCCCGGCCGATGAGGCTCGCCTCCTCGGGCCCCGACAGTATCCGCGGGACGACCCCGGTGGCGGCCCTGATGAGCCCCAGGAATTCCCCGCCGTTCGAGGCGTCACGGACGGCGCTGGTCGCGACCACCGCGACCCGCTCGGCAAGGAGGCCCCGCGCCTCGGTCAGGAGCCCCGAGACCGCAGCGACGCCGCGCTCCATGGCCGCGGCGCCCAGCCGGGGTACCTCGGAGCCGATCCCGCTGCTGATGCGCACCTCGAGCGTCCGGGAGAGAAGCTCGACCGGGCGGCCCCCGGGGCCGCGCTCGGCGACCAAGAGCTTTATCGAATTGCTCCCGACATCGACGACGGCGGCGCGCATGGGAGGGGCGGCTCAGAGCCGGTAGTCGCCGGGGGCGATCAGGAGGGTGAACTCCCCCTTGAGGCTCGCCCTTGCCAGGCGGTCCCGGACGTCGGCCGCGGGGCCGACCCAGAAGGTCTCGTGGAGCTTGGTCACCTCCTTGGCGACGCAGACGACCCGCTCCGGCCCGAGGCAGGAGACGATGTCATCCATGGCCTTGCCGATCCGGTGGCAGCTTTCATAAAGCGCGATCGTGTAGCCGAAGTCCCTATGCCTCGCGTAAAACGCGAGCCTCGCCGACGACTTCGGGGGAAGGAAGCCCGCGAAAAGGAATCCGTTCGTGGGCAGGCCGCTCGCGCTGAGCACGGCCACGAAGGCGGCCGGCCCGGGGACGGGGACGACGGGGAGCCCTCTGCGGCGGCAGGCGCGCACGACGCGGAATCCCGGGTCGCTCAGTCCCGGCGTCCCCGCGTCGGTCGCGAGCGCGACGGACTTCCCGGAGGCGACCTCCCCGGCGAGGCGCTCCGCGGCCTCGGTCTCGTTGTGCTCGTGGTAGGCGAGGAGCTCCCGGCGGATCCCAAGGCGCTCGAGGAGCGCCCCCGTCGTGCGCGTGTCCTCGCAGGCGACCATGTTGACGGAGCCCAGGATGGCCCGCGCGCGCGCGGTCAGGTCCGAAAGGTTCCCGATCGGCGTCGAGACGACGTAGAGGTGGCCGGGCTGGGCCGCGAGCGACGTGTTCGCCGGCTCCGGACTCAATGCACTTGGCTGCCGCTGCCGCTCATCCCGGGGATCTGCCCCTCCCAGTCCGCAGGCTGGTTCCACGGTATGGACGAGGCCGCCGGCGCGTCCGAGGAGCATCCCGCCAGGACGAAGGCGAGGGCGATCAGGGCAAGGGCTGCAGCTCGTTTCATGGCGGGATTCATTCTTGCGCCGAAGCTACGGGCAAATAGCCCGGATGCAAGTCGGCTCTGTTCAGGCGGAGTAGGTGGACTCGAACCACGGGGTCTTGGGCGTCTTTCGGACGGCGCCGTTGGCCGAGAGGTGCTCGAGTATCTTGAACGCCGTTTCGGGTTCGCCGCCGGCCTGCGCCGCGAGCGCCTCGGCGGTAAGCGCCTTCCCCTGGGCGGCCTGGAGCGCCGCGACGAGCTTCTGCTGAAGCGCGATGACGCCGGTCGCCGCCTTCTTGCCGGCCTCGACGCCAGGCTGGTCATACGCGTTTATGCCGACAAGCGAGGCGTAGAGCCCGACCACGCGCTCATAGAGCGCGATCAGCATGCCGATCGAGCGGGGCGACACGTCCGCGAGGGTCAGCGTTAGGGACCAGCGGTCCTTCTCGCTCAGGGCCTCGCGGGTGCCGAGGTAGAAGCCCTGGAGGTAGTCGCCGCTCGTGATCCCCGGCTCCACCTCGAGCGGCCTGCCGTCGCGGTCCTTGAGGACGTCGATGAAGGTGACGAAGAAGTTCTTAACGCCCTCGCGCAGCTGCTGCACGTACGCGTGCTGGTCGGTCGAGCCCTTGTTGCCGTAGACGGCGATGCCCTGGTTGACGACCCGCCCCTGCAGGTCGAGCTCCTTGCCGAGGGACTCCATCACGAGCTGCTGGAGGTAGCGCGAGAACAGGAGCAGGCGGTCCTTGTAGGGCAGCACGACCATGTCCCTAGATCCGCGGCCGTCGGTCGAGAAGTGCCACATGAGGGCCAGGAGCGCGGCCGGGTTCTCGCGGGTGACGGGCCGGCGCGTCGCCGCGTCCATGGCCGCGGCGCCGGCCAGCATGGAATCGATGTCGAGGCCCTGGAGGGCGGCGGGCAGCAGGCCCACGGCGCAGAGCTCGCTGGTTCGCCCGCCGACCCAGTCCCACATGGGGAACCTGGCGAGCCATCCCTCCTTGAGAGCGAGCTGGTCCAGCTTCGAGCCGGCGCCCGTGACGGCGACAGAGTGTTTCGGGTGGGACAGGCCGGCGGCCCTGAACGCGGCGGCCGCCTCGATCTGGCCGTTGCGCGTCTCCGCCGTCCCGCCGGACTTGGAGATCACGACCACCAGGGTGCGGGCGAGGTTGGCGCCGATCCTGGCCAGCACGTAGTCCATTCCGTCGGGGTCGGTGTTGTCGAGGAACTGGACCTCCATCCGATCCCTGCCGGGCTGCCCCAGCGCGTGGCTCACGAATTGCGGGCCGAGGGCCGAGCCGCCTATCCCGATGACCAGCAGGTGGGTGAACGGGCCTCTTGGGCCGGCGACCGCGCCGGAGTGCACCTTGGCGGCGAAGTCCCTTATCGAAGCGAGCGTGGAGGTTATCTCCCCTGAGATCCCGCTGTCCGGTGCGAGCTGGGGGGCGCGAAGCCAGTAGTGCCCGACCATGCGCTTCTCGCTCGGGTTCGCGATCGCGCCCTTCTCCAGCGCCGCCATGTCGGCGAAGGCCTTCTGGATGCGGGGCTCCATCGAGCCCAGGTAGCCGTCGGGGAACGGGACGCGGCTGATGTCGAGCGCGACGCCGAGCGCCGGGTCCTGGAAGCGGAGCTCCCTGAATCGGTTCCAGCTCATTTGCTCAGGTACTTGTCGGTTACGGCGCCCTCGGACGCGCTCGTCACGAGCTTCGCGTACTTCGCGAGCGCGCCGCGGGTCTCCTTGGGCTTCCTGGGCCTGCGCGTCCTCAGGCGCGCCCTGATGTCCTTTGGGGCGACGCCGAGCGTGAGCGTGTTGGCGACGGCGTCGATCGTGACCGTGTCGCCGTTCCGGACGGCGGCGATGGGCCCTCCCACGGCGGCCTCCGGCGTGATGTGGCCGACCACGAAGCCGTGGCTGCCGCCCGAGAAGCGGCCGTCGGTGATCAGGCCGACGTCGTTGCCGAGGCCCTTGCCCATGACCGCGCTCGTCGGGGCGAGCATCTCGCGCATGCCGGGGCCGCCGACCGGGCCCTCGTTGCGGATGACGATCACGTGCCCGGCCCTCACCCTGCCATCGAGGATCGCCGCAAGCGCCGCCTCCTCGGATTCAAAGACAATGGCCCTGCCGGAGAACCTGAGGCCCTCCTTGCCCGTGATCTTCGCCACGGCCCCGCCGGGCGCGAGATTGCCGTAGAGGATCCGCAGGTGGCTGTCCGGCTTGATGGGATCCGCGAACGGGCGGATCACATCCTGGTCCGCGGGGTAGGGCGCGACGCCGCGGAGGTTCTCCGCGACGGTCTTTCCCGTGACGCTGAGGCAGTCGCCGTGGAGGAGGCCCCGGTCGAGCAGCATCTTCATCAGGGGCGCAAGCCCACCGATCCGCACGAGGTGCGCCACGCCGTATTTCCCGGACGGCTTCAGGTCGGCGAGGACGGGAACCCGCCTTCCGATCCGGGTGAAGTCGTCGAGCGACAGCCTTGCGCCGGCCGAGTGCGCGATCGCCAGCAGGTGGAGGACGGCGTTCGTCGAGCCCCCCAGGGCGATCACGACCGTGATCGCATTCTCAAAGGCCTTCCTCGTCAGGATGTCCCTCGGCCTGATCCCGGCCTTGAGCAGGGCGAGCGCCGCCTCGCCGGCGCGCCGGCAGTCGCCGCGTTTCTCCTCCCCGATCGCGAGCTGGGTCGAGCTGTTGGGCAGGCTCATCCCGAGCGCCTCGATCGCGCAGGCCATCGTGTTGGCGGTGTACATCCCGCCGCAGGAGCCGGGCCCGGGGATGGAGCACACCTCCACGGCATGCAGGCCCGCGTCGTCCAGCTTGCCCGCCGCATGCTGGCCCACCGCCTCGAACACCGAGACGATGTCGCACTCCTTCTTGGAGCCCGGGTGGATGCCCGGGAGGATCGTTCCGCCGTAGACGAACACCGACGGCCGGTTGAGGCGCGCGAGCGCCATGAGGCATCCGGGCATGTTCTTGTCGCAGCCGCCGATGGCGACCACGGCGTCGAAGCCCTCCGCGCCGGCGACGGTCTCAATCGAGTCCGCGATCACCTCGCGCGAGACCATCGAGTAGCGCATCCCCGGCGTCCCCATGCTGATCCCGTCGGACACCGTGATGGTTCCGAAGATGATCGCCTTGCCGCCGGCGCCGTCGGCGCCGGAGGCGGCCTCCCGCGCCAGCTGGTCGATGTGCATGTTGCACGGGGTCACCATGCTCCAGGTCGACGCGATCCCGACGATCGGCCTGCCGAAGTCCTCGTCCGTGAACCCGACGGCCCTGAGCATGGAGCGGTTCGGGGACCTGTCGGGTCCGTCGACAACGATGGAGGAATGCCGGCGTGGGGAGTCTTTGGAGGCGCTCATGGGCGGACCCAAGCCCACCATAGCGCCCCAGCCCGGGCAAGCGGTGTTTTCAAGGTTGCATGGCCCGTCATGCAAGCCATTCACTCATCCACGATCCCTCGCATGGCGTTTAACCTGAAAAAGGTGCTCAAGGCACTGCTCTATTCCTCAAGCCAGCCGCTCTCGACAAAGGACATCCAGGCGGCCTTCGAGCGGTTCCACCGGCAGTCGGCGCCGGCGGCCCCTGACGGGGCCGCGCCTGCGGCCGTTGCGGCGGAGGTTTCCGACGCGCCTGTCGAGCCGCCCGACTCCCCGGACCTCTACGAGGACGTTCCGGCGCTGGTCACGGCGTCCCAGATCCGCGAGGCCATGGACGAGATCGCGGCGGAGATGGCGGCGGCCGACGACGGAATGGCCCTTGTCGACGGGGCGACGGGCTACCGCCTTGCGACCCATCCGCGCTTCGCGCGCTGGATCCGCATCCTCCGGGAGGAGCCCCCTCCGGTCAAGCTGAGCCAGTCCTCGGTTGAGACGCTGGCGGTGGTGGCCTACCGCCAGCCCGTGACGCGCGCGGAGATAGAGTCGGTGCGCGGGGTCTCCGCGGACGCGGGCCTCGCCAGGCTCCTCGAGCGCGAGCTGATCACCGTGGTCGGGCGCGCGGAGCTCCCGGGGCGCCCGATCCAGTACGGCACCACCGAGCGCTTCCTCGAGTTTGTCGGGATCAAGTCGATTGACGAGCTGCCGGCCTCCGACGTGCTTTCATCCCGCCAGATTGACGAATGGCTGAAGGGCGGCCCGGCGGGCCACACCCCCAATGACGCCGACATGGGCCTGGACGAGCTCGCCCTCGGGGCCCCGTCCCGCGCGCCCGAGCCCGCTTTCGACCCCCCCGCGCCCTGATGGACCTCGTGCCCATCCGCAAGAAGATCGACAGCCTGGACGAGAAGCTCGTCGATCTCGTCAACAGGCGCCTGGCGCTGGCCGCCGAGATCGGGAAGATCAAGCGCAAGGCGGGCGGCGAGATCTTCGTGCCCGAGCGCGAGGACGCCGTCCTCAGGAAGGTCTGCGAGAAGAACGACGGGCCGATAAAGGACGAGGCCCTGAGGGCGATCTACCGCGAGATCATGTCCGCGGCGATCGCCCTGGAGAAGCCCCTCCTGGTCGCCTACCTGGGCCCAGAGGCGAGCAACACCCACTGCGCCGCCATGAAGAAGTTCGGCGCGAGCGTCGACTACCACGCGATGGCGACGGTGGAGGACATCTTCACGGCGGTCGAGAAGGGCGAGGCCGACAACGCGGTGATCCCGATAGAGAACTCGACCGAGGGCAGCGTGCGCGAGGCCCTCGACAGCTTTGTGGAGAGCGACCTGAAGATCGTGGGCCAGATCTACATGGAGATCGCCCACGCGCTGATCACCCAGTCGCCGTTGGACAGGATCGAGCGGGTGTACTCGAAGGACCAGGCCCTGGCGCAGTGCCGCCACTGGCTGCAGCGCCACCTGGGCCACGCCCAGCTTGTCGAGGCCCCGAGCACGACCCGGGCGGTGCAGATCGCGAAGGAGGACCCGACGGCGGCGGCGGTCGCGAGCGAGATTGCCGCGGCCCACCACGGCGTGCCGGTCCTCGTCCGGAACATCCAGGACAAGGCTGACAACACGACCCGCTTCTTCGTCCTCGGGCGGAAGCCGGCGGGGCCCGTCGGGGGAGGCAAGGACATGACGAGCTTCCTGATCTCGCTCGGAGACGAGGCCTCCGCGCATTCGGGCTCGCTCCTCAAGATGCTGATGCCGTTTGGCAAGCGCGGGATCAACCTCTCAAAGATCGAATCGAGGCCGAGCAAGAAGCGGCCCTGGGACTATTACTTCTTCATCGACGTGACCGGCCACTTCGAGGACGCGCCGATGCGCCAGGCCCTGGCGGAGCTGAAGAAGTTCTGCCCGCTCGTGAAGTGGCTGGGAAGCTACCCGGTGGCGAACTGAGGCTCCCGGCGCCGTTCAGTGGCCGCGGGTGGCCCTCGCACGGAAGTACACCGCGGCGACAGCCAGGGCCAGGAGGGCGAGGGCTGCCGCGAAGTAGATGACGCAGCCGAGCTTCGCGCGCCTCGCGACGGAGGACGGCTGCTGCCGGAATTCGTCGAGGATCGCATCGGCGGACTCGATCCCGGGGGCTGCCTCGGGGCTGTCCGGCGTCCGGGGTTCGCGCGCAACCGGCTCGGCGGCGGCCTCAAGCGCCGTAATGTCCCTGTCCAGCGCGCCGAGCTGCTCCCGCAGGAGGTTCCGCTTGCGCCGGAGCTCGTCCAGGCGATCGGACACGGGTGCCCGCCTGTCCGCCCTAGACGGCGGTCACGACCGAGACCTTGCGGTGCACCTTGTCGAACGTGACAACGCCGTCCTTGAGGGCGAACAGAGTCCAGTCGCGGCCGACCCCGACGTTCTTGCCCGGATGGTGCTTTGTGCCCCGCTGGCGGACAATGATGCCTCCCGCGAGGATCTTCTCTCCACCGAACATCTTGATGCCAAGACGCTTGGAATGGCTTTCGCGGCCGTTGACTGATGTTCCCTGACCCTTCTTGTGCGCCATGACGTGGTTCTCCTCAGATAGTGATTGTCTCGATCTTGATGACGGAAAGCTCCTGGCGGTGGCCCTGCTTGCGCTCGTAGCCCTTGCGCTTCTTCTTCTTGAATACGATCACCTTATCACCGCGCTTGTTCTCCAGGATCTTGGCGGAGACCGAGGCCCCGGGAAGGGTGGGCCGGCCGACCTTGAAGTCGGCGCCCTCACCGGCCGTCAGCACGTCCCTTATCTCGACGGTGGCGCCGGCTTCCGTGTTCGGAAAGCGGTTCACGATGAGGATATCCCCCTCCGTAATGGTGAACTGCTGCCCCTGGGTCTTGATAGTGGCTTTCATGAAATAAAACCGCTGACTAAGCGGTTTGGAGAGAGTCAAAGCAAGGCTATTTTGGCGGCTGGTACTCAATCAGCGTCGCCGTTCCGGTGCCAAACCTGAAACCGACCTGGAGACGCACCGGAAGGCGCAGATCGTCATCGGTCTCGATCCACACCTGCACGGTCGACCCGCGCTTGAACATGCCTATCGGGGGCGTCTTTTCCATGCGCGGCACAAGCGCCAGGGTCCTGAAGAAGCCGAGCGCGGTGAAGATGATCTCGGTATCCGGCTCGGCGCGGATCGTCAGGGGATAGAACTGGTCCTGGAAGAAGACGAGCGTGTCCCGCGCCTGCCCCGGCGCGATGTTCCAGTAGCGCGTCTTGATGAGGGCCAGGATCAGGTCGGACGGATTGTTGTCGGGTATCGGGATCGTGTGAGATTTCTCGGGATGGATATCGTCCGTGTACTCGGCGGTCATCTTCCCGTAGTTGAACGTCATCGAGTTCTTGACCACCTTGTTGCGGTACGTGCTCCACTCGCTCGAGGACAGGAGAAGGCCGCTCTTCTCCAAGTACACAGATTCACCCCGTCCGTCGAACGGGAACAGCCCGCGAGCGAGCCCCCACGTCCACGTGGTCGTCGTCACGCGCAGCACGGCGTCGCTCCCGGATCCGAGTTCCTCGGCGGCTATCTTGATCCTGCCCACCGACGGCAGGAAGCCCCAGCGCACGCTGTAGGTCAGGCTTTCGCCGTTGCGAAGGCCGACGTGCGGCGTGTTCGGCTCCGCCGCACGGGCCGCGGCCGTCGACAGTGCGGCGGCGGCCAGCCCGACGAGGGCGTGGCGGGTCAAGCGGCCGATTGCGTTTGCGCCGGGGCGCTTTTGAGTACGTTTGACGTTTGCGATCATGGAGGCTGCTACCCACATCCACATAAAAGGGGCGCGTGAGCACAACCTAAAGAACCTGGACCTTAGGATTCCCCGAGGGAAGTTTGTTGTCCTGACGGGCCCAAGCGGGTCCGGGAAGTCCTCGCTGGCCTTCGACACCCTGTACGCGGAGGGCTACCGCAAATACATGGAGAGCCTGTCGACCCAGGCCCGCCAGGTTCTCGACCAGCTGAAGCGCCCCGACGTCGACTTCATCCACGGTCTCTCGCCGGTCCTGGCAATCGAGCAGCGGACCGGCGGCGCATCGCCGCGGACCACCATAGCCACCGTGACCGAGGTGGCCGACTACTCGCGGCTGCTCTGGGCCCTGGCTGGCGAGCAGCGCTGTCCGAAGGACGGAGGCCGGGTCGTGCGGCGGTCCCTGGACGACAACGTGGGCCGCATCCTTGCCGAGTGCCCTGGCGAGCGGATCATGCTCCTGGCGCCGGTGCTGAAAGCCAAGCCGAGCGTTCTCCGGGATGAGCTGCCGAGGCTCCGGCAGCGCGGGTTCCAGAGGGTGAGGCTGGCCGGCGCGGTCAGGGAGCTGGACGAGGCCAACCTTGTTCCGACCGGGGCGGAGGAGGTCGCCGTGGAGGTGGTCATCGACCGGCTGGTCGCCGCGCCGGAGCACCGCAGCCGGATTGCCGACTCGCTCGAGCTCGCCTTCCGCGAGGGCGGCGACCGCGCCTTCGTGCTTTCGCAGAGGACCGCAGCCGACCCGTGGAGGGAGCTGGCGCTGAGCCAGCATCTCGCGTGCGAGACATGCGGCGACGTCTTTGAGAAGCTCACGCCGCGGCATTTCTCGTTCAACCATCCCGAGGGCGCCTGCCCCGAGTGCGGTGGCCTCGGCCGCAGGCTCCGGCCGGTTCCCGAGCTGGTCGTGCCGGACACGGAGAAATCCGTCCGCGGCGGCGCCATCAAGCCCTGGCGGATCGGCGGAAAGAACCTCATCATCAAGCACAACGCGATCCTGAAGCAGCTCGCCGAGCAGCTCCCGTTCGACCCCGACAAGCCCTGGAAGGAGCTTCCCGAGGAGACCCGATCGGCGCTGCTGAACGGGACGGGCGAGCGCCTTTTTGCGTTCAAGTTGCGGCGCATGCGGGAGGCGAGGGCGATGCCGTTCCAGGGCGTCCTGTCGGACATCGAGCGGAGCTTTCGGGACACGGAGAGCGAGGGATTCCAGGCCCGGCTCTCGACCTTCATGGTCGCCGGGCCCTGCCCGGCGTGCGGCGGGGCGCGGCTGAACAAGCGAAGCGCCGCGGTTCGGATCGGCCCGGCCGGGGCCCCGCTGGGTTTTCCCGGCTTCATGGCGATGGACATCGCCGCCGCCCACGAATTCTCCGGCGGCATGGTCAGCGCGCTCGGCTCCAGCGAGGCTCTCCGGGAGGTCGTCGTGGGCATCGAGCAGCGGCTCAGGTTCCTGCTGAACACGGGCCTGGGCTACCTGAACCTGGACCGCGACTATGCCACGCTTTCCGGGGGCGAGGCGCAGCGGGTGCGCCTCGCGACGCAGCTCGGGATGGGGCTCATCGGGGTCATCTACGTCCTCGATGAGCCGAGCATAGGCCTTCATCCCGTCGACAACGAGAGGCTCCTCTCGCAGCTCCGGGGGCTCAGGGACCGGGGCAACACCGTCCTGGTGGTCGAGCACGACGAGGAGACGATGCGCGCCGCCGATGAGATCATCGAGCTGGGGCCGGAGGCGGGGGTCGAGGGGGGCCGCCTGCTCTTTCAGGGGACGCCGCAGGAGTGCGCCGCGCAGCCCGCGCGGGTCTCGCAGACCGGGCCCTTCCTCGCCCGCAAGATGTCCGTGCACAAGGACGCGGAGACGAAGGTGCAGGACGGCGCGTGGCTCACGGTGCGCGGGGCGACGGAGCACAACCTGCGCGGCATCGACGCGCGGTTTCCCGTCGGGCTCCTCACCTGCGTCACCGGGGTCTCGGGCTCGGGGAAGAGCACGCTTGTCAACGACATCCTCGCCGCGGCGGCCGCGCGCAGGCTCAACGGGGCGAAGACGATCCCGGGCAGGCACCGGAGCATCGAGAACCTCGATTTCTTCGACAAGCTGGTCCAGGTGGACCAGGACCCCATCGGCCGGAGCCCCCGCTCGAACCCCGCCACCTTCGTGGGTCTCCTCGACCTCCTGCGCGACCTGTTCGCGCAGGTCCCCCTCGCCAGGGTCCGGGGGTACAAGGCGAGCCGGTTCTCATTCAACGTGCGCGGCGGCCGCTGCGAGCGCTGCCAGGGGGACGGGGTCATAAAGCTCGACATGCAGTTCATGGCCGACGCGTACGCGCCGTGCACGAGCTGCGGCGGCCGCAGGTACAACCGCGAGACGCTCGAGGTCCTCTTCCACGGCAAGTCGATCGCAGACGTCCTCAACATGACCGTGCGCGAGGCGATCCAGCTCTTCAGGAACATCCCGCGCGTGCTCGACAAGCTCCAGACGCTCGACGCGGTCGGCCTCGGGTACCTGGCGCTGGGCCAGTCCGCGGTCACGCTCTCGGGAGGGGAGGCCCAGAGGATCAAGCTCTCCCTTGAGCTGAGCAAGCGGCAGCAGGGGCCGACCCTCTACATCCTGGACGAGCCCACCACCGGGCTGCACTGGATCGACATCCAGAAGCTCATGGACCTGCTCTTCAAGCTGCGCGACTCCGGCAACACGATTCTTGTCATCGAGCACAACCTCGACGTCATCAACCTCGCGGACTGGATCATCGACCTTGGCCCGGGAGGGGGGCGCAGCGGCGGCGACGTTGTCTTTGCGGGAGCTCGCGGCGAGATCGAGTCCTGCGAGAAGTCGGCGACCGGGGCCGCGCTCAGGCGCTGGAGCAGCCGCAAGGCCCCAGCGGCTACCGCTTGACGAGCCCGAGTCCGACCGCCCCTCCCAGCACGAGAACGGCTCCCGCGACGTAGTACTTCATGTGGGTCGGCGTATGGTCCCCGCCGTCTATCTTCTGGCCGATCCTTGAGAGCGTGTTGTCGGCCTTCCCGGCGAGCGACTGCTGGCGCTCGTAGCCCAGGTAGACCAGCCAAATCCCTCCGATCAAGGCCGCGAGGGAAAGGATCGCGCGCATCCGCTGAGAATGGGCCTGCGCCCGTCGGTGGCAAGGCGGCGATCGCCGGGCGAGGCGCGAATACCGGCGGTTGCCCGGGACGGACCCCGAGGGCTGCGATATTTCGCGCATCGCGTGTTGAGGTAACGGCTCCCCTGAGTATCGGTTACTGGGTCGGCTGCCGGCCTCGCCCGGGCCGGCGAATTCCCCACGAATCCCGAACCGAGGCAATCCCCATGATGAACACCCGCATTCCCTTCAGCCTTCTCGCGCTTCTCCTGTCCGGCCTTGCGGCCGCCCAGCCGCAGCCGGAAGTGATCCACCTCTGGCCGAACGGCGCGCCGGGATTTGAGAGTCGCAAGGACGAGCCGGAGCAGGCGAAGGACTATTGGGTGCGCAACATCAACAATCCGTCGATCACCGTCTTTTCACCGCCGCAGGGGAAGGCGAACGGCTGCGCCGTGCTGGTCGTCCCGGGCGGCGGGTTCCGCGAGCTGGTGTTCAACGCGGAGGGCAGGCAGGCTGCCGAATACCTGAACACCCTGGGGGTGACGGCCTTCGCCCTCAAGTACCGGCTTCCGAACGAGGAGGGCTCGCCCTACAGCCTGGACAGCGTCCGTCAGGACGCCTACCGCGCGCTGCGGCTCGTGCGCTACCGCGCGGGCGAATTCCACGTCGATCCCAAGCGCATCGGAATCCTCGGGTTCTCGGCAGGAGGGGTGGTGGTGACCATGGTCGCTTTCGACAAGGGCGAGGGCGACCCTGCGGCCGCCGACCCGGTCGACAGGACCAACGGCCGCCCAAACTTCGAGATGATGGTCTACCCGGGGGCCGACAGGGTTCCGGAGATCGTTCCCGCCGACACCCCGCCCGCCTTCCTCATCTGCGCCAATGACGACGAGTACGGCTGCGACAAGGCCACGCTGGCGCTCCTCGAGAAGTTCAGGGACGCCAAGGTGTCAGTCGAGGCGCACTTCATCGCCAAGGGCAAACACGCGTTCAACATGGGTGACCGCTCGTCCTTCGCCGCGATCAGGCATTGGCCCGACAGGATGGCCGATTGGCTAGACGACCGGGGATTCCTCCGAAGGACGGGTACTGCTCCCTGAGGCGATTCTTCGTGCGAAGAGAATCGGCGGAGCACTAGGAAAAGAGGCGCAGCGCAGCGACCAGTGTCCGGTGCAGGTGTCGTTTGCGCTCTGGCGAGACGTGGCCCACGACTGCCGAGACCGCTGCCTTCTTCACCACCGGGAACAGAAGGCAGTCGAAGACGGTTAGGTGATCCAGA
This sequence comes from uncultured Opitutaceae bacterium, assembly GCA_964451965.1. Taxonomy (GTDB): domain Bacteria; phylum Verrucomicrobiota; class Verrucomicrobiia; order Opitutales; family Opitutaceae; genus Palsa-1447. Next base: position 18,737 of record CAYVKH010000033.1, read on the forward strand.
CCGTCTGCTTCATCGAGAACGATCTCGCCCGGGCGGATCTCCTGCGCGGGCCTGCGCGTCGAGCCATAGATGACATTGATCCGGTCCACGCGCGCAGACGAGGCAACCTCGGCCGGCGAAAGGACGATGGCCGGATGTTCGTCCCGGTCGTTGGCATTGACTCGGACCCTGACAATATCCCACTGGCGAAGGGGATTCATCGGTCGAGCGGCGCGGAGTCGATGGGAAGGGAATTCAGGTATTCTGCGCGCTCCTCACCGACGGCGAAGTGTCCTTCGGGGCAATGGGGAATCGGCTCCGGCAGTGTCGCCTCGACCAACTGGAGCATTCGTTGCCCGCGCCGGATGAATATCGGGCGTTTCTTCAGCGCCAGGTCAGCGAGGGGCCCGAGCCGGGCCTTGGCTTCGGTCACGGAATAGGTCTTCATATCGAACTTATTGGAGTCCGAAAAACGGTCTCTGTCAATCAGTGCAGAAGGCCCACCGGGTCTTCCCCTTTGGGGCTCTTCCACGAGTGGAGCCCGAGGCGCCCGTTTCCGCGCGAGCCCGCCAAGGCCATTCATTGCCAGGTTCCGGCGAGGCCGGCTTCCCGGGCCGCGCGCTCAGGGCGAAAGCGAAACCCACTTGTAGGGGTGGTGGTCCAGGAGCGTGGAATTCCATCCCCTGACCGAGGGACGGATCAGGTATACGTGCATGTAGTGGTAGATGGGAATGACGGGGGCCTCGGTGAGGAGGATGCGCTCGGCCTTTGCGTAGAGGGCGTTTCGGGCGGCCTGGTCGCCGGTGCGGGCGGCCGTGAACAGCAGGCTGTCGAAGTCGGGATTCGACCATCCCGTGAAGTTGTTGCTGCTGTCGCCGCGCCAGACCTCCAGAAAGGCGGACGGGTCCGCATAGTCGGCAATCCATGCGGAGCGCAGGATGTCGTAGCCGCCGGTGCTGCGGGCCTCCTCGGTGCTCTTGAAGTCCTGGTTCACGAGCCTGACCTGGACCCCGATGTCGCGCCGCCACATCTCCTGGACCGCCTCGGCGATCGTCCGGTGGCTCTCCGAGGTGTTGTAGAGAAGGTCGAACACGGGAAGTCCGGCTCCTCCCGGGTGGCCGGACTGCGCGAGGAGCCGCCTGGCCTCGTCGACCTGGCTGCCTTGGACGGGATCGGGCGCGTAGCCGCCCAGCCCGGGCGGCGTGAACGAGAAGGCGGGCCTTTGGCCGCCCCGCAGGACCCTTTCGACGATGGCGGCCCGGTCCACCGCCAGGGCGAGCGCCAGGCGGATCCGCGCGTCATTGAGGGCCGGCCTGCGGACATTGACCCGAAGGAAGAAAGTGCCCAGCAGGGGATCGGACCTCAGCAGCCCTGGAGCGTCCTTCAGGTAGGAGTCGATCCTGGCGGGTGGAATCGTCTCGGTGACGTGCAGCTGGCCCGCGCGGAACGCCCGTTCCTCGGCGTCGATCGAGTCAAACGCATGGAAATGGATCTCGCGCAGCCTCACGTTGGCCGCGTCCCAGTAGGTCGCCGACCGCGCGACGACGATCTCCTGGCCCCGGTGCCACGACACGAGATTGAAGGGGCCGTTGCCAACCCATCTTCCGGGTGTCGCCCAAGGGTTGCCCCGCGCGGCGACACCGCCGTATCTCGCGACGGTGGGGATGTGGACAGGCATCCAAGCCGGGCTGCTGAGCAGCGAAAGGAACCAGGGGGCAGGATGCTCCAGCGCCACGGTGAGCGTGCGGCTGTCCTTGGCTCGCAGTCCGACCTGGGGAAAGCCGGCGTCGGCCTTGTTGAAGGCCTCCGCGCCCTGGATCAGGTAGAGCTGGCTCGCGTTCGCTGCGCCGAGGGACGGGGTGAGGATCCGGCGCCATGAGGCTATGAAGTCCTGCGACGTCACCGGGTCTCCGTTGGACCACCGGGCGCCCTCCCTCAGATAGAAGGTGTAGGTGAGCCCGTCGGGTGAGATGTCCCAGCGCTCGGCCACCCCGGGCACGGGGTGCAGGTCGGCCGGATCCTCGGATACGAGGCCCTCGAGGAGCGCCGACAACACCGTGTAGTAGGAGGTCTGCGTCGCCATGTGCGGGTCCAGGTCGGCGAGCTCCGGTCCGATCCCCCGGTGGAGCACCTGGTCCCTGTCGCCGGCGGCGACGTCGGTCCCGCGCGAGCAGCCTGCGAGCGCGACAGCCGCTGCGAGTCCGGCAGCAAGCGCGGCTGTCCCCGGCCTCATATCTTTTCGATGAGAGCCACTGCGTGGGCAGCAATCGCCAGTCCGCGGCCAAGGTCGCCGACGCCTTCGTTTGTCGTCGCCTTGATGCCCACCGAGCTCGTGGGAAGCCCGGTCGAGGAGGACAGCGCGGTCTTCATGTCCGCGATCCGCGCCGAGATCCGCGGCCTCTCGGCGATCACGGTGGCGTCCAGGTTGACCGGCCGCCAGCCGTTCTCCCTCAGCACCTGGACCACGCGCTTGAGGAGGACCTGCGAATCGACGCCCTGCCAGGTCGCGTCCGTGTCCGGGAAGAAGTTGCCGATGTCCGGAAGCCCGGCCGCGCCGAGGAAAGCGTCGCAGATGGCGTGGGTGACGCAGTCGGCGTCACTGTGCCCATCCAGGCCGAAATCGGACTCGAACCGGACCCCCCCAAGAACAAGGGGCCTGCCGGCTACCGTGCGGTGGATGTCATATCCGTGGCCGACTCGATAGGACATGGAGCGATCCTATCCGCTCAGGAGCCGGGAGCCAACAGGAATTCGAGGCAGGCGAGGTCCCTGGGCGAGGTGAGCTTCTGGTTCGGATGGGTGTTCTCGAGAAGCGCCACCGGGTGGCCGAGGAGCTCGACCGCCGCGGCATCGTCGGTGACCCTGAGGCCGCGCAGAGCGACGCGGGCGTAGGCGCGCTGGATCAGGGCCTTGGAGAACACCTGCGGCGTCTCCATCGCCCAAAGCCGCCTGCGGTCGACGGTGCGCAGGCGGCCGTTGCCGCGGTGCTCCTTGATGGTGTCGGTGACGCGGTGCGCGAGGACGACGGCCTGCTCGCGCCTCACGATCTTGTTGAGCGCCACGAGCTGCTCCGGCAGGATGAGCGGCCGGGCGCAGTCGTGGATGAACACGTAATCGATGTCCCCGGGGAGCTCGGCAAGCGCGGCGGCCACGGAATCCTGGCGTTCCCGCCCCCCGCGCACGAGAAGGGAGGGCGTCGGCGCGAACGCCGAGAGCGCCGTCATCTGCGAGCGGTCCCGGTAGACCACGACGTAGAAGTCGGCGACGCCGCTGGCGGCGAAGGCGGCCGCGGAGTGGGCGAAGACGGGCCGTCCGGCGAGGGGGGCGAGCACCTTGTCCGGCACGGTCCCGGCCATGCGCTTTCCGGCGCCGGCCGCTAGAAGAATGACTGCTGTGCGCGACATGAGCGTCTTATAGGTTGGCTGTGGAACGATGAGCCTACTGGTTTTGGGCCCGAGCGCGACACGGAAAATCATGGCGCGCAGAGATTTTTTGACAAGGATCGCGGGCGGCTTGAGTTCCCAGGACCTCCCAGCTCCCGCCAAGATCAACCTCTTCCTTGCGGTCACGGGCCGCAGGCCCGACGGCTTTCACGACCTGGTGTCCGTGGCGGTGCCCCTTGTCTGGGGCGACTCGATCGGCGTCGAGGCCGGGGCGTCGTTTTCCGTGGCGTGCGACAGCCCCGACGTCCCGAAGGACGGGTCGAACCTCGTGATGAGGGCCGCGGGGGCATTCGCCGCGGAGACGGGATGGACGGGAGGCGCCAGGTTCACGATAAGCAAGAGGATCCCGTCCGGCGCCGGGCTGGGAGGGGCGAGCAGCGACGCCGCCACCGCGCTGGAGGCGCTCAACGACCTGGCCGGCCGACCCCTCGACGCCGCGGGCCTCTCCAGGGTGGCATCGGCCGTAGGATCCGACTGCCCGCTCTTCCTCTCGAAGGGGCCCGTGGTCATGCGCGGGAGGGGGGAGCGCGTCGAGCCGCTCCCGCGCGAGCCTTACAGCCGGGTCCGCGGCACGAGGGTCCTCGTCTTCAAGCCGGGCTTCGCGATCTCGACCCCCTGGGCCTACGCGCGGCTGGCGGAGGGGGGGGGCCGGGCCTACGTCCCGCCGCAGAGGGCCGACGCGCAGCTCGGGTCGTGGATCCAGAACCAGGGGGCGCCGGCGAAGGACCTCTATTTCAATTCGTTTGAGCGGCCCGTGTTCGCAAAGTTCGGCGCGCTCCCCATCGTGCTCGAGCGGCTGAGGGACCGGTTTGGGATCGAGGCGCGCATGAGCGGAAGCGGCAGCGCCTGCTTCGCGCTGATCAACGAGAGCGGGGATGCGGCGCCGGTCGTGGCCGCAATCCGCGAGGCCTGGGGGGCCTCGGCCTTTGTCGTCGAGACGCGCATCGCCTGATCGGCCCGGATTCTCGGGCCCCGCGCGGTAAATCGCATTGACCGATTCGCCTGACGGGCCCGTTATCGCTCCTAGCCCACGGAACCCCTTCCAGACGGCGACTTTGGCATGGCTACGGAATCGAGCCCTAAGGAAGAAACTGTAGTGCAAGGCATATCCGCCTCGCAGGGCATAGCCTATGGCCAGATCTTCGTCTACCTGCAGAGCGAGGTGGAGATCCCCTCGTACCAGGTGGATCCCGACAAGCGCATCGACGAGATCGCGAGGTTCGACCAGGCGCTGCTCGTGACGCGCCAGCAGATATCGAAGATCCAGAACGAGGTGGAGAAGAACCTGGGCAAGAACGAGGCCCTGATCTTCGACGCCCACCTGCTCGTCCTCGAGGACCAGGCCCTCATCTCGGAGACGATACGCGAGTTTGAGACCAGCGGCAGGAACATCGAGATATGCTTCGACAACGTGTCGAGGAAGTACATCGCGGCGTTCTCCGAGATAGACGACGAGTACCTTCGCGAACGGGCGGGGGACATACGCGACGTCGCCCAGAGGGTTCTTCAGAACCTCCTCGGGCAGGCCGAGACCAGCATCAGCCGGCTCGTGGAGAGGCGCATCGTGGTCGCGAACGACCTTTCCCCCTCGGATTCCGCCGGCATAGACCGGGGATCGGGCCTGGCGATCGTCACCGATTCGGGAAGCAGGACGAGCCATGCCGTCATCGTGGCCCGCTCGATGCAGATCCCGGCGGTCGTCGGCGTCCGCGACCTGACCCGGCGGGTCAGGACGGGAGACTGGGCCCTTGTGGACGGCTACGACGGCCTCGTCATCCTCAATCCGTCCGAGCAGACCCTCTTTCGCTACGGCAAGATCCAGTCGCAGAAGAAGTCGTTCGAGAGCCGCCTCCTCGCGGCGAACCGCCAGAAGGCCGTCACCCTCGACGGCGTCAGCGTCACGCTGATGGCCAACATCGAGAAGGTGGAGGAGATCGAGCAGGTGAAGCAGTTCTTCGCCGAGGGCGTGGGCCTCTTCCGCACCGAGTACCTCTTCCTGAACGCCTCGAGGATACCCAACGAGCAGGAGCAGTTCCTGGCGTACAAGGCCGTCGTCGAGGGAGTGGCCCCGAGCCCCGTCATCATCCGCACGCTCGACCTCGGAGGCGACAAGCCGATGACGTCGGATCCGGACCTGTTCCCTAAGGAGGACAATCCCTTCATGGGCTACCGGGCGATCCGCTTCTGCCTGGACAACCAGCAGCTCTTCAAGGACCAGCTGCGCGCCGTCCTGCTCGCGAGCCACCTGGGCAAGGTGAAGCTGATGTACCCGATGATAAGCGGCGCCGACGAGATGGCCCGGGCGAACCAGATGCTCGAGGAGTGCAAGACGGAGCTGCGCTCGCGCGGCCAGGCGTTCGACGAGGCGCTCGAGGTCGGCGCGATGATCGAGATCCCGAGCGCCGCCGCGACGATCGACCTCCTGGAGAAGCAGTCCGATTTCTTCAGCGTCGGAACGAACGACCTGATCCAGTACATGCTGGCGATCGACAGGGGGAACGACCGGATCGCGCACCTCTACGAGCCGGCGCACCCGGCGGTCCTGCGCACGCTGAAGCGCATCGTCGAGGACGCGCACCGCCTGGACGTGCCTGTCGGCGTGTGCGGCGAGATGGCGGGCGATCCCATCTATGCGCCTCTGCTCCTTGGGCTCGGCGTCGACTCCCTCAGCATGGCGCCGCCGTCGATCCCCGCCGTCAAGTTCCTGGTGAGGGCGATGACGATGGCCGACGCGCGGACGCTGGCGGCCGCGGCGCTCGCCATGACCAACGCGAAGGACATCTACGCCATGTGCCAGCAGTTCGCCAAGAAGCGGGTGACGATCGAGTAGGGGCCCGGCCCGGGCGCCGGCCTGCGGCGCCGCCGTAGATCAGGGCTTGGTCCCCGTGGCGAGCAGCGTCTCGAAATGGGGCTCCACGGCCTCCTTGGCCACGGGCGCCACCTCGATCTTGGTGAACTTCGCCTTCTTCAGGAACTGCTCGAGGGCGGCCTCCTTGAATCCCAGCCACAGGTCCGCGTAAAGCTCGCGGGCCTTCTCAAAGTCGTGCTCCGCCAGCTCGAGGATGAGCAGCTGGCCGCCCGGCCTGAGTATGCGGAACGCCTCGTCGACGGCCTTCTGCGGATGGCGCGCGTGGTGGAGCGCCTGGCTAAGGATCGCCAGGTCCACCGATTCGTCGGCAAGGGGCACCCGCTCGATGTCGCCCAGCTTGTAGGTGAGGTTGGTGAGGTCGTTCTTGCGCGCGAGCTCGGTGCCCACCTCGACCATCCGCGGCGAGTTGTCGATGCACCAGACCTGCTTGGCGTTGCGGGCGAGGAGCTGCGATATCAGGCCCTCGCCGGCGCCCAGATCCGCGACGACGACCTGGGGAACGAGCCTGAGCGCCAGCCGGCCGATCGCCTCCCAGGAGCGGCCGGGGCAGTGGTTGCGGCCGAGGCGCCCGGCTATCATGTTGAAGTACTGCTCGGAGACCCGCCGGCGCTTCACGAGGACCCGGTCCAGATGCCGCCCGTCCTCCTCGATCACCTCGAGGCCCGCGACGCTGCCGACGGCCGCCTTCAGGAGCGCGATCTGAGCGTGCGGCAGGTTGGTCCGCAGCGAGTAGAACGCCTTCTTCCCGTCCCTGCGGTCCACCACGAGGCTCGCCTGGCGCAGGAGCGCCAGCTGCGAGGATATCCGCGACTGGCCCATGCCGAGGATCTCCTGGAGCTCGGCCACCGACAGCTCCTCCTGCATCACGAGCGCGATCAGGCGCAGGCGCGTGGGGTCGGACAGGATCTTGAGGGTGTCCCAGGAGGTGTTCACGGCGTCGTGCAAGGGTGCCGATTTCGCGCGCCAACGCAACGCCGTAACCCCTGCGCCCGGGGCCGGTCAGGCGTAGCGCGCGATGCTGACGATCGAGTAGGAATCCTCGGAGCTGCCCGTCTTGACCTTGACGGTCTCCCCGGCGCGCTTGCCCATCAGGGCGGCCCCGAGCGGCGTCTTGTAGGAGATGACGTGGCGCTCGGGATCGCCGTCCCAGACGCCGAGGATCGTGTAGCGCATGCTGGCGCCGTCGCGGACGCGGACCTCCACGATGCTGCCCACGCTGACCTGCTCGATCGTGGCGTCCTTGAAGTCCGTGATGCGGGCCCTCGCGAGCTCGCGCTCGAGCTGGCCCTTCTGCGCCATCAGGACCTGCTGGTCCTGCTTCGCCATCTTGTACTCGGCGTTCTCGCGGAGGTCGCCGTGCTCGCGGGCGGATGCGATGGCCTTGGAATTCTCCGGGATCCTCTTCGAGACGATCGCCTCGTACTCCTCGCGCTTGCGCTCGAAGCTCTCGCGGGAGACGAGAAGCTGCTCCTCCTTGCCCTCCGCCTCGGATGCCACGAGCGACTGGATGTTCGGGAAGATCTTGATGAAGCGCGCGAGCAGGGACTTCTTGGTGAGCTCCTCAAAGCCCTGGTTCAGGAGAAGGGTGTTCGCGAGGTCGCGGGCCGTCTCGGGATCGGCGGTCGACAGCAGGTCCGCGATGAGCTCGGTGTCGTCGCTCAGGATGTCGCCGAGGGGGATCCTGCGCGCGCTGGCCGCCTGGAGCGCCTCGTAGTCGATCGCGAAGAAGATCGCGCTCAGCAGCCGCGGGGTGATCAGGTCGTTCAGGAGCTTCGCGAACTTCTTGGAATGCCTGTTCTTGACGATCCAGAGGAGCACGGGCGCCCGGAGGTTCTGCTCCGTCTGCCAGCGCTTCAGGGTGGACGCCAGGTCGTCCGCGTAGCCGTTCTCGACGAGGAAATTGATGCACTCGGTCGTGAACTTGCCCTGCGAGACCTTCAGCAGGTTGAAGACGATGTCGCGGCACTCGATCGGGTGGGTCTCCTTGATCAGGTCGAGGAAGTGGCTCTGGAACTGGACGGGGATCTTCTCGGCGATCGCCGCAAGGTCCCTCAGGTTGGCGACGAGGAAGGCCTGGGACGGCTCGTAGGTGGCGGGATCGACCCCGGCGACCTTGGCGATCCTGTCGCGGACGGCGGCGCCATAGAGGCGCTCGGCCGAGTCGAGCTGGTTGCTGTCCTTGACGGCGTCGGCTACCCCCTTGAGGACGTCCGTCAGGTTGGCCTGCACCGCCTTGTGGGCGGCGGCCGAGGCGTACTCCTCGGCAAGGGCGATGCGCCGGCGGGCCGACCGGGTTGAATTGAACTGGTCAAAGATCTCGTCCTCGGCGGAGACGGGCGTCTCGCGCAGGACGTAGCACTCGGTCTTCTTCTCGGGAACGGAGACCCGGGGGTCCTTTGCCACGGCCTTCCTGGCGTCCGCCCACCATTTCTTGAACTTCTCCTCGCCGACCACCTGGCAGAGCGTGATCTCGAGGTCGATGGCGGTGGTCGCCTTGTTGGGGTAGGACTCAAGGGCCTCGACGATGAGCTGGGCCGGATTCTCGGCGATCAGCTCGAGGACCTTCTTCGGCTCGGTCTCCTTGCGCACCAGAAGATGGTTCTCCGGAAGGACTTCCATCGTGTTGATGCAGAAGGCCGGATCCATCGCGTGGGCCTTCTTGCCCTTGAAGTCGATCACCAGCCGGTGGGTTGCGTCATCGTAGCTCTTGATCTGTCCGAAACCCCAGCTCCGGTGGATCACGTAAGCGCCTGATTTCATGGACTCCAGTTTGGACTTGGAGGCCTTGAGGGAGGGATTCTTGGCTAGGAGCGCGGAAACGGCTTCGGAATTCATAGTTGCGCAAATGAGCGCGTGAACCGGAGATTAAAAAGCATTATGGCGAAGCATGTCAAACCGAGTCTCCAGAGCGCATGGGTGCCCGCCGTGCGCCTTGTGGCCCGCTGGCTTGACCTCCGGGAGCGCATGGACGTGCTCATGGACTCGCTGCCGGGAGCGATGGACGGCACCGAGCGAAGCCGCTGCCAGCACCTGTTCTTTGGCGTGGTCCGCCACTTCGGGCGCATAGAGTCGGTGCTCGGCCGCCTCGTCGCCCACCAGCCCAGGTTCATCACCCGCGCGGCCCTCTACGTAGCGGGATTCGAGTTGATCGAGGCCTCCGCCGAAGGGGCCGACATGGGCCAGACGGCGAAGATCGTCCACCACGCGGTGGAGAGGACCAAGGAGCTGGCGAGCCCCGCCGAGGCCCGGCTCGTCAACGCCGTCGTCCGCAAGATGGCGGCGGTCCTCGCGGAGCAGAAGGCGCCGGGTCCGATCGCGCCGGCCGACGTCCTTTCGGATTACTTCTCACACCCGGAATGGCTTGTCAGAAGGTGGCTTGCGTCGTTCGGTGCCGGCCCGACGAGGAAGCTGCTCGAGTGGAACAACACGCCGGCGCCTCTCCATGCCAGGTGGCGGGACCCGTCCAGGCCGGCGCCCGAGTGGCTCAAGCCCACCGAATGGAAGGGCTTCTACTCGGTCACGTCGGGGCACTGGCAGGAGATCGGGCCGCTCCTGAACGCCGGCTCGCTCTACCTGCAGGACCCGGGGACGCGCCTGGCGGTGGAGGCGCTCGACCCGAGAGCCGGCGAGACAGTGCTCGACCTCTGCGCGGCGCCCGGCGGCAAGAGCCTGCTCATCGTGGACGCCCTGGTGTCGGGGCGGATCGTCTCCATGGACCTGCCCGCGGCGAGAATCGACCGCCTGCGCGACAACCTTTCCCGCACGGCAGGCGTCGGGGCCGCGCTTGTCCAGGCCGACCTGCTCGAGGGCGGCGCATCGGTCCTGAAGGAGCACGGGCTGCCGGTCCAGTACCCGGCCGTGCTGATCGACGTGCCCTGCTCGAACACGGGCGTCATGCGCCACCGCGTGGACGTGAAGTGGAGGATCCAGGAGGCGGATTTCCCGAAGCACGCGCGCCAGCAGGGCGCGCTCCTCGGGGCGGCCGCACGGCTCGTCGGGCCGGGCGGCCGGCTGGTGTATTCGACGTGCAGCGTCGACGCCGTCGAGAATGAGGGGGTTGTGGACGCCTTCCTCGACCGCAACCGCGCCTTCGGCCTCAAGAAAAGCGTCATTGCCGTCCCCTGGATTGATCGCCACGACGGTGCTGCGGCCTTTCTGCTGCAGAGGGCCTGAACCCCCATCCCAACCAAGCATGATTTCCCGAACCGCGGCTCTGGCCATGCTCACGGGTGCATTGTCAGCGGCTCCCGCGGCCCGGGGGGCGGCCGACAGGGACTGGCCCGAGTACCTGGGCGGCCCCGACCGCAGCCACTACTCCGACCTGCGCCAGATCAACGCCTCCAACGTCGGGAGGCTGACGACGGCGTGGGTGTACCACACCGGCCAATTCGGGCAGATGCAGTGCAATCCGATCGTGGTCAAGGGCGTCCTCTACGGCGCCACCGGCACAAGCGAGGTGTTCGCGCTGGACGCCGCCACGGGCAGGCAGATATGGCGCTTCAATGTCCCGGGAAACCTGGACGCCGTGCTCGCGAACGACAGGGGCGTCGCGTACTGGACGGACGGCAGGAGCGAGCGCATCCTGTGCACCGTCGACTCGTGGCTGTACGCCCTCGACGCGCGCAGCGGGGCCCCGATCAAGGATTTCGGGGCGTCGGGCAGAGTGAGCCTGAAGGCCGGCCTCGGGCCGCAGGCGCAGCAGAAGTGGGTCATGTCCACCACGCCGGGCACGGTGTTCGGCGACCTGATCGTCATGCCGACGCGGGTGAGCGAGGACCAGGACGCCGCGCCGGGCACCGTGCAGGCCTTCAACGTGAGGACGGGCACCCTCGCGTGGACGTTCATCACGATCCCCTACCCGGAGACCCCGGGATACGACACATGGTCCAGGGACACCTACAAGAACATCGATGTCGGAAGCGCAAACTGCTGGGCCGGGATGGCGATCGACCGGCGCCGGGGAATCCTGTACGTGCCGACCGGGTCCGCTGCGCCCGACTTCTGGGGAGGCCACAGGCTGGGCAAGAACCTCTACGCGGACAGCCTGCTGGCCCTCGACGCCGCTACGGGCAAGCTTCTCTGGTGCCAGCAGACGGTCCACCACGACATGTGGGACCGCGACCTGCCCTCGCCTCCCGTGCTGGTGAGCCTGCGCCGCGGCGGGCGCAGGGTCGACGCGGTCGCTCAGACGACGAAGACCGGCTTCGTCTTCGTGTTCGACCGGGTCACGGGGGAGCCCCTCTTTCCGATCGAGGAGCGGGCGTTCCCGAGGTCGACGCTCGACGGCGAGGAGGCGTGGCCGACGCAGCCCGTCCCGGCGAAGCCCGCGCCCTACGCGAGGCAGAGCCTGACCGAGGCCGACATAAGCCCCTACGCGGAGGACCGGGAGGCGCTCCTTGCGCAGTTCCGCTCGGCCCGCACGGGACTCTTCCAGCCGTTCGGGAAGTTTCCGACGATCCTCTTCCCGGGGTTCGACGGGGGCGGGGAGTGGGGGGGGCCGGCGGTCGACCCCGATGGCATCCTCTATGTGAACAGCACGAACATGGCCTGGCTGGTCTCCATGAGCGACGCGCCGAAGGAGGCCGACCTTGCGCTCATGAGCGCGGGCCGCAGGCGCTACACCCAATACTGCGTCTCCTGCCACGGCCCGGAGCGCAAGGGCCTGCCGGCGGGCGGGATTCCGTCGCTCGTGGACGTCGGCGCCCGCCTCAGGCGCGACGAGGTCCTCGGCCTGATCGGTACCGGACGCAAGATGATGCCCGGCTTCACGACGCTCTCGGGCGAGGACAGGAGCGCGATCGTGGGCTACCTCTTCGGAGACGAGCAGCCGGCGACCGGGGCGCCCGCGCCGGCCCCCTCCGAGGGGCCGCCCCGCATGCCCTACCGGTTCGACGGCTACAACAGATGGGTGGACAGCAAGGGCTATCCCGCGATCACCCCGCCCTGGGGCACCCTCTCCGCCATCGACCTGAACACGGGCGAGTACCTCTGGACGGCCACGCTCGGCGAGTTCAAGGAGCTGAGCGCAAGGGGAATCCCGCCGACGGGGGCCGAGAACTACGGGGGGCCCGTGGCCACGGCCGGCAACCTCCTGTTCATCGCCGCGACGAAGGACGGGATGATGCGGGCCTTCGACAGGCGCACCGGGAAGGTCCTCTGGGAGACCGCGCTGCCCGCCGCGGCGTTCGCGACCCCGTGCACCTACGAGGTCGAAGGGCGGCAGTATGTCGTCGTCGCATGCGGCGGCACGAAGCTGGGAACCGCGCCCGGCGACAGCTACGTCGCCTTCGCGCTGCCCTGATACCCGCGCGGCCCCCGGGCCTTCGCTTAGGGGACCAGGCTGACGACGCTCAGGTCCCTTGTGGACTCGCTCGCGCCGTTGATGAACGTGAACTCGACGTGGCCCGCCGACGAGATGAGCTGGTCGTAGCGGGACGGGTCCCAGGCGCCGACCGCCTCGCCGTCTATCCGCGACACCAGGTCGCCGTCCCTAACCCCGGCCGCCGAGGCCGGTGACCCCGGCACGACGCCTGCGACCTTCCAGTAGGCGGGCGTCTTCCTGAAGCTGAGGCCCGTCCCGCGCAGCGGGGGGATCGCCAGGACGTCGGCCGCGTCGCGCTGGAAGATCACGACGTTGTGGGGCTGGTCGAATGTGACCGTAAAGTGGCTCAGGATCCCCCCGCCCAGGGACGACAGCTCGTCCGTAAGCTCCGCGACCGGCTGGGGAACGTCGAAGGAGCCGAACCGCACGACGCCGGAAAGGCGCCCGACCCGGGTGGCCTTGTCGCCGGCAAGGGTGCTGACCGCGGGGCCGGTGACCGGCCCGAATGAGAAGCCCGGGGTCAGGCCGGCCGGGTTTATGGCGATCGCGGCGGCGCTTCCCGAGTCGATCAGCGCCGCGAATTCCTTGTCGCCCAGCCGGATCGGGATCAGGGGGATCTTGTCCACGTTGTTGAAAAGGATGACCTCCCCGGGCAGGCCGTCGTCGGGGACGTTCGAGCGCAGCACGATGCGCTCGTTCGGGTAGTCCAGGGTGAGGACGGCGTTCCTGAAGAGGGGGAATCCGAGGATTCCGTCGATCCTCACGCCGAACTGCGCGGAAAGGTCGGCGCAGTCGTAGATCAGGGCCGGCACGTAGTCAAAGCGGGCGCCCCCGAGCTCGAGCCTCTTCAACGTCACCGGGCTGAGCAGGGCGGTGCCGCCGCCCGCCGACTTGACGCGGACCTGGGGCTCGTCGACCGGCGGCGATCCCGGGGCCCTGTAGCGCCTCGCCAGGTCGGGCGAGACAAGGGTCACCGACGAGCCCGTGTCGATTATGAAGTGGTACGGACCGGACTTGTCCCACTTGTCCTCGACCACGAGCACGTTGCCGATGAGGTGGCCGGGAAGGGTGACGGCCCTCGGGCCCACGGTCGTCAGGGCCGGCTTGGGGGCGGTGCGCTGGACGCTGAAGCAACCGGCGGCGAGGAGGCCCCCCAGCGCTGCGAGAGCGACGAGCAGGCGCTTCATCAGCGGGCGGGCTTGGTGAGCCTTGCGCTCAGCGCGAGCGCGGCCACCACGAGCACCGCCGCCCCCACGAACACCGACTTGGAATCGAACATGAAGTACACCGCTCCGGCCAGCATGGGGGTGAACGCGCGGGCCAGGGATCCGAGGGAGCGGAATATCCCGAGGACCCGTCCCTGCTCGTCCTGGGAGGTGTAGAGCGAGATGAGCCCGGTGGTCGAGGGATTGACCAGTCCGGAGCCCGTCGCGAGGAAGACGATGCCGGCGTACATCATCCAGGGCCGCGAGCTGAGCCCAACGACGAGGAGGCCGAAGCAGGTGGAGACGAGGCCCCCGGCCAGGACGGGGATCTCGTCCGCCTTCTTCAGCAGGATGCGGACGATGAAGCCCTGGGTCACGATCGAGCAGAATCCGAGGAATCCGAGCATGATCCCGTTCTGGCCGACCGTGTAGCCGAACCTGTCGGCCGCCAGGTAGGTCAGCGTCGCCTCCATGGCGACGAACGCGACCGCGTAGACGAAGGCCACGACGTTCGCGCGGCGCACGTCCGCATTGGCGAGGTTGACGATGGCGCGGATCGGATTGCGAAGGCGGGTTTCCCGGGCGCCGGAGCGGGCGCTCTCGGGAAGGGTCTCCCTGAAGCTGCGGTTGACCCACGCCAGGTTCGCGACGCAGAAGCCCAGGGAGACGAGCGCCGGGACCGAATAGGGGTTGACGCCGAACCTCGCGAGCGAGGGGTGCGCCGCCAGGAGGTTGACCTGCGCGCAGATGGCACCGAGCACCGGCCCGGTGACGAGCCCGAGCCCGAAGGCCGCGCCCACGATGCCCATCGCCCGTGAGCGCTCCTTGCGCGTCGTCACGTCGGCGACGGCTGCCGTCGCCACCGAGAGGTTCCCGCTGAAGGCCCCGCCGACGATGCGCGAGAGCAGGAAGAGCCAGAACGAGCCGCTCACCACCCACATGGCGTAGCCGATCACGCTTCCGGCCACGGTCATGAGGAGGACGCCCCGGCGCCCGCGCCTGTCCGAGAGCGTGCCCCAGAAGGGCGCGAAGATGAACTGGAGGATCGAGTAGAACGACGTGAGCACGCCGCCGAAGAGGACGGCCGCGAAAGCGTGGTCGCGGCCCATCGCGTGCGCGACGGCCTCGCTCCTCGAGAGGAGCCAGCCGAGGATGCCCGAGTTCCCGTCTATCCGGAGGTAGTAGTCGACGAGGCTCGGGCCGAGCGGGAAGATGATCGAGAAGCCGATCAGGTCGATCAGCAGCGTGAGGAAGATGACGCCAAGCGACAGCGGGCGTTTGGGCGCGGGGGAATCCGCGGGCGTCGTCGTGCTCACGGTCGGGGCCGTCAGGCGCGGTACGGGAGCGGGAATCGGGCGGTCAGCTTCCCGGCGCGGGCCTTCACGGAGGCGATGGTCTCGGACTCGGAAGGCGTGCCGATCGAGCGCAGCACCGCGTCGATCAGGCCGGCGATCTCCTCCATCTCCGGCTCCCCGAAGCCGCGGGTCGTGACGGCGGGCGTCCCGAGCCTTATGCCGGAGGCCTGGAACGGGGAGCGCGTCTCGAAGGGGACCGTGTTCTTGTTGCACGTGATGTTTGCCAGGTCGAGCGTCTCCTGCGCCTTCTTCGCCGTCAGGTCGGGCAGGTTCGTGCGCAGGTCGGCGAGGATGAGGTGATTGTCGGTGCCGCCGGAGACGATCCGGTATCCGTGCGCCGACATGGCCGCGGAGAGGGCCCGCGCGTTTCGGATGACCTGGCCCGAGTACTCCTTGAACTCGGGCTTGAGGCATTCGCTGAAGCAGACGGCCTTGGCGGCGATGACATGCATGAGAGGGCCGCCCTGGGCGCCGGGAAACACCGCCGAGTCGAGGGCCTTGGCAAGGGACGCCCGGCACAGGATCAGGCCGCCGCGCGGCCCGCGCAGCGTCTTGTGGGTCGTGGTCGTGACGAAATCGGCGTGGGGGATGGGGGAGGGGTGGTGCCCGGTCACGATCAGGCCCGCGATGTGGGCCACGTCGGCGAAGAGGAGGGCTCCCGACGCCCGCGCGATCTCGCCCATGCGCGCGAAATCGATCACCCGCGAGTACGCGCTGGCGCCCACCGTGATCATCTTCGGCTTCTCCCTCAGGGCCACCTCGGCCAGCTGGTCGTAGTCGATCAGCTGGTTGTCCTCCCGGACGCCGTAGGCCACGACCTGGTACAGCTTCCCCGAGAAGTTCGCGGGGTTCCCGTGCGTCAGGTGGCCGCCGTGGCTCAGGTTCATGGCCAGGATCTTGTCGCCCGGCTGCAGCGAGGACGTGTAGACGGCGAAGTTGGCCTGCGA
>CAYVKH010000034.1:0-33864 GCA_964451965.1 uncultured Opitutaceae bacterium
AGCTGGGCCAGCTCCGGCGCCCCGAACGACCGCCCCACGGAGGCGCGCAGCGTGAACCGCTCGTCGACCGGCTCGTAGTTCAGGCTCGCCTCGGGAACCGCGGAATGGCCGATCTGGCTGTAGTTGTCATACCTGCCCGCCACGTCGACCGTCAGTTGGTTTATGCCCGTGATCCCCTGCTTCGGGCCGATGATCGGGGCCTTCAGCTCCCCGTAGAGCGACGTGAACGTGCGGGCCGCCCCGAACGGGGAGAAGGACTCGGTGTTGAGCCAACCCGCGATGGACAGGCCGGGTTCGATCGGCAGGCTGACTTGGTCCGGGCTGGCGGAAAGCGCCTCGCGCGTGCGGCTCGCCCCCACGGCGAAGCTCAGCGGGCCGTTCGGGAGCTCAAGCGGCGTGCCCCGGAAGAGGACGTCGACCGACGACAGGGTGCTCACCAGGTTGTCCGACTTCGTCCCGATGACGTCGGAGGGCAGGGACCCCGCGGCCTGGGTGTAGGCGAACGGGTTGATCGTGCCCGCCGCGAGCGCGGCGTTCAGGTTGGCGGTATTGATCTGCCCGGGGCTCGTGTAGCCCAGGTGATAGCGGTTCAGGTCCACGCCGACCTCCCAGGAATACGCCGAGCCGAGGGTGCCCTTGAGGCCGCCCGCAAAGCGGTAGAATTCCGATTGGTCCCGTGTCACGAGCGGGTATTGCGAGAACAGGTTGTTCGCGTTGACAAGGTTGACGTCGAAGCCCTGGGCGTTGGGCTGGAAGAGCCACGCGGGCGAGAACGGGCTGTTCGGCTGCAGGTAGGGAACGTACGGCACAAAAGCCCCGGCCCCCGGCGGGGGCGGCGAGCCTCCATATATGAACGGGTCGGTGAACGGCGCCGAGATGTAGGGCGACATGGACTGGCCGGCCACCTGGGACTGGGTGCGGTCGAAGGCATAGATCGCGTCGCCGAACGCGACCAGCCTGTCGCCGAAGAAATGGTGCTCGAAGTCCGCGACGACGCTCCGCCTCATGAGGCTCGCCAGGAGCGTCTGCTGGTTGGCGACATTGTAGCCTGTCTGCAGCTGCTGGGCGGTCAGCGGCGAATAAACGCCCATCTGCACGAGCTGGTCGATCGAGTACTGAAGCCCGGCGGGCGGGGCGTTGAGCGACGGGTTCAACCCGTAGTAAGAAAGCTGCCCCGGCTGCGGCAGCGGCTGGCCCGTGTTGGGGTCAAAGGTGACCGAGATCGGCTGGACGCTTATCACTCCCGGATAGGTCGTGATCGTGTAGATGGGGTTGGAATAGGGCCTCTGGCCCAGGAGGATCGAGTCCGACTCGGTCCCCTCGACGGAGACCAGGAGGGACGTGTCCTTTGTGCTCACGCCGCCGGAGAGATAGCCCGAGCGCTCCCTGTAGCCGCCCTTGTTGCTGCTTTCCCCCCAGTGGACGCCGGCCTCCCAGCCGTTGAAGTTCGACTTCATGATCACGTTGATCACCCCGCCGACGGCGTCGGATCCGTAGAGGGCCGACGAGCCGTCGGAGAGGATCTCGACGTGGTCTATGGCCGACAGCGGGATCATGTTGAGGTCGACGAATTCGGCCCCAAGGGCGGCTTCGGCCGGATCGAAGGCGACGCGCCGTCCGTTGATGAGCACGAGCGTGGTCAGGTTGTGGATCTGCAGGTACGATCCCCCCTGGGTGACAAAGGCCACCGAACCCGCGTTCTCGATGCCCAGGTTCCCGTTTCCCGTGAACTGCGGGTCGGCCTTTCTCAGGATGTCCGCAAGATCCGTCGCCACTCCGGTAGCTGCCAGCTGCTCGGACCCAACGACCTGCACCGGCTGGGTGGCCGTATTCGGGGTGCCGGGCAGGTAGGAGCCGGTAACGACCACCTGTGAAAGCACAAGAGGCTCGTCCTTTGACCCCTCCGGGGGGGCCGGGGCCGTCTGTGCCGTCACGTCAAGAGTGGATGCGAGGATCCAACCCGCCGTTAAACATGAGACCTTCAAGAGGTTTGCAGTCATAGGCATGGGCCGCGCGGGGCCGGGGAATGTGAGCCCCTGCGGGGTTTCGGGTCAAGACAACGCATTGACAGGCAACCAAAAACCGGCGTCGACGATGACCGGAAACTGTCCCAAGTTTCCGCTCATGCCTGCCTATTCAAGGGTGATCGGTGCGGTCGTCCGCTTGGTGGGGGCAAGCCGGCGCAATGCGGTCGCGGTGGCCGTTCTCATGCTCCTGGCCGCCGGGGCGGCGGGCTTCTACGTCTCGCGGCGCGTCGCGATCGACACCGACACCTCAAACCTCATCTCGCCGGACCTGCCGTGGCGCAGGGCCGCGGCGGACCTGGACCGGGCGTTTCCCCAGAACATCGACCTGCTGGCCGTCGTCATCGATGGTGCCACCCCCGATCAGACCGAGGACGCGGCGGCCGCCCTGGCGGCCCAGATGTCTGCGAACAGCCGTCTGTTCCGGGATGTGCGAGAGCCGGAAGGCAGCCTTTTCTTCAGGAGGAACGGGCTGCTCTTTCTTTCCCGCGGGGAGGTGCAGACGTTCGCCGACTCGATGATCACGGCGCAGCCCATGCTGGGCGCGCTGGCGGCGGACCCGAGCCCCAGGGGGGTCTTCGGCGCCCTCGGCTTGTTCTCCCAGGGGGTGATCCACGGCCAGATATCCGCCAGTGCGCTTGACCGGCCGTTCGAGGCCGTGGCCAATGCGGTCGACGCGGCGCTGGACGGGCGCTACGCGCCCCTTTCCTGGCAGAATCTCCTGAGTGACAGGAAACCCGGGCCCCGCGAGCTTCGCCGGTTCGTTCTGGCAAGGCCGGCGCTGAACTTCGGCGACGTCGAGCCCGGCCGCAGGGCGATCGATGAGGTTCACGCCCTGGCTCGGGCCTCCGGCTTCGTTCCGGAGACCGGGACGCGCGTGCGCGTGACCGGGCCGGTCGCGCTGTCGGATGACCAGCTTTCGGCCCTGTCCGACGGGGCGGGGTTCACCGCGGCGCTTTCGCTGGGACTCATGGTGCTTTGGCTCGTCCTGGCGATGCGCTCGCTTCGGGCGGTCGCCGCGATCCTGATCACGCTCATCGCGGGGTTGGTGGCTTGCGCCGGATTCGCCGTCGCGGCGGTCGGTCCCTTCAATCCAATCTCGGTTGCCTTTGCCCCGCTGTTCATCGGGATCGCGATCGACTTTGGCATCCAGTTCAGCGTCCGGTACGCGGCCGAACGCCATGCCTGCGACGAGGAGCGCGGCGCACCGGGTGCGGCTGGCGGCGGCGCGTCCGCCGGCCGGGCGCCGGGGGACGCCCTGCCGGAGGCCCTGAGGAGGACGGCCACGGGCGTGGGCACGCCCCTCGTCGTCGCCGGCGCAGCCACCGCCGCGGGCTTCCTTTCGCTCTACCCCACGGACTACCGGGGCGTGTCAGACCTGGGGCTGATCGCGGGAGCGGGCATGCTGATTGCCCTGGTCCTCAACCTGACGCTGCTGCCTGCGCTCCTCACGCTGTTCCATTCCGGCGGGTTCAAGGAGGCGGGGGGCTTTGGGTGGGCCGCTCCCCTCGACAGGGTCCTCGTGCGCAAAAGGGGCTGGATCCTCGCCGCATGCGGGCTCCTCGCGGCCGTCTCCGCGGTGGCCCTTGCGGGGCTCCGGTTCGACTTCGACCCGATCAACCTTGAGAACCCCGACTCGGAGTCCGCCCAGACGCTGTTTGACCTGATGAAGGATCCCGACGCGACCCCCTACACGCTGGACGTGCTCGAGCCCTCATCAAAGGACGCTTCCGGGCTCGCGCTGCGGCTGGGGCGCCTTCCCGAGGTGAACCACGCGATCTGGCTTGGAAGCTTTGTGCCCGAGGACCAGCCGGCGAAGCTTGAGATCATCGAGGACGCGCGCGGGCTGCTGGAGCCGGTTTGGCTATCCCCGCCGTCGGGACACCTGCCGCGAGCCGGGGAGGTCGCGGCGGCGGCGGCCCGCTGTGCGGCCGACATCGGGAAGGTCGCGGCCGCCGGAAACCTTCCCGCCACGCACCTGGCGGCTGCGCTTGCCGGGGTCGTCTCCCGGGGTGCCGCGGCCCTTCCGGCGCTCGATGCAAACCTGTCCCGGGGGGCGATCCGCAGGCTTGAGGATGTGCGCCTGGCGCTCCAGGCCTCGCCGGTCTCCCTCGAGACCATTCCTCCGGATGTCAGGGCCGACTGGGTCACCGCGGATGGAAGGTACCGCGTCCAGGTGATACCCAGGGGCGACGGCAGGAACCGGGAGGTTCTGAGCAACTTTGTGGCGGCCGTCCAGCGCGAGGCGCCAGGCGCGACCGGCATGCCGGTCCAGATCCAGGAATCGGCCCGGACCGTGATACGCGCGTTCGCGACGGCGGGTGTGCTCGCCGTGGGGGCGATCACGCTCCTCCTCGTGGTCGTCCTGCGGCGGGCCAGGGACGTCGCGGCGGTGCTGGCGCCGCTCCTGCTAGCCGGCCTCCTGACGCTGGCCACGAGCGTGCTCGCCGGCATGCCGCTCAACTTCGCGAACATCGTGACGCTGCCGCTGCTTCTGGGGATCGGCGTCGCCTTTGACATCTACTTCGTCCTGAGGTGGCGGTCCGGGGAGCCCGGCCTCCTGCAGTCGCCGACGGCGCGCGGGGTGGTTTTCAGCGCGCTGACCACGGGCACGGCATTCGGCAGTCTCGTGCTGTCAAAGTCGCCCGGAATGGCCGACATGGGGAAGCTGCTGAGCCTCGGGCTGTTCTACACGCTCGTTTGCACGCTGTTCTGCCTGCCTGCCTTCATGGGCGCCGCCCCGGCTCCGCCCGCCAATGATGGACCGTAGATGATTCGCCGCCCCCTGCTTCTCGTCCTCTCGCCGCTGCTGTTCATGTCCGGGTGCGCGACGACGCCAAGCGACCCCGCGGCCCTCGCCGCCTTCAAGGCGAACAACGACCCCCTGGAGCCGTTGAACCGGGATGTGTTCGCCCTCAACCAGATCATCGACCGCGCGCTGATAAAGCCGATAGCAAAGGGCTACGTGCAGGTTCTCCCGCAGCCGGTGCGCGACGGGTTGCGGAATGCGGTCTCCAACCTGAACGAGCCCGTGGTTTTCGCCAACAACGTGCTGCAGGGGCAGTTTCGGCGGTCGGGGACAACCGCGCGACGCTTCCTGCTGGACTCCACGCTCGGGCTAGCCGGCTTCGTCGACGTGGGCAAGCGCGAGGGCCTGAGGAAGCAGACGGGGGACCTTGGCCAGACATTCCACGCATGGGGGTTCCCGGAGGGCCCCTACCTCGTCATTCCCGTCCTCGGTCCCTCAAACCCTCGGGACGCGGCCGGCCTTGGGCTGGAGGCGTACCTGGACCCGTTCCGCTATCTCACCCGCAACGATGATTTTCCGAAGGCGGCCACCTATGCCCCCGCCATAGTCGGCGGGATCGACGAGCGGTCGCGCAACCTTGACAAGCTGGATGCGATCCAAAGGGAGGCGATAGACTACTACGCGTCGCTGCGAAGCCTGTTCCGGCAGAATCGCGCCGCGGAGTTGAGGGGCGACGAGGACTCGGCGATGCCGCAGCAGGAGGGGCTGTACGACGATCCCGGCGGCGACATCACGGAGAAGGGCGGGGAGGATCGGGCCAAGGTCAGCCGCTGAGGTCGGCGGCCTTCTTCTTAAGCATCGCGACGAGCGCGGCAGGCCCCCCCTGGCGCAGCACGGACGTGAACTCGGAGCGCCGGGCCGCCAATTCGCTGATCGTGCCGCTCAGATAGACGTCGATGATCTTCCAGTCCCCCCCGTTTGCCCTCATCAGGTAGTCGAGCTTCACGGGATCCGGATCCTTGGTGGCCAGCCTGGTGTGCACGATCACATCGCCGCTTTCCAGGCGAGCCGGCGCCGGGTCCACGCTGAACTGCTCGCCCGAGTAGCCGTTGAACCGGTTTGCATAGGTCGAGATGCTGTAGTCGCTGAACGCCTCGACGAGCTGCCTCTGCAGGTCCGGCGTAAGGGTGCGCCAGGGCGGTCCCAGGACCAGGCGGGTCATGAGGGGAAGGTCGAGCGCGCGGCGGATCTCCGGCTCCAGCAGCTGCCGCCGTCCGGCGAATCCGACCTCGGGACCCAGCCTCATCGCCGAGATCAGGGCGTCGCACAGCGCCTGGACCTTCGCGACGGGCGCCGATTGCGCGGACATCCGGCCGGGAGCGAGCGTGGCCGCGGCGGCCAGCAGGAGTGCAGACGCAATCAGCCTGCTCGGTTTCATCGGGAAGACGTCACCTTTGCGCGGGGCGTCCGTCAAGGCCGTGCTTCTGCTGCCTAATCCTCGCCACGAGCCTTCTCTTCTCATCGGGGATCAACGGGCCCTTGAGAAGACGAGCGCGGCGTTGCAGTTGCCGAACCCGAACGAATTGGACATCACGTTCTCCATGGCCGCCGCGCGGCCCCGGTGGGGAACGTAGTCGAGGTCGCATTCCGGGTCGGGGCTGTCCAGGTTGATCGTGGGCGGGATCCATTGTTCCAGGAGTGCCTTCACGCAGACGACGGCCTCGATGGCCCCTGCCGCGCCGATGGCGTGGCCGATCATCGACTTGGTCGACGAGATGGGAATCCCCTGGGCGTCCGGGCCGAACACCGCCTTGATGGCCCTCGTCTCGGCGACGTCGTTCGCCCTCGTGGATGTCGCGTGGGCGTTTATGTAGTCGACCCTTCGCAACCCGGCGTCCTTCAGCGATGCGGCCATCACGCGGGCGGCGTCGGCACCCGTCGGCTCGGGCATCACCATGTGGTGCGCCCCCGAGTTGCTCGCGTATCCCGTGATCTCCGCCAGGACCGGGGCGCCGCGCCGGAGCGCCCGCTCGCGCTCCTCGAGGACGAGCACCGCGCCGCCCTCGCTCATCACGAATCCGTCCCTCCCGAGGTCGAACGGGCGGGACGCGGCCTGCGGGTTGGCGTTGTTCCTCGAGAGCACCCGCAGCGCGCAGTAGGCGCCGAAGTTGAACAGGGTCAGCGGCGCCTCGACCCCGCCCGCGACGCATGCGTCGGCCTCCCCGTGTTGAAGCTTCCTGAAGGCCTCGCCGATCGCGTGCGCGCCCGAGGCGCACGCCGTCGATATGGCGAGGTTGGGGCCCTTGAAGCCGTAGCGGATCCCGATGTGGCTGGAGACCGCGTTCGGGCTGATCCGCGCCACCGAGGCCGGATTGATCCGGTGGGCGCCCCGGTCGAACGCCGCGACCATCTGCTCCTCATGGAACATGAGGCCCCCCAGGCCGGACCCCATGATCACGCCGATCCGCTCGGGATCCTCGGCACCCGCATCCAGGCCGCTCGCCTTCAGCGCCATCTCGGCGCAGGCGAGGCCGAAATGCACGAAGCGGTCGACCCGCTTGGCGATGTCGTCGGGCATGTAGTTCGTGGGCACGAAGCCCCTCACCTGGCCGCCGATCCTGGAGGCCAGTTCGCCCGCATCGAACGAGTCGATGGGGGAGATGCCGGAGCGGCCCTCGGTGTTGGCGCGCCAGAACTCGTCGACGCCCACGCCGTTGCAGGCCACGACCCCGAGGCCGGTGACTACGACCCTTCGCCTATTCATCCGGTGGATTCAAGACATTGGACCCGGCCTTGGGCAGCCTATTATTGCCGTAGCCTGGAGGCTGCCGCCCTGAGCGGCCGAAGTGCCAGCAGGTAGACAGCGGGGATCCAGACCGGGATGACAACGGCCCAGCCCAGGATCGCATGAGACGCGGTCGGGCCGAACTGGTGGAGGAACTCTCGGGGGCTGCGGCTGAGGATCGAAACCATGAGCGGCACGTCGAGGCTCGACCTAGCGGTCCCTGAAAGGGCGTCCCCGAGGCGCACGAACGCCACGATGAGCGGGATGTAGATGAAGATGCAGAGCGCATTGACGGCCTGGATGATTGGCTGGTTGAGCCCGAGGAGTATTCCCGCCAGGAGGCATAGCGTGGTGGTCGTGCCGAGGATCGGGAAGAGCGCCAGGGCGCTTCCGACGGCCAGGGTCAGAGCGATCTTCCTCGGGGTCACCCCCTGGGTCAGCTGCCTGACGATGGGATCGGCAACCCAGCGCTGCCAGAATCCGCGCCTTTGGGGCGCTTCAGGCGGCTGGGGCGTGGAGTCTGGAATCGCGGTAGGGGGGTTGTTTCTCATGCCGGCGCGGTCCCTGCAGTTGCACCCATGTGCCCTCAACGTGCAAGGAAACGCTTCTCCCAGGCGGGATCAGGCAGGGGTCCGGGCTTGACCTTGCCAAACAGCGCGGTGCGCGTCCTTGAGATGAGCCTGTAGACGGGGTCGCGCAGCAGGACCGGCACGATCCGCAGCCACGACACCGCCCGCCAGGGGCCGTCCAGCTCGGCGAAGGCGGCAAGGGCGCCGCTTGTGCGTAGCAGGAACCCGCCGCTCGCCTGGTTGCCCCAGTCCGGAACGAAAACGAGGCTGTCGAAGCTGTCGGTCGGGAGCCCCTGCGAGCGGAGGAAGTCCTGGCCTGGCGGGCTCTGCAGCGGCGCGTAGCGGATCCGTCCGCCCGCATCGTGGCGAAGCATGAGCCGGACGACCCCATTGCACAGGCCGCATTCACCGTCGTAGAGCAGCACGGGTGCACGTGGGGCCGTCATCAACCGGCATATAGCCACACGCACGGTCCCGCTTCAATGGCAACGTGCGGAAGACAAACACGGAAGGAGCTCTAGGTCTTCGCCAGCCTTGCCGCGAACTCCTGCACCTCAAAGATGAACCCGCATGAAGAAGCTGCGACTAGTCGCCGATGACCTGACGGGTGCGCTCGATTCAGCGGCGCAGTTCGCGACCAAGGGGAGAACGATCCCCGTCTTTCCGAATCGGGGCCTGCCAGCGTCCCTCGCCGGGGAGTTTGCGGTGGACGGCGCCTCGAGGGAGGAGGATGGCCCTTCTGCGGAGGCGATTGCCGCCCGGCTTGCCCCCATCCTAGCCCCGGGACCTGGCCTTATACCCTTCAAGAAGGTGGACAGCCTTCTCCGGGGCCATCCCGGCCTCGAGCTCGCCGCCACGCTGGGGGCGGTTCCGGTGCGGCGCTGCGTGATCGCGCCGGCATTCCCGTTCCACGGACGCGCCACGCGCGGCGGGCTGCAATACGCCTCCAGCGGCGGATCGTGGAGCCGGGTGGGGGAGGACTTGAGGGAGACCCTCGGATCCAACGGATTGAACGTGCAGCTGAGGAAGCCCGGGGAGCCGGTGCCACGGGGCATCAGCCTTTGGGACGCGGATACGGACGATGACCTGCGCGCTATCGCCGATAGCGGAGTGAAGCTTCATGTGCCGATCCTCTGGTGCGGCAGCGCGGGTCTGGCCGCCGCGCTTTCCGGATCGGCGCCGCCGACAGTCCCGGTTGCAGGGCTCGAACGGCCGATGCTCGGGATGTTCGGATCCGAGCACCCCGTCACCGCCGCCCAGCTCGCCGCCTGCGGCGATGTCCTCAGGCTGCGGGACCTTGGCGATGCGGACATTCTGCGCGTGTCGGCGCGCCTCGAATCGGCCGGCGCCTGCCTTGTGAGCTTTGAAGTGCCGGCCGGCCTCGGACGCCCCGAGGCTTCCAGGCGCATCGTCCGCGGAATCGCCGAGCTGACGCGCCGGTTGGCGCAGCCGCGCTGTCTCCTCGTCTCGGGAGGCGAGACCCTGCGCGCCCTCTGCCTGTCGCTGGGCACGGTCCACCTGGCGGTCATGGGCCAGGTTGTCCCCGGCGTGCCGGTGTCGCGCATGGCCGGGGGGCGATGGGACGGCACGCAGGTCGTCTCGAAGTCCGGCGCCTTCGGCGACGAGGGACTGCTGCTGCGGATAGCCTCGGGCGCGGCCGCGGGACAAAATGGTTCGACTCCCGCCCTCGGGTGACATTCCCTCCTCGCGTGAACCCCCACGTGTTTCGGTGCGCATTCGCGTTGCTGGGCGCCGGCCTTTGCCTCGGGTCTGAATCGCCCCCGATGAAGGTCTGGCCGGGAACGGCCCCGGGTGAAAAGGGCGGTCTCGGCCCGGAGCGGGACACGACCACGGCGAAGGACAACCTGATCGCGGGAAGGCCGGTCATACGGCTCGGCAACGTGTCCGACCCCACGATCACGGTGTACCGGCCCGATGCGGACAAGGACACGGGGGCGGCCGTCGTGGTATGCCCCGGCGGCGGCTATTACATCCTTGCGATGGACCTTGAGGGAACGGAGGTCTGCCAGTGGCTCAATTCCGTCGGCGTGACCGGGGTGCTCCTGAAGTACCGAGTGCCCCAGAGGGAAGGACACCCGGGATACGCAGCCCCCCTGCAGGATGTGCAGCGGGCCGTCGGCCTTGTGAGGCAGAACGCGAAGGAGTGGGGAATCGATCCGGCGCGCGTGGGCGTGCTCGGATTTTCGGCGGGAGGGCACCTCTGCGCGGCCCTGGCCGCCAATTCCGCTCGGACCTACCCCCGCGTGGACGGAGCGGATGACCTGAGCTGCCGCCCCGACTTCCAGGTTCTCGTCTATCCCGGCGGGCTTGTGAAGGACAACACCGGCTACGTCCTCGGCCCCGAGGTCGCAGTCACCGCGGGCACGCCCCCGACGTTCCTTGCGATGGCGCTGGACGATCCCGTGAAGGTTGAGAACGTGATCAGCTACGCGACGGCCCTGAAGGAGGCAAAGGTGCCCATGGAGCTTCACGTGTATCCGACAGGGGGCCACGGCTATGGCCTGCGGCCGACGAAGGATTACGTGACAACCTGGCCGCAGCGGGCCGCGGACTGGATGAGAAGCCGGGGGCTGCTTGACCGCAGATAGGCCCATCGGGCTCGGCGGGGCCGGCATCCTTTGGAAAACCAACTCCGCAGACCCATAACAACCATGAAGAAGCTTCTTCTCGCCCCCCTGCTGTGCCTGGCGGCCGCGTGCGCGTGCGCCCAGGAGGCCACGCCGCCGGTCCGCCTGGCCATCATCGGGCTCGTCCACGACCATGTCGGTGGGATGATCCCCAGCCTTGCCGGGCGCCGCGACGTCCAGCTGGTCGGCATCGTGGAGCCCAACCAGAAGCTGGCGGCCCTCTATGCCGAGCGGTTCCACCTGGACCGGAGCCTGTTCTTCCCGACCCTGGACGCGCTGCGCGCCACGACGAAGGTGCAGGCCGTGGCGACGTTCACCTCGACGTACGATCACCGCCGGGTGGTCGAGATGTGCGCGCCCCTGGGGATCGATGTCATGATGGAGAAACCCTTCGCCGTCAGCATGGTCGACGCACGGGCAATGGCCGCGGCGGCCGCCAAGGGAGGCATACAGATCGTCGTCAACTACGAGACCACATGGTACCGCAGCACGCAGGGCGCCTACGATTTCGTGAACGGGCAGCACGGAATCGGCGAGATCCGAAAGATCGTGGTGCACGACGGCCACCAGGGCCCCGCGGCCATCGGCTGCTCGCCCTACTTCCTTGAGTGGCTGACCGACCCCGTGCTCAACGGCGGGGGCGCGATCATGGATTTTGGATGCTACGGGGCGGACCTGGTCACATGGCTGATGGAGGGCCGGCGCCCGACCTCGGTTTTCGCGGTCACGCAGAACTTCCAGCCAAGCGTCTATCCAAAGGTCGACGACGAGGCGACAATCGTGGTCACCTATCCGCGGGCGCAGGCGATCATCCAGCCTTCATGGAACTGGCCCTACAACCGCAAGGACATGGACATCTACGGGCAGACCGGCTCCCTGAGGCTGCCGGACCGCAACTCGCTGCTTCTTCACAGGGGTGATGCCAGGGGTGATGTGCCGGAGGTCGCGCTACCGGTGCCCGCCCTGGCCGGCCCGAACACCGATGCCCTGTCGTACCTTGCCGCCGTTGTGCGCCGTGAGATCAAGCCCTCGGGGCTTTCATCGATTGAGGTGAATCTTGTCGTCACCGAGATCCTCGATGCCGCCCGCGAGTCGGCGCGGACGGGCCGGCGGATCGAGCTGGCTGCGCCGTAGGCCCGCCGCCTCAGCCCCCGCCCCACTTTCGAATCGCGATGCTGCCGAGGCGGACCTTTCCGGTCCCCGAGGTTCCCAGGCAGAGCTGAAATAGCGCCTCCCCGTCCTCGCTCATGGTGAAGTGATAGGTGTAGGCCGCCATTTTCCCTGTCAGCTTGAAGCTCCTGTCCCCCGAGTAATTGCGCCACGTGCCGTCCTGGGTGACGTTGGAGACGACCCGGACCCCGGAATCGGATCCGGCCTCGAATGAAACGTCATAAGTCGCCCCCTTCTCGAAGGGGACGCCCTGGTAGAGCATCACCGACCAGATGCTGGTCCCCTGGTCGCGGATCTCGATGGCAAGCGACCCGTCCTCGACCCTGAAAGCCGCCCTGCCGGGATCCCCGGGATGATAGGTGTTGGGCCCATCGCCTATGGTGCGCCAATTCTCCAGGGCGCGGGCAAAATCTCCGTTCCGGATGAGATTCGGACCCCGTCCGCGGACCGGCGCCGAATCCCCTTGCGACTCCGGATTCCGGGTCGTCGCGCAGCCGGTAATCAGGAGAAGCACGCACACCATGGCCCCAAGTACGGGGGAGAGCGGGCCTGGGGCGGGGTTCATCGGGCGCGGGGATTGAAGTACACCGCCCGGCGCGATTGATTCAATCCACGGGCCCTGGAGGTCGTGGCAAAGTAGGCGGCCTCATGTGCCGTGAAGCCGCCCGTTCCGGGTGGCCTTGGTATTGGGCGCGGGGAAACCCCGGCGAACGGTGTTAACCAGCAATGGCGAAGAAACGCCGACACTTGCCGAAACGGTTTGTTTAGCCTACCTATTAGGCCGCGAATCCCAAAAACGGGACAACCCGATAATCAGTAGCAGGATATACCCATGAGACCACTCAGATTGACCCTAGCGATGACAGCCGCAGCCCTTGCCGCGATGCCGGTGATGGCCCAGCAGAACCGGATCAGCCCGCACGAGACAATCAGCTCTGTGCTTGGCGACTGGAGCAACGGAAACCGAATCACGATCGTTTACGGGCGTCCCTACACGAAGGACCACAAGACGGGCGAGATGCGCAAGATCTGGGGAGGACTCGTGGCATGGGACAAGGCGGACCGCCTGGGCGCCGACGAGGCCACGACCCTCATAGTGCAGAAGGCGGTCATGATTGGCGCCACCACGGTTCCGGCGGGGACCTACACCCTCTACTCGGTCCCGTCGGAGAGCGGGCCGTCGAAGCTTGCGATCAGCACAAGCGTGGGGAAATGGGGCGTTCCCGTCGACGAGGCCCACGACCTGGCGCGGGTTGAGTTGAAGAAGGAGGCGCTCGATAAGCCGGTGGACCAGCTCACCCTGGCGATAGAGAAGGACCAGGCCGGCGGCGGCGTCCTGAAGATCATGTGGGAGTCCACGCAGTTCTCGGTGTCCCTGAAGACTCCGGCTCCCCAGATCGACTTTCCCCAGGCCAGCCCGACCGAGACGCTCAGGCAGCGGGTCGGAGTGACCGACATCGAGGTCGTCTACTCGCGCCCGAGCGCGAAGGGGCGCGTGATGCTTGGCGGAAACAACCCCTACGGACAGGTCTGGCGGACCGGCGCCAACAGCGCCACGCGCATTACCTTCAGCACGGCGGTCACGTTCCAGGGCTCACGCGTCGATGCCGGCACCTATGAGATGTTCACCATCCCCGGCAAGGACGAGTGGACCGTGATCCTGCAGAAGGCGGGCAACCAGTGGGGGGCATACTCCTACGACCAGAAGAACGACACACTGCGGGTCACCGCCGCGCCCGAAGTCCTCACCGTGCCGGTCGAGACCTTCACGATCGACATCGGCGACATCCACAGCGACTCGGCGACCCTCGGCCTCGCCTGGGAGAAGACCTGCGTGCCCGTGAAGCTCGGCTTTGACGTCGCGGGCATCGTCGGCCCGAAGATCGACGCCGCCATGGCGGCGCCGGGCAAGAAGCCGTATTTCCAGGCGGCGCTGTTCTACCTCGATCACAACCTCGACCTGGACAAGGCCCTGGCCTGGATCAACGCCGCCATCGCCGAGCAGCCCGACGCCTATTACATGGTCTACCAGAAGGCCAGGATCCTTGCCGCGAAGGGCGACAAGGCCGGCGCGCTCGCCGCAGCGAAGCAGTCGTTGGATCTCGCCTCCAAGTCCAGCGGGCCCGCGAAGGAAGAATACACGCGCCTGAATGAGGCGCTGATCGCCGGCCTGAAGTGACCTGGCCAGCTATCCCCGCCGCCGTCCGCAGGCCGCCGCTCAGGCTGACAATGGTGCTCGGCCTGGCGGCCTGCGCCGGCCTTGCGAGGCTGGCCGCATCCTCCGTGGACTCCCTGCCCGGGCCTGATCCGGCCGGGATAGCCCAGGAGCTTCGCAGCTTCCGCGAGTTCGGGAGCGTGCTCTACGTCGCCGCGCATCCCGACGACGAGAACACGCAGCTGATCGCCTATCTCGCGCGGGGCCGCGCCTACCGGACCGCGTACCTGTCGCTGACGAGGGGGGACGGCGGCCAGAATGTCATCGGCCCCGAGTTTGGCGACCTGCTCGGCGTCATCCGGACCCAGGAGCTTCTTTCGGCGCGCCGCGCGGACGGGGGACGGCAGTTCTTCAGCCGAGCCAGGGACTTCGGGTATTCGAAGGACTACCGCCAGACCCTGACGAAATGGGACCGCCAGCAAGTGCTCTCGGACATCGTCCGGGTCATCCGCGTGTTCAGGCCGGACGTCGTCATCACGCGGTTTCCGACGGAGCCCATCGGGACGCACGGGCACCACACGGCCTCCGCGGTGCTGGCTCTGGAGGCCTTCCGGCTCTCGGGCGACCCGAAGGCCTTCCCCGAGCAGCTGGGCACCCTGTCGCCGTGGCAGCCGAGGCGGATCCTCTGGAACGGATGGGGTCCGGGCCGCCCCGGCTCCGCCGAGGCCATCCCCGGGATGCTTCACCTGGGAATCGACGGCACGGACGCCGCGACCGGCCGGTCGTTTGCCGAACTGGCCGCACGCAGCCGTTCGATGCACCGGACCCAGGGCTTCGCGAACTTCTCGGTGGCCACGTGGGGCAGCGGGCCCCGGACCGAGTCCTTCAAGGTGCTTGCGGGCGAGCCCGCGGAGAGCGACATCATGGACGGCGTCGACACCACCTGGGGGCGCGTGGCGGGTGGGGCCGGGATCGGCGTGCTCGCCGACGGGATCATCGCGCGTTTTGACCCGAAGGATCCCCCGGCAAGCGTGCCGGCGCTCCTGGACCTGAAGGGCCGGCTTGCGAAGCTCGCCGGCGATCCCGTCGTGGATGAGAAGCGCCGCCAGCTCGATCGGATCCTGCAGGCATGCCTGGGCCTCTCCGTCGAGACGGCGGTCTCCCAGCGCGATATCGTTCCCGGCGAGCCGGTGAGCCTCACAACCACGGCAAAGGTGGCCTCGAAGATCGCGGTCCGGTGGGAGGCCGTGCGCTACCCCGGGCTGGGCCGCGAGGTGCGGATCGGCGATTTCCTGGGGCCGGGTGTCGCGGCGGTCCGCGCCACGAGCCGGACACTTCCGCGGGAGACGCCCCTAAGCGGGCCGTACTGGCTGCGGGGGGACGGCACGCCGGGGATGTTCCGCGTGGACGATCCGTCGCTGATCGGCCTCCCCGAGAATCCGCCCCCGATTCCGGTCGAGAACGTCTTCGTCGTCGGGGGCCAGACACTCGTGGTCGCCGACGAGGCCGTCTTTGTGGCGTCCGACCCTGGGAAGGGCGGGGTGCGCCTGAGGCCGGACGTGATCCCTCCCGTGTCCGTCAGCTTCTCGTCGGCCGTGGAGCTCTTCCCGCCCGGCTCCGAGCGCAAGGTCTCCGTCGAGGTTGTCTCGTCCCGCCCCGACGCGGCGGGCGCCCTGAGGCTGGAGGCGCCGCCGGGCTGGCGGATCACCCCCGAAAGGCAGGACTTTCACCTGCGCGCCAACGGGGCAAGGGCCCAGTTCACGTTCACGGTTTCGGCCCCGGCGGCACCGGCCAGCGCGACGATCACGGCCCGCGCCGACATCGGCCGCGCGCACTTCGGCAACGAGCGCATCGCGATCACCTACGGCCACATCCCCCCCCAGCTGCTCCAGCCGCCCGCCCGCCTGAAGGCGGTCTGCCTCGACCTGAAGACCCGCGGGCGCAATGTCGGCTATCTGCCCGGCGCCGGCGACAGCACTGCCTCGAGCCTGGAGGAGATGGGATACTCGGTCACGCCCCTGACGGGTGCGGACCTGACCGAGGAGAAGCTCAAGGGCCTTGACGCCGTCGTCATCGGCGTGCGCGCGTTCGACACCCGGACGGACCTCGCGCCCCAGCTGCCCGCGCTCTTCGCCTACGTCGAGGCGGGGGGGACCGTGGTCGAGCAGTACAGCAACCCGAACAACCTCAAGACGCAGCAGCTCGCCCCGTATGATCTCAAGCTTGCGCGCGACCTGCCGCACTACCGCGTGACCGACGAGAACTCCCAGGTCACGATGCTCGAGCCCGATCACCCGGCCTTCAACTCGCCCAATCGCATCGGACCCTCGGATTTCTCGGGCTGGGTGCAGGAGCGGGGGCTCGATTTCGCCAGCGAATGGGACGGAGTCCACTTCACGGCGCTGCTTTCCTGCAGCGACGCCGGAGAAGCGCCGCTGAAGGGCGGCCTCCTGGTCGCGCGGCACGGCCGCGGCTACTTCGTCTACACCGGCCTCTCGTTCTTCCGCCAGCTGCCGGCCGGCGTGCCCGGGGCCTACCGCCTCTTCGCGAACCTCGTCTCGCTCGGAAAATGACGGTGCCACCCGACGACGAGAAGACCGGCCTGCCTGGGTTTCACAGCTGGCGCCAGGTCTACTTGTGCGTGCTGGTGGTCCTTGCGGTCTGGATAGGGCTCCTGGCCGCGCTGACACGGGTGTTCTCGTGAACGCGCTCGATTACGCGATCCTGGTCGGCACGATGCTCGGCATCGCGGCATACGCGATCTGGAGCACGCGCGGGCACCACGACCTCAGGAGCTACCTGAAGGGGGCCGCGCAGACAGGCTGGCTCACGATCGGCCTGTCGGTCATGGCGACGCAGGCCAGTGCGATCACCTTCCTCTCGACCCCCGGCCAGGGCTTCGAGAGCGGCCTCGGATTCGTCCAGAACTACTTTGGCGCGCCGCTCGCGCTGATCATAGTCTCGGCGGTCTTCCTGCCGATCTTCCGCAAGCTCAGGGTCTACACCGCTTATGAATACCTCGGGCACCGGTTCGACCCGAAGACGCGCCTGCTCGGAGCGGGCCTCTTCCTCCTGCAGCGCGGCCTGGGCGCCGGCATCACCATCTACGCCCCGGCGATCGTGCTCTCCACCGTCATGGGCTGGAGGCTGGACGCGACGATCGTCTGCAGCGGCCTCCTCGTCGTGGCCTACACGGTCTCCGGCGGCTGCGACGCGGTCAGCCTGACCCAGAAATACCAGATCGGCGTGATCTTCGCCGGCATGGTCGCGGCGTTCTTCTTCCTTCTCGCAAAGCTCCCCCCCGGCCTCGGCATCACCGACACCCTCGTCCTGGCGGGCGGGTTCCACAAGCTCGAGGCGGTCGACTTCTCGCTGAACATGGACCGGCGCTACACGATCTGGACGGGCCTGGTCGGCGGGATGTTCCTTGCCCTGTCGTATTTCGGGACCGACCAGTCGCAGGTGCAGCGGTACCTGTGCGGCGCCTCGCTGCGCGAGAGCCGGCTGGGCCTGATGTTCAACGCCATCTTCAAGATTCCCATGCAGTTCTTCATCCTGCTGCTGGGCGTGCTCATCTTCGTGTTCTACCAGTTCGAGCGCCAGCCCGTGTATTTCAACAGGACGGCCTGGAACTACCAGGTGGCGCACGGCTCCGGCGTGCGGCTCCACGCCCTTGAGGCGGACTTTGACGCCGCGCAGTCGCAGGAGCGCACGCAGCTCATGGCGTGGCTCGGCGCCCGGCGCGATGGCAACCGCCCGGCGGAGGCGGGGGCCCGGGCGGCCTCCGACGCGGCCCGCGCCAGGGCCGAGGAGGCCAGGGCGCAGACAAGGGCGGTCCTGCGCGCGGCCAGCCCGTCGAACACCGCCAACGACGCCGACTATGTCTTCATCACGTTCATCCTGGACCACCTGCCCCACGGCCTCATCGGCCTGCTGGTGACCGCGTTCTTCGCCGCGGCCCTGTCGTCGAAGGCGGGCGAGCTCAACGCGCTCGGGACGACGACCACGGTCGACATCTACCGGCACCTGGCCAGGAGGGACGCGACCGACTCCCACTACGTGGTGATGTCGAAGCTGTTCACCGCGCTCTGGGGCCTGGTGGCGATCGCGTTCGCGCTCTTTGCGAACCTCGCCGAGAACCTGATCCAGGCGATCAACATCCTCGGCTCCGTGTTCTACGGGGTCGTGCTCGGGCTGTTCCTCGTGGCCTTCTTCCTCAAGTGGATACGGGGAACCGCGGTCTTCTGGGCCGCACTGGCGTCCCAGGCGCTCGTTTTTGGGCTCTATTTCACCCTGAGCATCTCGTACCTCTGGTACAACATCATCGGCTGCGCGGCGTGCATGGCCCTGAGCCTCGTCCTGCAGGCCGCGATTGACCTCGGCGGAAGGGGGGGGACGCTCTCCGCCCAGACATGACCGGGCCCCTCATCTGCTTCGGCCAGCAGCCCTGCGGATTCTTCCCGCGGCGGTTCCTTGCCGCGAAGGTCCTCACGGCGCGACGCCTGCAGGCCGAGATTGGCGGGGAGGTCGTCTTCTTCTACCACGACAGCGACCACGATCCCCGCGAGACGCAGACGACGCTCCGGCACCGCGAGACCGGCGAGGCGCGCACGCTCAACTTCGCGTTCGAGAACAAGACGCAGCGCAAGTTCTCGCCGCTCTACGCGAAGCGCGTTCCGGCCGGGTGGCGCGACAACACGGCCCGGCAGCTGACCCCGTACGTCGATCCGCGGTGGGTCGCCGCGTTCAGGCAGGTGGCCGCCACGAACGTGGCCGACTTCTGCCTGGAGATGTACCGCCGGATGGGCCTCCTCGAGGGCATCCGTGTCGCCCGCTCCAGCGACGCCGGATTGCGGGGCGCGGCGTGCGACGTGCCCGAGTTCTTCGTGGACGTGCCCTTCAACGGTGAAACCGTGCGCGCGCGATTCGTCGATGGCGCGTTGCAACTTCACGAGGGTGGGGATTCATTCGTGACCCTGCCCCATGTGCCCTTCAGCAAATCCCAGGTCAGCCCCACGCGCGACTCGCGGCTCCGCTGGATGCAGTCTGTCCTGCACTGCACCCATTATGTCGCCGGGGCGGGCGAGCAGGCCTACCTGCGCAAGGAGGACGCGCCCGATGTCGTGTTCATAAGCCGCGACCCGATCGAACGATCCGATGAAGCCTACTGCGAGATCAGCATCTGAGCCGGCGCCCCTGCTGGCGTTCGGGGCGCACCCCGACGACATCGAGTTCGGATGCGGCGGCGTCATCGCCCGCGAGACGCAGGCGGGGCGCCGGGCGCATTTCGTTATCTGCTCCCGGGGCGAGTCGGCGACCCACGGGACGCCCGCCCAAAGGACCGTGGAGGCGGGGAGGGCCGCCAGGCTCCTCGGAGCGACCGTGGAATTCATCAGGCTGGATGGCGATGCGCGCCTCGAGCCGAAGCCCGCCCACGCGCTCAGGCTGGCCGCGATCATAAGGCGCGTGCGGCCCGGGGTCGTCTTCGCGCCGAGCCTCGTCGAGAACCAGCACCCGGACCATCCGCGCCTCGGCCGGCTGGTGCGCGACGCTGCGAGGCTCGCGCGCTACGGCGGGGTCGCGAAGCTCCGCGGGAGGCCGGCCCACGCCATCGGGCCGCTGCTCTACTACGCGGCCGGCCAGGAGGCCGAGCCGGCGGGGGTGCTTCCCGTCCTGATGGACATCTCCGCCTCGCGTGTGGTCGCGGCCTGGACGGCGGCGATGAAGGCGCACGCCTCGCAGCTTCGCACCCGAAACTACGTCGAGCTGCAGCTTTCCCGCGCCCGGGTGCAGGGGCTCAGGGCGGGGGTCGCCTACGCGCAGGCGCTCTGGCCGAACGACCCGCTGGTGTTCGACTCGCTCTCGCCCCTGTCCCGGTCGGCGCGCCGCTTCTGACATGGAATCCGGCCGCGCGCTAAAGATCGGCATCACGTGCTATCCCTCCGTCGGCGGAAGCGGCATCCTGGCCTCCGCGCTCGGCGAGGAGCTGGCCCGCCGCGGCCACGAGGCGCATTTCATCAGCTACGAGCGCCCGTTCCGGCTTCCCGCGGAAGCGCCGCGCCTCTTCTTCCACCCCGTGGTGATCAACGACTACGGGCTGTTCAAATATCCGGACTACACCCTGCCGCTCTCGGTGAAGATGGCCGAGGTCAGCCGCGACTTCGGGCTGGACGTTCTCCATGTCCACTACGCCGTGCCGCACGCCACCGCGGCGATCCTTGCTCAGTCGATGCTGCCGCCTGCGGCCCGGCCGGGGGTCGTGACGACCCTGCACGGCACGGACACGACGCTCCTCGGGCGCGACGTCGGCTACGGCCCGGCCATACGCCACGCGCTCGACCGATCGGACGCCGTGACGACGGTGTCCGAGTACCTCAGGAGGGAGACGCAGGACCTGCTGGCGGTGGACCGGCCGATTGACGTCATCCATAATTTCTTCGAGCCCCGGCCGGCGACGCGGACGCGGGAGGACGTGCGCCGCGAGCTGGGAATCGGCGCGGAGGTGATGGTCCTCCACTCGTCGAATCTCAGGCCGCCAAAGCGGATCGACGTCCTGCTCGAGAGCGCGGCCCGGATCCGGCCCCGCGACTCCTTCAAGCTGGTTGTGCTCGCGGGCGCCGACTTCTCGCCGTTCGCGGGAGAGGTCCGCCGGCTCGGGCTCTCGGACCGGGTGATCGTGCGGGAGAACATCAGCGAGGTGGAGGACTACCTGCAGGCCGCCGACATCGGGTTCTTCACCTCCGAGAATGAGAGCTTCTGCCTGAGCATCCTTGAGGCGATGTGCTTTTCCTGCCCGAGCGTCGCGACGGCCGTCGGCGGCATTCCCGAGGTGGTGGAATCCGGCCGGTCGGGGCTTCTCGTGCCTCCGGGGGACCCGGACGCGGCCGCCCGCGCCGTCGAGTCCCTGATCGGAAACCCCGGGCTGAGGGCCGCGCTGGGAGGCGAGGCGCGGCGCCGGGCGCGCGGGCTGTTCTCGGCGGACGCAATCGTGCCCCTCTACGAGCAGCTCTACCGGAGGGTCTGCCTGGCGCCCGGGCCGCGGTGATGCGCGGGTTGCGATTTGGGGCGTGAGGTGATTAATTCGACTCCGCAGGCATATGGACGACCAAGAGCCCCCCATCCGACGCCTCGTCCTCAAGCAGAAGGAGGTCGTTCCCACCGACAGTGTCTCGCGCCCGGGCGACGGAACCGCGATCAGTGTTCAGCTGATCCACAGGCAGAACCAGCTCGCGGAGGAAAGGCTGGCCGGAGCCGGTTGGGAGGGACTTCCGAGGCCGGCACCCGAGGAGGCGGACCCCACGGGAGGATCGCCGGCCTTCAAGCCGAAGGAGGTGACGCCGATCGATCCGCCCTCGTTTCCCGGGGACGATTCGGCGATCAGCGTCGAGGGGATGCTGCACCGGAACCGTCTGGCCGCGGATGAGTCCCTGCCGGAGCTCATCGCGATGCCGCAGAGGCGAAGCTCGAGGCGGCACCGCGACTTCGCGGTGGTCCTGGGCGTGGCAGTCCTTTCGTTCGGGTCGCTTGCGGTGGTGTTCAGGCATGACCTCCAGATCGTGGGCCTGGCGACGTTTGGCATCGTGTTCGCGACGGCGATCCTCGCATGGGTGATCTACGGCGTGATGGACCACTACTGAGCCGATGGACGACGAGAAGCCGGACACAAGTCACCTTGTCCTCAAGCCGAAGGAGATCACCCCGACCGACAACCCGTCCCGCCCGGGCGACGGGACCGCGATCAGCGTTCAGCTGATCCACAGGCAGAACCAGGTTGCCGAGGAGAGGGCGTCGAAGGGGATCCCGCGCGACATCCGCCCGCCTACACCCGTCCAGCCGCCGCCCGGCTTCAAGGCCACGGAGATCGCGCCGGTGAATCCGCCGGCCCATCCCGCTGACGAGGAGGCCATCAGCGTTCCCCGGATCCTGATGGAGAACCAGGTCGCCGAGGTGGAGGCCGGCCTGGCGGACCTCAATTACAAGGCGAGAAGGAGATCGAAAAGGAACCGCGACTTCATCCTGGTTGTGGGGTCGCTCGACCTGGCGATCGTCATCGCCATGAGGATGATGCCGGGCCCGATGTCCATGGTCTACGGGGTGGCCGCCATCACTCTCGTCACCTCAACCGTCGGCTGGGTGACATTCTTCGTGATGGACGACTATTGACCGGGCGCGCGAGCGAACGGGCGCGGGAATCCAGCGCGGGACCCGGGCCCCGCGTCACTTCTGCCCGTCGGGGCTGCCCCCATCGAGGACGAACTTCCAGGCGCCGCCGGGCTGGCGCTTCCAGATCGTGACGTAGGTGCCCCTCTTCTGGTAGGGAGGCTGCCCCTGTTTCGGGCTCGGCACATTGAGGGCATACCGGCCCCACGTGTAGCCGAGGTCGGCCGACGCGCTCACGTCGACGAAAGAGGGCTCCCATGTGAGGGTGGCGGTGGGCGGGAGCTGGATGAACGTGGTGTTGACGGCGTCGGACCCGACCCGGGTCTCGTTGAGCAGCTTGCCACCGCCCGCGATGTAGGCGAGGAACGCGGCCTTCGGGCCCTCCTTCGCGGACTTCGCGGCGAACGCCTTGTCGGCCGCAAGAATCTCCGACTTGAACTTCTCCGGCCCGGACTGGGAGCAGCCGGCAAGAAGCGCCAGGGCAAAGGCCGTTGCGGCGGGGACGAGCTTGTTCATCTTGGGCGGGAACCGGCAGTCAGGGTGCTGGCCGGGCACGCGTTCGCAAACCCTAAAATGGGAGGCCTTGGGCGCTTGCCCTCGGCCATGGCAACGGCTTTCCTCGCCCGGATGAAATCGACGCGGGCGGTCATTTCCATGCTGGCGGCCGGGGCGGTCCTGGGCCCCTCCGCCCTGGCGGTTCCGGAGAGCCTCATCGGGTTCAAGGCGGCCTCGTCGACGGCCGAGCTGGAGGGCGAGCGGGCGTTCGATTCGTCGATAGACCCCGCTGAACTCAGGTCCTGGCTTGAGCAGATGTCCTCGGAACCGAACCAGGTCGGCTCGCCGCACGACAAGGCGAATGCGGACTTCATGCTCGGCAAGTTCAAGGAATGGGGATGGGAAGCCCGGATCGAGACCTTCTACGTCCTGTATCCGACCCCGAAGAGCGAGTCGCTTGAGCTCCTGGCGCCCGCCCCCTACGCGACCCGCCTGATTGAGCCCCCGATTGCCGGCGACCGCACGTCGGACCACACCGCCGGGGGCCTCCCCCCGTACAATATCTACGGGGCCGACGGAGACGTGACGGCCGACCTGGTCTACGTGAATTTCGGGACGCCTGAGGACTACATCGAGCTCGAGCGGCGCGGAATCGACGTGAAGGGCAGGATCGTGATCGCCCGCTACGGGGAATGCTGGAGGGGGCTCAAGCCCAAGCTCGCGCAGGAGCACGGCGCGGTCGGGTGCATCATCTACTCGGACCCCCATGAGGACGGCTACTGGTCCGGCGACGTCTATCCGAAGGGCGGCTACCGCCCCGACGAGGGCGTGCAGCGCGGCTCGGTCGCCGACATCACCCTCTATGCGGGCGACCCGCTCACGCCCGGCATCGGCGCCACGAAGGATGCGAAGCGCCTCACGGTCGCCGAGGCCAGGACGATCCTGAAGATTCCGGTGATCCCGATCTCGTCCGGCGACGCGAGGCCGCTCCTTGCGGCGCTCGAAGGGCCGGTGGCCCCCGCCGGATGGCGGGGGGCCGTCCCGGTCACCTACCACATCGGCCCCGGCCCGGCGAAGGTGCACCTGGAGGTGTCCTCCGACTGGGGCCTGAAACCGATATACGACGTGATCGCCGTCATGAAGGGATCCGCGTATCCCGACCAATGGGTGATCCGCGGGAACCACCACGACGCATGGGTGTTCGGGGCATGGGACCCCCTTGCCGGAAACATCGCCGAGATGGCCGAGGCGAAGGCGATCGGCGCCCTGGCCAGGACCGGCTGGAAGCCCAAGAGGACGCTTGTCTACGCAGGCTGGGACGGCGAGGAGGCGGGCCTCCTGGGCTCGACAGAATGGGCCGAGGCGCATGCGGACGAGCTTCGCCAAAGGGCCGTCCTCTACGTCAACTCCGACACCAACGCCCGCGGGACCCTTTTTGTGGGGGGCAGCCACTCGTACCAGCGCCTCGTGAACGAGGTCGCCGGGAGCGTCGTCGACCCGGAGACCGGCGCGAGCGTGCTCGAGCGCCTGAGGGCACGGGTCAAGGTCGCCGGCCCCGATGGGAATCCGGGCCCGGACGGCCAGGCGCTGCTGGCGGCCGCCGAGGCCGGAGGCGACCTGCCGATCGAGGCCCTTGGATCGGGCTCGGACTACACCCCGTTCCTCCAGCACCTTGGAATCTCCTCGATCAACCTCGGGTTCAACGGCGAGGACGTCGACGCCTCGATCTACCACTCCACGTACGACTCATTCGACCACTTCGTGCGGTTTGGGGACCCCAAGTTCGCCTACGAGGTGGCCCTGGCCCAGACTGCGGGGCGCCTCGTCCTTCGCACCGCGGATGCCGACGTGCTGCCCATGAGGTTCGGCGACCTCGCCGACGCGTCCGCGCGCTATGCCTCCGAGGTGGAGAAGCTGACCGACAAGGAACGCGAGGATTCCGGGAAGCTGAGGCGGCTGATCGACGACGGGTCCTTCAGGCTTGCCGCGGACCCGGAACAGCGCCGCGCGGCGCCGCCGGCCCCCGGGGACGTGCCGCGGATCGATTTCGGGGCGTTGCGCGAGGCCGCCGCCCGCCTCAAGAGGAGCGCGGCGTTCTACGACAACGCCTTCGCGGGGGCCTCCGCCGGCGACTTTAGGCTGCCGGCGGCGGAAGCCGCGGAGCTCAACGGCCTGCTCCAGGGTGTGGAGCAGACGCTTTCGAGCGAGAGGGGCCTCCCTGGCCGCGACTGGTACCGGCACATGCTCTACGCGCCGGGCCGGTACACGGGCTATGCCGCGAAGACGCTTCCCGCGGTGCGGGAGGCGATCGAACTGCGCCAGTGGACAGTCGCCGTGGATTACATCCCGGTCGTGGCCGGCGCGCTGAATGCGGCCGCGAGCCGCCTTGATGAGGCGGCTTCCCGCCTGACGCCGAGGCTCGGGCCGGCCCCGTCCAAGGCGCCGCCGCCGCGCCCTCCTCCGCCGGACAGCTGACCCAAGGCAGAACATGCGCCTACCGCGGTTCATCCTCCCCGTCGTCCTTCTTTCGGGCGCTCCGCTCGGTGCGGATCCGATTCCCGTCAGGGTGGCCGTGGTCGTCACGTTTGAGGTGGGTGCGGACAGGGGCGACCGCCCGGGCGAGTTGCAGTACTGGGTGGAGCGCGAGAATTGGACCCGCAAGATCGACGTCCCGGGGGTCGACCACCCGGTCCTGACCGACGGAAAGGGCACGATCGGCGTCGTCTCCGGTGCGACGGTCCGCTCGTCGAACCAGATCATGGCGCTCGTCATGAGCGGCCTGTTTGACTTCTCGAGGACGTACTGGCTCGTCAACGGAATCGCCGGGGTCAATCCGTCGGTCGCCTCGATAGGGAGCGCCGCGTGGGCGCACTACGTGATCGACGGAGACATCGCCTACGAGATCGACGCGCGGGAGGCCGATCCCGCGTGGCCGTATGCGGTGGTCCCGATAGGCTCCAAGGTTCCCAACCAGAAGCCCGTGTACCAGGGATGGGAGCCCGACACCATGGCCTACCGGCTGAACCCGGCCCTGGTCGACTGGGCCTTCGCCCTCACGCGCGACACCCGGATCGCCGACACGGAGGAAATGAGAACCTACCGCGCGCTCTATGTGGATTTTCCCAACGCCCAGAGGCCCCCGTTTGTCCTCTGCGGCGAGACCTTCGGATCGTGCCGGTACTGGCATGGGAAGACCCTGACCCAGTGGGCGTCCGACTGGACGCGGCTGTGGACAGACGGGAAGGGTGAGTTCGCGATGTCCGACATGGAGGACCAGGGCATTGCGACCGCGCTCAGCCGCCTTGCAAAGATGGGCCGCGTCGACTTCCAGCGGGTCATGTTCCTGAGGACCGCGAGCAACTACTGCATGCAGGCCCCGAAGCAGGACGTGAACAAGAGCCTGCACATGGAATACGCGGGCTACGTCCCCTCGCTCGAGGCGGCGTACGGCGTAGGAAGCCGCGTGACCCACGAGCTCGCGGCGAACTGGGAAGCGTACCGCGACAGGGCCCCGTCGCGAAACTGAGGCGCCGAATGCCCGACAACCCGGCCAGGGACGATACGCCTGCGGCGACACGCAAGAAGCCGTCCTATCCCGTCGGCCAGGGCCTGCGCGGGTACCTGCGCGCCTACAAGAGGGAGCGGGACCTTCCGGTCACCTACGAGCGGCTCCGGGGCTTCAGCGAGGTGATTCCGCTCACAGACTCCGACGGCAAGCCGACCCTGTGGGACACGGTGATCTACGAGAGGGAGGAGATGCGCGCGCTGAACGAGGCGCTCAAGGAGGTGTACGCGGTGCTCAAGGTCAACGGCGACATGTCGGTCGTCCAGCACCTCTACGCGGACCGCGTCGATTTCTGCA
Source organism: uncultured Opitutaceae bacterium (assembly GCA_964451965.1). GTDB lineage: Bacteria > Verrucomicrobiota > Verrucomicrobiia > Opitutales > Opitutaceae > Palsa-1447. The sequence continues at coordinate 26,618 of CAYVKH010000034.1, forward strand.
CGTTCGGGAACTCGACGCCCTTCAGGATCCGGATCGTCAACGCGTACAACGACAACCAGGACTACTTCTACGTGAAGAAGGCCGACGCGTCGCGGATCTACGGCCTTGAGCTCGAGCACCTGCTGTCCCCGAACCGCCTCAATTTCCTGACGCACGGGAGCACGCTGATCGAGGAGCACGTCCCCGGGATCCCCGGGGACATCTTCATCAAGAACTGGCTGAACCGGCCCGAGCTGAGCCCCATACGGATGGCCAAGGAGCTGGTGAAGTTCAACGAGCGGTGCTTCGTCAGGCTCCTCGGCGACATGCGCTCCTACAACTTCGTGTTCGTCGTCACCCCCGACTTCGAGGACGTCCAGCTGCGCATCAGGGCGATGGACTTCGACCAGCAGAGCTACAACGGAAGGTGCAACTTCTACAGGCCCCAGTTCTTCAAGGAGAACGCGGCCTTCGCCCTCTTCTGCGCGAAGCAGCTCAACGTGGAGACCGCCAACCAGTACCTTCGGGAGGAGCACACGCTCATGCTCCAGCGCGCGGAGCTTGCCGCCAGCCGCCTAGGCCTTCTCCTTGATGAGATGGAGCGAGACCCGATATCCCCGCCCGAGAAGGTGCACCAGCTGCGCGGCTCGCTGGCGGAGCATTACGGCAGGCCGGAATACAGGAGCTGCGGGTCGATGGGGGCCCTCGTGAGGGAGAACATCGAGTCCATCCGCCGCCACGTGGGCCGGCCCGCGCTCTCCGAGCTCGTCCCCCACATCAGATGAGAAGACGCCTCCCACCGCTGGTCCTCCCGTGCGCCCTGGCCCTCCTGGCCCTGGCCGCCGGATGCGACTCCAACTCCACGCGCAGCCCGAGGACGACACAGACGGTCGTGCTGTCGCCCGATCAAAAGGAGCAGGAGGCCAAGATCCAGGCGGTCACGGCGATCCGCGTCGTTCTTCCCGGCCCGGAGGCCGGGACCGGCCTTGTGTGGGAGATCGGCTCGAACAACGGCAGGGTCCTGTACCAGATGGGACCCCTGAAGACCGTGCCAGCCCAGGCCGCGGCGGGCTCGGCGGCGACGACCACGGTCTCGTTCTACGCGCTCAACCCCGGCAGGAGTGTCATCCGCTTCTTCCTGGTGCGCCCCAACCTGGCCGAGGCCGTGCCCGAGGCCGCGTGCACGCTGGCCGTCCTGGTAGAGGAGTGACCGGCCGTCAGTTCATCCAGTAGCCGGAGTCGCCGGCTCCGATCCCGATCTCGTTGCGGGCCTCCGCCTCCTCCGGCGGAAGCTCCTCGAGCGGCGCGAACCGCTCGGACGAGAAGCCGAGCTCCTGCTTGCCGACGTGGAAGGGGTCCGGGGGATTGACGAGCTCCTCGAGCAGGATCCCGACAGTCGCGGAATCGCCGCCCTTCACGATCTTCTCACGCCCGAGGAACACCTCGCGGATCGTGTAGGTCTTTCCCTTCAACGGGAGCTGCCTGTAGACCGCCTTCACGAACTCGTTGAAGGTGTCGTCGATGCAGACGACCTTCTGGCCCTTGATCACTCGATCCTCCCCTCGTCGAAGTCGATCAGGTCGGGGACGCTCCTGATGTCGCCGGCCCTGTCGGCGCACCCCATCGCAGCCAGCGCCTCCTTCAGGAACCCGCGGCCCGCCTCCGTCATCCCCTTCTGGACCAGCTCCCGGTTCCACTTGGCGGCGCGAACGTCCGCGGGAAGCAGCCGCGCGAGCCCGCGCTCGATTTCGCCGTCGTCGGCCGAATCGCGGACAACCTGCTCGACCGCGGACGGGTCGATCCCGAGGTGCAGGCACAGGAACCTGTCGAGCCCCCGCTTGAAGTTCTTCGCATAGCTCGCGGGCAGCGCCCCGTGCTCCTTCACGTACCTGCACTTTGCGATGAACCGGGGGAGGTACAGGAGGCCCGTCGCCCCGTGGGCGGCGTAGGGGGAGGGGAGGCAGGTTAGGACCTCTCCGGTGGATCCGGGGATGGGCTTTGACGGCATCGGGAAGATCCAAGTATATCTAAGGACTCCACATGGACAAGATTGCCCTTACGCGTTCGATAATATCCCAGCTCGAGGCGGAGCTCGCCCTGCAGACCGAGGCGGCGCTCGGCTCCCGCGAGGAGGCGACGGACGAGGAGAGCCGGGCCGAGGACAAGTACGACATGCGGAGCCAGAGCGCGGCGTACCTCGCCGCGGGCCAGGCCCGGCTGGCGTCCGAAATCGCAGGCGCGATCGCGGGATGGAAGGCGCTCACCCTGAGGGTGTTCGGGCCCGGCGACGAGATTGCGGCCGGGGCCCTTGTGACGCTCGAGTCGGAGGGCCGCAAGGACGCCTTCCTTGTCGGCCCCCATTCCGGCGGTCTTGAGGCCAGGGACGGTGAATCCGCCGCGACCGTGGTGACCGGGTCGTCGCCGCTGGGGCGCCAGCTCGTGGGCCGACGCGTGGGGGACGTCGTCCAGATCGCCGACCGGCTGGGGCCGGTTCTCCAGCGGGTCGTTTCGGTGGAATGACGGCGGGCACGGACACTCTTCCATGAATCCCCACCGCATTGCGGAGAACGCCTCCAAGATGATGCTCGCCGGGTACAACTGCGCCCAGGCCGTGCTCTACGCAAACTGCGAGAGCCTGGATTTTGACAAGGGCACCGCCCTCAGGCTCGCCACGGGACTTGGCGCGGGCGTGGCCCGCGAGGGGGAGATCTGTGGCGCGGTCACCGGGGGCGTCCTCGCGCTTGGGCTAAGGCACGGCCGCGGCCTCGACGAGGACAGATCCCGGACCGAGGAGACCTATGCAACGACCCGTGGATTCCTCGATGCATTCAAGGAGCGGCACGGGAGCGTGGTCTGCCGCGAATTGACGAAATGCGATCTCCGCACCGCCGAGGGCCAGAAATTCTTCAAAGAAAACGACCTGCTTCACCGCGTCTGCATGCGGTGCGTCGAGACGGCCAGTGAACTGGCGAACGCCGCGATCTAAGTCCGGCCGGCCGCCTACGGCAAGTCGGTCTGGCCCATGAGGTAGCGGTCGCACTCGCGCGCGGCCCCGCGGCCCTCGTTTATCGCCCAGACGACAAGGCTCTGCCCGCGGCGGCAGTCGCCGGCCGCGAACACCCTCGGGAGGCTGGTCGAATACCTCTCGTACTCGGCCTTCACGTTGCTTCGCGCGTCGCAGGCGACGCCGATCTCCTTGAGCAGGGCCTGCTCCGGCCCGAGGAAGCCCATCGCGAGCAGCACGAGCTGCGCGGGAATCACCTTCTCCGTGCCGGCCTGCTCCCTGGGCACGAACTGCCCCTGCTCGTTCCTCTCCCATTTCACCTGGACGGTGACGATGTCCTTCACGCGCCCGCCGGCGTCGGCCCCGAACCTCTTTACGGTCGTGAGGTAGATCCGGGGGTCGGCGCCGAAGCGGGCGGCCGCCTCCTCCTGGCCGTAGTCCATCTTGTAGACCTTGGGCCATTCGGGCCACGGGTTGTCGGCGGCGCGCTCCGCCGGCGGCCTGGGCAGGATCTCGATCTGCACGAGGCTGCGGCAGCCGTGGCGCATCGCGGTCCCGACGCAGTCGGTCCCCGTGTCCCCGCCCCCGATGACGACGACGTCCCTGCCGCGGGCGTGGATGGGGCCGCCGTCCGCGTTGCCGGCAAGCACCGCCGCCGTGTTCGCGCTCAGGAACTCCATCGCGAAGTGGACGCCGCCAAGGTCGCGGCCCTCGACCGGCAGGTTGCGCGGCTGCGTCGCCCCGGTGCAGATGACCGTCGCGTCAAACTCCTTCAGGAAGATCTGGGGCTCGACGTTCTCGCCGACGTTGGCGTTGCAGATGAACTTGATCCCCTCCTGCTCCATGAGCCGTATCCGGCGCAGGACGACCTCCCTCTTGTCGAGCTTCATGTTCGGGATGCCGTACATGAGCAGCCCGCCCGGGAGGTCGGCGCGCTCGAAGACCGTCACGGTGTGGCCGACATGGTTGAGCTGAGCCGCCGCGGAAAGGCCGGCCGGCCCGGAACCGATGATCGCGACTTTCTTGCCCGTGCGGACCTCGGGGGCCTCCGGGACCACCCAGCCCTCGCTCCAGCCGCGGTCGATGATCGTGCACTCGATGTTCTTGATCGTCACCGGGGTGCTGTTGATGCCGAGGACGCACGAGCCCTCGCACGGGGCCGGGCAGACCCGGCCGGTGAACTCCGGGAAGTTGTTGGTCCGGTGCAGGCGCTCGAGCGCCTCGTGCCAGAGGCCCCTGAAGACGAGGTCGTTCCACTCGGGGATCAGGTTGTTGATCGGGCACCCCGAAGCCATCCCGCCGACGAGCTTGCCGGTGTGGCAGAACGGGACGCCGCAATCCATGCAGCGGGCGCCCTGCTGGCGAAGCTTGTCCTCCCCCATGTGGTGGTGGAACTCCGTCCAGTCGTCCACGCGCTTGAGCGGGGGCCTGTCCGCGGGCAGCTCCCGCAGGTATTCGAGAAATCCAGTTGGTTTGCCCATCGTGCTTGGTCGGGGAGGGGGTTGAGCCGGTGGAGATCAGTTGCCGCCGACCCTCGAGAGGTCGCGTGCGTTCTCCTCGAACGCGGCCATGACCGCCTCGTCGCCCGTCAGGCCCTGCCCGTGGGCGCGCTGGATGCAGGCCAGCATGCGCTGGTAGTCGTTCGGCATGACCCGGACGAAGCGCGGGACCATGCTCTCCCAGTTGTCGAGGACGAGCCGGGCGCGCGCGCTGCGCGTGTAGGCCGCGTGCTTCTCTATGAGGGCGCGGACCTCGGCGATCTCCCCCGTGGACTCGAGCTTCCCGATTCCCACCATCTGCCGGTTGACCCGGGCCGGAAAGTCGCCGCGCTCATCGAGCACGTAGGCGATCCCGCCGGACATCCCGGCCGCGAAGTTGCGGCCCGTCGGGCCCAGCACGACGACGCGCCCGCCGGTCATGTATTCGCAGCCGTGGTCGCCCACGGCCTCCACGACCGCGTTGACGCCGCTGTTGCGGACGCAGAAGCGCTCGCCCGCCACTCCGCGGATGAAGGCCTCCCCGCTGGTCGCCCCGTAGAGCGCCACGTTGCCGACGATGATGTTCTCCTCCGGGACGAACGTGGCCTTCTCGGACGGGTAGACGACGATCTTGCCGCCGGAAAGCCCCTTGCCGACGTAGTCGTTGGCGTCGCCCTCGAGCAGGAACGTCATGCCCCTCGGCATGAAGGCGCCGAAGCTCTGGCCGGCCGAGCCCCTGAACTGGATCCGGATCGTGTCCTCGGGAAGGCCGGCGGCGCCCCACTTCTTGGTCAGCTCGCCCCCGGTGATGGTGCCGACGACGCGGTGGACGTTGTTTATGGGCAGCTCCGCGACGACCTTTTCGCCGCGCTCGATCGCCGGGCGGCAGATCTCGAGGAGGGTGGTGAGGTCGAGCGACTTCTCGAGTCCGTGCTCCTGCGGGATCTGGCAGAAGCGCCCCACGGCCTCGTCCACGTCGGGCTGGTAGAGGATCTTGCTGAAATCGAGGCCCTTGGCCTTCCAGTGCTCGACGGCCTTCCTGCCCTCGAGCCTGTCCACATGGCCGACCATCTCCTCGATCGTGCGGAAGCCGAGCTGGGCCATGATCATCCGGGCGTCCTCGGCGATGAAGCGCATGAAGTTGACGACGTGCTCCGGCTTGCCGGTGAACTTCGCGCGAAGCTCCGGGTTCTGGGTCGCGACACCCGTCGGGCAGGTGTTCAGGTGGCAGACGCGCATCATGATGCACCCGGTGGCCACGAGGGGGGCCGTGGCGAACCCGAACTCCTCGGCGCCCAGGAGCGCGGCTATGACGACGTCGCGGCCGGTCTTCAGCTGGCCGTCGGTCTCGACCGCGATCCGGCTGCGCAGGTTGTTGAGCACAAGGGTCTGGTGGGTCTCCGCCAGGCCGAGCTCCCAGGGGAGGCCCGCGTGGGCGATGGAGGTCTGCGGCGACGCGCCGGTGCCGCCGTCGTGGCCGCTGATGAGAACGACGTCGGCGTGCGCCTTGGCGACGCCGGCCGCGATGGTGCCGACGCCGACCTCGGCGACCAGCTTCACGCTGATGCGCGCGTCGCGGTTGCCGTTCTTCAGGTCGTGGATCAGCTCGGCCAGGTCCTCGATCGAGTAGATGTCGTGGTGCGGAGGCGGGGAGATGAGCCCGACACCCGCGGTCGTGAGCCGGGTCTTGGCGATCGGGGGGTAGACCTTGGTGCCCGGCAATTGGCCTCCCTCGCCGGGCTTCGCGCCCTGGGCCATCTTGATCTGGAGTTCGCGGGCGTTGACAAGGTACTCGCTCGTCACCCCGAAGCGGCCGGAGGCGACCTGCTTGATCGCCGAATTCTTCGAGTCCCCGTTGGGCTCGAGCTTGTAGCGGGCCGGGTCCTCGCCGCCCTCCCCCGTGTTGCTCTTGCCGCCGAGGCGGTTCATGGCGATCGCGAGGGTCTCGTGCGCCTCCTTGCTGATGGAGCCGTAGGACATCGCCCCGGTCTTGAACCGCTTCACGATGCTGTCCACCGGCTCGACCTCCTCGATCGGGATCGGCGTCGCGGGCTTGAAGTCGAGAAGGCCGCGCAGCGTGCAGGCGTTGACGGACTGGTCGTTGACGAGGCTGGCGTACTCCTGGAACACCTTGAAGCTGCCGGTGCGCACGGCCTTCTGGAGGCGGTGGATCGACTCGGGGGTGAACAGGTGCTGCTCGCCGTCGTTGCGCCACTGGTACTGGCCGCCGGACGGAAGCACGTGGCCGTTGACCGCGCGCGACGGGAACGCCGCGTGGTGGCGCATGAGCACCTCCTGGGCGATCACGTCGAGCCCGATGCCCCCCACGCGGGAGGGCGTCCAGGTGAAGTAATGGTCGATGACGTCCTGCCGGAGTCCGAGGGCCTCGAAGACCTGGGCGCCGCGGTAGCTCTGGATGGCCGAGATGCCCATCTTCGACATCACCTTGATGACGCCCTTCGTCGCGGCCTTGACGAAGTTCTTGCAGGCGGACTTGTGGTCGATCTTCACCAGCAGGCCCTCGCGGATCATGTCGTCGATGGTCTCAAACGCGACATAGGGGTTGATCACGCTGCAGCCGTAGCCGATCAGCAGGGAGAAATGGTGCACCTCGCGGGCCTCGCCGGTCTCGAGGGCGAGGCTGACCCGGGTGCGCAGGCCCTCGCGGATCAGGTAGTGGTGGAGGCCCGCGACCGCCAGGAGCGCGGGCACCGGGGCAAAGTCCCGCGTGACGCCGCGGTCGCTCAGGATGATGAGGTTTATCTCCTCCTCCTCGATCATGCGCC
>CAYVKH010000035.1:0-33000 GCA_964451965.1 uncultured Opitutaceae bacterium
AGACGGGGCTGGCGAACGCGATCGTCCGGCCGCGGCTCTTCGAGGAGGCGCGGCTAATCATAAACCTCGAGCCCGCGCTCGTCATCACGGGCCGCCTGCAGAACGAGAAGGGCGTGATCCACATCATGGCGGAGGAGATCGCCGGGATGCCCGACCTGGGGCTCCCCGAGCAGGCGTCGCACGATTTCCGCTGAGCCGATTGCGCGGGACCGGGATTGCACCCGGCCCGCCGTGCGGGCATTAGCAGTCCACAGGATGGAATTCCGGCTAGGCTCCGCAGCCTTCATAATCGTATTTGCAACCTACCTGTTCCTGGGGGGAATGGGACTGACGGACCGCGGAAACCCGGACCCGAAGGACGCTCCCTACAACCTGCTCGCGCGCGGCCTCGCCTCCGGTCACCTCTACATCGCCAAGGATGCGCCCGAGTTCCTCAGGAAGCTGCCCAATCCCTACGATCCGGCCGCCAACGCTCCGGCCAGGGATTCGTTTGGGTACGGCCTGAGCGACCTGAGCTATTACCACGGACGGATGTATATGTACTTCGGGGCCGCGCCCGCCGTCCTGGTCTTCATTCCGTGGCACATTCTGACGGGGCATTGGCTTCCCCAGTGGATGGCCGTCGTCTTCCTGTGCGCCGGTGGCCTCCTGGTTAACCTTTCGACCATCGGCGCAATCAGGACACGGGTGTTTCCCGGGTCCGCGCCGTGGATGGCCGCGGTCATCGCCCTTATTCTTGGCATCGGTTCCTACGCTCCCCTGCTCTTGTCGAGCGCGGACATGTGGGAGGTTCCCGTCGCGCTCGGTTATCTCTCGGTCGCGATCGCGCTCAGGTGCCTGTGGCAGGCCTACGAACATCCCGAAGCCCCGGCAATAGGGCTGGGGCTTGCGAGCGCGGCCTTCGGGGTGGCCTTCGCATCGAGGCCCAACGAGTTGCCGAGCGCCCTCATCCTACTGTTTCCATTTGCCATCAGGGAGATCCGAGTCAATGCGCGGGCCTGGTGCGCGGCGCTGATCCCCGTCTCGATGTGCGGCGCGGGTGTCGCACTCTACAACAGCCTTAGGTTCGGCAGCGCGCTCGAATTCGGGACGAGCTACATGCTCATTGGCGCACCCTATATCAAGCCTCATCCGTTCAGCCCGCGCTACATATGGATGAACCTTCGCATGTACCTCGTTCAGCCGGTGGACTGGTCCTCGGTGTTCCCCTTTGCCCACGAGTCCGCGGTGGGACCGATGCCTCTCGGATATATCGGTACGGAGCATGTCTCGGGCGTGCTGGTGGACGATCCCATTCTGTGGTTGGCCCTGACACTGCCGTTCTTCTTCGCGCTTCGGAGTCCAGGCAGGAATTTTGCGTTCATCTGCCTGTCCGCTGCGTGGGTGGCGTTGAGCACCGTTGGCCTGCTGGTTTTTCTCGTCGGAGCGAACGCCCGGTACGAATTTGAGTTTGTCCCGGAGCTTGCATTCCTGGCCGCCCTCGGGATCTTGGCATTGGAGCGCCTCTGTGCTTCCCGGTACCGTGGCGCGGCCAGGTGGGTCTGGATGATGGCCTTGGGGTATTCATGCGCATTCTCGGTGCTCTACGGGATCGAGCGCTGCGTTTCCGGCCACAACACCTATGGCATCGCCTGCATTGCCCATGGCGACCTGGCGGGCGCTGGCCGAGAATTCGAGACAGCCAAGGCGCTTTCCCCCAGGAACCCCATCTCAAGGGCCGGCATCGGCGTGCTGCTGATAGGCAATGGGCGCGCCGCCGAGGCGCGACCGATCTTCGAGGCGCTGGTCAGGGAGTATCCCGACGACCCCACCGGCTACCTCAACCTGGCGAACGTGCTGGCCGGGCAGGGGAGGCTCGTGGAGGCGATAGACCGGTACAGGGCGGCGCTCCGGCTGGATCCCGGCAACGCGGTGATCAAGGCTAACCTGGAGACCGCCCTGGCGGCGCTGGCGAGGCGCCAGTCCCGGTGAGGTTGCATCCGCGCGAAATCCGGGCTCGCTGTCCCATCCGATGAACCGCATCCTCCTGCTCGCAGCCCTTGCGGGGCCTGCCGCCCCACACCCCTGCGGCGCGGCCGAGATCGCGTGGCGGCCCTGGTCGGACGCCGCGTTTGCCGCCGCAAAACGGGAGCACAGGTTCGTGATCCTGGATCTCGAGGCGGTGTGGTGCCACTGGTGCCACGTCATGGACGAGACGACGTACAAGGATCCGAAGGTGATCTCGCTGCTCGGCGCCCGCTATGTCGCCGTCCGCGTCGACCAGGACTCCCGCCCCGACCTCGCGAACCGCTACGAGGACTACGGATGGCCGGCAACGATCGTCTTTGCGGCCGACGGCAGCGAGATCGTGCGCCGGCGGGGGTACATCGACCCGGCCGGGATGGCCTCGATGCTGCAGGCCATCATAGACGACCCGTCGCCCGGGCCGTCGGTCACTTCGGCTGCGGGCCGGACGGGACCCCCGGACAGGCGCCCGGACGACGTCCTGGCCGCCGAGATGGGGGGGCGGCTCCTCTCCGGCTATGACCGCCCGAGCGGAGGCTGGAGCACCGAGCACAAGTTCCTCGATCCCGACAACGTCGAGTTCTGCCTTCGGGCGGCGGCTCGCGGCGACGCGGATGCGGCCGCGACCGCGCGCGACATGCTGCGCCTGCAGCGCCAGCTCTTCGACCCCGCCTGGGGCGGCGTCTACCAGTACTCGGCGGGGGGCGACTGGGTTCATCCCCACTTTGAGAAGATCATGTCGGTGCAGGCCGACAACCTGCGCGTCTATTCGCTGGCGGCCTCGCAGTGGCCCGGCTGGGGCTACGACGGAGCGGCGCGCGAGGTCGCGCGCTACCTCACTGGATTCCTGGAGGGCCCCGACGGCGCCTTCTACACGAGCCAGGACGCGGACCTGGTGCCGGGCGAGCACTCCGGCGGCTATTTCTCGCTTGGCGACCCCGAACGGCGCGCCCGCGGCGTCCCGCGCGTCGACACGCACCGCTACTCGAGGGAGAATGGATGGGCCATCAGCGCGCTCTGCGCGCTTTCAGGTGCGACGGGTGACCCGGCGCCGCTCAAGGGCGCCCTTGCGGCGGCGGGGTGGGTGGCAGGGCACCGGGCGCTTCCGGGCGGCGGGTTCCGCCATGATGAGGCGGATGCGGCCGGCCCGTTCCTCGGCGACACCCTGGCGATGGGAACCGCATTCCTGGCCCTGTACCAGGCTACGGGGGATCCCGCCTGGCTCGGCAGGGCCGAGGGCGCCGCCGACTTTGTCCGGGCGCATTTCGGCCGCGGAGACCAACCGGGCTTCGCCTCCTCGGACACGACGGCGTCCGCCTTTCCAGCGCCCCTGCCGGATTTCGACGAATCGACGGCCCTTGCACGGTTCGCAAACCTCCTGGGGCGCGCGTCGGGCCGCCCCGGCGACCACGCAATGGCCGAGTCATCGCTCCGGTGGGCCCTGTCCGCGGAGAACGTGGCGCACCGCGGCTCCTACACCGGCGGCCTTCTGCTTGCGCTGGAGGAACTCCGCGCGGAGCCGCTTCACGTGACGATTGTCGGCAGAAGGGATGATCCTGCCGCCCGGGCCATGCACGCGGAGGCGCTCCGGGTGCCAACAGCCTACAAGCTTGTGGAGCGGTGGGAAAGGCACGAGGGGCCTCCGCCGCGCGGCGAATCGATCTTCCCGGACCTCGACAAGCCCGCCGCCTACCTCTGCGCGAACGGGGCCTGCTCAGCGCCGATCTCAGACCCGCCGGCCCTTGCGCGCAGGCTGGCAAGGGTGATGGCCGCCGAAGGCCGCGAATAGCGGCGGATCCCGTCGCGATTGAAAAGGGGAGCTCCTAAGGTTCGTGCGCCCGGAACTTGATCTCGTGGCCGACCGGATCCATTTTTCGGGCGTGTTTGTGCGTCGTTCGAACCCGATGAGCCTCTAGCCCCCCATGAACTACCCCCGCATTCTCGCCGCCGTTTCAGGGCTCGCCTTGGGCGCAACAGGAGCAGAGTCCGCCGATGACGCCTCCCAGGCGCTTCCGCGGAGCACTCCCGAGGAGCAGGGCGTTTCCTCGGGCGCGATTCTGGGATTCGTGGACGGCGCCGAGCAGAGGATCGACGCCCTTCACAGCCTCATGATCGTGCGGCATGGCCACGTGGTGGCCGAGGGCTGGTGGTCGCCGTATGCGGCCGCCGAGCCGCACGTCCTGTTCTCGCTCAGCAAGAGTTTCACGTCGACTGCGGTCGGCCTGGCGATATCCGAGGGCAAGCTCAGCCTAGACGACGCCGTGCTTAGGTTCTTTCCCGGGGAGGCGCCTTCCACCCCCTGCAAGAACCTGCAGTCGATGCGGGTGCGCGACCTTCTGCGGATGTCGACCGGCCAGCGCGCCGAGGACCTGAAGGATTTCCCCTTTTCGGGGAAGGCGGACCTGGTCAGGACCTTCCTGGAGCTCCCGGTCCCGGACGTTCCCGGCACCCATTTCGTCTACAACACCGCCGCCACCTACGTCCTGTCGGCGATCGTCCAGAAGGTGACGGGGCAGACCGTGCTGGACTACCTCGGTCCCCGGCTGTTCGAGCCGCTCGGGATGGGAAAGCCGAGGTGGGACGCCAGCGCCCAGGGAATCTCGCTCGGGGGGTATGGGCTCAGCGTCCGCACCGAGGACATCGCCCGATTCGGGCAGCTCTACCTCCAGAAGGGCCAGTGGAAGGGCAGGCAGCTGATTCCCGCGGCCTGGGTGGAGGCGGCGACGTCGCTGCAGACGGCGAACGGCAGCGACCCCGCTAGCGACTGGAACCAGGGGTACGGCTACCAGTTCTGGCGGTGCAGGCACGGATTCTACAGGGGCGACGGCGCCTTCGGACAGTTCTGCTTTGTCCTGCAGGAGTACGACGCCGTCATCGCCGTCACGAGCGGAACGGGCGACATGCAGGCCGTCATGGATCTGGTCTGGGAGAAGATTCTCCCCGCGTTCAGCGCCTCCGCGCTCCCCGCGGATCCCGAGTCCGGCCGCAAGCTGTCCGAGAAACTCGCAAGGCTGAGCCTCCGGGCCCAGCCGGGCCCGGCTGCGTCGCCAACGGCGCAGAGAATCGCGGGAAGGCGCTATGCTTTTCCCTCGAACCCCGAGCAGATAGAGTCGGCGTCGTTCGAGCCGGCAAGGGAAGGTGCTGACGCCGTGTTCACCCTGCGAATCGCGGGTTCCGACCAGCACATCGTCTGCGGGCAGGGCACCTGGGCGAAGGGCGCGGCCACGTTCGCCTCCGGCGAGAGGTTTCCCGTCGCCGCGAGCGGTGCCTGGAGCAGCGACGACACCTACAGCGTCACGCTGTACCGCTATCAGACGCCTTTCTCCACCGCGTACGACCTCCGGTTTGCGGGCGACCAGCTGATTTTTGAGACGCTGGACAATCTGAACCTGAACACGCCGCCGTCGCGGATCCGGCTTGTCGGCACGGCGGAGCCCTAGCTGCGCTGTTCGGGGCGGCGCGGGCTGGTTTCCGCCCCCGGCTGCGCGTCATCGTGCTGGCAACCGACGGACCCGTGGGAGGGCTGGGACGGCGGCAGGAGGCGCCATTTAGCCTGCGGTTCCTGTTGCCGGTTGTCCCGGGGGCATTTGTAATCGGGCATCAACCAATGGAGCTTAGAGCCATTTCAAGCTGGATTGCCAAGGATCCCCTGGGTTGGACGGGCTGCGCGGCGGCGCTGCTGGAATTGGCGGCGCTCGGGATCCTCTGCGCCGGGTGCTCGACGTACGAATCAATGCCGCTCGACAAGGCGGCGGCGGATCGGGCCTTGGCCCCGCAGGCCATGGAGTCGGTCAGGGTGGCCGCGTCGCAGCTCAAGCACCCGCTGCTGGCGCCGGTCGTCATAGACGGGCGCGGCGGCTTCACGCCCGACGAAATCGCTGTGATGGTGGTGGTTGTCAGCCCCGACCTTCGGGCCCTCCGGGACCGGAGGGGGGTCGCGGAGGCCCAGGTCGTGCAGGCCGGGATCCTGCCCAACCCGCAGCTTGGCTATTCGGTCGACCGGCCGCACGGGACCTACGATCCGGCGGTCGTGGAGGCAAAGGCCCTCGGCCTGAGCTGGGAGGTCACGTCGCTCCTCACCCACCACTCCCAGCTCGCGTCGGCAAAGGCGGCCGCCAAGGCGGTCGATCTCTCGGTGGCATGGCAGGAATGGCAGACGGCCCAGGACGCCCGGCTGCGCGCCTACCGGATACTCTCGCTGGAGCGAAGGATTCCCCTGGCCCGCACGATCGAGGATGGCATGGCGGAGGCGCTTGAGCTGACCAGGAAGGCGACTGTGCTTCACCAGCGCACGGCGACGGACCTGACGGCCATGGCGGAGAGCTGGACGCAGTCGCAGAGCACGCGCTTCGACCTTGAGAGGCAGCTGGGCTCCGAGCGCTCCGCTCTGAGCGTGTCCCTGGGGATGGCGCAGGGCGACCCGGTGCCCTTGAAGTACGCCGGGTCGGCCCGGGATGGATCGCAGGCCGCAATGCCGGGCGCCGGGGAGCTTCTCGCGGGACTCGAGGACCGCCGGCTCGACCTCGTGGCCTTGCGCTACGGCTACGAGAGCCAGGAGGAGTCCCTGAGGGCCGCGGTGCTGGCGCAATTCCCAAAGATAGGCTTGAGCGTGAACAAGACCAACGACACGACGCCCATCTACACCCGCGGCGCTGGCGTGACGGTCGACCTGCCCATCTTCGACCGCAATCAGGGTCAGATCGGGATTGGAAAGGCCACGCGCCGGCAGCTTTTCGACGAGTACGTCGCGCGGGTCGCCGAGGCGCGCGCCCAGGTAGGGCAGGCGCTGGCGAATCTCGCCCTGGTGCGGGCCCAGCTCCGAACGGTGGAGGGCTCGCTGCCCGAGCTCAGCCAGCTGGTCGCGTCCAATGAGACGGCCCTCAGGACACGGAGCGCCGACGAGTCCGCCCTGCGCGAGGCGCACTCGGCCCTTGCGACCCGGCAGATCGAGCAAAGCCTTCTCCGGCAGGAGGTGGTGGAGCTTGAAGTTGCCCTGGAGATAGTCACGGGGAGACCCTCCGACGACCGAGCCATTATCCCGCGTTACCAATGAAAAAAATCCTTTTGTTCCTGGCGGTGGCCGCGATCGCGGCGGGCGCCTGGCTCTTGTCGAGACCGCGCGCCGACCAGCCCGCCGGAGAAGTGAAACCCGTGGCCCAGGTCCAGGTGGCGCCGCTCGAGGTGCGCCCGATCGTGGAGTCGCTGCAGGCATTCGGGCTGGTGGAGCCCGCTCCCTCGGGAGCGCAGGCGGTCGCCCTTGCTTACGATTCCGTGGTCACACGGGTTGTGGCATCGCCCGGCTCGGTCGTCGCCCGCGGCGACCTTATCATGGAGATCAGGCCGTCCCCCGACGCAGCGCTTGCGCTGAAGTCGGCCCGAAGCATCGCGACGCTTGCGGACCGGGAGCTGGAGGGAGCCCGCCAGCGCTTTGACCTCAGGCTTGCGACCCGCCAGGAGCTGCTTGCCGCGGAGCAGGCCGCGGAGGATGCGAACCTGAAGCTTTCCAGCCTCGAGGGCCGCGGCCAGGCCGGCGACGGCCGGGTGGTGGCTCCGGGGCCGGGGGTCGTCACGCGGCTCGATGTGCAGCCCGGATCGGTTGTGCCGGCGGGAACGACCCTGGTGGCAATCGTCGGCGAGGCTCAGCTTGAGGCCCGTCTCGCGATCGAGGCCGCCGATGCCGCGAGGGTGCGCGCGGGCCAGGCCGTGGCGGTGACCCCGGCCGACCGGCCCGGCGCCGGCGATTCAAGGGGCACGGTGAGGCAGGTCGGGGCGACGGTCGACCCGGTCTCCGGCGCGGTGGACGTGAGGGTGACGCTTCCCGCGGGTAGCGCCTGGCTCGCCGGCGAGCACGTGCGGGGGGCGATCCATGTCGACGAGAAGAGGACGCTTGTCGCCCCGCGCGCCGCCATCCTTCCGGACGGTGGGGAGCAGGTCCTCTACACGGTGGTGAACAACAAGGCGGTGAGGCACGCCGTGATGGTCGGGATCGCCGACGCCGTCGCCGTCGAGGTGGCTTCCAGCGACCTGCACCCGGGCGACAGCGCGGTCGTCGTCGGAAACTATGAGCTCGAGGACGGAATGTCGGTGGTGGTGTCGGCAGGCGGGTCCGGCGACGCGAAACCAATTCCGGAGAAGAGCCCGTGAACCTGTCCGCTTGGATGCAGGCGCACCGGACCTCGGTGCTCTGGCTCGTCGCCCTGCTCGTGCTGGGCGGCCTCGCGGCGGCACTGTCGCTGCCTGTGGCGCTCTTCCCCCACGCCGACTTCCCGCGCATCCGCATCGACCTTGACGCGGGCGACCGGCCCGCGGAGCGGATGGCGATAGAAGTCACCGTGCCGATCGAGGAGGCCGTTCGGTCGGTGCCGGGACTCAGGAGCATCCGGTCGACCACCAGCCGCGGGACCTGCGATATCTCGGTCAATTTCGACTGGGGAGATGACATGGTCTCGGCGATGCTCCAGGTCGAGTCCGCGATAAACCGCGTGCACGGATCGCTGCCCGCCGGGACGACGTTCGAGGTTCGGCGCATGGATCCGACGGTGTTTCCCTGCCTCGCCTACAGCCTCACCTCCGACCACCTCTCCGCGGTGCGCATGCGGGACGCGGCGTACTATCAGCTCAGGCCGGTGCTGTCCACGGTCGCGGGCGTGGCCAAGATCGCGGTCCAGGGCGGCCGCGAGTCCGAATACCACCTGATCATGGATCCGGCCCGCCTCGAGGCCCACGGGCTCTCGCTGGCCGACGTGAGCAGGGCCCTGTCTGTCGCAAACTCGATAAGCGCCGTCGGGCGCCTGGAGGACCATGACAAGCTGTACCTCGCCGTGGTCGACAACCGCCTGCGCGACGCCCGGGGGATCGGCCAGACGGTGCTTTGGAAGGGGGCGACCGGGATCCTGCGGGTCGCCGACATTGCGGACGTCGAGCTCGGCACCGTGCCCCAATGGACGCGGGTCACGGCCGACGGCCATGATGCCGTCATCATCGAGGTCTATCAGCAGCCCGACGGGAACACCGTCCAGATAGCGCGCGACGTGAGGGAGAAGATGCGCCAATACGCCCCGAACCTTCCGCCCGGCCTGAAGATCGCCAACTGGTACGACCAGAGCCATCTGATCCTCGACGCGGCCGGAAGCGTGCGCGATGCCGTCCTCATCGGCATCTGCCTTGCGGGCTGCGTGCTCATGCTCTTCCTGCGCAACGGCAAGGTGACGCTGATAGCGGTCGCCTGTGTTCCGGCGGTCCTTGCCGCGACCGTGCTGCTCCTGAAGGTCATCCACAGCAGCTTCAACATCATGACCCTCGGGGGGATGGCCGCGGCGGTCGGGCTGATAATCGACGACGCCATCGTGATGGTGGAGCACGTCATCCGCAGGCTGCGCGGGCGCACCGGCCAACACGCGGGGGTTGTCTGGTCCGCCGCCGCTGAATTCACGCGGCCCCTGGTGGCATCCTCCCTTTCGACCATCATCATCTTTGCGCCGCTGGCGTTCCTCTCGGGCGTGACGGGGGCCTTCTTCAAGGCGCTTTCCATGACCATGGCCGCGAGCCTTGCGATTTCGTTCGTCGTCGCATGGCTCGCCGTACCGGTGATGGCGGACCATTTCCTGGACGAGAAGGATGCGAACCAAAGCGAGGGCGGCCGGGTCACGGAGCGCATTCACCGCGGCTACGCCAACCTCCTCCACCGGCTGCTCGGACAGCCATGGCTCGTGCTCCTTGGCATCGTGCCCCTGTTGCTTGCGGCCTGGGTGGGTTACCGAAATGTCGGCTCGGGGTTCATGCCCTCGATGGACGAGGGCGGCTTTGTGATCGACTACCGGGCGGATCCCGGCACGTCGCTCACCGAGACGGACCGGCTCCTGCGCCAGGTCGAGGTGGTGCTAAGGGATACGCCGGAGGTGGAAACCTACTCCCGCCGCACGGGTGCGCAGCTTGGCGGAGGCGTCACCGAGGCCAGCGAGGGCGACTTCTTCGTCCGGCTCAAGCCCAGGCCCAGGAGGGACATTGACGAAGTGATCGATGAGGTTCGCGGAAGGATCGCGAGGAGCGTGCCAGGGCTCGACATCGAGATGGCCCAGCTCATGGAGGACCTGATCGGAGACCTGACGGCCGTCCCCCAGCCGATCGAGATCAAGCTGTACTCCGACGACGAGGCCATGCTCAACTCCGCGTCGGCGGGCGTTGTAGGGGCGCTGGGGCACGTCCAGGGGGTCGTCGACGTCCGATCCGGAATCGTCCTGGCCGGCGACGCGCTGACCATTGTCGTGGATCCCTCCAGGGCGGCCCTCGAGGGGATGGACCCGGGATCGGTCACCGAGGCGGTTGACGCCCTTCTCGAGGGCTCGGTGGCGACAACGAGGGTCGAGAGCGATCCCAAGCTCATCGGGATCCGCGCGTGGATACCCGCCAGCTTCCGGCGCACCGACGCGGACGTGGGCAATCTGCGCATCCGGGCCCCTGACGGCCATTTCTTTCCCCTGCGCCGCGTCGCCTCAGTCACCACCCTGGTGGGTCAGCCGCAGATTGACCGCGACGACCTGAAAAGGATGATCGCCGTCACGGGACGGATCAGCGGCAGGGACCTCGGCTCGACAGTTCACGACATAAAGGCGGCCTTATCCAGGCCGGGCGTCGTGCCCGCGGGGGTCTACGCGACGCTGGGCGGCACGTACGCCGAGCAGCAGGATGCGTTTGCCGGCCTCATGGCGGTGTTTGGGGCCGCCGTGGCCCTTGTCTTTCTTCTGCTCCTCTTCCTCTACGAGAACATTCGGACGGCTGCGGCCATGATCGCCACGACGCTCCTCGCGCTTTCCGCGGTGACAATCGGCCTTTGGGTGACGCACACGGAGCTCAACATCTCCTCGATGATGGGGATGACGATGATCGTCGGCATAGCCACCGAGGTTGCCATATTCTATGTCTCGGAGCTGGTGACCATCCCGATGAGCCGCGTCCCGCACGAGGCGTTTGTCGAGGCCGGAATAAACAGGATGCGCCCCATAGCGATGACCACATTCGCCGCCATCCTTGCGCTCCTGCCGCTTGCGCTGGGCATCGGCGCCGGCTCGGCGATGCAGCAGCCGCTGGCGATCGCAATCATTTCGGGCCTCCTGTTGCAGATGCCGCTTGTGCTGATCCTTCTGCCCGTTCTCCTCTCGATCGCGTCGACCAGGCGCGGGCCCGCGTAAGGCGGGGTTCCTCCGGAAGCCCATTTCAGGCCCCTGCCGCCGTGGGCTTTGACGCGAATCCAACGATTCGCCGCTAGCGGCCTGCAAAGACACCGGCTGCATCGCGCATGGCGCCCGGCAGCCCGTAGATGTCCAACGCGGTGATCACGAGGCACGACGCCCAGCCCGCGGCCAGCAGCCATCCGCCGATTCGGGCTCTGCCCATCCGCCGCCTTGAGCCCGCGAAGGCGAGGAGGGGGAACATGGCCAGGGGCAGCTGGATGGCCAGAACCACCTGGCTGAGCGTGAGGAGCTCCGTGACGCGGTTGTCGCCGCGGAGCGAGATGAGAACGGCGGCCGGCACTATTGCGCACAAGCGGGTTATCAAGCGGCGAACCCACGGGGCTATCCGCCAGTGCATGAACCCCTCCATCACAACCTGGCCGGCGAGCGTGCCGGTGATGGTGCTGCTCTGGCCGCTCGCGAGCAGCGCGATGGCGAACAGCAGGCTCGCGGCCACCTTGCCGACCAGCGGCGCCAGCGTCACGAAGGCGACTTGGATCCAATCGGAATCGGGTGCGAACCGGATCACCTGTCCCGACAGCAGCGTGACCCTGTCATGCCCGTAGAAGACCACCGCAGCGAGGACGAGAATCGCGGCATTGACAAGGAACGCGGCCGTGAGGGCCACCGTTGTGTCGATGGTGTTGTAGCGCACCGCCTGCCGCACGGACTCATCGTCCTTCTTGAGCTGCCGGGTCTGGACAAGAGCCGAATGCAGATAGAGGTTATGCGGCATCACCGTGGCGCCGATGATGCCGATCGCCAGGTAGACCAGGTCCTTGTTTCGGAAAAAGGAGGGCAGGTCGGGGGCGACGAGCCAGCGGGCCATCTCGGGGAAGCTAGGCTGCGTCTGCGGCAGCACGAAGATCTCCACGAAATAGCACAGCCCGATCGTCCCGACCAGGACCAGGACGACCGCTTCTATGAGGCGTATCCCGAATCGCTGGAGGGACAGGAGCACAAGCACGTCGAGCGCCGTGATGGCCACCGCGAACAGCAGCGACAGGCGCGGAAACAGAAGATGAAGCGCCACGGCGCTGCCGAGGACCTCGGCGAGATCGCACGCCGCGATCGCGAGCTCGCAGCTCAGGTAGTTGGGCCACCGCGTCCATGCCGGCAGGAAGTCGCGGCAGCACTGGGCCAGATCCTTCCCGGTGACGATCCCCAGGCGCGCGGCGATCACCTGCAGGAAGATGGCCATCAGGCTGGATAGCCCCACCACCCAGAGCAGGGTGTATTTGAACTGGGCGCCTGCCTGCAGGTCGGTCGCCCAGTTGCCGGGGTCCATGTACCCGACGCTCACGAGAAGGGCAGGGCCGGCAAAGGCAAGGTACTGGCGCCAGGGGTGCGCCGCATGGGGCGGCACCGCCACGCTTCCATGGAGGCCCTCGAGCGAAACCCCACCGGCCGGCGCCTTGGGCTCGATCAATGATTGATTACTAGAATTTATCGTTGCGAAATATAGAAACCAGCTCTTTGAGTCGTCAAAGACAAAATTCATTTGTTTTCAAAAACTCCCTGGGCTTCCATCCAGCCATGCCGACCAGCACGGTCGAAAATTACCTCAAGGCCATACTCGTCCACTCCTCGGAAAAGGACGCGATAGTCGCGACGGGAACCCTCGCCGAGGCGCTTGGCGTCACGCCCGGCACGATCACCACGATGGTGAAGTCGATGGCCTCGCGCGGGCTGCTCGAGCACCAGCCACGCGCGGGAGTCCGCCTGACGCCAGAGGGGCGGGCCGTCGCCCTTGCGGTGGTGCGCAAGCACCGGCTGATCGAGACCTTTCTCGTCCAGGTGCTCAAGATGGACTGGAAGGAGGTCCACGAGGAGGCGGAGGCCCTCGAGCATGCCATCTCGGACCGGGTCCTGCTCCGCATCGACGCGATCCTCGGCCATCCCGCGGCGGATCCGCACGGCGACCCTATTCCAAGCCACAAATCACCGCTGCTGGACCGCGGCAAGGGAGTCACGCTTGCGACGTGTGAGTTGCAGAGGCCCCTTCGCGTGGAGCGAATTCTGGACCAGAGCCCTCCGTTCCTGGAGTTCATCCAGCGCACCGGGCTTAAGCCCGGCGCACGCGTGCGCGTGAGGGAGCGAGACCAAGCGAGCGGCGTCGTGCGATGCGAGCTGAAGGAGGGCGAGGCCGCGCTCGGCCTTCCCGAGGCCGCGAAGATCGAGGTCAGGGCCGCCTGAGCCAGCCGTTGCCCGCCGGTCCGTTCGGCTATTTCACCTGGAACTCGAAGAAATCCCGGTAGAGGACGATCTTGAAATCGGCGGTGTCCTTGACGTAGCACCTGACGTCGTATTTGCCCGGCTTGAGGAATATTCCGAGGTTCGCGTCGTATCCTCCCCGTGCGTCGGTCCTGATTATGAGAAAATCGTAGTACCTCTCGGCCTCGTTGCCCGAAACCGCAGAAAGAAGGAGGTTGTTTCCCGCCCTTGTTGGATTGCCGTTCAGGGTTAGGATGTAGTCGTGGTTGGGCAGCAGATGCTCAAGAGCTATGCGGCATACGAATCCGCCGGGGAACGAGGGATGGAATTGGATGGTGCCCCGGGTTTCGGCGCTCACGGTCTTGCCCCATGCCGGCGGGCTTACCAATTCCAACTTCGTTTCATAGGGCGCTGGCCGGCTCACATCCGTCCTAAAGGCCTCAAAAAATGCGAGGCGCTCCGTTTCCTTCGGAGCGACGGGTGCCGCGCTGGTATCCAGGACGTAGAGGTCCTTCTCTCCGAACACCACGATCTGCTCTGCGACGAGGCGGCCCCCGAAAGGCAAGAGGGAAAGGAGGAGGAGGAGTCTTTTCACCGGATAGGGGTCGTCTTGGCGCGGGTGCCGCGCAGAAGGTTAGGGGCAACCTGCCGGTCGTCCAACGCAAAGCGCGGCTGCACGATCCCCGGGACGCCCAACGGGGAACCGTGTTGATTGGCCCCCGGTCCCAAGCGGGGATCAGTCCTTGTGCGGAAGCGTGACCCTGAACGTGGTCCCGTCGGGCCCAGTCGATAGAAGGACCATTTCCGCGCCGATCTGGCGCGCAAGGAGCTGGCTGATTGCCAGCCCCAGCCCGGAACCACCGGGGCGGCCGCTGCGCCCTGGCTTGAAGAGGTGCTTTTGCACAGACTCTGGAATGCCCGAGCCCTCGTCCCGCACTGTCAGCACGATGGCCCAGCCTGCGTCCACAAGCGACACCGACACCTTCTTTCCCGACTCGGTTGCGAAGATCGCATTCTGCACAAGGTTGTTGGCGATCAGGCAAAGCAGGCTGCCGCGGTGGCTGTCCGTGGTGGCTGAGAACCCATCGTTGACCTCGAGCACCACGCCTTTTTCCGCAGCCGACAGCCTGTTCCTGTCGCGGACCGTGGCTGCGAGCTCCTGGCCGGACAGCTCGTACGTTGTGCTCGCGCTCGCGTCGCCGAGCAGCGCTACGGTTTCCCTGATCATTGTCTGCAGCCGTTCGGTGTAGTCGGCCGCGGATTCCCACGCGGCGCTGGACGGGTCCGTCCTGCGGCCCGCAACGACAGCGCTCAATCCCTCGACCGAGCCCTGGAGGCCGTGGATGAGGTGCGACGCGATCTGGCCGACAGCGGACGCCTTTGAGGCCAGCGTGAGCTCGAAGTTCGCCCGGGTGAGCCTCTCGTTCCGCTCGGCCGCGATCCGTTGGGCGCGCCGGACGCTGAAGGTCGCTCCGGCCATCACAGCTGCGATCAGCACGGCCCCGACGATCAGCGTCACCGCGGTTTGGCGGTCGATCCGGCTGTCGATGACAGCGAGTTCGCGCGAAAGAGGCCGGGCGTCGATGTAATATCGCACAAAGCCCTGGGCCTTGGCCGCGCCGGGACCCGGCAAGGGAAGAAGGACCTCGAGAACTGGGGTTTGGCGCTGCTCCGCCGAGACTCCGGCGAAATACTGGTCAAGCGGAAACGAAGGATGGTACCTGCTGATGGGCGCGCCGCCCTGGAGCTTCAGAAAGTCGTCGGTCGGAAGCTCCACGAAAAGTTGCGTGGCCGGCACGGATTCAACGGTGTTGCCATCGCGGTCGAAGACGGCGACGGCCAGCATGCCCTTCTGGCGGGCGCTGATCAGCAGCGCGGTAAGCGCATTGGAGGCGTTCGGGGCTCCATTCACTGCGCTGTCAGCCAGCTGCTGAAGCGCCATAGGATAGAGAACCGCGGCATCCCTCTCGATGATCTTCAGGTGGATCTCGCCGCGAAGGTCCGACCGGAACCATGTCACCAGCGCCGCGAAGATGACAAACAGCAGCGCGCCCGTGCACAATGCGGCGAACGAGTGCTTCAGAATTGGCCGGGGCATCGATGGCGCTCTGGTGGCTCCAGCCGTCAATTTGTCCTTTCGCCGACCGGCAGCGGAAGCGCCAGCCGTTCGATCGCGGCGTCGAAGATCAGGCGACGTTGACCAGCCGACAGGCCCGGCAACAACACCGCGGTCTGATAGTCCCGGTACCGGTCCCATATCTCCTGGCGTTGACGCGCATTCTCAAAATCCTTCAGCAGGTCGTTGACCGATTTCCGGTCCTGAGGGCCGCCTGCGGACCGTACATAGGCGGAAAGACTCTCCCGAATGCCCGCCTCTTCCTTGTTGAGCGCGGCAATGAGTTCGTTCTGCCGATGGTCGAACTCCGCTACGGAGACGCGCAGGCCATTGGTTTGGATCTCGGTCGTGGTCGAGCCGTCGTGCATCCAGGCGAGGGTGCCCGGGTTCACATCCGATGGGGCTGCCGTCTGCGGAACGCGGTTGCCCTCGAGACGCGGGGTGGGGGCGACGAGCAAGGTGCGCAGCGTCTTCAGCAGCTCGAGCTTGTGCCTCCGGTAGTCGGAGATCCGTGAGGCAAGCTCCGGTGGGAGCGACGGCTGTACGGGGGGACCCTGCAGGTTTGGAAGTATGGCCAGGCCGCGACGAATCTCCTCAGCCATGGCCTCGGCGCGCGCCATGCGGGGCGCCTGAGATACGGCCAGTTTCACCATCGCATCCCTGCGAGCGTCGCTGCTCGCATCCGCGGTGTCTCCCAGCGCGTCACGGAGCTCGGCCTTTAGCGCATCCTTGGAGGCGAGGTACTCGCTGACCCGCTCCCCCAGCGGCGCCGGCAGGTCCTGCGGAATAGGAATCCGGGATGTCTCGGGTGAGAAGTAGAGAAGGCGCATTCCTGGCTCGACCCGGGTCGCGCCCGCTATCGGGTTGACCATCGCCTCCAATTCTATCGCGGCCTCGAGAAGCAGTCTCCTTTGCCCGAGCGACAGTCCTTCCTGGTAGAAAGCCGCCGCGCGAATAGCGTCGGATTCCCGCACTAGATCCACGGTGTCCGGCGGTGTTTCGCGCACCCTGTGCACGTGCCGTCCGAGGCGCTCGCTGAGATCAAGGCTGTCAATCTGTATGCCGAATGTGCGCGGCGGCCGCAAGTCGGAGCGAAGCTCCTCAGCCTCGGCCTCCAACGCAGAAATCCGCTGCGCCTGCGCGGCGGCAAGGCTCTCCAGCTGCCTCCCGCGCGTTTCGGAATCAGAATCCGCCAGCGCCGCGATTCGTGAACGCAATTCGTCCTGAAGAGCCAGCTTTGCGTACCGATAGGCCACAATTCGGGCCCGCAGCGGCTTCGGGAAGTCGCCGAAGGCGAGCCGTGCGCCGAAGGACGGATAGAAGATCTCCCCTACAAATGCCTCAAGCTCCGCCGGCGCTGGCGGGCCGGAATCGAATGGAGCCAACACGGGAATCTCCGATTCCAGCGGCGGCGGAACTGGCGGAAAGAAGGCATATTGGGTGGCGGCCTGCGGATCAGGATGGAGATAGTAGTGGGACGTAAACGCGTTCATGAAACGCGCGGGATCGAACTTGCCGCGAAGGCCGCCATCCGTCGCCTCCCGGGACCCGCTCGGAACGGCAAAGGTGTCCGAACTCGGGTTTTGCGCCCGCACCGTGGGAACCCGCAGCAAACCACCCAGCAATGCTAGGACCAGCACCAGAACAGGCTGGGGAAGAGGTCTTGTCCTGAACGCGGTAATTTCCATTACGGGGTCGTGGGATGCACGCACTGCATCCGGGGTGCCAATTTCAACCAGATATTCACAAGGGTTATCCAATCACTGTCTTACGTAATTGTGCCTGTTTGGGCAGATCTGCATCGTTCGTTGGAATGGTTGAAGGGACACGGCCTGAGGGTGTCTGGGCCGGCGGCTACGCCCGCCGACGAACCATGGGATGGGGATGCTTCATCCTGGAGAAAGGAACCTAGGTCTTTTCGCGTGGCTTCTGGTCATTCAGGCGATAGCGCAGGAACTCCCGGGTGACTCCCAATCGCCGGGCTGTGGCGGAGATATTGTGGTCCGTTTCCCGAAGCACATCATCAACGAGGTCCGTAATGACGGAATCGATCGTGAAGCCGTCGTCTGGAACCCGCCAAATGGGATTTCTCCAGCCTGTAACCGAGCTGGGAGGCGTAGCCCCGAGACTTTCGAAGTCCAGAACCTTTCCTCGGGCGAAGATGATCTCACGCTCGATCACGTGCGCGAGTTCGCGGGCATTTCCGGGCCAGCCATATGCAAGGAGGCGCGATTCGCCGGCCGAAGAGAAGGACATGTCTTTCATCCGGTGACGTTTGGCGATGCGCCCCAGGAGATGCCTGGCCAATTTAAGGATATCCAATCCACGCTCTCTCAGGGGTGGCAACGTCAGGTGGAGAAGGTGGAGGCGATGGTACAGGTCCTCCCGAAAACCCCCGCTCTTGACGAGGTCGGAAAGGGGCACGTTCGACGCGGCGATCAAACGCACGTCGACGCCAATCTCCTTGGTCGCGCCCAAGCGCCTGATGGCATGGTCTTCGACGACAGCCAGCACCTTGGCCTGAATCGGCGCGGAGAGCGTTCCAATGTCGTCCAGCAGCAGGGTGCCCCGGTCGGCCGCCTCAAAGAGCCCGATTCGCGCCGTCCTGGCATCGGTAAATGCCCCGCGCTCGTGCCCGAACAATTCGGATTCGGCGAGCGTTTCGGGAAGGGCCGCGCAGTTCACCCGGATGAACGGCCTAGAGCCCCGCGGCCCCTGCCTGTGCAGCCAGCCGGCAAGGAGGCTCTTTCCCGTCCCTGTTTCGCCTTCGATCAAGACGGGAGGAAGGCCCCTATCGAGCCTTCGCTCGGACGAGAGTATCATGTCGAGCTTGCCGCGGATGCCGGCGAGACTCTCCCCGAAGAAGAGCTCGTCGCCCTCGCCCGACGAGTGCTCGCCGACGCGGAACTCGTCCCGCCGCGCAACCCCTCGCTTCTCGCGGCAGCGCATGAACGCAATGGGCAGTTCGTCCGGCTCAAACGGCTTGGAAAGATAGTCGCCCGCACCCTGGCGCATGGCCTCCACGGCGTCCTTTATTCCGCCGAAGGCTGTCATCACGACCACGCCGGTGTTTTCCGAGAATGCTCCTTCTCTAAGCAGCTCCAGGGCCTCGCCGTCGGGCAGGTGAAGGTCGACGAGCGCGAAATCAAAGTGCAATCCGGACAGCGCCGACCGCGCCTTTTCAATGGTCGAGACCTCGGTAACCTCGGCTCCGAGGCTCCGAAGATGCGCAGAAAGCCTCCTTCGGAGAACGGAATCATCCTCAAGCAGGAGAACTTCACACCCGGCGGGAGGCTCGGCGTCGACGGCCATGGTCCCGTCTATGCGAGCACTGCGGGTGCGAGCATCAACATTATTCGCGAAAGCCGGAAAGGGAGCCGAATTTCCAAATTGGTTGGCTACGTCCAAACAAGGGTTGCGGCGCTCCAAGAAAGCGGGTGCATGCAACCACCAAGCGGGGGGCTAGGAAGGTCGTGCATTCGCGGTGAAATCACTACATCCTTTGGCCAAACGCCTTAGATTGGATTGGCGCCGGATGGCACGGTGCTTGCGAGGGGTGACAGTGGCGAATCCCCATGCCGAAAAATATATTCTTGAAGAACTCGCGGCAGTTGAGGAGTGACGACGCTCCGGCAAAGGACTCGCCGAATGGACGGAAATCGGCTCCCCTAGGTTTTGCCCGACCGGTCGGAGTGATATTGGAGTTTCCTGGTCACCTCAGCCGCTCCTCTGCCCGGTCCTTGATTTCGCACAAAACCCTTCAAAGGCGCCGCCATCCAACCCAAGTGTCGGCGGCCGCGGTCTTTGGCTCCGCACCCCAAGTATGAACATCTCATCGTTGCGACCCATCCGAAAGCTTCTGCTTCCCTCCCTGTTTCTCGGGGCCGTGCTCCGCGCGGAGCCCGCCAGCGACCCCCTGGGTCCTGGTGAAAAGGCCGCGAGCGATTGGATCAAGACCCGGTTGGAGACGGCGCGCGTCGAGAGCGCCTGGGCGTCGGAGCGGCCGCTTCTCGAATCGACGATCAACGGCCTGAAGGAGCGCGCCCAGACGCTTGAGGAGAAGAGCGATCTCCTGAAGGCAACGACTGCCAAGGACCGCGAGGAGATCGCGACGTTGCAGGGCAAGAACAAGGCTGCCGGCGATGATCTTCAAGGCGCCGAGACCAGGCTTCAGGCGCTGGTCGGCAAGCTGGTCGATCTGCGCCCGGCGCTGCCGCCCCGCCTGTCCGAGGCACTGGAGCTGCCCTACCGGAGTCTTGCGAATCCGGGGCCCGGCGCCGGCGAGCGCATGCAGCTGGCGATGACGATCCTAAATCGCTGCGCACTGTTCAACCGAACGGTGACGTGCGGCGACGAGGTGCTGACGATTGACGGCGAGCAGGGGGCGAAGTCGCTTGAGGTCATATACTGGGGGCTCAGCCACGGCTACGCGCTCGACCGTGCTGCGGGGAAGGCGTGGCATGGGGTGCCCGGGCCCCGCGGCTGGCAATGGGAGCCGAAGCCCGATGCAGTGCGCCCGGTGGAGAAGCTCATGGCAGTCTACAACGACAAGGCCGATCCAGACTTCGTGGCCGTGCCGGCCGTGCTGGGTCAGCCCGCTGCGGAAACCCTTAAGAACTGAGCCGAATGAAGACCCGATTCCTTCCAGCACTGGCGGCAATCTTCCTGCTTGCCGCGGCTGTCCGCGCAGAGGCGACGTTTGACGAGGCCATGAAGCGCGCGACGGCGGATTACGGCGAGCGCCTTCGGAAGGCGGCCGACGAGCTGAACGGCTCCCGAAAACGCATCACCGATGAGAAGGCGCCGTTGCTCAAGGAAATGCGCCTGGCCGAGGACCGGATCGTCACGGCGCAGAGCCAGATTGAGAGGCTGGAGGCCGGCCGGGAGGATTTCTCCGAGCAGCGCAGGAAGCTGCTCATGGACCTGGACGCCACGCGGAAGAATTCCGCCTACATGGGTACGCTCGCACATGACGGCCTGACGGCGTTCGACGAGAGCCTTGCGCCCGGCGAAGGCCAGCTGCTTTCCGAGCGCGTGCAGTCGCTCGAGCAGAAGCTCGACGATGAATCCTCGGTCACGAGCTCCCAGGCGGCCATGGACATCGCGGAATTCCTTCTGGCGCGCACGAGGCGCTCCCTGGGCGGCTACACGGCTGCCGGGAGCTCGCTCATCGAGGGGAGCAACCAGGTGATAAAGGGGACGTTCGCCTTCCTGGGGCCGGAGACCTATTTCCAGCCGGACGACGGAAGCGGCGCCGGTACGGCGAGGCCAAGGGCGGGTTCGGCCTATCCCGTCACCTACAGGCTGCCTGCCTGGAGCCCGCAGGAAGCCTCGGCGTTCTTTCAGGGGAAGCCGGCAACGATCATCGCCGACGCCTCGGGCGGCAAGGCTTTGCGCCTGAAGGAGACAAAGGGAACGATTTTCGATCACATCCAGAAGGGCGGTCCGGTCGCCTATGCGATCATCGCCGTGGGCATCCTGTCCCTTGCGATGATCGCGCAGAAGATCGGCGACCTTTCCCGCCTGGCAGTGGACTCACCCCAGGTGGTTCATGGGTTCCTCCTGAGAGTGTCCTCCGGCGCCCGGTCCCAGGCGGAACAGGCCGTGAAGTCGCTGAGCGCGCCGGTGCGCGAGCTCTTCCTGGTCGGCATGCAATACTCCGAGAGTCCGAAGGAGATACTGGAGGAGCACCTCCAATCCGTGCTCCTGCGCCAGAGGCTGCATTACGAGCGGCGCCTTCCGTTGCTCGCCGTGATCGCGACCGCGGCGCCGCTCATGGGGCTCCTGGGCACCGTGGTTGGCATGGTGAGGACGTTTGCGCTGATCACGGTCTTCGGCACCGGCAATGCGGGCAAGCTGGCCAGCGGGATCTCCGAGGTGCTCGTCGCCACGGAATTGGGCCTCATCGTGGCCATACCGACCCTGATCGCCCATGGGTTCCTTGCCCACCGCATCCAGAGGAACCTTTCGTCGCTCGAGCGCTATGCCCTTGAATTCGTCACCGCCTCCGAGACTGCTAAGGCCGGCGAGAACGCCACCTCCGTATGAAGGCTCTCGTGGAACTCGTCGAAAGGGGCGGGCCGGTGATGATCGCGATCCTTGGCCTGTCGGTCATCCTGTATTCGCGGTGCTTCAAGCTGCTCCTCTCGATTCGAAGGTCGAGCCGCGACCTCGACCGCAGGGGTTCGGCCCAGGAGCGGCACCTGCCGGAGTTGCGGCGGGCGCGGGAGGACATGCAGGAGTCGTTCCGCCAGCAGCGAATCGCGCTGGGCGCCATGATCGCGGCTGCGCCGCTGTTGGGTCTGCTCGGCACGGTGAGCGGGATGGTGACGACATTCGAGAGCCTTTCGGGGCACTCGATGGAGAAGACCATGGAGGGGCTTGCCCGGGGCATCTCGGAGGTGCTTGTCGCCACCGAGTCGGGCCTCGTGGTGGCGATCCCGGCGCTCATGGTCGTGCACGTCGCCAACGGCAGTCTGCGGCGATACCTGCAGAAGCTGAACAGCATCGAACGTAGCGTCTGGCTGGACGCAGCGCCATGATCGGGAGAAACATCGGACGCAGCCGCTTCGAGGCGACGCACATCGACATGGTGCCGATGGTCGACTGCATCATGGTGCTGGTGATCTTCCTGATGATCAGCAGCGCGTTCATCAACGATCCCGGCGTCGAGGTTGAGAAGCCCGACGTCAGCGGCTCGCTGAGCGGCGACCAGAACGCGCTCCTTATCGCGATCACCGCGGACAACCGCATTTATTTCGACGGACAGGAGATACGGACCGACCAGGTCGCGGCGGTGGTCAAGCAGGCTGCCATCGGGCGGGTTCCGACGCTCATCATTCGCGGGGACCGCTCCTCCAACCTTGGGATATTCGCCGCCGTGTATTCGGAGGCCAAGCGCTCCGGGATCCAGCACGTTGAGTTTGCCACGACCCATCTGGAGAAACCCTGATTTCAATCCGATGTCCGAGTCCGCATTCAACCCCAGCTTCAGGAGCCGCGGCGAGCACCTCGCCGATGAGGCGCTTTACCTGTCTCTTGGGGCGGGCCTCACCTTCATCCTCTTCCTGGGCATCTCCCACTTCGAGATGGTGAAGGCGGTCGCGCCGCCAGCCGAAATCGAGGATCTGCGGGCGGTGTCCGCCGTCTCCGAGCCCCCGCCGCCGAGGTCGGAGGAGCATTCCGAGCCGATGGAGGCCGTCGTTCCGCTTACAGGCATCGACATCGGGGCGTCGGACAGCCCTGTGAAGCTGGCCGTGGTCCCTCCGGACCTCAGCAAGCTCATGCCGCCGGCCGACCTTCCGCCGCGGGCGACGATCCAGTTCGGCCAGCTCCTGACCGACCTGAGGCCAAAGTCCGGCCCCGTGGGCGAGTTCCAGCACATCTATCAGCAGAGCGAAGTGGACCAGCCCCCCCTGGCGATTGTGAAGACCATCGCAAGGGTCTCGAGCCGTGTCCGCGAGGACGTGCAGTCGCTGCGCGTGACCCTTCTGCTGGTCATCGACACCCAGGGCGCGGTGACGAGCATCCGGGTGATGAGGCCCTCGGGCAACGCCCGGTTCGACAACATCGTGCTCGCGTGCGTCCGGGACGAATGGGAGTTCAGTCCCGCGATCAAGAAGGGGAAGAAGGTGCGGTGCATGGTGCAACAGCTCGTGTGGTACAAATGGACGAACGGCTCGCCGTTCACGATTTAGGTAATGAAAACCCCAAGGATTCTTCTCATCGTCCTGCTCGCGGCCGTCTTTCACGGGCCCGCCTTCGCATCCGAGCCCAAGCTCGATCCGAAGCGCATCATCAACGAGTCGAACTCGTTCCTCAAGGAGCGGGAGCCCGAGATGACGGAGGAGGAGTATGCCCTGTACCAGAAGGTCGTGACGATGCTCACGTCCAATCCTGCCTTTGCCGTCAAGCTCCTCGAGGCGATGAACTCGGACAAGGAGGAGCCCAGCCCGGCGTTTCAGTTCATACTCGGCAACGCTTATTACGCGGCCGGGGAGAACGACAAGGCGGAGGCCAACTACAGGAGCTCGGTGAAGCGCTACCCGACCTTCCTGCGCGCGTGGGTGAACCTCGGGATTCTCTACTATTCGACCGCGCGGTACGCCGACGCCGTGCCGTGCTTCTCGAAGGCGGTCGGGCTTGGCGACCGCGATTCCACGACCTTCGGGCTCCTTGGATACAGTCTGCAGAAACAGGGCGACCTCGTCTCCGCCGAGATGGCCTACATGCAGGCGCTCAGCGGGGACCCTTCAAACGTGGACTGGAAGGAGGGGCTGCTTGGCATCTGCATCGACGGGAGGCAGTTCACCCGCGCCGAATCCCTGGTGAAGAACCTCATCAAGGAGCACCCAAGCGAGGCGAGGTACTGGCTCGCCTACGCAAACATCCTGCTCGCGGAGAACCGCAAGGTCGAGGCGACCGTGCTTCTTGAAACCGCGGCGGGAACCGGCGTCGCCAACGTCGAGGAGCTCGGCATCCTCGGCGACCTCTATGCTGAGCAGAACCTCGTCCCCGAGGCGGCGGAGATGTACCACAGGGTGCTGGCTGCCTCACCCGAGCTGGGAAGCCAGAAGCTGCTCCACTATGCCCAGGTCCTGATCTTTGCGGGACGGCTGACGGACGCCGAGCAGGTGCTGGACAGGTTCAGCTCCAAGGGCGCGAATGTCGGAGGCGTGGAGCTGATCCAGACCCGGGCCGACCTGTTCGCGGCGCAAAAGAGGTGGCCGGATGCCCGCCACGAGCTTGACCAGCTCCTCAAGGTGAATCCCCTGGACGGCCGGGCCCTCATCAGCCTAGGGCGGGCCTACGCCTCCGAGGACGACGTCCCCAGGGCGACCCTAGCGTTTGAGGCGGCGTTCCATGTCGCGAGCAGCACCTACATGGCCAGCCTTGAGCTGGCCAACATCGAGCTTAAGAACCGGCACTACGCCAAGAGCGTGGAATACCTGGAAAAGGCACTCAGCATCGAAAAGACGGACGCAGTCGAGGACTTCCTCGCCCGCGTCAAAACACTGGTCGTCAAGGACAGCCAGTCAAACTCATGAAAACCCACCAAAGAATCCATTCCCGAGAGAAATCAGTGTTAAGCCGATTTCTGCTCCCCGCCATCATCATCAGCGGCATGATAATACCGGCCACGGCCGGTGCTCAGGAGTCCGCCAAGACTCACACGCTCTTCATGGGCGCCGATGTCTCGGTCGGCCAGGACAAGGGCCTCTATGCCGTCCGGGATGTCTCCGGCAGCTCATGGGTGATCGACGTTGACGGGCAGACGAAGGTTCTCTCCGCAAAGAGCGGGCCCCTCAACATCAAGGTCACGCCGTCGCTCAAGCTCACGGAAGTCTCCGCGACGCTTGCCGACCTGAAGGGAACGCCTGCGTACACCTCCGGCAGCGATCCATCCACGAGGCTGACAAAGGCGCTGGATGAATCAGCCAACCTCAACGCCGGGTACCAGGCCGCCGTGAGCCAAGCACAGTCCTCCCTGGTCCGAGCGCAGGTCAACGCCGGCGCCATTACCGGCACGAACAACAATCAACTGGGCAACATTCCAGGGGGGTTTGGAAGGGGCATGACTCCCGACCAAGGCGCGCCCAATAGCAACGTGCAGACCGGGCGCCTTGCGACACAGCTGGAGCAGACCTCGTTGAGCTCGGGTTCGGGGCTCGAAATGTACGGGGATCGCGGCAGCTCGCCGGGATATGACGCGATGGAGGTGACGTTTGGCGTTTCGGCGGCGCACAGGCTCAACAATCCCTACGTGGTGATAATCAGCCGTTTCGGCGACAAGGGTGGCGCACAGGGATCGGTCAAGAAGATGATTTATGCAAAGGCGCTGGATCCGATAGACAATCACCCAACGTCCGTTGACATCCTCGAGGGGGGATTTCCTCCTGGCTTTGATCTGAAGGATTTCGAGGTTCATCTGTACAATCAGGGGGAGGAGATCGCGACCAACGTATCGTCCAAGCGCGTGGAGCTGACCCGAGATGAGGCCTTCGAATACGTCAAGGTGGTGTACCTGGGCTCCCACAAGGGCGATACGCTGCCTGCGACGCCCGTGATGGGGAAGCTGCCCGCCGACTTGCCCGCACGTCTCGCGGTAGGAAAGTACGGCGATACGTTCTATGTCAGGGTGTCGAAGGACGGCCTGGCGGAGGAGCCCTTCTTTGACGCGGCATGCACCAGGAGAATCGGGGATCCTTACCTCGAGACGGTCGTCAAGAGCATCCGTTTCAAGCCGGCGCTTGACAGGGGAAGCCCCGTGGAGGGTGTCGCGCCGCTAAAACTTGGCCAATTGGCGATCTGATCGCGCGGCGGGTGCCCGCGAGCATCAGCCGTCCAATATGGATCCAATCGAGAGGAGTTCACATGAACTCGTTGAACAGGCGGTGTAGCCTTCCGGCAATCGGCATCATCGCGGCCGCCATGTCGCTCTCGGCGGGGACGCAGGACGACAAGGCGGTCGTGATGGACAAGGTCACTGTGGACGCCGCCAAGACCCACACGCTCTTCATGGGTGCCGATTTCTCCATTGGCCAGGAGAAGGGACTCTATGCCGTTCGGGATGTCATCGGCAGCTCCTGGGTGATCGATATCGGCGGACAAACAAGGGTCGTCTCCACAAAGGGCGGTCCCCTCAGCATCAGGATAACTCCGGTGCTGAAGCTCTCGGAGGTTTCTGCCACCATTGGCAAGCTGAAGAGCGACCGCGGCTATACGACGGACAATGATCCCAGCGTCAGGCTGACCAGGTCGCTATCGCAGACGGCCGTTGAGAATGCGGATCACGATGCGTCCCTGAACCAGGCGAATGCCGTCCAAGACGGCACGACTGCGGCGTCACAGATGGGCGTCAATACCAGGACGACGGGAGGACCCGGCGCCCCCGGGCCAGGCCAGAAGGCGGCGGCAATAACCCAGGCGCTTCAATCCGCGCAGCATGACGTGAACATGGCGGCATCGCAGTCGGGCTCGGATCTGTCGGTCGGCGGAAAGCAGACCCTCTCGCAGGGATTCGACGCGATGGACGTGGAGTTTGAGATCTCGTCGGCGCGGCCACTCCACAACCCCTATGTCGTCACGACCACACGGTTCCATCCGAATGGCACGAAGGAGGGGACCGTCCAGAACCTTGTGTATGCAAAGTCGCTGGATCCGATAGATTCGCACCCGACGAACGTGCACCTCGTAGAGGGAGGTTTCCCCTACAACTTCGAGCCGATCGACTTTCAGCTCCATGTCTACAACCAGGGGGTGGAGGTGGCGACGAACGTCTCGTCCAAGCGCGTGGAACTGACGCGCGACGAGGCCTTCGAGTACGTGAAGATGGAGTACGTCGGCGCCCACAAGGGCGAGACGCTGCCCGCGGTGCCCGCGATGGCCAGGCTGCCCGCGGACCTGCCCTCGCGTCTCGCGGATGGGAGATACGCCGGGACTTTCTACGCAAGGGTCTCGAAGGACGGCCTTGCAGATGAGGCGTATTCCGACACGGCCTGCACCAAGCGGATTGAGGATCCCTATCTCGAGTCGGTTGTCAGAAGCATCCGGTTCAAGCCCGCGCTTGAACGTGGCAAGCCGGTCGAAGGCACCGCCTCGCTGGACCTTGGCCAATTGAAGCTATAGGCGCCTGCCCTGAAGGGGCGCGTGATGCCCGACCGTCATCGAAGGGTCGTGCGGGATGAACCCCGTTCAGGTCCTGTCTTCGTCCTCCATCCCCGAGACCTTGGCGCGTTCCCTCTTCAGGATGGCCTGGATGAACGGGCCGTCCAGGTTGTAGGATCCGGGGGACGGCTGGACATTGGACGCCTCGGCGCCGCTCACCGGTGGCGCCTTTGAAAGGGACGTCTTGACGAATCGGGAGTCTGAAAGGTCCTTCCCGAAGAATGGGCCGCCGGCGGCGATCAGGGGAGGGATCACCTCGTACATCTCGCCGCTGGATTCCTGGGCGCTCAGCTTGACCCGCCACACGAGCTTCGCCTCATGCCGCTCGGAAAGCGACCTATAGTCATAGGCCGAGACAACGATGAAGATGCGCGGCAGCTTTGAGTTCTGGGCGACCGTCTCCAGTGGCCCCACAAGCCTTGTGGGCGATGAGGCGTTCATGTCCATATTGCTGCCCTTCTCCCTGCCCAGGATGTGGTTCTCCACCTCGGCACCCTGCATCTCGGTGCTGATAAGCGCGATCCGGGCCCTGAGGTTCGTCTTGATCCCAAAGGGGACCCTGATCTGGGTGCGATCGACCCGCAGCACCCCCCAGTAATACGCGAGCACCAGCGAAGGCGTTCCCTGTCCCGCCTGGAAGCCCTGCGCCTCGAGGGCGGTGCGCAGCTCCTGCCTGACCTGGTCGGCGGTGGGCGGCCGGTCGCCGGCGATCGGGTCTCCCGCCTCGATGTAGCCGCCGTCAAACGCGACATACGAAACCGGGTCCTTCGATTCGGGCGGCGCGTCCTTCGCCCGTTCGGCCACCACCGTCGACTCAAAATTGTCGGTGAACAGGCCGGCGTTGCTCTGTGGGCAGAGTCCGGCGGTTAGAAGTGCTGCGAGGCTCAACGACGGCCAGGGGGCTGTTTTCATGGGATGCGCTGGTTTTTTGGCACGCGGTTCAGGATCCTTGATCGGTCCGGATGGAACGACTTTGGAATTGTAACAGGATTGACGGGAAATTCAGTCCGCAGGTTCCACCCTGGGGTTCCGGTTTATTGGAGTCTTCGGCATTTTGGCTTCAGTCCCGACTTATACGTCTCCGGTGGCATTCTGGACGCATCGTCAGCGCGGAACAACGGCCGGTGGATCATCTGCAGGCCGCGGACGCCAGCCTCCCAAAGGCCCGGTCCTAAGGCGTTACCCTGCTTGTTGTTCCATTCGAGCGCAGCAAGGCGCCGATTTCCTGCAGTCGCGCAAGCTGCGGCCCGGAAATCAGTCCGTCGCGATCGGGTGGCACATCCAGCAGGTAGTTGGCGTTCCGCCCGTTGCATTCCCGGGCCCTGGCCGCAACGTCGGCGGCCGCCTGCAGGTCCGACGGCTGCCGGACCTCGCGCCAGAACCAACGGGCGCCGGTCTGGATCGTGTCGCAGACTTCGGCCGGGAGAAGGTTATCCCTCGGCGGCATCTCGGACTTCCATGGATATTCGTAGCTTAGCACGTCCGAGTCGCTCAGGTTGCGGGCGTTGTTGGCCAGCAGGACGCAGCGGGGTTGAAGCGACCGGATGAACGCCATCACCTCCGGCCACCTGTCCTTGGTGTACTTGTTCTCGTATTGGTCCACCCATAGGAGGTCGACCGGCCCGTAATTCTGAAGCATCTCGGCCAGCTGGCGCTTCATGAAGGCGACGTAGTCGCCTGCGGCCTCGACAGGCAGGCCGTGAAGATTTGGCTTGTTCGGCGGCGGCGCGTTCCTGTGGGCCTCGTCCGAGTAATCTCCGGGAAAGCAGTAGTAGAATCCAACCTTGAGCCCGCGCGAGCGGCAGGCGTTCACGAACTCGCGAACGATGTCCCCCTTTCCGCCCCTGAAGTTCCTGAACATTGTGATGTCGTGGTCGGTCACGGCGCTGTCGTAGAGCGCGATGCCCTCCGTGTGCTTCACCGTCAGGACGAGGTAGGTCATGCCCGCCGCCTTGGCTGCGTCGGCCCATTGCCCGCAGTCGAGCCTGGTCGGGTTGAACAGGCTCGGGTCCTCGTAGCCGCCGGCCCAGTCCGTGTCGGCGAAGGTGCCGAGGTTGAAGTGGATGAACATGCCGAAGCGCCACGTCATGAAGTCGCGCTGCTGGACGGAGAGCTGGGATGCGGGCGTGGCCGCGTCTGCCGGCGCCGCCGTGGCACCCCGGGACGCCAGGGGACCCGACAGGATCGCCAAGAGCACGGCCAGGGCTTTCTTTTGGGGCAGGGAAATCAATGGGAGCGGGGGGGAGGGGTTCGCATGAGCATTTGGGCGGCCGGGCGAATATTGCAAGAGAGCTGGATGGCCTGAAGCGGCCAGCTTCCCGCCCGCCAGGGCCTCCTGCAGCGGGCCCGGGACGCCGGAAGACGGGACGCGCCGTGATTCCGTCATCGAGGATTGACCTGTGCGCCAAGAGACATGACGTTTCCGGGGTGAACTCCAGAACCCTTGGCAAGCTGCTTTCAGCGTCCTGTATGTGCGTCGCGTTGACCGGATATGCCTCTTCGCATGACAACGTCGGGGATGTGGTCTCGATGGGAAACAACACCTATTCGATAAAGGTCGAGGCCAAGAACGCCTTTCACAGGGACGTCGACGTGCTGAGAAGCGAAGCCAATGAGGCCGCCGCCAGCTATTGCTCGGAGCATGGAAAGGAATTCAAGCTGATTTCGCTTACGGACAAGACGCCGGCATTCGGCCTGGGCTACGCCTACGCGAAGATCACCTTCAGGGCCCTGACCCCGGGCGACCCGGAGCTCACGGCTACGGCCGCGGCACCTGGCGCCCCTGTCGCCGTCGCGGCGCCGGCGGAAAGGCACCTGACGACCGACGAGCTCTACGCCGAGCTGGTGAAGCTGGATGACCTGCGGAAGAAGGGCATCCTCACCGACGAGGAGTTCCAGGCGGAGAAGAAGAAGCTCCTGAACCGCTCGAATTGACGGTACCCGGCTGGCGGGTTGTCGGGCGGCGGGCGACGCGTTTCCGGAGCGTCCGGCGCGGTTCAAAGGCCGAGCTTCTGTGCCTCGCCCGTGTACGTGACGGCCCTGTCCGCTGCGTCCATGGCTCCCGGGCCAACGCCGTGCCCTGGCGTGACGATCACCACCTGGAAGATCCGCGTCGAGGGCATCCCCGGATAACTCCCTCTGCGGGCCCCGATCGTCAGCTGGCGCGAAGCGTCGTGCCAGTCGAAGCGGATCGTGGAGAAGGCCCCCTTCTCATAGTCGTAGGTGTCGTTCTCATCCTCGTAGAGGGTGAACGAGGCGTCTGATCCGGGATACACCCTCAGCTCTATCGGGGCGCCGGGCTTCTCGGCGGCATACTGCACCGGGGGGCCCATCGGGATTATGGACCCCGAAGGGACCAGCAGCGGGATCCGATCGATCGGCGCCGCGGCGCTTATCGCCTGTCCTCCGGGGGTCGCTTTGCCCGACCAGAAGTCAAACCATGTGCGGCCCGCGGGAAGATAGACGGGACGGGTCTGGGGGCGAACCTCGTGCAGGG
Source organism: uncultured Opitutaceae bacterium (assembly GCA_964451965.1). Lineage (GTDB taxonomy): Bacteria > Verrucomicrobiota > Verrucomicrobiia > Opitutales > Opitutaceae > Palsa-1447. The sequence continues at coordinate 30,728 of CAYVKH010000035.1, forward strand.
CCTCTGCCCTGAGCATGGACGGGGTCTTCCAGAACAGCTGCGCCCTGAAGGCGCCGAGCACGGAGTTTGAAGTGGCGAAGGAGAAGCGATACTCCCTGCCGGCCTCGAGCTTCACGGGCTCCGTGACCGCCTCCACCGAGGTGTAGGTGTATTTCAGGGGCTGCCCGTCGATCTCAAGGAGCTTTGGGCCAAAGGTCTTCACATGGAACCTGTGGGGCCCCGTCTCGGACGTGACGAGCTTGCCCTCCCAGCGCATCGAAAACGCCTCTTTCGCGACGAACGAGGGCCATCCGTTGTACCAGTTGAGGTCCACGCTAGGCTCGATCTGCGATCGAACCGCGGAGCCGAAGTGGTCGTCGCCGTAGTAGGTCGCCGCGAGGCCGGGCCTGCCGTCCGGGGTGCGGAAGTGCTCGGCGGATATCGGCACGCTCTTTCCCGGCGGGCGATGCAGCATGTAGTCCGTTACCGGGCAGACCATGACCGATGGCCCGAACATGTACTGGTCCGCGACATCAAAGGTGCCGCGGTCGTTGGGAAAGTCCATGGGGAGGCCCCGCATCAGGGTGTACCCCTCGCTCGTGACCCTCCAGGCGTTCGAATAGATGTAGGGCATCAGGCGGTAGCGAAGCCTGTCAAAGTCGATGAGCACGTTCGTGAACTCGCCGAATTCCCATATCTCCCGCGGCGTGTCGGATCCGTGCGAGCGGAAGATGGGGCTGAAGGCCCCGAGCTGGAACATCCGCGTGTAGAGCTCCTGGAAGGCGGGATCCTTGCCCCCGTCGCAGAAGACTCCTCCGTAGCCGCCCAGGACGAAGGCGCCGATGTCGAACGTCCAGTAGGGGATGCCGGACATGCAGTGGTTGAGCCCCGCGGGGATCTGGTTCCTGTATATCTCCCAGCTCGCGCCGATGTCCCCGGTCCAGGTCGTCGCGGCCGCCCGCTGCTGCCCCGCAAACGTTGAGCGCGTCAGGATATAGACCCGCTTCCGGTCCGTGTCCCTCCGCTGGTTCCTGTAGACCGCCTCGGTGGCCAGCAGGGGATAGGTGTTGAGATAGCGGGCGAAGGTCCCGAGGTGATTCGGCGCCATGCGCTTCATCTCGTATTCCTGGGACTCCTTTGTCTGCGCGTTGACGATATCCGGCTCGGTGGAGTCCATCCACCACCCGTCCACTCCGTGCCTGAACAGCCCCTCCCGCACATGCCTCCAGTAGAGGTCGGTTGCGGCGGGGTTGTAGGGGTCGAAGAACCTGAACCCCGCCCAGCCCACCGTCGGGTACAGGAATCCCCCCTCCTCCATCTCGCGGTAGACCGGCGTCGTCCGCCCGAAACCGCACCAGATGGATATCATGAAGTGGAAGTTCTCCCGGTGAAGAATATCGATCATCTCGGCCGGGCGGGGGAACAGCGTGGCGTCGAAGAAGAGCTGGTTCCAGTTGTCGCGGCCGTCCCAGTAGTCCCAGTCCTGCACGATCCCGTCGATGGGGATCCCCCGCGTCCGGTACTGCGCGGCCACGCGGAGCACTTCGTCCCGGTTCTCATAATGCTCCTTGCTCTGCCAGTAGCCGTAGGCCCACCTGCCGTAGAGCGGTGCCGCGCCCGTAAGCTCGCGGTAGCCCGCGATCGCGCCATCAATGCTGCCCCCGAAGATGAAATAGTAGTCGATGTTGTCCGCGACCTCCGACCACAGGGAGCAGCAGTGCCCGGTGTCGGCGAAGATGGTCTTGGAGTAGTTGTCCCATAGGATCCCGTAGCCCAGCGTGGAGACGAGAAAGGGGTTCGCCGACTGCGTGTTGGCCTGGACGAGCTTCACCGTGTGGCTGCGGTAGTTCATAAGGCCGGACTGGTGCTGCCCGAGTCCGTAGATGCCCTCGCTGGCACTCAGCCTGAAGCGGGTCTCGATCGAGTACGCCTCCTTCTCGCCGGCGACCGAGGCCGCGGTTATGGACGCGGCGCCCTCCTCCTCGAGCAGGGCCGTCCCCGTCGCGTCAAAATACGAGATCGCCCCTGTCGCCTTCGAGATGACCACGCACAGGCGCCCCGAGCGAAGCGTCACGAAGCCGGGCTGCTCGGAATAGGCCACCTCGACCTGCGGCGCCTGGTGCGGAAGGACGATCAGGCTCCGTTCGCCAGGCGCCCGATCGGAGACGCACTTGGTCACGCGGACGGCGCCCTCCGACTCGAATTGCACCCGCACGGTCTGAGCGCCCGTGAACACCTCGGCTCCGTTTGGAAGCTTGCGGGCGTGCGCCCCCTTTCCGGCGGCCGCGCCTTCC
>CAYVKH010000036.1:0-32091 GCA_964451965.1 uncultured Opitutaceae bacterium
TCCCGCGCTCTTCGTCGCCCTGGACGACGTGAGGCCGCTGGGCGGGCCGCGCTACATAGGGGGCCTGCGCAACGGCCAGTTCGAGTTCCTCGGCAACCTCCTGCGGCAGACGCCGCCCGGCGAGTGGGTGGTCCTCCTGATGCACATGCCTCTGTTCCCGCCGGACCCGTCGGGAACCGAGACGTTCCGGGCCGCCGACCGGCTGAGGCTCTTCGGCCTTCTCGGCGGCCGCCGGCGCGTCCTCGTGCTTTCCGGGCACACCCACTACCAGCGCCACGTGATGCACGGGCCCGACGACGGCTGGACGGGGAAGGACCCGATCCACGAATACAATGTCGCGGCGGCGTGCGGGGGTTTCTGGGGGGGGCCGCCGGACCGCGACGGGATCCCCGCCGCGACGATGTGGGACGGCACGCCGCCCGGGTACGCGCTGCTTCAATTCGAGGGCGAGAGGGTCTCGCTCGACTATGTCCCCTCCAGGATGCCGGCGGACCACCAGATCGCGCTTCACGCCCCGGAGGCGGTCGCGCCAAGGCAGGGCTTCGTCTCCTTCTACGCGAACGTGTTCAACGGCCACGACGGATGGCTGGTCGAGGCGCGCGTGGACAACCGGGCGTGGAACCCCATCCGCAGGATCCTCGGCTGGGACCCGTCCTACGCGGCCGACTTCCTTGCACAGGATTCGGACCCCCACCCGTCCGCCCGCCCCAGGCTTCCCGACCCGGCCATCTGCTATCACCTCTGGCGGGGACCGATTCCCGCGGACCTGGCACCGGGCAGGCACGTGCTCCATGTCCGCGCCACCGACCCGGAGGGCCGGGTCTTTTCGGCAGAGAGCGCGCTCGACGTCGTCAAGCCCTGAACTGCCGGGTTTTCCGGTACATGCTTTTGCGTACGAATAGTCCATGACGGCCCCTGGAAAACGCGTTTCATCGGCCGGGTCGACTCCGCACCACTGCCATCGGTCCGTTCCCTTGCGGGTTGCGCGCTCCTCTGGATAGCCGCCTGGGACGCCGCCGCATCGCCAGGCGCCGCGCCCGGCCCCCTGCAGGGGACCGAGGGGATGCCGCCTATGCGCGTGTTCACGGTGCGCGAGACCGGCGTGGCGACGATGGCCTGGTCGGCGGCGCAGGACCTCTCGGGAAGGATGTTCTTCGGGTGCGACACGGTCGTCTCGTTCGACGGGGACCGATGGCGCGCGGAGAAGATGGACGCCACCTACCTTGTCCGCGGCCTCGATGTCGGGCCGAACGGCAGGATCTGGGCCGCCGGCGTGAACCAGGCCGGCTGGTTCGAGCCCGGGGACCGGGGCCGCCTCGAGTACCATTCCCTGATGCCCCGCATGCCGGCGGGCAGGCCCGATCTCGGGGACGTCTGGAGGGTGTACGCCCAGGGCGCCGCCAGCGCCATCTTCGTCGCCCGCGAGAGGATCCTGAGGTGGGACGGCGGGAAGTTCGAGTCATGGGACTATCCGGGGATGAACCTCCTCTGGTCGACGCGCACCGCCCGCGCCGTCTACGTGCACTATCCGCCGCTCGGCCTGCTGAGGATCGGCAGCGCGGGGCCCGAGCTGGTCGCCCCGGCGTCCGTCATCGGGACCGAGGAGGTCCGCTGGCTCGATGACACGGGCGAGGATTGGCTCCTGCTGACCCCGCAGGGCTTCAAGGCGCTGCACAGGGGCGCCTGCGCGCCCCTTGACACGGAGGCCTCCGGATTCGCGCGCGCCAACACCCCCACCTCGGTGGCGCGCCTCGGGGATGGCTCCCTCGCGGTCGGCACGCTCCAGGGCGGGATCGCGATTGTCACCCAGACCGGAGCCGTCCGCAGGGTCTTCAACCTCCGGGCCGGGCTGCCCGCCAACCAGATCTACTCCCTGTTCGTTGACCGCGACGGCGCGCTCTGGGCGACGGGACCCTCGCAGATCGTCCGTCTCGCAATCGGATCGGACACGTCGGTCTACGGCCAGCGGAGCGGCTACCCTCCCGGCGGCTGCTGCTCGATCGACGGGCTCTCGGGATCGGTGTTCGCCGTGTCCCACAGCGACCTCTTCCGCCTGTCCGCCGATCCCCAGTCCGGAGGCGCCGGCCAGTTCGCGGCGCTCGGCACGACGAGCAGCAGGTTCTACAGCCTGCTTTCGACGCCCCAGGGGCTGGCCGTCGGCCACTTCCACGGGCTCGGGCTGTGGTCCGCCGAGGGCATGAGGCCCCTGCTGCATCTCGACGACATCGTGTTCCGGACCACTCCGTCCCAGTCGCACCCCGGACGAATCCTGGCGTCGCTGTTCGACCGCGTCCTTTCCGTGGACCCGGAGGCCGGCACCTCGGGCGTCGTCGCGGATTCCCTGCCCGACTACGGCGACTCGGTGGCCGACGAGCCCTCCGGAAGAATCTGGATCGGCACGCCCTCCAGGGGGCTGTTCGTCGCGGGACCCGGCTCGACCAAGTCGGTGCCCGCGGGTCCGCGCTTTGGGCCCGTGCCGTCCTCGGGCACCGCGTTCGTGGCGCGGGTGGGCGCGAGGGTCGTGGTCCTGGCAAAGGGAGCCGCGTATTTCCTGGATGCCAGGACGGACAGGTTCCGCCTCATCGCCGGCGTCCCCGAGGGCAACCCGTCGGCGGTCTCCAATCCGGACAGCGGCGGCTCGGTCTGGGCTGCCCTCGACCCTTACGAGGGCGGCCATTCGCCGCGGCTGGGAAAGATATCGGCCACGATGGACGGCGCCGCGTGGACGCCCCAGTCGGTCGAGGGCCTCGCCGGCCTCGGGTCCCCGCTCGGCCTGCGCGTGATCCATTCCGCCGGCCACGACGACCTCTGGATCTCCGGGACGGAATCCCTCATCCGCGCCGGGCCCGCGGCGCTCTCCCCGCGTCCGCCCCCGCGCAGGCCGGCGATCCGGGCGTGGGTCAGGGCCGAGGACGGGGGGCCCGGCGGCCCGGTCGGCGGGACGCTGCCGTATTCGACGAGGGGTCTGCACGTCGAATACAGCTCGCTCGACTATGGCATGCGCGAGTCGGAGAGCTTTCAGACGATGCTGGGCGGCGTCGAGAACCAGTGGTCGCCCCCGACCCAGTCGGCGGACAGGGAGATATCGGGGCTCCGCGACGGGAACTATGACTTCAAGGTCAGGCTCGTGACGGACTCGGGCGAGGTCGGGGAGCCCGCCCTCCTGCATTTCGGCATTGCGCCGCCCTGGTGGGCGACGCCCATCGCCCGGGCGTCCTTCGGCATCCTGGCAGGGCTCGGGATCGTCGGCCTCCTGCGGTTCCGCACGAGATCGCTCAAGCGAAGGGCCGAGGTGCTGGAGAGGGTTGTGCGCGAGCGCACGGAGGAGCTCGAGGAGGCCAACGCGGCGAAGACGGAGTTCGTCGCCAGCATGAGCCACGAGATCCGGAATCCGATGGGCGGCATCGTGGCGTCCGCGGTCGCGCTGTCCGAGATGCCGCTCGGCCCCGACCAGCAGAGGCTCGTGGGCACCATCCGAAGCTGCGCGACCTTTCTCGCTTCGCTCGTCGAGGACGTGCTCGATTTCGCGTCGATCGAGGCCGGGGCATACCGCGTCACCCCGTCGCCGTTCAGCCCGCGGGAGATGCTGGAGAACGTCGTGACGATGCTCGAGGCCCGCTCGCCGGAGGCCCGGATGGAGGTCGCGGTCGGCGCCGGGCTCCCCGAGCGGATCCTCGGGGATGCCGCGCGGATCCAGCAGGTGATCGTCAACTTCGCCGCGAACTCGCTCAAGTTCGGCGGGCGCACGATCCGGCTGTCGGCGGACCCGGAGGGCGGCGAAGTCGTCTTCAAGGTTGCCGACGACGGGATCGGGGTTCCGCGGGACGAGCGGAAGAACCTCTTCATCCGGTTCTCCCGGCTGAAGTCCGCCCGCAACTTCGCGGTCCCCGGGACCGGGCTCGGCCTGGCGGTCAGCCGGGCGCTCGCGGAGCGGATGGGCGGCTCGGTCGGCTTCCTGCCGGCGGCCGGCCGGGGCTCGACGTTCTTCCTGCGCCTTCCCATGGAGGCCGGCGCGACGTCGGCCCTCGAGTTCGGCGCCTTCGACGCGCGGGGCGCAGGGGCCCTCGTGGTCGAGGACATAGAGTACAACGCCCGCGCCCTCGGCCTGATGCTTGGGAGGCTAGGGTTCCGCGTCGATTTCGCGCGGGACGGGGAGGAGGCGCTAGCGCGCCTCGCCTCGGCCACCTACCGGGTGGTGCTGATCGACTGCGACCTTCCCGGAATGGGGGGAATCGAGCTGGCCCGCCGCTTCCGCGCCTCGGAGGCGCCTCGGGGACAGACGTTCATCGTCGCCACGACCGCCCTGTCGACAGCCGCCGACCGGAACTCGTGCATGGCCGCGGGAATGGACGCCTTCATGAGCAAGCCGATAACGCCCGAGAAGCTTCGCACCGTCCTCATGGCGTTGAACGGGTCGGGGCCGCACCCGGCCCGCGCTACCCCTTCCGCCGCCCAAGCCGCTGGAATCCCTGGGATCAAGCTGGAGCTGCTCCTTCACCTGACCGACGGCACGGCGGCGAGCCTGGGCAGGGAGCTGGCGAGGTTTGACGCGTCGATTGAGGAGGCGGTGCGGGGCCTCGCGGCGGCCCGCGCCTCCGCTTCGCGGCCCGCGGTCTCATCCGCGGCCCACCGGGTGCTCTCCCTTGCCAGGATGGTCGGCGCGGAGGATCTCTCCGCCGCCGCGGCGGACCTGCAGGACTTTGCGGAAGTCTACTCGGACGCCGAGCTTGGGAGCGAGATCGAGGCGCTGGGCAGGCAAGCCCGCGACCTCAGGAGACTTCTTGCGGGCGCCTCGAAGGGCGCCTCCGTCAATCCTTCTTCGGCTTCTTGAACTGCTTGTGGTCCTTCTTCTCGAGCGCGTCGATGTCGTCCACGATCCTCGCCGCATCCCCGTTCCTGCCGGCGGTGAGCGCGTCCGCGAGCTTTGCAAACTCGTCCTGCATGCCCCGGATCCCCGCCTTGAAATCGTCCATGAACTTCGCCCGCTGATCCCCGGGGATGTCGGCGGCCTTGGCCGGCGTCAGGTCGATGGCCTCCTTTGCCGCCTCCTGCATCGTGGCCAGGAGCTGCAGGGACGAGGCGTTCTGGGCCGGATCCGCAACCTGCTTCTTCAGCTTCCGGAAGGCCTTCCCCATCCGCTCCATGCGGGTTTCCAGCTCGGTCTTCTTCTCATCGTCCTTCCCGGGTGAGGGCACGGCGCCAGGGGCGGGCGGGCCGGCGGGCGCGTCGGCTCCGGAGAGAATCGGCGAGGCTGCGGACAGGGCCAGGAGCAGGGCGAGCGCTGGGCGGAACTTCATTTTGAGGGATGTTCTCTGTTCAGGGGGTGGAAAAAACGGGGCGGAGTCTCTCGGATGAACCTTCGCTCGGCAATTCGTTTCACGGGGCCCGGCGCCTTGTCCCTCCTCCCCTGCGGCCCAGCTCATGGATAAGGATCGCGGCGGCGGCCGACACGTTCAGCGACTCGACGCGTCCGCCGCCGGGGATGGACACGAGGCGGGTGCAGGCCGACTCCACGGCGGGCGCGAGCCCGTGCTCCTCGTTTCCAAGGACGAGCGCCCAGGGCGCCGGCGGTCCCGCGAACGGGCCCGCCGCGGCTCCGCCCCTGGTGGCCGCCCCGACGACGTCGAATCCGGCCGCCGAGAGCTGGCGCAGGAAGGCCGCGACCTCGGGAACGGAGAAGACATCGAGGGCGTCCAGTCCGCCCTCCGCCACGCGGTACGCCGCGGCGCCCGGCCTTGCCGCCGCCGGGTCCCCGGCGATGACTATCCTCGGGACGCCGAGGTAGGCGGCGGTCCTCGCTATGGCCCCGAGATTGTGGGCGTTGCCCACCCTGTCCAGGACAACAAGGTTCTCGTGCCTGCGGCGCCACGCCGCGGCGTTCTCCGCGGTGGCGACCGCCGGAAGCCTGTCCTCGACGACCGCGACGATTCCGCCGTGGTGCACGGAGCCGGCGATCCGCTCAAGCTCGGCCGGCTCGACGCACCGATAGACCTTCCGGGCGCCCGCGAGCGCGCGGCAGATGAGGCCGACCCGCTTCGACGTCGGGCGGTCGAAGAACAGGCGCACGATGGTGGAGGCGTCGCGCTGGAACCTCGCGCGCACCGCCGCGAGCCCGCAAATGGCGATCTCGCTGTCCTTCATGGGACGGCGCCGGTCACGGTGAACTCCTCCCGGTCATGGTACAGGTGCACGATCCTGACCTCCGTTGCGCGCGTGGCAAACGGCGAATCCGGGGCGCGAAGCTCGGAAAGGAGGGCAATCGGGTCGACGCGGCCGAACTTCAGGTTGATCACAAAGCGCCGGCACCAGCCCCCCTCGAGCCAAGGCCCGACGATGGACTGAAGGACCTTCCTCGGGTCCTCAAGCATGTCGCAGAAGAGCCAGTCATAGGTGGCGCTCCTGCCCGGGCTGAATCCAAACGCGTCGGCGAGCCTGTGGTCGATGAGCGGGTGGTCGAGCGCCCCTCCCTTCATGGGCCCGTTGTCGACGGCGACGACGCGGGCCCCCCGCTTTGCGGCGCTGTAGCTCCAGCCCCCGGGCGCCGCCCCGAGGTCGCAGACGGATTCGCCGGGCCGCGGCTCGGCGCCGATGATGGCATACGACTCCTCCACCTTCAGGTACGAGCGCGAGGGCGCCAGGTCGTCGTCGGCCATCCGGCAGGGCCCGTTCATGTAGGCCGACCGCGCCACGTGCGCCTTTCCGTAGTCCGTGAACCACACGAAGAGGCCGCGCGCCGGACCGACCCTCGGCTTCTCAGGAGTCGCGAGCCTGGCCACCCTTCCGAGCTTCTTCTTCAGCAGCTCGTGGAACGCGGCCTCGACCGAGGCGACACGCCGGCCCAGGCCGGTGGCCTCCTGGCTGCCCGCGAACAGGCAGGGCCATGGCGAGTCGACCCGCTCGCCCCTGAGGCTTGCGGCGAACAGGTCCATGACCGCCTGCGCCAGGCCGTTCACGCTCTCGCCCGCAACCGGCTCGGGCGACTCCAGCACCGCGTGCGGGAAAGCCGCCTGCCGGAGTCCTTCGAGAGGCGCAGACGGGCCCGGCGCCGCCAGGGGGATGGCGAGGGCCCAGCCCGGGCCGCTTCCGTCGGACCGCAGGCCGCGGCCCTCCATCTCGCGCACGAGGAGCCCCTCGAATCCGGATTGGCAGACCACAAGGGCCCCGTTGGATGACATGGCGGCCGAGCTAACCCGAGCAGCGCCGGCCGTTCAAAGCAAAAGGCCCCGCGGCAGGACGCCGTGACCCGCGTCTATGTGGGCCACCGAGACTCTGCCCCCGTCAAGGGTGAACCCCCCCTCGAAGGGATTCTCGGCGAGGAACAGGGGGGTATCGAGGTCGGCGTACGCGAAGCCGCCGATGCCGGACGCAAAGCATGCCGAGGCGGTCATCGCGAGGATCGACTCGACGTTCCCCCCAATCATCAGGCCGATCCCGGTTTCGCGCGCGACGGCAACGACCTTGAGCGCCTCCGAAATCCCCGCCTTCATGAGCTTGACGTTGATCACCTGGGCCGCGCCCGCCCGGGCCACGAGGCGCGCGTCCTCCGCGGAGCTCACGCTCTCGTCCGCGGCCACCTTCCAGCCGGACTCCTCGGCGAGGGCGCGCATCCCATGGAGGTCGTCCTTCGCAAGCCACTGCTCGAGCAGCTCCGGATGGATGCCACGCGCCTTCAGCCCCCTCACGAGCCTGGCCGCGTCGGCGCGCCCGATGCCCGCGTTGCCGTCTAGGATGAGGGGCGAATCGGGCAAGGCCTCGCGGATCGCCGAGATCCGGTCGAGGTCGGCGTCGGGTCCCCCCGGGCCCCCGATCTTCGCCTTTATGAGCCGAATCCCGCGCCGGGCGATCTGGAGCGCCGCCTCCCTCGCCTCCCCGGCCGTGCCGGTCGTGATCGTCATGTCCGTCTCGAGCTCGGAGCCGGCGCCCCCGAAGAAACGGCACAGGGAGACGCCGGAGCGCCGCGTGACGGCGTCGAGGAGCGCCGTCTCGAGTGCGCACAGCGCCGACCCGAATCCCGGCACGCCGGTCGCGCGAAACTCGAAGGCGATGCCCTCCCAGTCCGCGGCGTCGCGCCCCGGCAGCCAGTTCGCGGCGCGCGACAGGTGCCCCATGGCGGCGGACTGCGTCTCGCCGTTGTAGGCGGGAAAGGGCGCCGCCTCCCCGTGGCCAAGCGTGCCGTCGGAGAGCTCGACCTGGAGGAGCACGTTGGCCGCCGTGCCGAGGGAGCCCCGGGAGATCCCGAACGGCGCGCGCAGCGCGATGTCCAGCGGAGCCACGCGCACCGCGCGCACCGATGTCGGCTGGAGCGCGAAGTCCATCCCGCGACGCTCCCCCGGCCGCGGTTTAATTGCAAACCAGCAGGCTCCGGGTCTAGCATCCCGGCCCGATGCGCGTCCTGGTTGCGTTCGACAAGTTCAAGAACTCGATCTCCGCCCCCATGGCGTGCGACATCGCGGCCGGAGCGATCTCCTCGGCGCGGGCCCCGTGGGAGGTGGACCGCTGCCCGCTCTCGGACGGCGGCGAGGGATTCGCGGAGATCCTCACGCTCTCTGCGGGGGGCTCCCTCCTCGCCGCCGAGGCGGACGGCCCCCGCGGGGGGAAGGTCGCGGCATCGTTCGGTATTGTATCTGTTGACAGGATACCTGGTCGCGCGCGGGCCCTGCTCGGCGCGGCTGCGGCCGGGAACGGTGGCTCGGTCGGCGTCGTGGAGATGGCTGCGGCGAGCGGGCTCGCGCTTCTTGATCCGGGGATGCGGGATCCCGCGCTCGCGACCACCAGGGGCACCGGCCAGCTGATCCTTGCCGCGGCGGCGGCCGGCCCGAGGGCGATCCTGCTGGGCGTCGGGGGGAGCGCGACGCACGACCTGGGCCTGGGGGCCCTTGGCGCCCTGGGGATAACCTTCGCAGGCGCGGGAGGCGAGACGCTCGATCCGCCCGTCCCCGCGGACTGGGGCGCCCTGCGCAGCATCGCAGGGCGCGTCCCCTGCACCCTCCCGCCGATCTTCATAGCATGCGACGTCGAGAATCCCCTCCTCGGGCCGCGCGGGGCCCTGGCGGTCTACGGTCCCCAGAAGGGCCTGAGGCCGGAGCAGGCCCCCGCCCTCGAGTCGGGGGGCGCCCGGATCGCGCAGATGCTCTGCCGGCATTTCGGGCGGCCCTGGGACCTTGCCTCGAGGCCGGGCGCCGGGGCGGCGGGCGGGATCGCATTCGGGCTCATGGCGGCGGCGGGCGCAACGCTGCTGCCCGGCTTTGATTTCGTCGCCTCCTGGCTCGACCTTGACGAGCGGCTTGCGGCGGCCGACGTCGTCGTGACCGGGGAGGGCCGATTCGACGACTCCTCGCTGAGCGGGAAGGGCCCGGGCTCCCTGGTGCGCCGCGCCCTCGCCCTGGGCAAGCCGGTCCATGTGTTCGCGGGCCAGGTGGCGCTGGCCGAGGACATTCCCGGATTGCTCACGCACGCCGTGGCTCCTCCCGGAATGGCGCTTGCCGAGGCCCTCGCCGGGGCGCCCGCCCTGCTCTCAGCGGCCGTGCACCGCGCCTTTGCGGGCCGATGAAACGTCTCGACCGGACCAAGCCGCCGCCTGATATGTTGCCGATGCCCATGCACGTCCCCCGGTCCGTCAGGTGCGCCTTTCTGGGATTGGCGCCGCTCATGGGGCTGATCGGATGCAGCGCGACCCCGCCCCCGGCGCCCTCCTCCCCTCCGGCCCGGACGGCCGCCGCTCCGACCCCGACGGCGGCGCCCAAGGCCCCGTTCGACCCGGCCCATCCCGTGATGCTGGGGATCGACGTGCTGCAGGAGGAGGGATTCGCGCCCATAAGGGGGAAGTCGATCGGACTTCTGACCCATCCGGCCGGGGCGAACATGCACGGCGTGAGCTCCATCGAGATCCTCCGCCACGCCCCGGGAGTCCGCCTGGTGGCCCTTTTCGCCGCAGAGCACGGTCTCTATGGGGAATACTCGGCCAGCGTCAACTACCCCGACCGCGTGGACCCGCGGACGGGCCTGATGGTGCACTCCCTCTACAATGGGATGAAGGTGGACGGGGTGGCCAACCGCCCGACGAGGGCGCAGCTGAAGGGCATAGACACGATCGTCATCGACCTGCAGGACATCGGATCGCGCAGCTACACGTACATCAGCGCGATGAAGGTGTGCATGGAGGGCTGCTTCGAGAACGGCGTTGAGGTGGTCGTGCTCGACCGGCCCAACCCGCTCGGCGGGCTCAAGGTCGACGGCCCGCTACTCGACCCGCAGTGGACGAACACCTATGTCGGCGAATTCCGGGTCCCGTATGTGCACGGCCTCACGATCGGCGAACTCGCGAGGATGGCCAAGGAGGCCCCCGACGTTCTGAAGATCCCGGATGCGAAGCGCGAGAATGGTAGGCTGGTCGTGGTCCCCATGCGCGGCTGGCGCAGGAGCATGCGCTGGCCCGACACGGGGCTGCCCTGGATACCCACGTCGCCGTACATGCCCGATTTCTCGGCCGTCGAGGGCTACCCGATGACGGGCCTCGGCTCCCAGCGGGGCGGGTTCAAGAACGGCATTGGAACCGCCTATCCCTTCCGCGGCATTTCCTATCACGGGGTTCGGCTCGAGACCCTGGAAAGGGACCTCAAAGCCTTTGAGATCCCAGGGATAGGCCTGCGCAGGGTGAGCGTTCCCGATCCCAAGACGGGAAAGCCCGAGCTCGGCCTCTATGTCGAGATCACCGACTGGGACCTCTGGCGGCCGACCGAGCTGAGCGCGTACCTGATGAAGCTCGCGTGCAAATACGACCCGCGCAACCCGTTCGCCTCGATGACGCAGGGTGAAGTCCGCTCGCTGCTGATTTACTGGGGCTCGACGGCGTTCTACAAGGACCTCGCCGCCCACGGCGCAAGGGTCGACGTCGCGGACTACGTGCGCGAGTGGCAGGATAAGGCCGCGGTCTACCAGCAGCAGAGCCGGCGATACTGGCTCTACAGGTGACGGCGCCCGATCCGCGGCCAGGAGGGCCCCGTGGGCGCCAAAAGAATTCGCCAACGGCCCCGGATGGGGCAACGGTTGGCTCCCCCCGTTCCCCGCGCATCGATTTATGAAGATCAATCGCAAGAAGACCCATTTCAAGGTTGCGGTGATAGGAGCCGGCGCGATCGGCACCGACCACCTGGCAAGCTTCAGGCTTCACCCCGCGGCCACGGTGGTCGCCATCGCCGAGGCGTCCTCCAAGAGGGGCCGCGAGGCCGCCGAGAGGTTCAACATCCCCGAGGTCGTGCAGGATTACCGGATTCTCCTCTCGCGCGCGGACATCGACGTGATCTCGATCGCGCTCCCCAACTACCTCCATGCAAAGGTCGCGCTCGACGCCCTCCGCGCGGGCAAGCACGTCATGCTCGACAAGCCGATGGCGACCAACGCGCGGGACGCGGAGAAGCTTGTCGCCGAGGCTCGGAAGCGCGGCGTCCTCTTCATGGTGGGCCAGAATTTCCGCTTCAATGCGGACACGCAGACGGCAAGGCAGATTGTCGAGGCGGGCAGCCTGGGGGACATCTACCACGCCAAGACTTCCTGGAGCCGCAGGTCCGGAATCCCGCGGATCGGATCCTGGTTCACCCAGAAGCGCTTCGCCGGCGGCGGATGCACCTACGACATCGGCGTCCACGCCCTCGACCGATGCCTGTACCTCCTGGGCGAATTCGACGCGGCGGCCGTAAGCGGCCGGACCTTTGCCAAGTTCGGGCCGCGGGGCCTGGGCAACGGCGGATGGGGCAAGAGCGAGATAGACCCGACGGCGCCGTTCGACGTGGATGACCTCTCCGTCGCGCTCATTAAGCTGAAGAGCGGCAGGACCGTCGTCCTGGAGGCCTCCTGGGCCGCCCACGGGCCGCACCTCGACACCAATGCGACCCAGCTCTTCGGGACCGAGGCGGGGCTCAGCATGCCCCCAGTCCAGCTCTTCAGGCAGACGCGGACCGGCTACTGCTCGGAGGCGGTGGACCTGCTGCCCCCACGCGTCAACACCAACCGGATGGTCCACTTCATCGACTGCCTGCTCGGGAAGGCGAAGCCGTTCGTGAAGCCCTCGGAATCGCTCGCGGTGCAAAAGATCCTGGACGCAATCTACGTCTCGTCGTCAACCGGCAGGGAGGTGCGCATCAAATGAAGGCAAAGACCGCGATTTCGACGAAGAGAAAGACACCCGTCGCGCTTCAGCTCTGGTCCGTTCGCGAGGACATGAGGCGCGATTTTGCCGCGACCGCCGCGGCGGTCGCCGAGATCGGTTATGACGGCGTCGAGCTCGCCGGGTACGGCAACCTGGACGCCCAGGGCGCCAAGGCCGCCCTCAACGCCGCCGGCCTGAAGGTGGCGGGGATGCACGTGAGCTACGCCAGCCTCAGGAGCGACCCGGGCTCGGTCATCAGCGACGCGCTCCTGATGAAGACCCGGTTCGTGGCGTGCTCGTGGTGGCCGCCCGGCCACTTCGTGTCCGCGTCCGCGTGCGAGCGGATCGGCGAGCAGCTCGGCGAGGTGGGGCGCGCGCTGCGCCCGTTCGGAATCCGGTTTGGATTCCACAACCACGACACCGAATTCAGGATGTTCGAAGGGCGCCCCGCCTTCGACTGGATCCTGGGGGCGACCGAGCCCCGGGACCTGTTTGCCGAGGTGGACGTCTACTGGGTGCAGCAGGGCGGCTATTCGCCCGCAAGGTTCCTGCGCGACCACGGCGCCCGCGTCCCTCTCCTGCACCTGAAGGACGAGAAGGAGCTCGGCAAGGGACCCGTCAACTTCGATGAGGTCTTCGCCGCGACCGACTCGGTCGGCGCGGTCGA
This sequence comes from uncultured Opitutaceae bacterium, assembly GCA_964451965.1. Classification (GTDB taxonomy): domain Bacteria; phylum Verrucomicrobiota; class Verrucomicrobiia; order Opitutales; family Opitutaceae; genus Palsa-1447. Next base: position 12,813 of record CAYVKH010000036.1, read on the forward strand.
ATGGTTCATCGTCGAGCAGGAGGAATACAGCCACGCCCCCATCAAGTCGGTGCGGCTCTGCTACGAGCAAATGAAAGCGTGGGGGCGCGCCTGAACACCTGCGCAAACTGGGAGAACAACCACAACCATTCCAACCATGCCCCGCCCCGTCACACTATTCACCGGCCAATGGGCCGACCTGCCCCTGGAGAACCTCGCCCCGCTTGTCAGGAAGATGGGCTATGACGGCGTCGAGCTCGCCTGCTGGGGGGACCACTTCGACGTCGACAAGGCCCTTTCGTCCAAGGGCTACGTCCGGGAGAAGTGGGACCTGCTCAGGGCGAGCGGCCTCTCGTGCCAGGCGGTCTCGAGCCACCTCGTCGGGCAGGCCGTCTGCGACCTGATCGACGAGCGGCACAAGTCCATACTTCCGCCGGACGTGTGGGGAGACGGGAAGCCCGAGGGGGTCCGCCGCCGCGCGGCCAGGAAGATGATAGCGACGGCGAAGGCGGCCCGGAAATTCTTCGACGCCCGCCCCGGCAAGCCGTCGCCCGGCGATTTTCCGGCGGTCGTCAACGGCTTCACGGGCTCGTCGATCTGGCACTCGCTCTACGCGTTCCCCCCGACCTCCCAGGACTACTGGGAGAAGGGATTCCAGGATTTCGCGGCCCGATGGGGCCCGATCCTCGAGGCCTTTGAGGCATGCGACGTCAACTTCGGCCTGGAGGTGCATCCCACCGAGATAGCGTTTGACACCGCGAGCGCGCAGCGCGCCGTCGAGGCGGTCAGGGGCCACAGGCGCTTCGGGTTCAACTACGACCCCTCGCACCTGGGCTACCAGGGCGTCGACTACGTGAAGTTCATCCGCGCCTTCGGCGGGCGCATCCACCACGTCCACATGAAGGACGTGTGGTGGGGGCATGGCGACGGCTCCGCGGGCGTCTTCGGGGGCCACACGAGCTTCGGCGACCCCCGCCGCCACTGGGACTTCCGCTCGCTCGGGCACGGCGACATCCGGTTTGAGGACATCATCGTCGCGCTGAACGACGTTGGATACCGCGGGCCGCTCTCGGTCGAGTGGGAGGACATAAGGATGGACCGCGTCCACGGCGCGACCGAGGCGGCGGCCTTCGTGCGCAGGGTGGACTTCCCTCCCAGCGCGCTGGCCTTCGACGCCGCCTTCGACAAGAAGAACCAGTGATCCGGGCCGCGCAAGGGCGCGGTCCCGCCACGAAAACGATTCGGGAAGAATACAGAGAACAGGAAAAGCAGGGTCCCTTAGAATTATGAGTACCAAAATAGGCATCATAGGCGCCGGCGGAATGCTCGGTTATCATGTGGCCGGCTTCCGCAGGGCGGGCGCCGACATCGTCGCCCTAGCCGACGTAAGGAAGGCCGCCGCGGAAAAGGCGGCCGCCAGGCATGGAATCGGGCGCGTCTTCGGCAGCCTGCCGGCGATGCTCCGGCGCGTGCCGGACCTCGATGCCGTGTCGATCATCGTGCCCAACAAGTACCACGCCCCCCTGGCTCTGCAGGCGCTGAAGGCCGGCAAGCACGTGTTCTGCGAGAAGCCACCCGCGCTGAACGCCCGCGAGATGCTCCTGCTGCGGGCCGCAGCAGCGAAGGCCCGGCGCGTCCTGATGTTCAATTTCAACAACCGCGCCCGCCCCGAAAGCTACGCGATGATGAACTACATCGCGGGCGGCGCCATCGGCGAGATCAACACCTGCCAGGCCAAGTGGATCCGCCGGGCCGGCATCCCGGGATTCGGGGGCTGGTTCACGACCAAGAGGCTTTCCGGTGGCGGGCCGCTCATCGACCTCCTGCACATGATGGACCTCGGGCTCTACTTCATGGGCTATCCCAAGCCGGCATACATCCTGGCGCGGACCTATCGCGACCACATCAGCAACAAGGCCTTCAAGGGCCCGTGGGGCATACCGGACGTTTCCAAAGGGGTCACCGACGTGGAGGCCGCGGCGCACGGCTTCGTGACGTTCAAGAGCGGCCAGGCCATGTCGTTCCAGGTCTCGTGGGCGGAGATGATCCAGCGCGAGGAGGTCTCCGTGTCGTTCCAGGGCAAGAAGGCGGGAGGGATGGTGCGGAGGCTCTTCGGGTCCGACGGCCTTGACCAAACCGGCATCGACACGTGCGAACTCTACACCCTGGAGCACGGGCGGATGGTGAACCGCAACATCCTCGTTCCAGCCGACGAGACGATGGGCCGCGTCCGGTCCGCGGAGAACTTCGTGCGCGCCGTCGAGGGGGACGAGAAGCCCCTGAACACCCCCGACCAGGCTTTGACGTTGATGAGCATCGTCGACGGCGCCTATAAGTCTGCCGCCACGGGACGGCCGGTGGCGCTCTGAGCGCCGCGAAGGCATCCCGGGCAGGCCACGGCGCTTCATCCGGCCGGAATCGAGAACCTCAAAATAACATGCGTAGAAAACTTCGTTTTGGAATGATCGGCGGCGGGCGCGGGGCGTTCATCGGGGGCGTGCACCGGATCGCGGCGGTGATGGACGGGCGCGCGGAGCTCGTCGCAGGCGCATTCTCGAGGGACGAGATGCGCTCGCGGGCGTCCGGCGCGGACTTCTTCCTCGACCCGTCCCGCGTCTACGGGAGCTATGCGGCGATGGCGGCGGCGGAGTCCGCAATGCCCCCGGAGAAGCGCCTGGACTTCGTCGTCATCGTCACGCCCAACCACGAGCACTTTGGCCCCGCGAGCCTCTTCCTGAGATCCGGCTTCAACGTGGTCTGCGACAAGCCGGCCACGTTCGACCTGGCCCAGGCGAAGAAGCTGAGGACGATCGTCCGAAGGACCGGAAAGGTGTTTGTCCTGACCCACAACTACACCGGCAACGCGATGGTGAAGCAGGCCCGCGAGCTCGTCAGGGACGGCACCTTGGGCAGGATCCGCAAGGTCGTTGTCGAGTACCCGCAGGGCTGGCTGTCCGATGCGGTCGTTCTCCTGGGGCCGAAGCAGGCCGAGTGGAGGACGGATCCGAAGCGGAGCGGGGCCGCGGGCTGCATGGGCGACATCGGCACCCATGCCGAGAACCTCGCGCGCTACATCACCGGGCTTGAGATCGAGGAGCTTTGCGCGGACCTGAGCACCTTCGTGAGGGGCCGGAAGCTCGACGACGACGGAAACGTCCTCGTGCGGTACAAGGGCGGCGCCAAGGGGCTGCTGCACGCGTCGCAGGTCTGCGTCGGCGACGAGAACAACCTCAACATCCGCGTCTATGGAACGCGCGCGGCGCTCGAGTGGCACCAGGAGCAGCCGAACGAGCTCGTGGTGAAGTATCCCAACAAGCCGAGCGAGGTGTGGCGCAGGGGCAACCTCTACCTCGGGGACGACGCCAAGCGGGTCTCCCGGATCCCGCCCGGGCACCCCGAGGGCTACCTCGAGGCGTTTGCCAACATCTATCGCGAGGCGTTCCAGGCCATCGCTGCCGAGGTGGAGGGCCGGCCGATTCCGCGCAAGCTCGACTTCCCGACCATCGAGGACGGCGTCGAGGGGATGGCGTTCATCGAGGCCGTCGTGAGGAGCAGCCGCCTCGGCGCAACGTGGGTGAAGCCGCCCAGATAGGGCCGGCGGGGGATCCCGATGGGAACGGGGACACTGCTCGGCCGCTCGCTTCCCGGGACGCGAACCGCGCGGCGCCGCCCCGGTTCGCCGCAGCCGTGAAGCGCCATGCGGTAGCCAAGGAGGGCGAGATCCCCCAGGGGGGCAGGAAGATCGTCTCCGTCGGCCGGCTCGAGCTCGGCATATTCAATGTCGGCGGCGAGATCCGGGCCTATCGGAACGCCTGCCCGCACGCGGGCGCGCCGGTCTGCCTCGGCAGGCTCTCGGGCACTTCGCTTCCGTCCAGGGTGTATGAGTACATCTTTGGCAAGGAGGGGTTCATCCTGCGATGCCCCTGGCATGGCTGGGAGTTCGACCTGAGGACCGGCGAGCACGTCGTCGATTCGCGGGTCCGGCTCAAGTCGGTCGCCGTCGAGCCGGGAAAATCGGAGGATCTCGAGGGGCTCCCGATGGAGCAGAGCGGCGGGACGCTGTACGTCTTGCTGCCGGAATGAGCGGCCGCCATGCTGCACCCGATCCGATGCCCCTGATCGACGCAGATGTCCACAACGCGTTCGCGGACGCCCGGACGGAGCTCAGGCCGTTCCTTCCGCGCCTGTGGCAGGAGTTCGCCGACCGGCATGGGATCGCCGTTCCGCCCGCCGGGTACGTCTCGCCGGTCGGGGTTCAGCGCGAGGACGCGCGCCCGCCGTCCGGCGGCATCGCGGGGAGCGACCCCGACCACATGATCAAGGACCACCTCGACCGCTACGGCGTGGACTACGCGGTGCTGACCGGCTCGCACATCCTCGGGGTATCGACGCATTTCGACCCGGATTGGGGCTCGGCCCTCGCGGCGGCGTACAACATGAACCTCGCCGTCCGCTGGCTCGACCGGTCGCCCCGGTTCCGCGGCTCGATCATAATCAACCACTCGGACCCGGACGCCGCCGTCCGGGAGATCGAGCGGTGCGCGGCCGACAGGAGGTTTGTCCAGGTGCTCATGGGCGCGGGCTCGAACCGGCTGTTCGGGCAGCGTTTCTACCATCCCATCTACGAGGCGGCGTCGGCGCACGGGCTGCCGGTCGCGATACACCCGGGAACCGAGGGCGCGGGCACGGCGGACACCCCCACCCCGGCGGGCCGGCCGACGCGCTATTTCGAGTGGCACAACATTGTTCCCATCAACGCGATGGCGCACGTCAACTCCCTCGTCTGCGAGGGGGTGTTTGAGAAGTTTCCCGGCCTCAAGTTCGTTGCAATCGAATGCGGGATCGCATGGCTGCCCCACCTCATGTGGAGGATGGACAAGAACTACAAGGGGCTGAGGTCGCAGGTCCCGTGGCTCAAGCGGCTGCCCAGCGAGTACATAAGGGAGCATGTCCGCGTGACCACGCAGCCCACGGAGGAACCCGCCAACCCGAAGCATCTCCTCCAGATCTTCGAGATGATCGGGGCCCCGCAGATGATCCTCTTCTCGAGCGACTATCCGCACTGGGACTTCGACAGCCCGGGCATCGCCCTGCCGGGCGTGCCCGCGGACTGGAAGGAACGGATCCTCTGGCTCAACGCCGCCGAACTCTACGGGCTGTCGCCCGTCACATCCGGCAGATGAGGAGTTCCCGCTCGTAGATCATCTCCTTTGGGAGGCGATCGTGCAGGTCGATGAAGAGCTCCTCGTGGCTCATCACCTCGGCCCTCCACGCCTTGCGGTCGAACGACTGGAGCTCCTCGAAGCGATCCGCGGGAAAGTCGAGTCCGCTCCAGTCGATGTCGCGGTGGTGGGGCATCCATCCTATGGGCGTCTCCTTGGCGAGGGTCTTCCCCGTCGCGCGCTCGACGATCCACTTGAGAATCCTCATGTTCTCGCTGAAGCCCGGCCAGAGGAACTTTCCGTCGGGCCCCTTTCGGAACCAGTTCACGTGGAATATGCGCGGCGTCTCGCTGAGGGTCCTCTGCATGAAGATCCAGTGCGCGAAATAGTCCCCCATGTGGTAGCCGCAGAACGGGAGCATCGCCATCGGGTCGCGGCGGACCTTGCCCAGGGTTCCGCCGGCCGCGGCGGTTGTCTCCGAACCCACCGTGGCGCCGGTGTAGACGCCCGAGCTCCAGTTGAAGGCCTGGTAGACCAGCGGGATCGTCCCCGCCCGGCGGCCCCCGAACACGATCGCGCTGATCGGCACTCCGTTCGGGTTCTCCCAGTCGGGATCCATCGTCGGGCACTGCGAGGCCGGCGCGGTGAAACGCGCGTTGGCATGCGCCGCGTGGCGGCCGCAGCCCGGAGTCCACTCGTTGCCCTGCCAGTCGGTGAGGCGCGGCGGCGGCTTCGGCGTCATGCCCTCCCACCAGACGCCCCCCTCGGGCGTGAGCGCCACATTGGTGAAGATCGTGTTCCTCGAGAGAGCGGCCATCGCGTTCGGGTTGGTCTGCATGGAGGTGCCGGGAGCCACGCCGAAGAACCCCGCCTCCGGATTGATCGCATGGAGCCGCCCGTCCTTGCCGGGCTTCAGCCATGCGATGTCGTCGCCGAGCGTCGACACCTTCCATCCCTCGTCGGCAAGGGCCTTCGGCGGGACCAGCATCGCGAAGTTGGTCTTGCCGCAGGCGCTCGGGAAGGCGGCCGTGACATAGGTCTTCTCGCCCTTCGGGTTCTCGACGGCGAGGATCAGCATGTGCTCCGCCATCCATCCCTCGTCGCGGGCGATGTTCGAGGCGATCCGCAGCGCGAAGCACTTCTTGCCGAGGAGCGCGTTGCCGCCGTAGCCGGAACCGTAGCTCCAGATCTCGCGCGCCTCGGGGAAGTGCACGATGTACTTCTCCTTGTTGCAGGGCCAGGGCACGTCCTTCGCGCCCCTCGCGAGCGGCGCGCCCACCGAGTGCACGCATGGGACCACGCGCTTCACCGCCTTGTCGATCTCCCGGAACACAGGCAGCCCGATCCGCGCCATGATCCGCATGTTGGCGACGACGTACGGCGAATCCGTGAGCTGGACGCCGATCTGGGCCATGGGCGAGCCGACCGGTCCCATGCTGAACGGCAGCACGTACATCGTCCGCCCGCCCATCGACCCGTTGAAGATCTCGCGGAGCTTCCGCCGCATCTCGTACGGATTCATCCAGTTGTTGGTCGGACCGGCGCCCTCGCGCGAGTGGGAGCAGATGTACGTCCTGTCCTCGACCCGCGCCACGTCGTGCGGGTCGCTGCGCGCGTAGAAGCATCCGGGCCACAGCCTTTCGTTCAGCTTGATGAACGTCCCGCTGGCCACCATCAACTTGCACAATTCGTCATATTCCTCCTTTGAACCGTCCACCCAGTGGAGGGATTCGGGCTTGCAGAGTTCCGCCATCTTCTCGACCCAGCGAAGCAGGTGCTTGTTCCCGCTCAGCGGCTTGGATGGATCGTGGTTCTTCATGTGTGCCTCATCGAACTCTCAAATGGGACCATTTCAAATCTGCCCAAGGTCGGTGTAGCTAGTAAACTAGAAATTCCTGCGATCGTTGCCCGGGAGGCGCCAGAAGCGCCTCCGCCGGCGGCATCCGCCATGCGCCCGGCGCCCCCTGCGCGCCGCCCGGCAAGCCATTCCAAGGGGCGCCCCCACGCCCAAACCCGCGGAGGGATTGGGGTTTATCCGTTTCAGGGCGCCGCCGGGCACCGCCGTTTAATTTTGATATCGCGCGGCGTGGGCCGGTAGCATCGTCCCGACCCCGCGGTCGCCACCTTTATGCATTTTTCACCGCCGAGGCGTGCCCTGAGAACGCTGGCCGCAATGTTCCTCGCGGCCCCCCTGCTCGCGGTCTCGCCGAAGTACCAGGGGGCGACAAAGGCGCGCATCGACAACGGCTACGCCGTGGTGCTGCTCGCGGACGGATCAAAGACCATGGTCCCGCTCGATTCGCTCAAGAATGACGACCGCGAGTGGCTCAAGAGCCTGAGCGCGCGGAGCCCGCTCGCCCGCGGCACGTCCGAGGTCCGGGTCGTTAAGGAGGAGGTCAAGGCCAAGAACACGATCGCCGTCTCCACCGAGGTGGGCCCCCTGGAGACCGTTCAGCTCACGCCGCCCAACGTCATGAGGGACCAGATAGGGGCCACGTGCATGGTCTACGCCCGGGTCCACTGGCTGGACATCGCGGGCTACTACGTGAACAACGTCGACATCTACAAGGTCATAAACAACGCGGACACGGACCACCCGTGGCTGAACACGCGATACTATGATTCCATGAACAACATGGTGATGAACTTCACCCCCCGACCCATGCTGCACAACTGGACCCCGAAGGTGGACGCATTCGAGTGGACGAGGGCGGAATTGCGGAAGGGCCGCCCGGTGCTGGCGGCCTTCCCGAAGGAGATATGGCAGGACCTTCCCCCCGGATTCGTGGGCCAGCATCCGTGGAGCGGCGGGAACGTCGGCCACCAGATCGTCATCAACGGGTTCACGTGGAACAAGGAGACCCGCGACGGGACGTTTCACATCGTCAACTCGTGGAAGGAGCTGCCGGAGTTCGACCTGAAGACGAAGGCGGCGTTGGGCGCTATGGAGGTCGAGCAGAGCCTCTCGCCCAAGGGGGAGCCGAGGGAGGCCGTGGGAAGGACCCAGGTCACGAAGGTGACCCTCATCAAGGCCATGGGGAAAACCAGCCTGTACAAGGTGGAAACCAACGGGGGCGTCGAACGGGTCGCGGCCGCGGACGAGGACGCGGCGCGGGCGATGGTTGAGGGCGCGGATCCGGCACAGTAGCGGCACGCCGCCGCTCTGGGCCGCGGAGCGCCTCAGGCCAGTCCGGCGCCCGAAGTCGCGCCGGCGGCGGTGCCGATCACGCAGCGCAGGTACCGCACCACGTCGCCGGCCGTGTAATCCTCCTCCTCCGGAGCCATAAGGCGCGCGATGTGCTCCAGCTCGTCGCCAGCCGTCACCAAAGCCGGCTCGGCCACGCCCGCGCGCGCCTGGCCCAGTCCCACCGTCGCGGAAAGCCCGTTGCACAGGCACTTCCGTCCCACCGTGTCGGCCGCGTCCCCGCCCTTGTGCACGTAGTCGCCGACGGGCTCGCCCGGGCACCGATAGCCGACGCTCCCGTCGTCCCGCCGGTACAGCTCACGCAGGTAGCCGATGTCGCAGATCCTCTTTCTCGCCGCACAGACGCCGGTCTCGGACGCCGAGCCGGGAAGCCCGACCACCTTGAACGGAAACCCCGTCGGCGACGCTCTTGGATCCGTGAAGACCCGCGCGCGGCCGCCACGGCTTGCGCGGATCAGCTCACGTTTCAACGCTGTGTCGACACCCGATTCCGCGCAGAACGCGAAGGCAGTTCCAACCTGGATGCCCGCGGCGCCGAGGCGCAACGCCTCCTCCAGCCTCTCCGGGCGCGCATACGATCCCGCCAGCCAGAACGGCAGGCCAAGCTCCCTGATCCTCAGGAGATCGGGAACGTCGCGCGACCCGTAGATGGGCTGGCCGCTGACATCGAGCTGCATGGGCCCGCGCGGCGGCGCATTGTGGCCGCCGGCCAGCTCACCTTCGACAACGAAGCCGTCGACGCGGCCGTTGGATTTCTTTGCCAGCGTCATCGCCAGGGTCGCGGACGAGACGATCGCCAGGAAGAGCGGCCTCCGAAGCGCGGGCGGCTGCCCGGAATGAAACGACCGGGGATCAAACCTTGAGGTGAAGTCGTCTCCGGGCATCGCCCCCGCGACGTCGATCTTGAGCTCCGCGGCCTCCCCGCGCGCCAGGCTATCAAGCGCCCCGGGGATGGAGCGAGGGATGCCGGCCCCCATCAGCACGTAGTCGACGCCCGCCAGCATGGCGCCGTACAGCGAGGGCAGCGTCGGAAGCTGAATCTTTTCGAGCAGGTTGATGCCCACGACTCCCTCGTGCCCCTGTTTCGCCAGGAACACCTCGGCAAAGTTGGCGGCAACCGTCAGTTCGGTCGAAGCCGCGGTGGGTCGCAGCGTCGGCATCGGCGTCAGCGCAAATGGCGCGCCCGGCGCCCGGCCTCCGGGCACGTAGTACTCGGCGATCACCCGCTGGGCAACCCCTGGGACGGGGAAATGCTCCAGGGCCCGGCGCATCTCGCCCGAAAGATCACCCTCCTGGAGACGGCGCGCCAGGATGACGGCCAGGGCCGTGCCCGAAACCACCCCCAGCTCGCCCAGCAGCGAGACGGAGCGCGCCAGCCTCCAGTTGGAGACCGCCACTCCCATGCCGCCTTGGATGATCAACGGATTTCGCATAAACACAGGCGGCGCCCACTATGCGCCGGCCCGCCGGCCAGCGGAAGCCAGATGCTCGGCTGTCGGCAGGTATTAGCGCGAAAGGGGCGCCGGACGACCATTGCGCCGATCTAATGCCGGGCAAATAATGCGGCAGCCGGCCCGGGAATGCCCGCGCACCTCGTCCCTTTTCACGCATGTCGAATTTGACCGGCCGCCAAAAAGCGGCAATCAGGAGGCAACCCCATGACAAACAAGGAAGGCCAGAGGCACCGCACGGCATTGCAGGAGATAGCCCGCCGCGCGATGATCGAGAGGGGCCTCGACCCGGACTTCCCGCCGGCGGCCGTCGTGGAGCTGGCCGCGATCCGGGGACCGGCCGTTGAGTCCGATCCGCCGGCCCGCGACATGCGGGACCGCCTCTGGTGCTCGATCGACAACGACGACTCCCTCGACCTGGACCAGCTTTCCGTCGCGGAGGCGCTTCCCGGCGGGGCCGTGAAGCTCATGGTCGCCGTGGCGGACGTCGGCGCCCTGGTGCGCCAGGGCTCGGCGATCGACGGCCACGCCCGGGAGAACACGACGTCGGTCTACACCGCGGGCGGCATATTCCCGATGCTGCCGGAAAGGCTCTCGACCGACCTCACCTCCCTCCGCCTGGGAGAGGACCGGGTCGCGGTCGTGATCGAGATGTCGTTCGACGGCGGCGGCGCGCCGAAGAGTTCGGACATCTACGAGGCGGTCGTGAGGAACAGGGCGAAGCTCGCCTACAACGGCGTCGCGGCTTGGCTGGAGGGCACCGGGCCCATGCCCGGGGCCGTCGGAGCCGTCGCGGGCCTTGCCGAGAACATCCGGCTCCAGCACCAGGCCGCCGAACGTCTGCGGGAGCGCAGGCACATGCGGGGAGCCCTCTCGCTCCAGACGCTCCAGGCGCGCCCGGTCTTTGACGGGGACATTCTCCGGGACCTGCTGCCCGACCAGAGCAATGTGGCCAAGAGCCTCATTGAGGAGCTGATGGTCGCGGCCAACGGAGTCACGGCCCGGTACCTCTCCTCCAGGAGATTCCCGTCCGTGCGCCGCGTGGTGCGCACTCCCAGCAAGTGGGATCGGATTGTCGAGCTGGCGGCCGAGAGGGGGTCGTCGCTGCCCGGCCAGCCGGACGGGAGGGCGCTGGAGCAGTTCCTCTTGTCGGAGAGGAAGGCGGACCCTGACTATTTCCCGGACCTGTCGCTCTGCGTCATCAAGCTGCTCGGAAGGGGCGAGTATGTCGTCGAGTTCCCGGGCGGCGCGGTGGAGGGCCACTTCGGCCTGGCGGTCGCCGACTATGCCCACTCCACCGCCCCGAACCGGAGGTTTCCCGACCTGCTGATCCAGCGGCTTATCAAGGCGGCCCTGTCGGGCTCAAGGCCCCCGTATCAGAACGGCGAGCTGACGGAGCTCGCCCGGCACTGCACCGAGCAGGAGGACGCGGCCAAGAAGGTCGAGCGCCAGGTCGTGAAATCGGCCGGCGCCATGCTTCTGTCCGCAAGGATCGGCGAAACATTCGACGCGACGGTCACCGGGTCGTCCGAGAAGGGCACCTGGGTCCGCATCGTCCGGCCCCCTGTTGAGGGAAGGCTGACACGGGGGTTCGAGGGCCGGAAGGTCGGCGACCGGCTACGGGTTCAGCTCGCCTTCACGGACGTGGGCCGAGGCTACATCGACTTTGTCAGCTCGGGATAGGCCACTCAGCAGGCCGGCCGAGGACGCCGGGCCGCCCGCCGGCACGGCCCGTCGTCCCTTCGGTCCCGGTGCACCCGGGTGGGGCAAGCCGGTCCCGTCAGAAGTGGTAGCTCACGCCCGCGCGCAGGCCCCAGTCCCTCTCGCTGTGCTGGTCCAGATCGACGCCCACCGACGCGCTCCAGTCCCGGGTGATCCGGCAGGTCGCCTTCACTCCATAGACCAGGAGATGGTCCGGCAGGCTAGCCGCAGGCGAACCTTGGCCGCGGAGACGAGGCTCCGCCTGGTATTCCACGAAGGGCGTCAGCGCCAGGTTCCTGAGAAGCTGGAACTCGACGCCCCCGGTCATGGTGTAGGCGAACCCCCTCCGGGACACGCCCCCGGTGTTCTGCCACGCCATCCCGGCGTCCGCCGTGACGAACGGCTTGCCCCACGCCTCCCTCAGGAAGCCCGTGAGGCCCAGCTGCGCCTCGTTGCGGCTGGCGCCCAGGCCGTTGGCATGGCCGTCCAGGTAGTCGTAGACGAAGTTTGCATCGACGCCCAGGGTGTCGTTCCTGAAAACGCTTCCGTTCGAGGTGAACCCATAGGCCCGGAGGTCCCTCGGCGCCCCCGTTTGCCTCTGGTACGCGAAACTCAGTTCCGAGTAGCTGGTCCCCACGAGCCCGGGTCCTGGGTCGGCGGCCGCTGGGGCCGGCTGCGTGGCCCCGGGATCCTGCATCGTCTGCGCGGATGCGGAAAGGGCCAGGCCGAGAGCAAGCGCGGCGAGGAGTCTGCTTTGTTTGATGGTTGTCTTGTTCATTGTATTACTTTTGTGGATATAAACGGGCCGGTCTCCCGACCGTCCCGGTCCACTGTTTGACCCCGTGCGCGGAAAAAGTTCCGGCACCCGCGCCGGGGTGCCGCTGTCGGATTCGGATGGAACTTTTCTCGCGCCAGCGCGCTCAAAGTACCGAGGGGCACGCGGGAGCCGGCGCTTGCGAAAGCCTGCGCCGGTGGTATTGTGCACGAACGCGGGAACGGCCCGCGCAGATTCCCGGAACAGCGCCCTCGTGAAGGCTGTCATGGGATGCCGGCAGACTTGGGCCTCAAGGAAACAAACACCATGAACTCAAAAACCCGAATCGCCCTCGCAGGGGCAGCATGCGTCCTGGGGTGTGCCTTCGCTTCGGCGGCAACACAGGTCTCGGTTCCCGCGTATCCCGCCGCGGCCGCCGATGGCGGAATTGCCGGGCCGTCGCCCTCGCCGGCCCATGTATGGATGTCGGGCCACTGGAATTCGGTGGACGGCCAGTGGAGGTGGGTCGCGGCCCACTGGGAGCTGCCACCGTCGAGAAGCGCCATCTGGGTGGGCGGGCACTGGATCTCGCAGGGGGGAACATGGGCATGGTCGAACGGCGCCTGGAACGTGGCCGATTCGCCGCAGTCCCAGGCCGAGCCGCCGCAGCCTCCGGGCCAGGTGGCGGCGCAGGGCTTGTCGACTGGAGGCCAGGCCGCGCCGATGCCCTCCACGCCGGCGCCCTATGTCTACGGCGAGTACGCGCCGGGCGGAGTGGTCCGTGCCATCGACCAGCCGCCTGAGACCACCGACTACGGCCCCATTTCCTACGGCACCGCGTATCCGGGCTACGCGTGGACCTACGACCCGTGGTACTGGGGCCTTTACCCGTGGGCTCTCATCGGCTGGGGCGGCGGCTATTGGGGAGGCGGCTACGGGCACGGCGGCTATGGGCACGGTGGCCACGGAGGCTACCATGGGCGGGCCGGGAGCCACGGATGGTTCTCAGGGCACGGCGCCGGAGGACACGGCGGCGGCGGGCATTTCCACTGACCGGGCTCCTATTTCTCGGGGACGACGCCCAGCGATTTCGGCTCGCCGATCTCAACGCGTCCCTCGGGCAGGGGCTTGCGAAGCAGGCCGTAGGTCTCCTGGCCGAAGAACTTCCCGGCATATCCCACCATCGAGGGAAGAATCTTGGCGAAATCGCCCCCGCGCTCGCGGACGCTCATCCGCGTCACCCATATCAGCCGGTGCTTCTTCTGCTTCCAGAGGGACTGGAAGTCGTAGGCCATCAGGACGACGAAATAGCGGTTCTCCTCGATCTCCGCCTTCAGGTCATCGCGCCGGAGCTTGAAGGTCGAGATCTCCGTCCTGCCGGTCTGGGCCAGCTCCGAATCGTAGCCGAGAAGCTGGGCGTTGCGCATGTCGGACTGCTCGCGCTGCTCCTCCATGGCGGCGACCGTCGCCATCTCCCCGGTCACGCTGTCCGGCTGGGACCTCAGGATCACCGAGGCGGCCCCCCCGCCGCCGACCGGGCCCCCGTGGCTGCCCATGGATGGGGGAGGAGGAGGAGGCGCCTGGACGGACGAGGGCTGGCTCGCCTGGAGGTTCTCGTACGCGGCCGAGCCTGACGTGCCCTCGGTCCCGGTTGTCGTGCCCCAGTAGACCATGATCAGGAAATCGGTCTTGGTCGGGTCGTGGTCGGTCTGCGGGACGTATTTCTGCTTCTCAAGCGGATCCACGATGGCCTTCGCCACATCCTCAAATGTCAGCTTGTCGATCGTGTCGTCGCGCGACGGGCCCGGTAAACGGCCGCCGTTGCCGAAGGTGTAGGTCTCAGTCTGGAACGTGCCGTCGGCCAGCTTGACGCGGACATAGTCATCGCTCGTCCGCGCGGAAACGGCCGTGATCTGGCTCTCCTCCGCCAACAGTGCGGCCGGGCACAGCCGCAGCGCGGCGGCGCCCGCCAGGAGGCAGACCGCCGCCCGGATCGGTTGCGAGGCACTCAGACCGTTCGCGCGCGCAGTCATCGGTGAACTGGGTTATGCCGGGCTTAACACCGCAAGTCGTGAATTCCCTTCGCCTTTTGCAGGGCGGCCGCCCAGGCTGGGCGAATGACCAAGCTCTGCATCTTCACCGGCATGACCGTCGGGGGATATGTCGCGGGATACCTGTCCTCGAGCCTCGGATTGATGACGGAAATCATCGTGAGCGGACTTGGCAGCATGGTGGGTGTCTACTTGGGCTGGAAGCTTGCCAGGAGAATCGAGCGCTGACTCGCGGGGCCGCCCTGAGGATCCCTCAGGAGGGCTCGACGTGCACCGAAACATCGCTCACCCGGAGCCGTGACGCAAGCAGGGTGTCCTTGACGGCGTGGGCTATGTCGTGGCCCTCCCGGACGGTCATGTCGCCCGGCACCCGTATCTGTATGTCGACCAGGTAGCTCAGCCCGCTCTTGCGGACGCGGCACTTGTGCAGGTTCGCAACCCCCGGAACGCGGGCCGCGATCGCCCGCACGGCATTCTCCGTCTTGGCGGGCACAGCGATGTCCATGATCTCGTTGAGCGCCTTCCTGAATATCTTGATGCCGTTGTAGGCGATGACGGCCGACGCGACAAGGGCCGCCCATCCGTCGGCCGACGCATACCGGTTCCCTCCAACCACGGCGATCGATATTCCCACGAACGCCGCAGCCGACGCCAGCGCGTCGGAGAGATGGTGCCACGCCTCGGCGCCGAGCGCCGTGCTCTCCGTGTCGCGCCCGACCTGCTCTAGGCGGCGGGAAAGCCAGACCTTTGTCCCGGCAGCCCCGGCCAGGATCAGGAGCGTCCACCACTGCGGCAGGCGCTGCGGATTTCGGATCTCGGTCACGGCGTGCCAACCGATCCCGGCGCTGGCTCCGAGGACCACGAGCGCGGTCAGGAGCCCGGACACGGCATCCGCCTTGCCGTGGCCGTACGGATGGTCCTCGTCCGGCGGGAGGGCCGCCCATTGGAATCCGGCCCAGATGAGGATCGAGATCGCGATGTCGCTCAGCGACTCGACGCCGTCGGCCACGAGGGCGTAGGCGTGCCCAAGGATCCCCCCGACCACCTTGACCAAGCCCAGGGCGGCGTTCAGCGCCATGCCGCGCGCTATCAGCCGGGCGCCCCTGCGGGCGCGGTCAGCAATCGCTGCCTGATGTGCTGGAAGGTCGTGTGGCATCGCCGTCGGGACGCTTGGGCGGCGCGCCGAAAATCTCAACACCTCGCCGTTGACCCAGGCAGACCGCGCTCCATGATTCCGGCACGCCATGGCAGCTCGAACAAGCTCAATGCCGCACGATCCCGTGAAGCAGTTTTCGGTGTTCGCCGAGAACCGGGTCGGCCGCCTTTATGACCTTACGTCTCTGCTAAAGGACAACAATGTGCACATCATGGCCATCACGGTCCTCGACACGACGGACAGCTCGATCATCCGGCTCGTGGTGGACGATCCGGCAAGGGCGCGTGAGTTGATGGTGAACAACGATTTCCCATACGGGGAGTCCAACATCCTCGTCGTTGAGATAGGCGATGAATCGGAGCTGCGCAGCGTTCTGGCCGCCCTCCTTGAGGCGGAGATCAACATCCATTACGTCTACAGCTTCATCAAGCGCCCCGCGGAGCGCTCAGCCATTGCATTCAGCGCGGAGGATCCCGAAACCGCGGCGCAGGCCCTGGGCCGGCGCGGTTTCAAGGTTCTCGAGCAAAGCGATATCTCCAGATAGGCGCGGGCCTATTCCGCGATCTGCCCGGGACCCTCGGCATCGAGCTGGTAGATTCCCGTCATGTACCCGCTTTCAAACGTGGCGCTGACCTTGAACGTACCGCGGAACGATATGGGGACATCCTGGGTGATGGGGACGCCCTTCGGGGTCCTGACAATCACCCAGTCGTTCATGTTGGGCACGGTGCCGTAGCAGCACGCCATCTGGTTGGCCATCAGCAAGAATTCGACGGCCTTGCCGTTCTCGAGCTTCGTGGGGAGCATGAATCCGGTGACGATCGCCTTCTGGTTACTCCAACCCTTGACAACCGCCGGAATCTGCTCCTCCCCGGTCGGGGGTGCTCCCTTCGGATTGGCGAGCGGGTCGTATTCCGGGGCGATGAACTTGTAGCCCGAGAGCCGGTCAAATCCCAGCTTGAGGTAGCCGTTGTCCACCTCCGGCGCCGGGACCTGGAGCTGCGCGGGCGCGCCGGCCAGAACAACCGGGAGGGCGGCAAACGCTAGGAGGAAAAGTCTCACCGCCCCAGCCTACCACAACGCCATGATTCGTCAAAGGGACGAATGGCCGCTCCTGCTCCCGGGCCCAGCGGCTACGAGAGCGGAGCCAGATTTTCCGCAACGGGTAGCCGGTAGGCCTTGGCGGCCGGGACCATCCCGCCGAGGGCGCAGAGAATGATCAGGCCGGCCGGCGCGAGGGCAAGGACCGGGTGCAGCTCGGAAAGCGAAAGCACGACACCGGTCTGCGCGCGGATTATCCGCGCGACGACAGCAAAGAGGACGACGTAGACCCCGTACCCAGCCACCGCGCCGAGCGCCCCGATGCAGGCCGACTCCGCGACCACCGCCCCGAAGACCAGGCGGCGCCTTGCGCCGAGCGACCTGAGGATCGCGATGTCGCGTTTGCGGGCATTCATGGAATTGTAGATGCTCGCCAGCACGGACGCGGCCGCAACAAGCGCCACGATGTAGGCGACCAGCGCCAGCACCCGGTCGAACCAGCTGATCTTGCTGAAGAGGTCCGCGAGTATGGCTCCGATGGGATACGCCAGGGTCAGCCGGTTGCCCTGCTTGTTGATCATGATGTCCAGCATGAATCCGGCCGTGGGCGAGCGGAGCTTGATCAGCACGGCGCTGATGTCGGTCGCCGCCCTGGGATCGTGGCCGCTCATCGTCTGGACGCCCTTGATCGGTATCAGGATCACCCGGTCGAGGGGGGTGTTCGTCGCTCCGAGGATTCCCACGACGGTGTAGGTCTCGGCGTGCTGGGCGCTGGGATCGTAGGCAAGCCCGTGGAAGGGATGAAAGGTGTCGCCGACCCTCAGCCCGAGCCTGGCCGCGGCAAAGCTGCCCACGACCGCCTCCCTGGCTTCCTCGGAGAACAGGCGGCCGCCGGGCGCGACGTCGTACCTCTTCCCTGGAACGTACTCCACCTCGCTGAAGAGGCCGGGGATCGTCCCGACAATCCGGTATCCCCTGAGGTTGTCGCCGACCGCGATCGGTATGGCGACTTTCACCGCCGGCTGGCGCCGGATGAACTCGTAGTCCTGCCAGGCGAGGTTCCCGGGCGACGCCTCGAGGTGGAAGATCGCGTTGAGGACCAGCTGGAGCTTCGAGCCGCGCGCCCCGAGGACGGCATCGAAGGCCGTGGTCGTCTGGAGGAACGACTTCTGTGCCTGGGCCTTCACCATCCATACGGTCATGAGAAGCCCGCCGGCAAGCGCCAGGCTGCCCGCCGTGACAAGGGTGGAGAGCGCGTGCTGCCTCAGGCTGCGGTAGACAATGAGCAGGAGGGTCACGGCGCTCCCTCCGCGGCGGCGACGTTGAGGGACGCGAAGTCCTGGACGTGGCCGAACTCCCTGAGGACGTCCTCGTCATGGCTCACAAGGAGAAGCGCCGCGCCGTTCTCGCGGCAGGCCTCCCGGATGAGCGCCAGCGCCTCGCGCGAGTTGCGCCGGTCGAGGTTGCCCGTCGGCTCGTCGGCCAGCACGAGCGCGGGCCGGTTCGCCAGGGCGCGAGCGACAGCGACCCGCTGCTGCTGCCCGGTTGAAAGCTGCCGCGGGAAATGCTCGAGCCTGTGGCCGAGGCCCACCCGCCCCAGCAGCTCCCGCGCGTGGCCGAAGTCCGCCCCCGCCGGGGAGAAGCTCATCCCGAGGACGACGTTCTCAAGGACCGTGTAGCCCTGCAGGAGGTTGAAGGTCTGGAAAATGTACCCGAGTTTCGCCGCCCGGAGCCTGTCGCGGGCGGGCTCCGGGAGCGATACCATGTCCGTCCCGTCTATCCCGATCGTCCCCGAGTCGGCCGCGAGGATTCCGGCCACCAGGTTGAGGAAGGTCGTCTTCCCGCAGCCGCTCTCGCCCCGGAGCGCGCGCTCCTCGCCCACGGCGAGCGAGAATCGCGGGATGCGGACAACCTCCACCCTCGCGCCCTCGGGTCCGGTGAACGACTTGCGGAGATCTCTCACATCGAGCATGGCTGCTTCAACATGCAATGACGCACGCGGATGCCAATTGTTTTGCGCACAGGCCTCGATTTTGGGGAGGGATTGCATCGGCGCGCGGAACTCACAATATCATGCCCATCCCATGCCGAATGCCGCGAACGAGTTGCTGATCCTTGGGCTGCTCATCGTGGCGAACGGGGTCCTGACGGCGGCCGAGACGGCCGTCGTGTCCGCGCGAAAGGCCAGGCTGCGGCGGATGGCCGAGGCGGGAGGCGAGGGAGCGAGGGCTGCGCTGGCGATCGCGGAGCACCCGGGGCGATTCCTCGGGCTTGTCCAGTTCTGGCTCACGGTGACCTCCGTGATCGCGGGCGTCGCGCTGGTCGCATCGGCCGCCCAGGGGTTCTCGTCCTGGTTCTCCAGGTGGCCCGCGGTCGCCCCGTGGGCGGAAATGATCGGGCTCGTCGCCGGCACGCTGGTCATCAGCTCGGTCATGCTCTTCTTCGGCGAGCTTCTTCCCAAGAGGATCGCCCTTTCCAACCCGGAGCGGGCCGCCGCAATCCTTGGTCCCGCCATGCGCACCGTCTCGCGCCTGGTGAGCCCGTTCTCGGCGATGCTGGGCACCGCGTGCGACGCCATGGCCAACTGGCTCGGATTCAAGCCCAGGCCGGTAGCGGAGACCGTGGGCGACGAGGACGTGCGGGCGCTTGTCGAGCGGGGCCTCCACGCCGGCGTGTTCAAGCGGGCGAAGAAGGAGATGGTGGAGGGGGTGCTGTCGCTCGACAACCTCCCCATCACGGCGATCATGACGCCGCGCTCCAAGATCGTCTTCCTCAACAT
>CAYVKH010000037.1:0-30135 GCA_964451965.1 uncultured Opitutaceae bacterium
GGCCTCGCGCATGAGGTAGATGCTCTGGGATTCGAGTTCGTCTAGGTGGGTCATTCCGGAAATCCCTCAGATGTTGGCGGCGGGGTCGTGGAGGCCGCATTCGCGCTTGATGCCGAAGAATCGGGTCTCCTCGGGCGTCATATCGGCCGTGAGCGGCTGCGTCGTGTGCGTGTCGCCGATCGAGACATAGCCCTTCTCCCAGAGCGGGTGATAGGGAAGGTCGTTTTCGGTCAGGTACCGGTGCACCTCGCGGTCCGTCCAGTCCACGATCGGGTGGATCTTCACCCGGCCGTCCTGGACCGCCACGACGGGCAAATTCCCGCGCGTGCTCGACTGCACCCTCCTGAGCCCCGCGAGCCACGCGCGGGCCCCGAGCTCGGAGAGCGCCTTCTGCATCGGCTCGACCTTCGCGATCTGGTTGTAGGCGGCGATCCCCTCGGCGCCCTTCTCCCAGAGCCTGCCGTGCCGCGCCTCGATCCAGGCGGGAGACTCGACCGCCCTGTAGACCTTGAGGTTGATCCCCAGCCGCCTGGTGAGCAGGTCGGCGAAGAGGTAGGTCTCGGGAAACAGGTAGCCGGTGTCGACGAACACCACGGGGATGGACGGGGCGATCCGCGTGGCCAGGTGAAGCATCACGGCCGACTGGGCCCCGAAGCTCGTGCTGAGGACCAGCGAGTCCCCGAACCGGGCGACGGCCCACGCGATCCGCTCCGCGGCCGGCAGTCCGGATAGACTCCGGTCCGCCGCGGCCGGATCAACCGCGGTGGAGACAGTGTCCGCAGTCGGCATTATCTAATTAGGGCAGCAGCAATCACAAACGCCATGTGCGCCGGTTGCTTTGGCCTTAGCGGAGGCTGGTTTCATCAAGTGCGGAGGGTTAATCTGCAATATAAGGCCACGTTTTACAAGCCCCGGCGGGGGGATTCGTGTCATAGCCCGGATCCGCCGGCTGAATCCCGCAACCCCCAGCGGGGCAGGGCCTATCGCCGCCGATTGGGCCTCGCCGAAAGGGGGGATTCCGCTCTCAATCGGAAGGCGATGCACACCTTCGTTTCCATGATCCGCGGGATCAATGTCGCCGGCAGCCGGCCCCTGAAGATGGACAGGCTGAGGGCCATTCACGAGGCCCTGGGGTTGCGAGAGGTGCGCACGTACCTGCAGAGCGGCAACGTCGTCTTCAAGGCCCCGGGCGCGGACGGCGACCGGCACGGGGCCGCGATTGAGCGCAGGATCCTCCGCGACTGCGGCTACGAGGTGGCCGCCGCCGTCAGGACCGCGGGAGCGATGTCGGCCGTGGTCGGCGCCAACCCGTTCCTGCGCCGCCCAAAGGTCGACCCCAGGTTCCTCCACGCGACGTTCCTCGTGCGCTCCGCGGGCGCGCCCTCCCTCGAGGGGATCGAGCTGCCTCTTGCGCCAGGGGAGGGTGCGGTCCTGGACGGCGACGTCGTCTACGTGTATTGCCCGCTAGGATACGGAGTCACGAAGATCAACAACGCGTTCTTCGAGCGCAAGCTCTCCACCCGGGCCACCACCCGCAACTGGCAGACCGTCACCGCGCTTGAAAAGATGGCCCGCGGGGAGCCAACCTGAGGAATGAGGCAGTCGATCGGTTGCGCCTCCATCCTCGTCCGCGACCACGACGAGGCATGAATATCGTCATGGTTCACGGCTTCTGGGACACGGGTCGCCTCTTCCGCCCGCTCTGGCGCCACCTCGAGGCCCGGGGCCATCTCTGCCATGCGCCGACCCTGCATCCGCGGGACGGGGGCCTTGGGATCGAGGACCTTTCCGGCAAGCTGAAGGCATTCATCGCGGGCAACGTCGCGCGCGGGGCGCCCGTCGCGCTGGTCGGCTTCAGCATGGGCGCCATCGTCGCCCGGCACTATCTCCAGGCGCTCGGGGGAGCCGCGTCGGCCCGCGCGTTCTTCTCGATAGCGGGCCCCCACGGCGGGACGCTGAGCGCCTACCTGCACGGCGGCGCAGGGGTGCGGCAGATGCGCCCGGGCAGCGCGTTCCTCCGCGACCTGGACTCCGGTGCGGGCGCCCTGCGCGGGCTGCCCGTCTACACCTACCGCACGCCGTTCGACCTTATGGTCATGCCGCCGGGGAGCTCGAGGATCGCGTCCGCAACCGAGCAGGTCGTCTGGTGCCCCCTTCACTCCATGCTTCCGGGCTATCCGGCCGTCATGGCCCACATGGCCGGCGAGCTGGCGGGGCTCGACGCGGCCGCGGGCATCCAGCCCCCGCCCGGGCCGAACAGGGCCGGGGCCTGCGCCGAATGACGACTGGGCTTGCCCCTTTCCGCAACTCGACTTCCTTGGATCGAAGTCCCCGGAGGGGCCCCGCCCCCATGCCACCCCCTGCCCACCATGAACGTCCACAGCGCCTCCCATGATTCCGCGCATTCACGCCGCACGTTTGTCCGCAACATGACCCTTGGAGCCGCCTTTCTCGGAAGCGGCGCGGCCGGGACAATGGCCGCGGAGATCGCGGAGGCGACCCAGGGGGGCGAGCGCAAGCTCGGCGTCGCCCTCATGGGCCTCGGACTCTACTCGCGGGGCGAGCTCGGGCCGGGCCTGCGCCAGACTAAGCTCTGCCGCTTCGCGGGAGTCATCACCGGATCCCATCACAAGGGCGTCAGCTGGAGCCGCGAGTACGGCTTCCCGGAAAAGAACATCTGGAACTACGACTCGATCCACGAGATCGCGGGGAACCCGGACATCGACATCGTCTACGTGGTGACCCCCAACGGGCTGCACGCCGAGCACACCATCAGGTCGGCGCAGGCCGGCAAGCACGTGATCTGCGAGAAGCCCATGGCCAACAGCGTCGCCGACTGCGACGCCATGATATCGGCGTGCCGCAAGGCGAACGTGAAGCTTTCGATAGGCTACCGGCTCAAGTTCGACCCGAACCACATCGAGCTCGACCGGCTCGCCCGCGAGAAGGACTTCGGGACCCTGACGAAGCTTTCCGGCGAGGACAGCTGGACCTTCATGCAGAGGGCGTGGCGGATCGAGAAGTCGCTCTCCGGAGGCGGCCCCCTGATGGACGTCGGAATCTACGTGATCCAGGCCGCCTGCCGCGCGGCGATGGCCCAGCCGGTCGCGATCACCGCGCGCGAGCTCCCGAAGACAAGGCCCGAGCTCTTCAACGAGGTGGAGGAGACGATCGAGTGGACGATGGAGTTTCCGGGCGGCGTGACGTGCGAGGCCTCGTCCAGCTACAACCGCGGCAGGAACTTCTTCCTGGCCGAGGGCGAGAAGGGATGGATCAGGCTCGATCCCGCGTACGGCTACCGCGGACTCGCCGCGAACACTTCGCGGGGGCTCCTCAGGTTCCCGCAGGTGCCCCAGCAATCGCTGCAGATGGATGACTTCGCCTCGTGCATCCTCACCGGGCGCGAAACGCCGATCCCCGGCTCCATGGGGCGCGATCACATGGCCGTCATCGAGGCCGTCTACAAGTCGGCGGCGCAGGGCGGCAGACGCATCGAGGTCGCAAAGGCATAGCGGGGATCGCCTGGCGGCTGGGACGCGCGCAACCGAGCTTGATGAGGCGGTCTCCCTAACCCCGATCCGACATGACAGGTGCCGGCGCTGGTCCGAGGATTAGGATGCGTGCGACCCTCTCAAAGGCGCTCGCGCAGTTTCTCAGGCAACAGTTTCAACGAAAGGGCGCGCAATTCGGGATCCGAGATCTCGATGCCAACGCGTCCACCGAGCAGAAGGAGATGGTAGAGCGATTCTGTCGTCAGGAAACGAATGTGTGCCTCATTGGCCTCGCGAAAGCAGCGATTCACCTGCTCCCGCGAAAGATCGGCCCGCCCGCCAAGTGCCAGCACAACCGCCAGGCTGACCCGCCTGTCCCAGGCGAGGCCCTGGCCGGAGCGGCTGGGGAGGTTTGACACGATGGCCTTGAACGCCTTGTCGAAGGCCCCTTCGTCGCCCCGCGCGATTGCCAGCTGTGCCAGGGCAGCCAGGGACCCGAGGTTCGCGGGGTAACGCAGGAGCGCCTGGCTCGCGAGGGCCGCCTGCTCGACCTGGTGCGTTTCGACCAGGTACTCCACGAAGCGGCTCTGCTGGGTGGCAGCGTCGGTCTCATCCATTACCTCGAGCACCATCACCGACTGCTCTTCAAGGCTGCCCACCGGAGGCAGCCTATAGGGCAGCGCGCGCAGCCAGCTGAAACCGCCGCCATGGGTGTTATGCAGGGCGTACACAAAGGAAGCCGCCGGGTCCTTCAGCCTCAGGCGCGCGAGATCGTCGAAATCGGTGTCCCATGACGGAAGCACGATGTGGGTCACCCCGCGCTGCCTGATGGCCGAAAGCGACTCACCCTGCCGCATTGCGGTGACGATATAGAAAGTGGCCGACATGCCGTCGCCATTCTCCCAATTCTGCGTGCCGAGCCCGCGCAATCCTCCGTAAAAGCAAAAGCTCGATGTGCGGAACGGGGGCACGAGCACAGTCGCGCCATCGGGCCCTGCATGATCCGCGATCCAATGGGCGAGACCGCGTTCGTGAAGGCCCTCGACCTCGGCCAGCGTAAGCCGGAACTTACTTGATTCGCCGGCGTCCGCCGCGGGCACAAGGTGCACCAAGCTGAAGGCGAGAATCGAGCCGAGGAGCGCGGACCACAGCCAGCGGCTCCTCCGCGGATTGGTCGCCGTGTGGACGGCCGCTGCAGCCGCCACGAGCAGCACAAGCATAACGGCATCGAAGGTGTTCCACCAGCGAGGGTGTCGGATTGAGAGCGCGGCTGCTGCCAGGACCGGCCCCACGGCGATTGCGATTGCCGCGCGATGGGCGGCACCCGTCCGCGTGCGAAAGAGGAACCACGCAGCCGGGCCAAGCAGAAGGAGGGGAAGGCAGGCCGCGGTAAATGCCCCGCCCGGAACATTGCGGTCCACCCATGCCGACAGTCCCCCCGCCAAGGCGGGATCGGGCAGGCTTGTGAGCCGAGCCGAGAGCAGGTCGTCCGTCAAAAACACGCGGACCCCTCTCCGCGAAATGGCGACCGGAAGCGATGCGACGGCGGCAGCCGAGAGGACCAGGATGCCTGCGCCCCTCAAGCCGCCTGGAGGCTTCCGTCCCCGCATCCAGGACGCGAACCTCAGGAGCAGCTCGCCGAGCCCCAGCCACGCCAGCCCATAGAGGGGATAGTTGACCCGCAGCTGCGGCTCCATGTGCCCGGGAAAATATTCGATGAGGTAGCCGAGAAGGCTCGAGACCGCCCCGCCGAACGCCCAGGCCCTCCATGGTGGAGGGGTGGAGGACCCGACCGAGGGCCCCGTCGGGCTGCCCCGCGCCATCAGCTCCGCAAGAATTCCGCCTCCGGCGATCCCCGCGATGATCGGCACCTGGCCCATCGCGCTGAGCCACAGCCCGCAGCCGCCGGCGACGCCGGCCGCGAAATACCAGAGGGTTGCCCGCTGCCCGGCCGCGGTCCCTGCGACGAGCAGAAGCACGCTCGTAAGGGAGCAGATCTGCACCAGGCCGAAATCATCCGCGACGCCCGGAATGAACGCCGAAGCAAGCGGGAATATGGCGGCCAGCCCGACGGAGAAGAGCGCGGCGCAGAAGGGCCCAAAACGCACTGCAACCAGGATCGTCGCCGCGGCCAGAAGCAGCAGATGCAGGATCGGGTCGGCGAAAAGGGCGGCCTTCTCCACGCACAATCCAAGCGGCTGGCTGGTGAGGGCGTGTTCGACCCAGGCGATAAGAACAAGCCACCACCGGTAGGGCGAGGCGGCGTGCACCGCCCGTCCGAACGGCGCGTTCTCATAGCCCACGCTCCTCACGCGCCAGTCCCCGCGGGCCAGCATCAGCTGTGTCTCCTCGATCCACTGATAGGTCGGGTTGTGGTGCTCCGGCACGATGAGCCACCGCTTGCCGTCGGCATAGCCCGTCGGCGATCCGGGGTCGATCCGGGCATCCTCCCCCGCAATGCTGGAAACGAGCTCGACATGCCGCAGCCGCACGCAGTCCGACCAAAGGACGAATGTTAGCGCGCAGACCGGGGCCAATATCCAGGCTCGGGACGAAAACCGAGAGAGAGGGCTCATTGGCATTTTTGCATTGGCCGCCGATTGGGAATACGTTGAATCCCTTCGGCTTTGCAAGGAAGTGATTATTCATTGACCTGCAGATGCCACTCAAACGTTTTGAGGTGATGAAACTACCCAATCACGGCCTGAGGTGGTCCAGGGCGGCGCACGGGCAACCGAAGTGGGTGGGGCATGCGCGCGCAGGCGTGAGCTGAACCAAGGTGAACCGAAAGAGATTCATAAGGACCATGGCGGCCGGCGGGGCCGTCCTCATGGGTCGGCCCCTTTCCCTCCTTGGCGGCCTGGCGCCGGTCCCGCCGAGTTCTCCGGCTGGGGCCGGTGCGCCGGGCTCCGCGGGCTCGATTGCCGAACAGCCCTTGGCTCCGCGCATCGGCCGGCGGGGCGCGACGATGTTCAAGGCCCTTCCGTCCCAGGAAACCGGGGTGGTCACGGAGAACCCCTATGACGACCCAAAGATGTGGGGGGCCCTCAACTACGAGATCGAGAACGGCTCGTTCGGCACGGGAATGGCCATTGGCGACTACGATGGAGATGGCCGGCCGGACATCTTTGTCGTGAGCAAGACCAGGAGCTGCCGGCTGTTCCGCAACCTGGGGAACTGGAAATTCGAGGATGTGACGGAGAAGGCCGGGGTCGGCGACAGGGGGGAGGCGGCGGGGATATGGAAGCAGGGTGCAACGTTTGTGGACGTGGACAACAACGGGCTCCTGGACCTCTACGTCTGCCGCTACGGCGCCCCGAATCTCCTCTACATCAACCAGGGTGACGGCACGTTCAAGGAGGAGGCACGAGCCCGGGGACTCGCAGTCACGGATGCATCCGTGATGGCGGCCTTCTGCGACTATGATCGCGACGGGTTCCTGGATGTCTTCATCCAAACCAACATTCTGGATGCCAGCCATCCGAACGGCCAGAGGGACTATCTCTTCCACAACAACGGCGACGGCACGTTCACCGACGTGACCGATCGGGCCGGGATCAGCGGAGAGGCCCAGGGCCATTCCGCCGTGTGGTGGGACTACGACGGAGACGGCTGGCCGGACCTCTATGTGGCGAACGACTTCGCGGTGCCGGACAAGCTCTATCATAACCACAGGGACGGGACCTTCACCGACACCATCGATTCGGTCGTGCCGCACACGACCTATTCGTCGATGGGTTCCGACCTGGGCGACGTGAACAACGACGGGCTGATCGATCTCTTCGTCGCCGAAATGGCGCCGACCACCCACCAGAAGGACCAGCGCACGATCGCATTGATGCGGGGCATGCTGACGGATCCTCCCGAGAATTCGGCGGCCGCCCCCCAGTACATGCGAAATGCGCTCTTCATCAACACGGGGAAGGGTCGTTGCCTGGAGGCCGCGTGTCTCGCGGGCCTTTCCGCGACAGATTGGACCTGGTCGCCGCGCCTTGAGGACCTCGACAACGACGGCCGCCTGGACCTCTTCGTGACCAACGGAATGAACCGCGAGCTGCACAACGCCGATCTCAACACCCGCAAGGAGCTTGCGGAGACGGTCGGCGAGAAGATGCGCATCGACAAGGCGAGTCCCATGCTGGTTGAGCAACACCTCGCGTTCCGAAACATGGGCGACCTGCGCTTCGAGGACGTGAGCGCCGCCTGGGGGCTGAACCAGAAGGGCATCAGCTTCGGCTCGGCCTTCGGTGATCTCGATGGCGACGGCGACCTCGACATTGTCTATGCGAACTACGAGGGGGGCGTCACGCTCCTGCGAAACGACTCGGACACGGGCCACAGCGCCATCATCGCGCTTCGCGGGACGCGTTCGAACAGGTTTGGCGTCGGCTCGACCGTGCGCATCGAGACGGATTCGGGCGCCCAGGTCCGCGCGCTCGTGCTCGCCCGCGGCGTCCTCTCCAGCTCCGAGCCGATCCTGCACTTTGGCCTCGGGGAGGACACCAGGATAAGGCGCCTGGTCGTCTCCTGGCCGAGCGGGCATGTCCAGAGCTTTTCGGACCTGGCTGCCGACAGGCGATTCACGGTCACCGAGCCCTCCGCGCCTGTTGCGCCGGGGCCGCCCATGGAGATTGCCCCGGGCCAGTTCTCGGAAGTGAGCTCGGCGGCCGGGTTTTCACTCATCTCCAGGGAGACTCTTGTCGATGAATTGGTCCAGCAGCCGCTCCTGCCGATGCGCCAGAACAGGAGGGGGCCCTCGATCGCGGTCGGCGATCTGAACGGGGACGGAAACGACGATGCCGCGATGGGGGGCACGCCGACGGACCCCGCCCGAATTCTCCGTTCGGGCGTGGCGGCGGGGTTCGCCGGCGCAGCCCCCCGCGTGCCTTCCACCGGGGAATCGCTCGATGACGGGCCCATCCTCCTTTTTGACGCCGACGGCGACGGAATCAACGACCTGTTGGTGACGAAGGGCGGGACCAGCCTGCCCGCCGACTCCACGGAATACCAGCCGAGGCTTTTCCTGAACGACGGCCGCGGCGGCTTCAGGCCGGCGCCGGCGGGCGTGTTTCCCCAGCTTTCGGTGAGCGTCGGCGCAGTGGCGGCCGCGGATTTTGACCGCAGCGGCCGCCTCAGCCTCTTCATAGGCGGCCGCGTCGTGCCGGGCCAGTATCCGGTTTCCCCAAGGAGCGCGCTGTGGGCGAACCGCGGCGGCAGGTTTGAGGATATCACCGACCTGGTGGCGCCAGGGTTGCGGGAGGTTGGCATGGTGACCGGAGCGTTGTGGAGCGACGTGGACGGGGACGGCTGGCCTGACCTCCTGCTGGCGCTCGAATGGGGCCACGTGAAGTATTTCCACAACAACCGCGGAGGGAGCTTTGAGGATTGGAGCGATAGGGCGGGCTTTTCCGCGGCCGGCACGGGATGGTGGAACTCCATCGCCGCCGCCGATTTCAACGGCGACGGCAGGCTTGACTACGTTGTCGGCAACGTGGGGCTCAACACGCCGTATTGCGCGACCCGGGAGCACCCCGCGCTGATCTATTACGGGGACTTCAGGGGCGACGGGGACCGTCAGCTGGTCGAGGCGTATTACGAGGGGGACAGGGTGTATCCGCGGCGCACCCGCAGGGACCTAGGGGCCTCAATTCCAGGGATCCTGAAGCGTTTCCAAAGGAACGACTATTACGCCCGGGCGACCCTGGGGGAGGTATTGGGCGAGGAGAAGCTCGCGGCGGCGCAGCGCTTTTCGGCCGAGGAATTCCGGAGCGGGGTGTTCCTCAGCCAGCCCGACGGCACCCACCGGTTCGAGCCGCTGCCCCGGATGGCGCAGGCATCGCCGATCCAGGGGCTGGTCGCCGGAGACTTTGACGGCGACGGCCGCGCCGACATATACGCCGTGCAGAATTCCTACTCGCCGATCCCGAGCGTCGGTCGCTTCGACGGCGGCCTGAGCCAGCTGCTGCGCGGCGACGGCCGCGGCGGATTCACACCCGTGCCGCCGGCCGAAAGCAACCTGATCGTGCCGGGCGACGCCAAGGGCCTCGCCGTAATCGATCTCGACCATGACGGCTGGCCCGACTTCCTCATAACCCGCAACAACAGCACGACGCTCGCGTTTCGAAACAACGGGATGGCCGGCCGCAATTCGCTTTGCATCAGGCTTCGCGGCCCCGTCGGCAACCCTGCTGCCGTTGGGGCGCGCATCGCCGTCGAACTCGCCGACGGTTTCACCCAGGTGGGCGAGGTGCATGCCGGCTCGGGCTACTATTCGCAATCCGCAGCCGCGTGTTTTTTTGGCTGGAGTGACCGCAATCCTCCCCGGCGCATCCGCGTGGGTTGGCCCTCGGGTGCCGCAACGGAGCACGGCTTCTCCCCACGGTCGGCTACCCTGGTCCTGACCGCCCCGCCGGTGTGAACCGCGCTGGGTGCCGCCGCACACCACCTTGGGACGTTCCCCGTCTGCCCCGGGATCTCAACTCAATCCGGGCACCGAGTCTGTGGGCAGGTCGGCCGCGGTGCGGGCGGCGGGCGCATTGTGGTTGCAAAGGCCTAGCGAATGTCGCTAAAGGGCGGCTCTGAACGGGTTTGTAACACGGGGAGCCCTATTCTTTGATGGACAAGAGGGTGGGTCTGTGCTCAGTTATTCACAGGATATTCCCAACCTTTTAAATGGATAACACGCGCGGGGTCACTGCCCCCAACTCGCGGATAAGGGTTACGGCAAAGGTTAAGACTTTCGTGTTGGATACGAATGTCCTCCTGCACGACCCGCAATCGATTTACAGTTTCCAGGACAACAACCTGGTCATCCCCGTCGAGGTCCTTGAGGAGCTGGACTCGATCAAGACCGAGCAGTCGACCGAGCGCGGGCGCAATGCCCGCAGGGTGCACCGGATCCTCCAGGACCTGCTCCCCGACTCGCGCTCGATGCACGAGGGCGTCGAGCTCCCGAACGGCGGCACCCTCTCGGTGATCATAAACCCCTACCTCATGGAGCCGGGGCGCCACTCGCCCGCCATGGACCGGCTCCGGGCGGTGCTCCCCGACCTCTCGAAGCAGGACAACCGGATCATAGCCTCGGCGCTCTTCGTGCAGGAGCGGTTCCCGCCGCCCACGGTCCTGGTCACGAAGGACGTGAACGTGCAGCTCAAGGCGCGCGCGGTCGGCCTCGAGTCCGAGGACTACCTGACCGACAAGGTCCCTGAGGACGTCGACGAGGCGAGCTACCGCGAGATCTCGCTCTCGATATACGAGCTGCAGCGCTTCTGCTCGGAAGGCGAGTTTGAGATCGACGCGAAGTCGGCGAGGCAGCTTTACCAGAACGAGTACGTGCTCCTGCGCTCCGACGAGGGAAAGACGATGCCCGCCCGCTACTACGGCGACAACGTCGTGCAGAGGCTGAAGCTCCCCGAGTTCGTCAAGGCGCCGGGCGGGATCCCCATCCGCGCTCGCAACCTGGAGCAGCAGTTCCTCATGGACGCGCTCCTCGACGACAGCATCCACATGCTGACGTGCTTCGGGAAGGCCGGCACAGGGAAGACGCTGCTCTCGACGGCCTGCGCGCTCCACCAGACCCTCGACGAGAACTCGCGCTACGACGGCGTCTCCATCTCGCGCCCCGTGATCGCGCTCGGCAAGGACATCGGCTTCTTGCCCGGCACGCTCGACGAGAAGATGAAGCCATGGCTGCAGCCCTACTACGACGCGCTCGAGGTTCTGATGCCGTCGAAGCCGCCGAAGGAGCCGCAGTTCGCCTCGAAGAAGGTCTCCAAGAAGAAGCGCTGGAAGCGCGACAACATGATGGCGTCAATGAGCCCGCCGCAGTCGTCCAACGGCAGCCACGCGGGGCATTCCACCCTCGGGATGGTGAAGCCCTATGAGCGGCTGCTGAAGAGCGGCCTGGTCGAGATCGAGGCCCTCTGCTTCATCCGCGGCCGCTCGATCGCGAGGAGGTTCTTCATACTGGACGAGGCCCAGCAGCTCACGCCGCACGAGGTGAAGACGGTGATCACGCGCATCTCCGAGGGCTCCAAGATCATCCTCATCGGGGATCCGGCGCAGATCGACAACCCCTACGTGGACTCGAGGAGCAACGGCCTCGTCTACTGCCACAACCGGATGAAGGGCCAGTCCATAGCGGCCCATGTCACCCTCAAGAAGGGCGAGCGCTCGGAGCTCGCCGAGCTAGCGGCCGACCTGCTTTAGGCCGAGAAGGCTCGGGTCGCCCCTGCGCAGCGAGGCATACTCCATCGCGAGGGCGAAGCACCCCGTGAAGAGCAGGTCGCTCACGAGCGTGTTCCTGAAGAAGAAGAGCGTCGGATAGTACTGGGGATGGCCCACCGTGACGGCCTGCCACCATCCGGCCAGGTCATGAGCATAGCCCATGTCGCCGAACCACGAAGCCGTGTTGGTCACAAGGTAGAACAGGACGGATCCGGCGAGCGCCCCTCCGAGGAGGTTGAGCCAGTTGCGCCGCGCGGAAACGGCGACCCCGATCCCGATCGCGGCCGCAAAGCAGAGAATCCTCAGGGCCGCACCGCCGAGGCCCCACTGGTAGTGGTAGACGGCCGCGTAATAGTGGTCGATGTAAAGGTCCGACACGGCGATCGCGGCGAACGGCGCCAGCCACATCCACCGGTTGCGGGTGTAGACGCCCGCGCAGAAGGCGAGGGCCATCACCGGCGAGAAATTGCTGAGGGCGGGCACGTAAAGCGTGAACACGCGCCAGCCTGCGGCCAGGACGAGGATCAAAAGTGCGGATGGCATAGGAAGGAAAATCTGGGTTGAAGAGCGGCGGATATCAAGCGTTCCCGGTTCCCCCCGATAGCCCAATTTGGCTCGGTTTTGGCCCTTTGCGGCGCTATTCCTTCGCAGCCATGGATCTCCCTGGAGTCATCGCGAGACTCTGCCGCCTCGGGCGCCCGCAACGGCCGGAGCCCCTCCGGTTTGGCGTGAGAAGCCCAGGAAACCACACGATTTGATGACCGACGACGTCCTTGGTTCCGCCCTGGAAAGGCTTGACGCGGCGATCCGCGACGCCCGGTGGCCGCAGCCCTCCGTCGTGCAGGGCGGCGCCCGGGCGCACTCACCCGAGCAGCAGACCGCCCTGATGGCCAGGGAGCCCGCGGCCCGAAAGGCGATAGACGCGATGTGCCGGGCCTGGGTGGCGGGCGGGGAGCTGCCGGCGCTGCTGGACCAGACGACGCATAACCTCTTCTACGCGCGCCTCGTGGAGGCACGCTCCCTAGGCGCCTGGCTCCGGGAAAACGGGTTCAGCGCCCCCGACGTCCCGGTGGGGCCGCTGCTGGACCTGCTGCTCATCGAGTACTGGAGGTCCTTTGTCGCCGCGGGATGGCGGGCGTCCGCACTCGGCCAGCGGCCCGCCTAGGGGAGCCTGGATCCCGAAGCCGATCCGCTACGTCTTTGAGGCCCGCATTTCGGCCTCCCGCGCGAGAAGCCACAGGACATCCGAGAGCCGGTTCGTCCACTGCAACAGGAGGGGCCTCGCGGCCCTCCCGCCGGCCGGCAGCCCGGCGAGGCGCCTCTCGGCCCGGCGGGCCGCGACGCGGGCCCTGTCGAACGCAAGGGCCAACGGATTCGCCCCGGGCGTGGCCCACCCGTCCGTGCGAAGGCCCCTCGATTCAAGCGCCGCCAGGAAATCATCGAGCCGGCGGAGGTCCTCCTCGGACAGCCGCGCGAACTTCGACCCGGCGTGCCCCGGCGCGTCCTCCTCGGCGCAGGCTATCTCGCCCATGACGGCGACCAGCAGGCCCTGGATGCTCCCCAGGAGGTCGCGCGCGGCGGGGTCCGCCGCGGCGCACCGGGCGGCGCCGATCTCGACGTTGAGCTCGTCGAAGGCCCCGACCGCCTCGATCTGCGGGTGGTCCTTCGGCACCCGCTGGCCGTGGAGCAGGCTCGTCGTGCCCTTGTCGCCCGCGCGGGTCGCGATGCTCATTTCGCCGCGGCCGCGCGCTCGGCCTTGGTGCGCTTGGCGAGCGCCTTCACAGCGTCGTCGATCGCGGCGCGGACGGCCTCTTCCATCCGCTCGATGAAGAGAATCCCGTTCAGGTGGTCGGCCTCGTGCTGCAGGCACCGGGCGAACAGACCCGTGCATTCAAGGGTGTGGTGGAAGCCGCCCGCGTCCTGAAACTTCGCTGCAACCACGTCCGGGCGCACCACCTCGCCCCGGATTTCGGGAAACGACAGGCAGCCCTCCTCCAGCGAGACGGTCGGCGCCTTGCGGGCGACGGCCAGCTTGGGGTTCGCCACAACCATCGGCATGAACAGCTCGAGCGGCGTCTTCTTCCCGTCGATCTCCCAGTCGAAGTCGGCCTCCGCGGCCCGCAGGTCGACGACGCACAGCTGTATCGCCCGCCCGACCTGCTGGGCGGCCAGGCCGATGCCGTGCGCCGCGTGCATGGTTTCGATCATCTGGCCTGCGAAGGAGGCGAGTCCGTCGTCGAATACGGTGATTTTCTCGCCTTTCTTGCGCAAAACTGGATCGTTGTAGTGAACAATTTCCAGAGACATCGGTCGGTGAGAATAACCAGCGTGATCGCCCCTTTTCGGGCCCGCAAATCAATACTTTCGAAGAGCTAATGATTCCGCCCCAGGAACACCGACACACCCCCGCGGCCGCGCCCGCCCTCGTCTTCGCGGGGGCCGTCGTTGCGGTGCTTGCGTGGCTCCTGCCGGTGAGCCTGAAGTCCGTCAGCAAGGGCCTCCTGCGCTCGGCCGGGGCGGGCACCGCGTCGGTCGCCGCGTTCGGCCGCGATCTCGTCGACTCGGAGAAGATCGGGCCCGCCCTCTTCCTGCTCGAGACGGCGAAGGCCGTGGACGACCCGCGCGCGCCCGCGCTCGAGCGCGCCCTGGGCCAGCTCTCGTCCAGGCAGCCCGCCCTCGCGGCCTGGGGCGGCTGGGATCCCGCCCTCGACCCCCTCTTCAACCTGCGCCAGAAGACGGCGCACGCCTCGAGCACCCCGGTCGTGACGTTCCTCATCCCGGAGCGCGCGCGGGAGACCGTCCGATCCTACCTGGCGAACTCCGGGTCCATCGGGGTGCAGGCGGTCCTGAAGACCCGCGACATCGCTAAGACCGGCAGGTTCGTCCCGGCCAGCCGCCCGGGCGGCCAGCCGCTGGACGCGCTCATCCTCCTCACCGGGCTCCTCTACCAGGGGGAGCACCTGTCGCCGACCCTCCAGCGCGAGGTGCGAACCCTCGCGGAGACGGCGGTCCAGCGCAACGAGCTGGGGGAGCTCGAGGGCTTCTACATGGACCTCCTGTCGCTTGGGCGCCGTCTCGACTGGACGCAGCTCTGCGAGCTTGTCCGCCGGACGGAGAGCGTGCGCACCGTCGGGGAATACGCCCACCTGAGCCGGGTGGCGCCCGACCAGCTGCCGTTCATCTATTCGGCCGCGCTGCTCTCGAACTCCGCGGACAGGGTCGCGTCGTACCTCATCCGCTACGGCAAGGCCGGCTCCGAGGACCTGCGCCTCGCGCTCACGGACGGCCAGGGCGCGGTCAACCTTCTCCTTCAGCGCGAGGTGCCGGTCAATCGCTCGCCGGGTCCGGCCATGGGGGCCGCGGCGGCCCTCGTGCTCGAGCACCCGCGGCTCATGCTTTCGCTGAAGTACGCCGGCTACATCCTCGGTCTCTACCTGCTCCTGCGCGGCCTGGACCTCTGGGTCGTGTCGCCCGCGGGAGGGCCCTCGGCCGGCCCGCACCAGCACGTGCGCGCGGGCGTCCTCGCCGTCGTGATGTCGGCGCTCCTGATTGTCGCAACCGAACCCTTCCTGCTGAAGGCCGCCCCGTCGTCGGAATACCGCGTGCGCCTGGTGATCCCGATGCTCGCGGCCTCGGCAACCCGAACTGAACCCGTCCAACCCTCAAAACCCGTCACTATGGAAACCTCCACGCTCGTATCCATCGGCATATTCGCCGCCCTCCAGGTCGCCATGTACATGGCCTGCCTGCGCAAGATCCGGGAGATAGAAGTCCAGGACTCCTCGCCCCTCCTCAAGCTCCGGCTCATGGAGAACGAGGAGAACCTCTTCGACAGCGGCCTGTACGTCGGGATGATGGGCACGGCCGCGGCCCTCGTCCTGCAGGTGGTCGGCGTCATCGAGCCCAACCTGTTGGCCGCGTACTCTTCCAACCTGTTCGGCATCATCTGCGTCGCCCTGGTCAAGATCCGGCACGTCCGCGGCTTCAAGCGCCGGCTGATCCTTGAGGGCCAGAGGTCCGCCGCCGCGCCCGCCGCGCTATGAACAAGACCCTGCTCCTGTTCATCGTCGACTTCCTCTTCCTGAACCTCATCGCGCTCACGCGGTGGGAGCGGGCGGTCCCGTCGCGCCCGGTGCAGCCGCCGGTCAACGAGATCTCCTCCAACACGGTCTCGAAGGAGCAGGACCTGGTGGAGGCGATGAGGCAGTCGCTCTCCGATGAGGAGCTGTCGCGCCAGGCGCTCGAGCAGAAGCTCGCCTCGTCGGATTCGACGCTCGCCTCCCGCGAGCGCAGCCTCGGGCAGCTCCAATCAGAGAGCCAGAAGCTCACGGCGCAGCTGGTCGACACGCAGAAGTCCCAGGCCGAGCTCAATATCAAGTACCAGAGCGAGACGCAGGAGAACTCGCTCACGCGCAGCCAGCTCGCGCAGCTGCAGCGGGCGCTCGAGGACAAGAACGCGGAGGCGCAGCGCCAGAAGGAGGCGCTCGCCAAGCTCGAGGGCCAGCAGGCCGAGGCCCGCAAGCAGATCGAGGGGCTCACCGTCGCCGTGGCCGTCGGGGAGCGCGAGAAGCAGCAGCTCGCCACCAAGGCCACGGAGCTCGAGGCGCAGGTGCAGACCGAGCGGACGGAGCGGGCCAAGGTCGAGCAGGCGACCAACCAGCTCGCCCAAGGCGTGGGGGCGCTCGCGCACAGCTCGGGCGAGCTCACGAAGGAGATCCGGGACAACCGGCCGATCTCCGCGAACGTCCTCTTCAACGATTTCCTGGCGAACCGCGTGCAGACGACCTTTTCCGCGAACCGGAAGGGGCTCTTCGGCAACACCACCAGGGACCGGGAGGCGAAGACCGTGTTCACCACGGACGGCAAGCAGGTCTATGCACTCGTCGAGGTTGAGGACACGCTTTTCTCGTTCCGGGAGATCGGCTCCGACTGGGAGCGGATCTCGGTCCGGTTCGATCGGCCTCCGGACTACAGGTCCACGGGCTCCATGATCGAGTTCCTCCAGGCGGACCCCCGGGTTGTCGTCGTGCCCGTCGACCCGCAGCAGGTGGCCGCGCTGGGCGCCAAGGTGTACCCCCTCGCCGCGGATCCCTTCAAGTTCCCCCAGGCGCTCCTGATTAGCGGCGGGGGCAAGGGCTACGGGGAGCTCGGGTTCAAGCTGGACGACGCCCACCGGGGCTACGTGCGCGTGGACAACCGCGTGCTGAAGCGCCTCTTTGGGGATTTTGCGACCTCCAGGGGAGACCTTGTCTTCAGCGAGACGGGCGAGCTCCTCGGGATCATGGTCAACAGCGACTACTGCGTCCTGCTGAGGGACTTCACGCCGCTTGCGACCATCTACTCCGGCGAGGACAGGACCGTCCAGCACACCGGCACCCTGATCGACTCGCTGTCGGCGCGCGTCCTGCAGATGCCGCCCGAGCTGCAGTGAGGACGGGGCCGGGGCGCCGGCTGTGAGGTTTCAATGGGTTGTCCCCGCGGCCGGGGGATGTGCCGGACGCTGGGTTGCACCGGAACGCGCCATGCGGTTTGGTTGTGGCGCAATCCCAACCCGCGCCCTGGCGCGAACATCCCATGCCGCGAAATATCCTCTGGATCGTCACCACGCAGTGGCGTGCGCAGGCGAGCGGGTATTCCGGGGACCCGAACGCCCGGACGCCCCGCCTCGACGCCCTGGCGGCGGCCGGCGTGAACTTCACGCAGGCCGTGACGCCTCATCCCTTCGGGCCCTTCGCAAGGGCGGCCCTGCTCACCGGCATCGAGTCCCCCCGCAACGGCGTGCGGGACTATTTCGACCCGCTGCCCCCGGGGACCCGGACGATCGCGCACGAGATGAGGGAGCGGTCCTATCTGACCGCCTTCTTCGGGAAATGGCACCTCTCCAGGAGGGACAGCGCGGCGAGGCTGACCGGCGAGGATCACGCGAGGGCGGT
Source organism: uncultured Opitutaceae bacterium (assembly GCA_964451965.1). Lineage (GTDB taxonomy): Bacteria > Verrucomicrobiota > Verrucomicrobiia > Opitutales > Opitutaceae > Palsa-1447. Next base: position 17,651 of record CAYVKH010000037.1, read on the forward strand.
CGTCCCCCCGGGGTACCGGGGCGGGTTCGACTTCTGGGAGGGCTTCGAGAGCGGGTTCCTCCTCAACGATCCCTGGCTTCACGGGACGCTCCTGCCCGAGCCTGTCCGCTTTGAGGGATACCAGAGCGACGTCGTGTGCGGCCGGGCCGGCTCCATGATCGGCGCCTTTGACAGGCCGTGGTTCGCCGTCGTCAGCCTCGAGGCGCCCCATCCGCCCTACGGCGCCCCGGCAGCGGGGATCCCCGCCTCGGATCCCGGCAAGCTCGTGCTGCGCGGCAACGTTCCGGCGGGCGGCGGGGTCGAGGCAAGGTCCCGCGCGGACCTCTCGGGGTACTACTCCCATATCGAGGCGACGGACCGCGCGATCGGCCGGCTGGTCGACGGCGTGCCGCCGGAAACGGCTGTTGTCGTGACCTCGGTCCACGGGGACATGCACGGGTCCCACGGGCTCTTCCGCAAGGGCTGGCCCCATGAGGAAAGCATCCGGGTGCCGCTTCTTGTGCGGATCCCGGGATCCGCGGGAAGGGACGACAGACCGATCTCCCTTGTCGACCTGCCGGGGATGGCGGCGCGGTGGGCGGAGGGAGGGGACGGGCTGCCCCCGCGGCCGGCCGGGGCCGCTCGCATCTCGATGCCCTCCGTCGTCCGGCTGCCCGACCAGTGCGACCGGGTCTGGGCCGGGGTGCGCACGCGCGCCCGCAAGCTCGTCCTGAACGCGGACGGCTCGCCGTGGCTCTATTTCGACCTTGAGGACGATCCCCTCGAGCTGAGGAACCTGGCCGCCGACCGCTCACGCGCGTCGGAAATCGCCGGGCTGTCCGCCTCGGTCAGCCGGTGACGGTCGGCGCGACCTTGACCTTCGAGAACTGGCGCCTGATGGCGGCCACGATCTCGTGCAGCTTGACCGGCTTTGAAATGTAGTCGTCCATCCCCGCGTCGAGGCAGATCTCGCGGTCGCCCTGCATCGCGTTGGCCGTCAGCGCTATGATCTTCGGCTGGCGGTCCGCCGGCAGCGTCCTCCTGATCCTTCGGCTTGCCTCGAGGCCGTCCATCTCGGGCATCTGCAGGTCCATGAGCACCAGGTCGTAGTTGCGGTTCTGGAAGGCCTGCAGGACCTCGAGCCCGTTGCCGACGGCATCGGCGCTGTAGCCCATCCGCTCGAGGAATCGAAGCGCGACCTTCTGGTTGACCGCATTGTCCTCGGCCAGGAGAACCGTCAGGGGGATCTCCTCCGCGATCGGGCGGTCCTCGTGCCTCGTCTGCACCACGATGCCGCCGTTGCCGCTGCGGTTGCCGAGCAGCGCGAGGGCCTGGAGGAACGACACGGTCTTGATCGGCTTCGAGACCGTGGCGTAGGGGAGCCCGTCCTTGGGCGCCGCCGGGGGGGTCTGCCCGAGGCGGAAGAGGATGAGCCTCGGGCTCTTTATCTCGGCCGTCAGGTCGAGGGCCCGCTGGCTCTCGAACTCGGGCAGGTCGAGGATCACGATCGCCGGCGGGTTCGGAAGGTTGGAGGCAATCTCGACGGCCGACTCCGGCTCGTTCGCGAAGACGCAGGTCGCGCCAAGCGAGTCGAACAGGGTGCGCAGGCGCGCCCGGGTGATCGGATTGTCCTCGATGCAGAGCGCCATGGCGCCCTTCAGCTCGACGCCGGAGAACGACGGGGCGGTGACCTCCGCCGGCCGCTGCGCCGCATCCGTCATGATGGCGATCGTGAAGGTCGACCCCTTGCCGAGCGCGCTCTCGACGCGGATGTCGCCGTTCATCAGCTGGCAGAGCCTCTGGCAGATCGCCAGGCCGAGGCCGGTGCCCCCGTACTTGCGGGTGGTCGAGGAATCCACCTGGCTGAACGCCTTGAACAGGCGGTCGATCCTGTCGGGTGGGATTCCGATGCCCGTGTCCTGGACCGTGATCTCGAGCCGCATCCGGCCCGCGGGCGTGGCGCGGACGGTGGCGTCGAGCGGGATGCGCCGGACCTGGATGGAGATGCTGCCCGTCGGCGTGAACTTAATGGCGTTGTTCACCAGGTTCACGATGATCTGGCGCAGGCGCGTGACGTCGCCCACGATCCACGGCGGGACGTCGGGCTCCACGTGGTAGCCTATCTCGAGCCGCTTGGCTGCGGCGGTGGGCGCAAACAGGTCGAGCGCCTCCTCGACGCAGAGCGCCAGCTCGAACGGCGCCTTCTCAAGCTCCATCTTGCCCGACTCGATCTTGGAGAAGTCGAGGATGTCGTTGATGATCGTCAGGAGGGCCTCGCCGGACGTGCGGATCGTGTTGACGAAGTCGCGCTGCTCCGCGGTGAGCGGGGTCTCCATGAGGATGCTCGTCATCCCGATGACCCCGTTCATCGGCGTCCGGATCTCGTGGGACATGGAGGCCAGGAACTCGCTCTTGGCGCGCGACGCGAAGTCCGCCTCCGCCTTCGCCCTTCGCAGCTGGTTCTCGGTCTCGACCCGGGACGTTATGTCGTTCTCGATGGCGATGAAGTTCTCGACGTTGCCGGCCTGGTTCCGGACGACCTGCACCTCCATGTGCAGGTAGTATTTCCTGCCCGACTTGGAGTATTGGACGATCTCGGTGTTCGTGCCGACCCCCTTTGAGATCTCCTCGCGGATCAGGTCCGCCTGAGCCGCGTCGGTGTCGGGTCCCCCCAGGAGGCGTCCCGGGTCCTTGCCCACGACCTCGGCCAGCGTGTACTCCATCACCCTGCAGAAGGCGCTGTTCACCCATTCGATCCTCCCGTCCGCGGAGCCGATGATGACGAGGTTGTCCGTCTTTGAGGCGACGAGCGAGAGCTTGCGCGCCTCGGCCTGGCTCTCCCGCAGCGCCTGCTCGGACTCGCGCCGGGTCGTGATGTCCTGGACCGTGCCTATTATCCGCGTCGGCCGGCCATTGGGGCCGGCGAGGACCGACTTCGAGCGGACATAGACCCAGCGCCAGTCGCCGTTCCTCGCGCGGACCCGGTATTCGGGGTCGATGAATGAGGCGATGCCGTTCAGCTGGGACTCGGTGCGCTTCCTGTAGAGCGGGAGGTCCTCCGGATGGATGAGGGACTGCCACACCTCGAGGGTGGACGGCATCCGGGCGTGCTCGTAGCCGAGCAGCCCCCAGAGGCCCGGACTGTAGTAGACGTGGCCCTTGGGCACGTTCCACTCGAGAATCCCGATCTGGGTGGAGTCCAGGGCGAGCCTCAGGCGCTCGTCGGACACCTTGAGCCTCGCCTCGATCCTGCGCCGCTCCTCGTTCTCCGCCACCAGCCTCTTGTTGGAGAGCTCGGAGAGGTACTGGCCGGAGCGCGCGCGCCGCGCGAAGTGGAGGATGAACCCGAGGAGAAGGGTGATCGCCAGCCCGCCGCCGAGAGCCATCTCGGGCAGGTAGCGCTTGTCGGCCGTGACCAGCTCCGGGGTGGGGGCAAGGCGGAGCTTTATGCGCTGGTCGAAGAGGTTCGAGAGGGCCACCTCGCTCGGCTGGATCGCGCTCTCGGTCTCCGAGAGCGCCGAGCTGTACGCCTGGGTCCCGCCCACGGTGATGGTCAGGGTGTAGTGGCCGGCGAGGTTGAGCTGTTTGTAGACCGTCCCGAAGAACCTGGCGTAGAGGTATTCCGCGGCCACATAGTGGCTCGGGCTCCCGTTCCTGCCAATGGGCGCGTAGATCACGAAGCCCGGGTTCTTCTTCCCGCCGGTGTCCGTGAACGTTGAGAGCTCCGGGGCGTTCTTGGCGCGCGCAGCCTCGATGGCCTCGCGTCTCCTCGGTTCCGACGAATGGTCGAATCCGATGAGGCCCACGTTGTCCTGGGTCGGATAGACCCAGCGGGTCAGCCGCTTCGAGCCTACGGCGTCGATCAGGGAGATCGACACGCAGCCAAGGCCCTTGGAGTCGTCGAACAGCGCGGCCGCGTCCGTCTGCCAGGCGACGATGTTCGCGTCCGGGTTGTCGGTCCCGTTGCGGGCCAGCCGGTCCACGAGGTTGGTCTGCTGGTCGAGGCTGGACTTGATCATGGCCGAGATCTGGTCGATCTCGCTGTAGGTCTTCGCCTCGAGGTAGGCCGTCTCCCGCTCCTGCAGCCCGATCCAGAAGATCAGGGTCAGGGTGAGGCTCCCGATCACCGCGGGCATAGGCAGCCACGCGGGAGGCCCTCCCTCCTCCTTCATGCTGGCCCTCCATGCAAGCACCAGAAGCGCCGCGCCGGCCAGGAGCAGCGCGGCCGCCGTCACGGCCGACGTGGCCGCGTTCGTGCCCCAGTTGTAGACGGCGGGCAGGTCGAACGCGTAGCCGAGCAGCGTCGAGAACCCGACGGAGGCGAGCACCGACCCGGACACCGCCTCCGCGAAGAGGCGCTCGCGCGCGCGCCTCTCCCAAATCTTCCAGAAGATGGTGAGACCCGCGACCAGGATGCAGCCCGCCGCCATGATCGAGCCGCGGCCGGGCTGGCTCGTGTCGATGAAGAGGGCGTCGCGCGCGAATATCTCGTCGATCCTCAGGTCGACCCCGGAGAATCCCTCGTACGCCGTCAGGGCGCCGATCAGCGCCGGCACCAGCCCCGCCCAGACCGCCCTCCTGTGGCCGAGCTCGCGCCCGAGGAGCGCCAACCCGATCGCGAGGAAGCACAGGCCCTCGTTGAACATTATCGGCGCCTTGTGCTCGATCGGCATGACCAGCCGGTCAATGTGCAGGAGCCAGCCCAGGGGCGTGGTGACGCCGATCACAAGAAGGACCACGGCGAGCGCGAGCGACGCCCGCTCGGTCCAGGTTCGGCGGGGCAATGTGTTGACGTGGTCCATGCGGCCCGGGTGAATTAAGCGCTTCGGTCTAGTCGGGGCAATGTGTTTCGCACCCCGGGCTTTACGCAAACACACGGTGCGGCCCGGGGCCGAGGGCCACCCATCCTCCTGTCAGCGAGAGGGATTGGCCAGCGGGGTCGGCGCAGCCGGCTTGTCTGGCGCCTCCGGCTTCGAGTCGTCCTCGCGCAGGAGGTTGAGGGGGCTGTAGGCCAGCCGCCAGGAGGGCTTGTCGATGCTTCCGGTCAGCCTCACGCGAAACACGGCGGAGATCGGCGCCGAGATCGCGTTGATGATCTGCAGCAGCGACCTGCTCTCCATGAAGGGGTAGATGGTGGCCGAGAAGTCGAGCCACCGGCGGTCGATGCCATACGTCCCCTTTGCCTGGATCGCCGAGTTCGCCCCGATCACGCTCAGGTCGGGGAAGTTGAGCGAGGAGTTCTCGATCTTGAACGAGGCCCTGGCCTGCGTGAACCGCAGCTCGGGAAACTTCAGGACCTTGGAGAGGCCCCCGAGGAGCGAGAGCTCGCCGAGATTTGCTCCCTGGATCTGGAAATTGCCGTCGCCCACGAAGGTGCCGAGCTCCCCCGGCCGCCCCTGGGCGGTGGCGCTCAGGTCGAGCCTCACGCCGGACTTGTCCTTGGCGAACGTCTCCAGCGCGGTGGAGCTCCCCGGCGCGCGCCCGACGACGTAGCCTTCGGCCGCCCCGGCCGCCTGTCCCAGGCTTGCGCCCGCCAGCGTCCCCTTGAACCGGAGCCGCTTCTCGGCGCCCGTCCCGCTCACATGGGCGGTCCCCGACACGACGCCGCCCGCAAAGCCCGCATCGACGTTGGCGATGTCGATTTCGTCGTCGCTCAGGTCCAGCTTGAACGAGCCCCTGTCGAAGGCGACCCCGTGGACGCGGAAGCCCCCGTCCGTCCGGACGTCGGCGTGGAGCGCCTTGTGCCGGACGCTCGCCCCCGCGGGCCCGTCGAAGTGCCCGCGGACGGCGATGGCGGGCGGCTTGTCGAACGAGAACGCGGCGACGGCCGCCGCGCCGTCGGGGGGAAGCAGTTTCCCGAGGGGTGTCGGGTAGATCGCGGAGGTCACGTCGATGTCCAGCCCGCTCCATGCCCCGCCCGCGGGCTCGGTCGCCAGCTTGAACGAGCCATGCGCGCTTCCGCCCCCGCTGGAGAGCTGGACGTCGAGCCCGTCGCACGCGGACTGGTCGACGAACAGGAGCGTCCGGACGGAGTCGAAGGGCACGCCCCGGATCACCGGCTCCTTCGAGTCGGCATAGCCGTAGACCTGGAAGGCCCTGGCGTGCGCGTACCGGCCGCGCACGTCGATCGTAGCGTCGGGGGGCCGCCTCGGGAACTCGAAGTGCTTGAAGATGTTGGTCCACCAGTCGCCCAGGAACCAGGCCGATATGTCCAGGGGCCTGAGCCGGCCCGCCAGCAGGTAGCGGAACTCCTTCGTCGAGAAGTCCTGCTCGTACGAGCCCTGCGCCATGTTGTCGCCGCTCACGGCCGTCGCCTCGCGCGCGGCGAAATGGGTCCCGTCAAAGGTCACGACGCCGCGCGCCGCGTCGAACTTCACATGGTAGGCGACAAAATCGTGGGCGTCGACGCGGGCCGTGACGTCCGAGAACTTCCATCCCGGCGAGAAGCGGACGCTTCCCGCCGCGGCGACGGGCTCGTGCAGCTCGACGAATCGGCGGATGTCAAAGCGGGTGCGCTCGGCCACCGGGCCGAGCACGCCGGGCGCGACCGACCCTTCGAACGAGACGTCGGCCGACTTGGACTCTAGGTCGACGCTGCCGCGGGCCCAGGCCGGGAGGCCGAAGAGCACCGCGGAGACCTCGGCGGCCGCCGTGCTCCCGCTCCCGGGGACGATGGTCGCCACGGGCGCCGCGAGCGGAGTGCCGTCGAACGAGGCGGATCCGGCGGTGAGCTCAAACAGCCTCGGGCTGAATTTCAGCGTGTCGACCTTGAGGATCCCGCGCGTCCGGGCGCGCAGGCCGGACACCTCGAGCCTGGGGCCGAGGTGCAGGCTCTCGGCGCTGGCCACCGCCGAGGTCATGAGGGGGGCGCCGCCCAGCAGCGGGAACCGGCACGAGGCGTGGATTCCCCTGGCCTCGAGCGCCACGGGCTCGGTCATGCTCAGGCCCGCGGCGGACAGCTCGGCGGTCACGATCGCGCCGCGCGTGTCCGACGGGGTCAGGAGGGCCGTCAGGACCGCGCCGTCGAGGCCGGCCATCTGCACCTCCGCCCGGGAGAACTCCCGGCTCAGGGCCACGTAGTTCCTTGCCACGAACTCGGTGAGCGGGAGGGATGCGGCCTGTGCGCCGTTGCGGGCGACGGTGCCGGCGTTGATCTGGCCGCGGGCCGTGACGGACACGCCCCCGAGCCGGCAGCTCAGGTAGTCGACCGAGAACTCGTCGCCCCTCGAGGTGATCGAGAACCCTGCGTCCAAATCCTGCACGATCGTCTCCGGGCGCCCCGAGGCCGAGAGCATGGCGGGGATGAAGAGGTTCGCCCCCGTGGCGCGGATCTCCCTGGCCTCGAAGCGCCTCCCGAGGAGCGCCACCGGGTCCAGCCGGATGTAGATCGCGTCGGCGGTGACAACGGGCTCGGAGAACGACGCCAGCTTGAAGCGGGCCTTCTGCAGCAGCACCCGTCCCGACGGGTCGAATACGGCGCGCCCGAATCGCACGGAGAGCCCGGACTCGGCGAGGTGGTTCTCGATCGCGTGCAGGAGGAACCGCGGGACCGGGAGCTCGTTCACCGAGGCGATGTAGGCCTGGAAGAAGAGCAGCAGCAACAGGACGAGCCACGTCGACCACACGGCGAGCGTGGCGAGGCACGTGGCGCACACGCGGGCGCCCGCTAGGCAGGGCCTTAGTATTCCATCTCGCATCCGGTCAGGGCTGCGTCAGCCTGAACAGGGCGTCGAGCAGCGGCTGTTCGATCGTGAAGACCGCCCCGAAATCCTTCGAGCCGGCGAGTTGCTCCGCGCCCCCGGTCCGCTCCGCGAACCACAGGGTCATGGTGTTCACCTGCCAGGAGCCGGCCCCCCCGGGAAGCGAGACGGCCGCGTCCAGGCGGTACTTCCACGAGCGGACCTCGCCGGCGGCGAACACCTTGTCCGGGAATCCGTCCTGCACGAAGCTGGCCGCGCGCAGGGTGCGCAGCTGGGCGAGCAGGGTCGTGATCGCCTCCCTGCGCGGGGCGGTCTCCGCCGCGAGGGCGGCGTCCCACTCCTCGCCGTCCGCGAGCTTGTGGGAGTAGATGACCGAGCTGTCGCCCGCGTTGGAGAGCGTCAGGGAGGTTATGCGGGCCGACGCGGGAAGGGAGCTCAGCAGCCGCTCGCGCCAGGCGAGCGGCGACGCGCTCGTGTCCCGGAGGATGTCGGGCTCCACGGCGTAGACGGTGGGCAGGCCGGCGATGCGTGCGTACGCGACGTTCTCCCGCTTCGTCGGAAGGCCGATCTGGAGCGTTACCTGCGTGGGAGGCGTGCCCCCGAGGGTCAGCGTGACCTCGCGCTCGGGCCGGTTGAAGCCCCAGTCCTCGATGTCGGCGTTCGTGGGCGCGTCGCTCTGGAAGCGCAGGGCGCTCAGGGTCTCGAGCTGGTCGAGGAGGCGCTGCACGGCGGCCGAGTCCGCCGCGAGCGCCTGCGACGCCTGCGCCCCGCCGCCCCGGCGGATGATCTGCCAGTCCGCGCCGTGGCCGCCGGCCGCGGACTCGAGGCGCTGGAGCGCGAGCTCGGGCTGGTTGACTGCCGAGAGCGCCACCGAGGTGACCGCGCTCGGGTCAAAGTCCAGGATGTGGCGGTCCCTGAGGTCGTCCGCGGCGTTCTTGAGCGTCTCCATGAGCGTCGGGGGAATCGAGACCGTGAATTCGGCGCGCCGGTCCTCCAGCTGGGCGAGATAGTCGTCGTCGGCCCCGGAGCGGGCCCCCACGAAGAGCGTCTCGTGGCGGTTGTTGCCCTCGATCGTGACGCGCAGCAGCGGCGCCGCGGAGGGCGCGGTGGCCGGCGGGTTCTGCAGGACGAAGGACTTGATGCGGAGCGCGTCGAGCGCGTTGATCGCCAGCTCGGTCGCGTTCTTCCCCGCCCTCGCGTTGACCGGCGTCCTGAACAGCCAGCGGCCGCTCTGGCGGTCCCGGTCCAGTCTGACCCGGACGCTGGAGGGGGCCGCCGTCTGGAGGTTGAGCGACTGGGCCTCGAAGACCTGGATCGTGAAGATCACGTCCGAGCGCAGCTGGTCGAACGGTATCGAGAGGCTGTCGGCGAGGGACCGGCCGACGACGTGGATCTTCTCGCCGTCCGACGACAGCAGGTAGAGGTGGTCCCCGACCTTCGTCGTGTCCCCGATCCGGAGGACGGTCGTGCGCCCCGCCGGCGACCCGGCAGAGGCCTCGTCCCCGGAGCTGAAGGAGAGGGTCAGGCGCGGCTGGTCCAGGCCGTAGTCCGCGAGCTTCTGGCCGTTCTTCTCCAGGTCGCGCGTGCTGAAGCTCGTCAGGTGCTCCAGGAACTGGAGCTCGTTGAGGATGCGGCTGACCGCGTTGGGGTTCGCGGGCCATTCGACGGGCCTTGTCAGGAACCAGGCGTCGCCCCTGCGCTCCAGGCTGAAACTCGAGCCGGGGGACGCGCCGGTAACGTCGAGGCTCCGGATGCTCGAGGCCTCCGGGCCGAGGACCCTTCGCCGCGCCTCCTGGGACGCCCTCTCGATCCGCCAGTCCCGCTCGAAGTAGAAGATGAAGAAGAACAGGGCGACGTTCAGGAACAGGAGGACGAGTGTGACTTTGGAGCGCATTTCGGAGGGTCTGGAAAGGATCGGCTCGGCTTCTAGGTTCGCCGGGCCCAGTATACGGCGATGCCGAGGAGCGCGGCAATGCCGGGAAGCGCGAGCATCAGGGTGTAGCGCAGGCGCGCCAGCTGCCCCGCACTGAGCGAGAGCGAGAAGCGCTCGATCGGGCGGGCGGGGACGTTGAGGGCCACGTCGCGCCCGATCGTCCAGTTGACGGCGTCGAGGAAGAACTCCTCGGCCCCCGTGTTCGTTATCCGCGCGTTCGAAATCATGTCGCCCGTCCCGATCACAACGAGCTTTCCGCCGGGCACGCTGAAGGGCAGGTCGCCGCGGACGGGAACCCGTTCCGAGGCGACGGCGACGCCGAGGCGGTTCGGGGGCTCCATCTGGGGCAGGCCCTTTATGTCCACCCCCGGCGTGAAGGTCGTCTGGATCCCGCGCTGGGCGTACCCGACCTCGCCCCACGCCGACGTCGAGGACGCCGCCAGCGTGACGACCGTCAGCCCGGCCGCCGCGGGGCGGCCCGGAAGCGGCCTGACGCTGCGCGCCAGGCCGATCCTCAGCTCCTTCTTGTAGTCGACCAGGATCTGGGTGATCGGATGCGGCGTGTAGGCCCGGATGATGAGGTCGCCGTCCTCCGTCAAACTGTCGGAGGCCAGGTCGAGGATCATGTCGTCGTCCACCAGGACGCCCCAGTCGTCGATGAGCAGGTCGTTGAGGCCCGGGCGCGAGTTCGGCGCCAGGAAGAGGATGAGCCTGCCGGCCCCCGCCCCCAGGTACTGGCGCAGCAGCTCCTGGTCGAAGGGGTTGAACGGGTCCTGCGGGGAGACGCTTATGAGGAGGGCGGCATCGGCGGGGATCTTCCGCGCGGTGACGATGTCGAGCGTCTCGACGTCGTAGTTCCGAAGGCGCAGCTGGTCGCGGGCCATCGAGAGGCCCCGGGAGGGATCGACGTCGTCCGGCCGCAGCTCGCCGTGTCCCACGAGGAAATAGACCTTCTTCCGGTCGGGGTTCGAGACGTCGAGGATCGCTGCCGTCACCGCCTGCTCGCCGACGAAATCCTTCATGGCCTTGTTCTCGACCCGGTACAGGTTGGACGGGGTGAGGACGCGCCTCTTGTCCCCGCACACCAGCAGGACCATGCCGGGGTCCTCGATCCCGTACTTCTCGGTCTTGCGCCGGTCCTGGTAGAGGTCGACGTATTCGACGGTGATCCGGCCGGCCGGGTTCGCCTCCGTCGCGTAGACATACTCCCTCAGCAGCCCCTTGATCTGAGGATCGTCCGCCTGCTCGCCGTTCGAGGTGACCACGACGTGCACGGGGAGCGAGAGCTCATGCAGGTACGCGAGGGTCTCGGCCGTGAGCGAGAAGCGGCGGTACCGGGTGATGTCGAAGCGCCACGAATGGCTCCGGGCCAGGTAGTTCAGCCCTCCCACGAACGTCAGGAACAGCACGGCCTGGAGAACCAGGTTCAGGGTTCGGATCCATCGGGCGGCTCTGAAGCTGTCGATCACGGGGTGCGGGCTCGATGCTAGCTGTGGAGGAGCTTCGCCTCGACGCTGAGGATGCTGAAGATCAGGGCCAGGACGGTTCCGCTTACGTAGAACAGCAGCTCGCGGGTGTCCACGACCCCCCTTGTGAAATCCTCGCGGTGCTGGGCGATCTGCGCGTAGTTCACCGCGTCCTTCAGCGGCGCCAGGGCCTCGCGCTCGAGCCACGAGACGTTGGCGAGGTACTGGCCGCCGAGGATGAACCCGACCAGCATGACCACGCAGATGATGCCCGCGACCGACTGGTTGCGCGAGAGCGAGCTCGCGAAGACCCCGATCGCGATGAAGAAGAGGCCCGATATCGTGATGAAGAGATAGCCGCCGAAGATGGGGCCCGGGTCGATCAGGTGGGCGTCCCCAGCGAAACGCTTCAGGATGAGGAAGAACCCCGAGGAAAAGGCCCAGAAGAGGATGTAGAGGAGGTAGGCCGCGGCGTACTTGCCGAGCACCACCTCGACCGTGGTGACGGGCGAGGTGAGGAGGGTCTCAATCGTCCCGAGCCGCCGCTCCTCGGCCAGGCACTTCATCGTGAGCAGCGGGACCATGAAGAGCACCGGGAACCAGTACAGCTCGAAGAAGGCGGCCGCGGGGGAGATGTCCTGCGGCGCCTTGCTGTACTGCTCGAGGATCGTCGTGAACGTGAAGCCCATCAGCAGGAAGAAGGCGACCGCCGCGATGTAGGTGCTCGGGCTGACGAGCAGCATGCGGACCTCGTGGCCGAGGATCGTGAAGAAATGCTTCATTTGGGCCCTCCGTTGGCCGGGTCCTCCGCCACCGCGTCCCAGCTGCGCCGCGTCGCCGCGAGGAAGACGTCCTCAAGGGTGGGGTGCGCCCTGCTGAGCGCGCGGACGCGCAGCCCCTCGGATAGGCATGTCCGCAGGATCGCCTCGCCGGCGTCCTCGAGGTTGAGCGTCGTCAGCCTGATCGTCCGGAATCCCTGGGCGTCCGCCGGCCCCTCCGAGGCCACGGAGAGCCCGGGGTCGATCGACCCGAGCAGGAACGGCAGGGAACCGAGGGAGCCCGCGGCCTCGATCTCGTAGGCGGACTGCCCGAGCACCTCGCGGCGAAGGTCGGCCGGGGTACCCTGGGCCACGATCCTGCCCTGGTTGATGATGAGCACCCGGTCGCATGTCATCTCGATCTCGGGGAGGATGTGGCTCGAGATCAGGACGGTCATGCGGCCGCGCAGGCTGGCGATCAGGTCTCGCACGATCAGGATCTGGTGCGGGTCGAGGCCGATCGTCGGCTCGTCCATGATGATGACGGGGGGCTCGGCCAGCACCGACTCGGCAATCCCGACGCGCTGGCGGAACCCCTTCGAGAGCTTGCCGATGATCTTGTGGCGGACGCGCTTCAGGTCGCAGAGCT
>CAYVKH010000038.1:0-30089 GCA_964451965.1 uncultured Opitutaceae bacterium
TTCACCTACGAGAACATGAACATCTCGCGGGGGCTCCTCTGGAACCAGGAGCCGCTCATCAGCCGCGGCGTGCAGGCGAACTACACCGCCGGCCCTGTCACCATCAGCGCCTCGTGGAACGACGGCTTCTACTCCAATCGCTTCAACTGGGGCTCGGGCCTGGTGTCCTGGACGATAAACTCCTCTAACACGCTCGCGTTCATCGCGGGCGCGAATTTCGGCACAACAGACTACGGCACCTCCGCAACGCCCGAGGTCCAGAACAACGACACGCAGCTCTATAATATCATCTATCAATGCACCTCCGGGGCCTGGATCGCCCAGGCCTATTTCCAGTATGCCGAAACGGGCAATGCGGCGGCCATTGGCGTAAAGGCCACTTCCTCGACGGGATTCGGCCTCCTGGTCAACTACGCGGTGCCGAACACGTCATGGAACCTCTCCGCCCGCGTCGAGGACATCTCGTCCTCGGGCAGCGTGTCGGACGGCTCGGCCAACCTCCTCTACGGCCCGGGAAGCAAGGCGTGGTCCTTTACCTTCACGCCGACCTACCAGGTGGGCGTGCTCTTCGTGCGCGGCGAGGTCTCGTTCGTCGGGGCGTCCTCCACGACGCCCGGAGCGGCCTTTGGCACGAGTGGGACGAGCACCTCGCAGACCCGCTTCGCGCTGGAAACCGGCATTTTGTTCTGAGTTCCGCCGTCCGCCGGCCCGCGCCCCTGCCAGGGCGCGGGCCTTTTTGTGGCCCGACGACGCGATGTTCTTTCGTGTCATTTGGGGAATTTCGTGGTTAATCGGGGTCCCACACCCATGCCCCTTCGCGTCCTCATCCTCGGTGCCAACGGCTTCATCGGCAGCTCCCTCACCCACGCCATCCTGAAGAAGAAGGACTGGGAGGTCTACGGCATGGACGTTGGCGACCACAAGCTGGGGGACTGCCTCGGGCATCCGCGGTTCAAGTTCGTCGAGGGGGACATCACGATCTCCCGCGAGTGGATCGAGTATCACGTCAAGAAGTGCGACGCGGTGCTTCCCCTGGTCGCGATCGCGAACCCGGTGCAGTACGTGAAGGACCCCCTGAGGGTCTTCGAGCTCGATTTTGAGGCCAACCTCGAGATCGTCCGCAAGTGCGCCAAGTACCGAAAGCGGATCATTTTCCCGTCCACCTCGGAGGTCTACGGGATGTGCCCGGACCCCGAGCTCGACGAGGAGACGAGCCCGCTCGTGTACGGGCCGATCGGGCGCCAGCGCTGGATCTACGCCTGCTCGAAGCAGCTCCTCGACCGCGTGATCTACGCCTACGGCGTGCGCGACGGCGTGGACTACACGCTTTTCCGGCCCTTCAACTGGATCGGCCCGAAGCTCGACGACGTCATGGAGCCGAAGGAGGGGAGCTCGCGGCTCTTCACGCAGTTCATCTCCAACGTGATCTTTGAGAAGCCGCTCCAGCTTGTCGACGGCGGCAGGCAGGGCAGGTCGTTCACGTTCATCGACGACGGGGTCGATGCGCTGCTGCGCATAATCGAGAACAAGGGAGGAAGGGCCTCCCGGCAGATCTTCAACATCGGCAATCCCGGCAACAACGTGAGCGTCGCGCAGCTCGCCAAGCTCATCATCGCCGCCTTCAGGGACTTCCCGGAGTACCGCACCCAGGCTGCGAAGGCGAGGACGGTCGTCGTCTCCTCGGGCAAGTACTTCGGCAAGTATTACCAGGACATTCAGCGGCGGGTGCCCTCCGTCGCGGCGATCAGGAAGCAGCTCGGCTGGCGGCCGAAGGTGGACCTCAAGACTGCGATAAGGCTCACGCTCGACTATCACCTGGCCCACAAGGACTATAAGCTGGATTGAGGCCATGCCGGTCCGACTTGCGCTGAAGGTTGACGCCGACACGGACCGCGGGACGCGCATCGGGATCCCGAATCTCGCCGCCGACTGCGCCGAGTTCGGAGCGGCCGCCTGTTTCCTGTTCTCGCTGGGACCCGACCAGACCGGGAGGGCGATCACCCGGGTCCTGAGGCCGGGATTCTTCAGCAAGGTGAGCCGGACGAGCGTCGTCCGGCTGTACGGGATCAGGACGCTCCTGAACGGGACCCTGCTGCCCGCGCCGCACATCGGGCGCCGGAACACGGCGGCCATGCGCTCGGTGCGCGCGGCCGGCTTCGAGGTCGGCATCCATTGCTACAGCCACTACCGCTGGCAGGATTACCTTCACCGCATGGACCTTGGCGCGGTCCGGGCCGAGTTCGTCGCCGCCCGGGCCGAGTTCCTGCGGATATTCGGGGAGGAGGCGCGCACGGCCGGCGCCGCGGGTTGGCAGAGCAGCTCGAACAGCCGGGAGGTCTACGACGAGGCGGGGCTGCTGTACTCCAGCGACACGCGCGGGGCGCACCCTTTCTTCCCGAGGATCGGCGGCACCGTGTTCCGTACGCTGGAGATCCCGAGCACGCTGCCGACGCTCGACGAGCTCATGGGAAGGCCCGAATACCCGGATTCGGCGATAGCCGGGCACCTTGTCTCGCTGCTCAGGGCGGACCGGCTCAACGTGTTCACCCTTCATGCGGAGATCGAGGGCATGGGCCGCCGCGCGATATTCCGCGAGCTGCTCGTCGCGTGCCGGAAGTCCGGGGTCGAGTTCGTCCGGCTTGACGGCGAGGCAAGGCGGATCCTTGCAAACAGGGCGTCGGTGCCTGTCTGCGACCAGGTGATGGCCGCCATCGACGGGCGGAGCGGGCTGGTCGCGACGCAGGCTGCCGGCGCGGGAAACGGCTGACGCGCATGGAAGGCGCGCGACCTGCGGACGGGTCCCCGCGAGTCCGGGGGATTTGGAAGCCGCGCAGGGCGCGGGAGGGGGACATACCTGCGCTGGAGGCGCTTATACCGCTCTCGGTCAGGACGTTGCAGTCTCCCTATTACTCGCCTATTCAGATTGAGGCGGCCATCGGGAGCGTGTTTGGCGTCGACCGCCAGCTCGTGCGTGACGGGACCTTTTTTGTCGTCGAGCACGAGGGACAAATCATCGGCTGCGGGGGATGGAGCCGACGAGCCTCGCTGTTCGGGGGCGATGGGGGGCGGATTGGCGAGGACCGGGAGCTCGATCCGCAGACTGAACCCGCGCGCATCCGGGCGTTCTTCGTTCACCCCGGCTGGGCGCGGCTGGGGATTGGCGGCAGCATCATGGCCGCGTGCGAAATGGCGATGTCAGCGGCCGGGTTCCGCAGCGTCACCATCGTGTCGACGCTGGCCGGCGAGCCTCTCTACGCGTCGTTCGGGTACGGTGCGTCCGAGCGCTTTGACGTGCCGATGGCGGACGGGCTCGCGCTGCCCGTAGTCAGGATGGACAAGATCCTCTTACGCCCGGTCCAGGCGCCTGAGAAGCCACAGGCCCAACACTAGGAAGACAAGGTTTGGTACCCAGAGCAGGAGGTCGGGGTGGTACTCGGGGTGCTGGTCCATCCATCCGACCACGACGATGAGAAAATAGTACGCGAGCGCGAGGAGCACGGCCACCCCCAGGTTCGCGCTCGTCTCGCGCCGCGAGACCTTGATCCCGAGCGGCACGCCCGCGAACGCAAACGTGAAGATGGCGAGCGCCATGTTGATCTTGTCCTGGATCGTGAGCTTGACCTTCATGATGTCGCGCTCGCGCTGCCTCGCCCCGTCCGGCGGGACGGGCTCGCGCTCGAGCCTGGCCTTCTCGGCCGTGAGCTCGGCGTAGGTCATCCACTGCAGCTTCTGGTGGACGGATTCGACCCCGAAGTACCTCGCCAGGGACAGCCGGATCGGGTCAACCCGCCCGGCCGTGGGGGCCCTGAGCGCCTGGGAGAAATCCTCGGGGGCCCTGCGGTCGTGCTCCTGCTCCTGCGCGTTCGCGAGCGTGACGATGAACTCGTTCGCCGCCTCGTCATACTCCACGTGCCCCGACTGCGCGCGGATGAACCGGAACACCCGGCGCTGTGAATCGAGCTGCCAGAACCAGACGTCGCGCAGGTCCGACCCCTCCTTCGACCCCGCGTCCATCGACCCGACGTAGATCACGCAGTCCGGGAAATCCCTGATGAACGTCTTCTGCCTTATGTAGCTGAGCGGATTGGCGCGCACGGCGGTGGCCAGCTCCCGGTGGTACTGCACGCGCGCCCAGGGCATCGACGCGAAGTTGATCCTCAGGCCGAGCGCGACGCCCAGGACGCCGAGGATCAGCGCGGGCCTGGCCAACCTCGTCACGCTGATCCCCGCGGCGCGCATCGCCGTGATCTCGCTGTCGGATGACATCCGCCCGAGCGTGAGGAGGACGCCGGTCAGCATCCCGAGGGGAAGCGCGTAGGAGACGACAAAGGGTATCAGGAGCAGCACGAGCCTCCCGAACGACACCAGCGGCAGCTGGCCGGAAAGCAGGGGGCCGAGCAGGTCGCGGATGATGTTCCCGGTCGTGAGCACGAACGCGAACAGGGCAACGGCCGCCAGCGCCGTCGTGAGGATGCTCCTGAAGATGTGCCGGTCGAGCAGGTTCACGACTGCGCCCTGGACAGCGCGGCGTGAACCGTGCGGATCAGGGTCTCGACGCTGAAGGGCTTGTCGAGAAAGTGCCTGACGCCGTTCTCCGCCGCCTGCTCCCGGTTCTGGCTGGTGGCGAGCCCGCTGGCGCCGATGATCGGGAGGTCCGGCCGCATGTGGCGCAGCGCGACGATGGTCCTCCCCCCGTCAAGCCCGGGCATCTGCATGTCGACGATGGCCATGGAGAAGAGCGCGGGCGCGCTCCTGAAGAGCCCCACGGCCTCGGCGCCGTCCGCCGCGCACACGGCTCGGAACCCGAAGCTCTCGAGCGTGCTGCGCATGATGAGCCGCACCGACTCCTCGTCATCGACGACGAGGATGTTCTCGCCCTTTCCGTGGGGAATCGGGGTCGCGACCGGCTTTGAGGTGTCGCTGCGGACGGTGGGCGGGAGCGCCGCGTCGGCGGTGGGAAGGAAGATGGAGAACGTCGTGCCGATTCCCTCGGTCGAGACGAACGTGATGAATCCGCAGTGGGCCTTGACGATGGAGCGGGCCGTGGAGAGCCCGAGCCCGCTCCCGCGCCCGACGCCCTTGGTCGTGAAGAACGGGTCGAATATCTGGCCCTTGAGGATGTCGGGGATTCCGCAGCCGGTGTCCGAGATGTCTATGCGGACAAAGGCCCCCGGCACCGCGTCCGGGTGGGGCCGCGGGGACGAGGCGGGCACGGTGACCGGCGTCGCCGATATCGCGAGCCTGCCTCCCGAGGGCATGGCGTCCATCGCATTGACCGAGAAATTGAGGAGCATCTGGTGGAGCTGCACGGGGTCCCCGGAGATAGCCGACACGCCGGGCGCGATCTCGAAGTTGACGCGGATCGACTTCGGAAGCGTGCTGTCGAGGAAGGTCTTGATGTCGGCGAACAGCGCGGACGGTTGCACCGCGATCCGCGGACCCTCCATCCCGCGCGCAAAGAGGAGTATCTGGCGGACGAGCTCCGCGCCGCGGCGCGCGCTGGCTGAGACGACCTCGAGGAGCTGGGAGGAATCCTTGTCCGCGACCTTGTCCACCAGGAGGTCGCCCGCCATCATGATCGGCGCGAAGACGTTGTTCAGGTCGTGCGCGATCCCGCCCGCCAGCGTCCCGATGCTTTCGAGGCGCTGGTTCTGGAGCAGCTGGGACTCGAGCTGCTTGCGCTCCGTTATGTCGGTGATGAACCCCTCCAGCGCCCCCACGGGGCCGTCGGGCCCGGGGACGGCCCGTCCGCGCTCCCACACCCACTTGATCCCGCCCTCGCGCGTGCGGATCCTGTAGTTCAGCTCGAACGCCTCGCCCTTCTCGAGGGCGCGGGACACGATCTCGCGCACCGCCTTCCTGTCGTCGGCCTCGATGATCTCCTCAAAGCTCGTCAGCCGGTTGCCGATGAGCGCCTCGGGCTCGTAGCCGGTCAGCTCGCGGCAGCCCGCGCTGACGAACTCCATCGTCCAGGAACCGTCGTTGAGGCACCGGTAGGCCATCCCGGGCAGGTTGCTGAACAGCGTGCCTATCGAGCGCTCCTGCTCGCGCCTTGCCGCCTCGATCCTCTTGCGATCCGTGATGTCCCTTTCGATGAACACGAAGTATTCGGTCCCGGTGGTCGGGCTCACCGTCGTGTTGGCCTCAATCTCCACCCAGAAGGCCGTGCCGTCCTTCTTGTAGTTAAGCAGCTCGGCCCGAACGGGCTTGCGCGCGCGCAGGGCGGCCTCGATCCGGAGGATCTCGTCGTGCGAGGTGCCCGGCCCCTGCATGAAGCGGGGCGAGCGGCCCAGCACCTCCTCCACCCGGTATCCCGTGACCTTCTCGAAGGCCGGGTTCACGAAAAGCACCCTAGGCCCGGGTTCCTCGATGGGGTAGGACTCGGTGACCATCACGATGTCGTTGAACCGGTCAACCGCCGCGCCGAGCACATCCGGCGGGAGGTAGGTCCCAAATGGGTTCTGTGATACGGAACGGATGGCCTGACCCATGTAAGGGGGTTATTGTGGGGACAACCGGCGCGGTTCTAAAGCCTATAGTGCAATTAATGTCGCCTTGGCCGACCCTCAGCGGGCAGATTTTTTGAACGCTGCGGGTGTCCCGCTGTCCACGGTGTTCCCCCGGCATCCCATGCTCCTTCGACCAAAGCTGATTTGCGCTGTTCTTGCCGCCCTCCTCGCGATCTGCGCGAGGGCCGGCACGCCCGCGACCCCGGCTCCGGCGGAAACGATGGCGGAGCACCGGCTCAAGGACATCGCCGAGCACCAAAAGATCCTGTTTGCGGACGCGGTCGCGCAGGGCAAGCAGCTGGACGAGGCTAGCTTCAAGACGCAGGCCGAGCAGCTGACCCGCGAATACGACTCGCTCCTGCGCGACAATCCGGATTTCGCCGCCGGCTACGCATCGTACGGGTATATGCTCTGGAAGATCGGCGTTCGAAAGAGGGCCGTGGAGATCCTATTGAGGGCCAACCAGTTGGATCCGAATATTCCCCTGGTCAAGAACGAGCTCGGGAACTACCTCGCCGAGGAGGGCAAGCCGATAGAGGCGCTCAATTATTTCCTGTCCGCAATCGACCTCGAACCCACTGAGCCGCTCTATCACTACCAGCTCGGCAGGCTGCTTTGCGAGGCCCGGGACGACTTCCTGAAGAGCGGCGAGTGGAGCCGGGCCGCCATCGACCACTCGATGCACGAGGCGTTCAGGAAGGCCGCGGAACTGGCCCCGGACCGCATCGAATTCACCTACCGCTATGCCGAGTCGTTCTATGATATGCAGGAGCCCGACTGGCCCGGCGCGCTCAGGGCCTGGGAGGGACTAGAGGCGAAGGCGCAATCCGAGGTGGAGCGCCAGACGATGCGCCTGCATGAGGTCAATGTCCTCCTGGACATGGGGAAGAAAGACGATGCCCTCAAAGTGCTTGATACCGTGAAGGATCCGGCGCTTGCCCAGCAGAGGCAGAAGCTGGCTGCCCGGCTGAATTCCGACACCGGGAAATAGGAGCCGCATGGATTTCGACCCCCTATTCCTCCGCAGCGGCCTGATCATCTTCATCCTGCTTGTTGCGAGCATCGCGATCCACGAGTGGGGCCACGCCCTCGCGGCCGACCTGCTGGGCGACGACACCCCGCGCGCCGACGGCCGGGTGACGCTCGATCCCCGCGCCCATTGGGACCTGATAGGCACCGTCCTCATCCCGCTCATCAACATCTTCGTGTTCGGCGGCGGGTTCGCGTTCATGGGGTGGGGCAGGCCCGTCAGGACGAATCCCTCCAATTTCAGGCGCCCCTGGCGCGACGACATCCTCGCCACCCTTGCGGGGCCGGCCGCCAATCTGCTCGTGGCCCTGGTCTCCATTCTGATCGGCTCCTTCGTCGTGGCCGGCCAGCCACGCTTCGGCGAGCTGGTGAAGGGGCTCGTGGTGATGAACGTCGGCCTCGCCGTGTTCAACCTGATTCCCATCCCGCCGCTCGACGGCGCCTCGATACTCAGGCGCTTCATCGGGATGTCCGAGGAGACCTACCTGGGCCTGTCGCGGTGGGGCGGCCTCCTCCTGCTTTTGGTGATCAACATCAGCGTGACCCGCAACCTGATCGGCTGGTTCGTGGCGGAGGCCTGCGCCCCCTACGCGATCCTCTGCCAGCTTATCAGCCCGACCGCGTTTCACCTCATCTTCCGCACGTGACCCTCGGCAAATGGCTCACGCGGGCGGTGCGGATGTACGGCGGCCACGGCGCCGCGCTGGGCCAGACGGCGACCAACGCCCGCGACGAGGCCCTGTACCTGATATTGAGGACGCTTGGGCTGCCCCTCGGCAGCCACGCGTCCGTCCTTGCCCGGAGGCTGTCGGCAGGGGAATCCGCGGCCATCGCGCAGGTCTTCAGGAGGCGTCTTGTCGACCGCGTCCCGGCGGCCTACATCACCGGGGAGGCGTGGCTCGGGGGCCTTCGCTTCCACGTCGATGAGCGCGTCCTGATCCCGCGCAGCTACTTCGTCGAGATCCTGCCGACGCAGGTCGATCCCTGGATCCAGGAACCTTCCCGGATCACCCGGGTGGCCGACGTGTGCACGGGCTCCGGATGCCTCGCCGTCCTGCTCGCGCGGCACTTCAAGGGGGCCCGCGTGGACGGGATCGACCTCTCGCCGGGAGCCCTCGAGGTCGCGCAAGCGAACGTCAGGCGGCACCGCCTCGGCGACCGCGTCCGGCTGGTGCGAAGCAACCTGTTCGCCTCGGCGCCGGCGGGCCGCTACGACGTGATCCTAAGCAACCCGCCGTATGAGCCGTCGGCGCACGTGGACGCGCTCCCCGAGGAGTTCCGCCGGGAGCCGCGCCTCGCCCTGGACGGCGGCCCGGACGGCCTCGGGCTCGTCCGCAGGCTCGTCCGCCAGTCGGCGCGGCGCCTCAGGCCGCGCGGGATACTCATGATCGAGGTGGGCGGGGGGCGCGACGCGTTCGAGCGCGAGTTCGGCCACCTCGAACCCCACTGGTTCCACACCGAGGACGGCAGCGACTGCGTGTGCCTCATCCAGGCCGCGCGGCTGCTGCGGCGTCACGCCCGGGCAAGGTCGTAGAGGGCGTACCCGGCGAGGAGGTTCGGAAGCAGGCGGCAGGGGGTGCGCCAGTCGCCGAGCAGGTGGGCGCGGCGCGCGATCCGGATCGACTTCTCGCGGCAGAAGTCCTCGAAGTCCGCGATCGAGAGAGGATTCGCGGGGCGGCTCTCGTGCCAGGCGGTCGTGTAGACCGCGTTTCGCACCTTCCGCCCGCGGAAGAGCGCGCCGAGGCGGTTCTTCCAGAAGCCATGGTTCACGAACCCCACCGTGACCGCGCTGCCGACACGCAGCGCCTCGAGGACCACACCGGCCGGGTCGTTGAGCTCGTGGACGGTCCGCGAGCAGATGATCCGGTCAAAGTGCTGGTCCGGGAAGGCCCTCATGAACTCGGTCATGTCGCCCTGGTAGGCGCTCAGCCCGCGCGCGACGCACGCCGAGATGCGCCCGAAGTCCAGGTCGACGCCGGTTGCCGACACCTGCTTCGCCTGAACCAGGTAGTCCATCAGCTCTCCCTTGCCGCAGCCGAGGTCCAGGACGCGCGAGTGCGGCTCGACCCATTCGCCGATGACCTGCATGTCGACCGTCCGCTTTTCAACGTGCCTTTGCATGGGTGTGCGGCGGGTCAGATTGCGAAGTCGACGGCGTAGGCCTCCGAGCGCTCGAGGAACCCCCTGACGAGGGCGTAGAGGTCGGTGCTCTCCAGGAGGAACGAGTCATGGCCGAGGTCGGTCGACAGCTCGGCGTAGCTTGCCCTCTTCCCGGCGCGCAGGAGCGCGAGCGCGATCGCCCGGTTCTGCTCGGGCGGAAACAGCCAGTCGCTCGTGAAGCCGACGACGAGGGACTCGGCCTGGACCGGGGCGAGCGCCTGCTCGAGCGAGCCGAAGGCCCGGGCCGGGTCGAACTGGTCGATCGCCCTCGTGATGTAGAGGTAGGAGTTGGCGTCGAAGCGGTTGATGAAGCTCTGGCCCTGGTGGCGCAGGTAGCTCTCGACCTCGAACTGGGCGTCGAACGTGTAGGACTCGCCCCCGGCGGACTCGCGCTTGCGCCGGCCGAACTTCCGGTCCATCCCCGCGTCGGACAGGTAGGTGATGTGGGCCATCATCCGGGCGATCGCGAGGCCCACCCGCGGGCCTCCGTCGCGCGGGTAGTCGCCGTTGTTCCATGCGGGATCCTGCATGATCGCCTGGCGGCCGACCTCGTTGAAGGCGATCGCCTGGGCGCTCTCGTTCGCCGTCGAGGCCATGATGATCTGGCGCCTCGTGAACTGCGGGTACTCGATCGCGAAGAGCATCGCCGTCATCCCGCCCATGGAGCCGCCGAGGATCGCGTGGAGCTCGGCGACCCCCAGGTGGTCCAGCAGGAGCTTCTGCGCGATGACCATGTCGCGCACCGTCACGAACGGGAACCTCGTCCCGTACGGGCGCCCGGTGGCCGGGTCCGCGGAGCTGGGCCCCGTCGAGCCCTGGCACCCGCCGAGCACGTTGGCGCACACGACGAAGAACCGCCCGGTGTCGACCGCCTTGCCCGGGCCGATGAGGTTGTTCCACCATCCCGGCTTGCCGTCGGACTCGGAATGCCAGCCGGCGCAATGGTGGTCGCCGCTCAGCGCATGGCAGACCAGGACGGCGTTGTCGCGGGTGGCGTTCAGCGCGCCGTACGTCTCGTACCGCAGCGTGAAGCCCTGGATGGTCTGGCCGCTCTTGAACGTGAAGGGCCCGGGGTGGGTGAAGTCGCGCGGCCGGACAATGCCGACGTCATCCCCGGCAAGGTGCCGGGGCCCGGGTGCTGGCGCCTTCGCCGCCTGGACGTCATCTGTCATGGTGAGGGGCATTCAACCACGCCCGCGCGGTGACGCAAGGCGGCGGAGCCTTTATGACGCCCTGGGCCGGGAGGTCACCCGTTCGCCGCCGCGGTCACGGCATCGTCCATTTCCTCGTTCGAGAAAACCTGCTGCACGTCGTCCAGCTCCTCGAGGGCGTCGTGGAAGCGGACCAGCGTCCTGGCCAGCCCGACGTCCGTCACCGTCACCGTCACCGTCGGGATGTACGCTATCTCGGCGCTCTCCGGCCTGATCCCCTTCTGCTCGAAGGCGTGCGCGACCCGGTCGAACGCCTGGACGTCGCAGCGGACCTCGAACCCCTCCGCGGTGGTGATGACGTCATTAGCCCCGGCGTCGAGCGCCGCCTCCATGACGGGGTCCTCCGTCGCCGCCTCCCTTGAGACCAGGAACTGCCCCGCGTGCAGGAACTGGAACAGGACGGCCCCCGAGCCGGCGAGCTTTCCGCCGAACCTCAGGAACGCGGCCCGAACATCCGCGGCGGCGCGGTTCTTGTTGTCCGTCGTGACCCTGACGACCATCGCCACGCCGCCGGGGCCGTACCCCTCGTAGGTGAGCTCCTCGAAGGCCGCGCCCGAGAGCTCGCCGGTTCCCTTCTTTATGGCCCGGTCCACGTTGTCGGCGGGCATGTTCGCGTCGCGGGCCTTGAGGACCAGCGTGCGCAGCCTGGGGTTCATCGCCGGGTCGCCGCCCCCCGCCTTCGCGGCTATCGTGATCTCGCGGGAGAGCCGGCTGAAGACCTTGCCCCGGCGGACGTCGAGGACCGCCTTGATGCGCTTAACCTTCGCCCACTTGTTGTGGCCGGCCATGAGGGGGAGACCCGGCGGGATCAGCTCTTCCGCGGGGTGACGTTCTTGGTGGGCTTTCCCGGGCGCGCCCGATCCGCGGGGTCGCCCGTGTCGGCGAACCGGTTGACGACGAGCTGCTGCGCGATCGAGAAGATGCCGTTCACGGTAGAGTAGACGGAAAGCGCGCAGGACCAGTTGTAGTAGAAGAGGATGAACATGACCGGCATGAACTTCATTATCTTCATCTGGGCGTTGTCGACCGCCGGCTGTGGGGTCACGCGCATCTGGAAGAAGTTCACGGCGCCAAGCAGCAGCGGCAGCACGTTGATGGGGAGGGAGCCTATGACCGGGAGGGCAAGGACCGCGACCGTGTCGGGGGCCGACAGGTCGTGCGCCCAGAGGAACGGCGCGTACCTCAGCTCGGCTGCGCTCCGGAGCATGCTGAAGAACGCGAAGAAGAAGGGGATCGTGAGAAGCATCGGGACGCACCCGGCCACGGGGTTGATCTTGTGCTTCTTGTAGAGCTCCATCGTCGCGGCCTGGAGCTTCTGCGGATTGTCCTTATACTTCTCCTTGATCGCGTTCATCTCGGGCATGACCTTCTGGGTCCGCCTGGACGTGCGCGACTGGGCGAGCGTGATGGGCAGGAAGGCGAACTTGAGCGCGAGCGTCGTGAGGATGATGGATATTCCCCAGTTGGCGGTCCAGCTGTGGATCCACGTCATCAGCGTCAGGAGGATCGCCGCGCAGAAGCGGAACACGAAGTTCCCGAAGTCCATTATCCGGTCCTCGTCCTTCCTGAAGACGTCCTGGTTCGAGAGCCTTGGGTACTCCTTCGGGCCGACGTAGAAGCTCCCGGCGATCGTCTGCTGGCCGTGCGCCGGCACCGGCGCCAGGTCGAAGTCCACGGTGCCCGTGATCCCATAGGCGCGCCTGTCGGCGTCGGGCAGCGCCTGCAGCAGCTTCACCCTGCGCGTCTCGATCCCGGCCGCCGGATCATCGGGCGTGAGGATGGCCGCGAAGAACTGGTTCTTCACCGTGGCCCAGTTGACCGGCCCCGAACCCGAGATGACGGCCTTCGGCTCGCTCGCCCCGTATCCGAGGAAGCCGCTCCCGCCCTCCAGGGAGCTGCGCCGGACAAGGGTCTGGTCCTTCCCGTTCGAGTACTCCGTCGTGAGCTGGAGCCCGTTGTCCAGCGCATCGCTGGGCGCCGCCGTGCCGATCGAGAGCGCGACGCGCATCGGCGCGGTCGGCGTGTCGGTCAGGTTGCGCAGCGTCGTCTCGCACCGGATGACATAGGGATCCGTGCCCGTGCCCTTGTCGGGCGACACGACGTAGTGGCGGGTGACCTCGATCCGCTTCTCGAGGACCGCCCGGTAGGTGATGTCCGTGTCCGACCTGGACACGATCTCGTAGCGGACCTCGCGGTCGAGCCCGGGGGCGCCGACGAAGGCGAGCATCGGGTCGGCGTGAAGCTGGTTGAAAACGAAGGGTTCCTGCCGGCCGATCGCGTCGGGGTACCTCTTGAAGGCGACGTCGCGGATCGCGCCGCCCGCGTCGGTGAAGTTCACCTCGACGAAGCCGTTGTTGAGCCTCGTCACCGTCGCCCCCGACAGGTCGGCATGCGCGGTCGTGAACGTCGGCTCCTCCGCGGCCTGGACCGCGGGTGCCGCGGGCGCCGCGGGCTGGGCGGCGGTCTCCTTGCTCACCTCGCGCCGCACCTCGGCGGGCGTGGGGCGCTTCGGCGCAAACTTCTGGCCGTAGAACAGGACAGAGAAGGCGGCGATGAACAGCAGCGCGCCGATGAATGTATTCTTCTTGTCCACGGGATTAGGGTTCCATCCTCCGGGCCGGCGGCACGGGGTCGTGGCCGCCCGCGTGGAACGGCGTGCACCTGGCGACGCGCCGCGCCGTGAGCCAGGCGCCCCTGACCGCGCCGTGGACCGCAATCGCCTCGGCCGCGTAATGGGAGCACGTCGGGTGGAACCGGCAGCCGCAGGCGGGCCCCAGGATGGCCGGCAGCAGCGGGGACGCCGTCCACTGGTAGATGCGGATGAGTCCCACCGCGGCTGACGCGGTGATCCCCGGACCATGGGCTGTCGCCGGATGCGTGCCGCCGGTCATGGTGTAAGCGGTCCCGGGTGCGGGGCCATCCGCCCGCACGCGTCGGCGAACGTGCGGTCAAGCTGGGCGAAGGCCCAGCCGTTCACCTGGGAGCGGGCGACAATCAGCAGGTCGCACGGCGCGGGAATGAGGCCCTGGCGGCGGCGGAACATCTCCCGCATCCTGCGCTTGGCGCGGTTCCTAAGGACCGCCCCGCCGACCGACTGCGTGGAGGCGACAAAGCAGGCGCGGGGGAGGGCAACGCCCCCCGGGCGCGCCAGGCACCAGATGGTGAAGGCCCTGCAGTCCAACCGGATGCCCTGCTGGCGGACGTCGCGGATGTCGTTCTGGCGGCGAAGGTGCTGCCCAGGGCGCAGGCGCATGGAAACCGCGGTTCCGGGAATCAAACTACGGTCAGCCGCTTGCGGCCCTTCCTGCGGCGGGAGGAGAGCACTTTTCGGCCGCCCCGGGTGGACTTGCGGGCGCGAAATCCGATCTTGCGGGCTCGTTTCCTGCGATGCGGGCGGAAGGTGGGTTGCATGGTGTCGTGGCGTTTAAGAGTTGACTGAGGTGCCTGACGGACGGGGGGGTGTCAAGGGTGGGATTATCGCGGTGGCGTTCCAAACCGGCAAAACCTTTCCATTCTTCCCCTTCGGCCCATTTTCGCTTTCCACGGCTGCGCCATGGAGTTAACAAGGAGGCGCCCGGGAATCGATGAAATCGTCCAGCCATTTTCGGCGACCCGATGTGATGCGCGCTTGCCTCGCGGCCTTGATGCTGGCGCCCTGCACCCTCATTGCCTCCTCGATAGCTGTTTTGCGCGGGCAGAAGATCGTGGACCCTTCGATCCTGCCACTCGTCTGCCTCGAGATAGGGACGGTCGGAACGCCACTGGTGCTGGACAGCATCGTGTTTGAGAACCTGGAGACTCACATTGAGGAATCGCGAACGCTGGCGAATACCTTTGGCCGCAGCCACCCGGACATCCTGACGGCGGCGGTCTCCGGCTCCACGTCGCTTTCCCTGCCGATATTGAAGTTTCGGCCGGGTCGCTATCACCTGAAATCCATCGTCTTCGTGGGTCCTGGAAACGGCTATTCGCTGGACCTCTCAGCGAGCGGGATCTGGTTCGAGGTGAAGCCAGGATGCGTCAACTATGTCGGCGGCATTGAGATCAATGCCGACTGGGCCTACCTGTTTCACGGGGCCAACCGGCGAGTGGATTACAACGAGGTGAATCGCATCAGTGCGCCGTCCAGCGTCCTCTGCAAGGATACGGTGCGCCGCGATGTAAAGTGGGCCTGTGACCAGATCCCGGGCATGCTCACGCTCCCTGCGGTTGTGTCGCCGATCACTGGGGAATAATCGCCGGAAATCCAGGTCGGAAATTAGGCGCCCCGCTACGAGGGCAACGTTGGGCGCTCTCCTTTGGCTCTGGAGGGCTGACGCAGAAATGGCTGCTCGTATTCATAGCACCGTTTGGGTTTACGTAAAATGTGAGGCCCTGATCAAATTGGGACACTTTCATTGTCGAGGCGGTGCCTCGCCCTGGCTTCCGCTTCCCGCCCGGCACCGATGTTCCAGCGGTTGCCAACGACGGCGATTGGAAGCTTGCAATACCTAGAACTACGAGGTACTACAGGTGTCCTGATGGCGGCGCGCGAAACCAATCCGAATTTCATGAACGGGGTTCCTGAGCTCCTCATCCTCAGGCTTCTCCAGCACGAGGAGATGTACGGCTACGAGATCGTTCAGGCAATCCGCCGCCGCACCGGCGCGGTGATCGCCGTCGGCGAGGGTGTCGTCTATCCCGTTCTGCACGGGCTGGAGCGCGACGGGGCGCTGACGTCGCGGCGCAAGACCGTCAACAGCCGGAGCCGCATCTATTATTCCGTGACGGCCGTCGGCGCGCACCGATTGGCCGGCCTGTCGGAGAGCTGGACCAGCCTGGCGGCCGCAATCCAGAAGATGCTCGGGGGAGGGCAGCATGCCGACCTCATTCAATGAGCTTCGCGAACGCCTGCTGAGGGCAGGCGTCGCGCCGCGGCATGTGCGGCGCTACCTGGCCGAACTCGGCGAGCATCTGGCCGACCTGAGGGCGGAGGAGGAGCGCGCGGGCCGCAGCCCGGCGGACGCGGAGTCCGCGGCGCTCGTCCGGCTCGGCGGGATGGACGATCTCGCCAAGGCGATGATTGGACGGCGCCAGCTCCGGTCCTGGAGCGCGCGGGCGCCTTGGGCTGTGTTCGGCCTCGCGCCGCCCCTCCTTCTGGCCGGCTGCTACCTCGTGGCCTGTTTGATCCTGTGGTCCGGCTGGAGGATCTTTCTGCCGGGAACCGACACGCCGTTCGTCCGGCTGGAAGGTTTCGCAATTCTCTATTTTGGAGTCGGCAAGTCGCTCTATTACTTCGCGCCGATCCTGATCGGCTGGGGAGTCGGACTCGTCGCCGCCCGCCAGAGGTTCAAGGCGGCCTGGCCCGCTGTCGGTTTGGTCCTGATAGCCTTGATCGGCGCTATGGCCCAGGTTCACGCGAGCCGCCCAGCCGTCCCCGGCGGGGCCGGTCATGTCAGCATGGACCTCGCCCTTGGGGCTTCCGCCCAGGGCATTTCCAACTGCCTGTCCCATGCCCTGGTGATCCTCGCGATCGCGGTGCTGCCGGGTCTCGTCTGGCGGTTGCGAAGGGTCCGCTCCCTCTCCGCGTAGCCGCCCATCCTTGCGCCTGCGCATCGGGTCGCCGGGACCCGGGCCCAGGCTCCGACCGGGGTCAAACGGAGGTGGCTGCATTCGCGCACCTTGACTCTCCCCGGACGGCTCCGCTCACTGGGAATGCCATGCGCCCCGGCGCCCCTATCCTAATAGCAGCACTGGCATCGGCGGCCGCGGCCGCCGACACCCCGCCGCCGGCGCCGCCCCAGGCCCCGGATTCCGAAATCCAGGAGCTTGTCGGCGGCATTTCCGCGGACCGGGTCCAGAGGTCGATCTACGTCCTGACGAGCTTCAAGACGCGCCACACGCTCTCCGACCCGCTACCCAGCGGCGACGGGATCGGCGGGGCGGCGTCATGGATCCGCGCCGAGTTTGAGAGGGCCTCAAAGGAGGCTGGCGGCCGGCTCAGGGTCGAGCTCGACACATTCGACCAGCCGCCGGCCCCGCCCCGGGTCCCGCAGCAGGTCGGGATCACGAGCATTGTGGCCACGCTTCCCGGCACGGAGCCGGACTCGGGCCGGACTCTTGTCGTGAGCGGCCACTATGACTCCAGGGCGACCAATCCGCTCGATGCGGCGAGCGCCGCGCCGGGCGCCGATGACGATGCGTCCGGCACGGCTGCGGTGCTCGAGCTTGCGCGCGTCATGTCGCACTACCGGTTTCCGGCCACCATCGTGTTCCTGGCCGTCGCGGGGGAGGAGCAGGGCCTGTACGGCTCCGCCCACTGGGCGAAGGCGGCGAAGGAGCGCGGAGCCGACATCGAGGCCATGCTGGACAATGACATCATCGGCAGCAGCCGCTCGGAGGGCGGCGCAATCGACCGCGGCTCCGTCCGTCTCTTTGCCCAGGGCATCCCGCCCATGGCGTCGCCCGACGACGGCCTAATCGATTTGATCCGGGCCGGCGGGGAGAACGACACGCCGCCGCGCGAGCTCGCGCGCGCGATCCGGGACGCCGCCGGTCTGTATGTCCCGTCGATCAGGGTCCGGGTGGTCTACCGCGCCGACAGGTATCTGCGGGAAGGGGACCACCTGCCCTTCCTCGAGCGGGGGTATCCCGCCGTGAGGTTCACCGAGCCGGCCGAGGACTTTCGGCGCCAGCACCAGGACGTCCGCGAGGAGAAGGGGATCCCCTACGGCGACACCCCCGACCACGTGGACTTTGCCTACACGGCCGATGTCGCCCGCATCAATGGGGCCGCCGTCGCGGTGCTCGCGCGGGCCCCGGCCCCGCCGCGCGGGGTGCAGATCGAGGCGGCCAGGCTGGAGAACGACACGACGCTCAGGTGGTCTCCGAGCCCGGAAGCGTACCTCGCGGGCTACAGGGTCGTCTGGCGCGAGACGACCGCCCCGTTCTGGGAGCATTCGCTGGATGTGGCGAAGGGCGTGAACCGGGTCACGGTGCCGGGCGTCTCGAAGGACAATGTCGTCTTTGGAGTCGAGGCGTTCGACGGCGCGGGTCACGCGAGCCCGGCCGTCTTTCCGTCCGCCCGGAAGACTTTGTGAAGGACGGCCGCTCGCAACGAATGCCACCTATCACAAGGCGCTGAATTGAACGACGAGCGACAGCAGGATTGGTTCGGGCAGTTCACGCCGGCGCACGGCGTGCACATGGCGCCGCCCGCCGCGGGGGAGGGCCCGCGGCCGGGGATCGTCTTCAAGCGCAGCGCGAGCGCGCGCGGCTACCGGCTCTCGCTCAGGAGGGACGGCGTCGCCGTCGCGACGATCCCGGTGCGGGGCTCGCAGCGCGAGGCGGAGCGCTTTGTGGAGCTCAACCGCGAGTGGCTCGAGCGCGCCCGGGAGCGCCACCGGCGCAGGCCGCGGGCCGCCGACACCTGGACGATCGGCACCGCGGTCCTGTGGCGCGGGGACTTTGCCGAGATACGCCCCGCGGCCGCCGGCGAGAGGCCGTCGGTCTGCGTGGGTGCGGACGTGTTCCGCGTCCCGAGGCTCGACGGCGACCTCAGGCCCGTGATGGAGGCGCGGTTCCTCCGGCGCGCGAAGGTGGAGCTTCCCGCGCGCGCATGGGAGCTCGCCGCGCAGACGAGAATGAACGTCACCCGGGTGTCGGTGCGGGACCAGCGCTCGCGGTGGGGCTCCTGCACGGCCGCGGGGGTCATCTCCCTCAACTGGCGGCTGATCCTGACCCCCGAGTTCGTGCGGGACTACATCATCCACCACGAGCTCATGCACCTCAGGGAGATGAACCACTCCGCGAGATTCTGGGCCTGCGTGGAGGAGGTCTTCCCAAAGTGGCGCGAGGCGGAGGCCTGGATAAAGCGCAACGGCGGGTACGCGGGACTCTAGGGGAACGGAACCCCCCGGCGGGTGTCGTAGAGGCGGGTCTCGGCCCGCCATGCCAAAGAAACCAGAAAGACAGGCGGCCCCCGGCCGCGTGCAGCTGAAACGGCCCGCATCCGGCGCTTCCAGGGGGGTCAGGGTCGTGCGCTCACTTGCGCATGTGACCCTTGTTGCCGCGGGCGTAGCGGCCGTGCGTTTTGCCACGCCCGAGATGGATCCAAGGTTCGAGATGTTCGATCGCACCCTCGTGGACCGCCTTGAGCCGCCGATCACGCGCCACCACGAGTAGGGCTCAGTGGAAATCGACCATCTCGACGTCGAAGACCAGGGTCGCCCTGGGGGGGATTAGCGGCGGCCGGCCGGCCTCGCCGTAGCCGAGCCAGTAGGGGACGATCAGGGTTCGCCTCGCCCCCTTCTTCATTGTGAGGAACGCCTCGTCCCAGCCCTTGATCACCTGGCCGGTGGCGACCTGGAACGTGAAGGGCCCCCCGTGCACGAATGAGCTGTCGAACGGGGTACCGTTGAGCAGCCTGCCGGAGTACTGGGCGACGACGGTGTCGCCGACCCTCGGGGTCCGGCTCCCCGCTCCCGGCGCCCTGTTGATGTACATGAGGCCCGACGGCGTCGTGTACTCGGTCGGGTAGTCCTTCCTGATGATGCCGGCGTCCTCCGCCGAGAGCTGCGGCGCGCTCTCGGCCAGGGCGGCCCGCATCGAGCTGTTGATCGGCTCACCCGGGTGCTTGCTGGCCATCATCCCGGAGCGCACGACCATCGCGAGCGTCAGGAGCACGACTCCGAGAAGGACAAGGTAGATGAGGCTCCTCATTGGGGGTTCTTGCACCAAAAACACACCGCGCCCGATGGCAACAAGCCTTTTCTGCAAAAGACGTGTTGCCATCGGCTCCGGGGTGCCTTTCACAAGCGGCGATGCCGACCCAACCGGCCACCTCCTCCCCAAATGGGTCGGCTGCCGTCGAGGTCGCGGCCCTCAGGAAGAACTACGGCAAGGTCGAGGCCCTGCGCGGCGTCGACCTGAGGGTCGGGCGGGGGGAGATGTTCGCCCTCCTGGGGCCGAACGGCGCGGGAAAGACGACGCTCTTCTCGATCCTCGCGACCCTGCGCGCGCCGACCTCGGGATCGGCGAGCGTGATGGGGAGGGACGTCGTCACCGAGCGCGACGCGATCCGCAGGGAGATGGGGATCGTGTTCCAGGAGCCCGCGATCGAGCAGCGCCTCAGCGGCCGCGACAACCTGTTCCTCATGGGGCTGCTTTACGGGCTTTCGCCCGCCGGCGCCCGGAGGCGGGCGTCCGAGATCCTCGCGCAGCTCGGGCTCGGGGAGGCGGGCGAGCGCCTCGCGAGGGATCTCTCGGGCGGCCAGAGGAGGAAGCTCGAGCTCGCCCGCGCGCTTGTCACAGATCCTCGGATACTGTTCCTGGACGAGGCCACGCTGGGCCTGGACGTCGACGCGCGCCGCGTGTTCTGGGGGCAGGTGCGCGGCCTGGCGGACGCGGGCAGAACGATCTTCTTCACGACCCACTACATGGCGGAGGCCGAGGTGGCGGACAGGATCGCCCTCATAGACTCGGGCCGCATCGTGGCCCTTGGCACGCCGCGCGAGCTGAAGGCGCGCATAGGCGGGGGGGTCGTGAGCCTCAGGACCGACGACGACGAGAGCGCCCGGGCGTGGCTCAGGGGCCGCGGATTCGCCCCGGAGGCGGGCGGCCTGGGGATCACGCTCGTGCACGCCGACCCCGCCGCCGTCCTCCCCGACCTGCTGCGCAACCTTCCCGTGCGGGTCGACCGGGCGGAGGTCCACGCCCCGAGCCTCGAGGACGTATTCCTGAAGCTCACGGGACGCGGGCTCGAGGGGGAGAACAAGCCGTGATCCGCGCGATATTCGCAATCGTCGTCCTGGACCTGAAGCGATTCTGGGTGGACCGCGCGCGGCTCGTCGCCGGCCTTGTCCAGCCGCTCCTCTACCTCTTCGTGCTCGGCGCCGGGATCGGGGCGAGCTCGAGGATGGGCGGCGGCGACTACCGGCGCTTCATCTTCCCCGGCACGATGGGGCTGTCGCTTCTCTTCTCGGCGACGTTCGCGGCCATCACGATAGTCTTCGACCGGCAGATCGGCTTCTTCAAGGCCGTGCTCGTGGCTCCGGTCCCCCGCTCGGCGATCGCGATCGGGAAGATCGTCGCCGGGGCCCTCCAGTCCCTCGCCCAGGGGCTGATCCTGCTGCCGTTCGCGCCGCTTGCCGGGGTGCCGCTGAACCTGGCCGAGGGGGTCGAGATGGTGGGCGCCATGGTGCTCGCCGCGCTCACGTTCTCCACGATCGGCGTCGCCTTCGCATGCCGCTTCACGTCGACAACAGTCTTTCCCATCGTGAGCAACGCGGTGCTCCTGCCGATGTTCTTCCTTTCGGGCGGCCTCTATCCGCTCAAGGCCGCCCCCGGATGGATGCAGGTCGCCGCGCACCTCGACCCTGTCGCGTACGCCATCGACCTCATGCGCGGCACGGTCCTTGGGACATTCTTCTTTCCTGTCCCGCTGTCGCTTGGCGCCCTTGCCCTCACGATCACCGTCCTCGTCTGGGCCGCCGTGAGGGTGTTCAACCGAGGCGAAGACGACTCGAGCCTGGGGGCTGCCAGGTTCAATTGGAGGCGCTAGCCGCCGTCCCCCTCACATATGATAGGTGATGGTTCGGGTGCCGCCCACGCTGTTGACGGTTATGGTCAGCGCCTGGGTGTAATTGCTCGGGTAAGACTCGCCCGCGATCGAGTTGAGCGACTTGATGTACTGGGTGGGCCCCACAAGGTCGCTCACCGCCGCCGTCGAGACGCCAGATTCCAGAAAGTATTGGTCCGCCGCGGATGAGAGTTGCCGCGCGTTGTTGAGCACTGCCTTGTCCTGCGACGCCGTCGTCACTCGCTGGAAAGCAGGAATAGCCATCGTGGCCAGGAGGCCAATGATGACTACAACTATCATTATTTCAACGAGGGTAAACCCCCGGTAAGCGACTGGGTATAATGTCTTCATGATGTATGGCCGCGCTTGTTGGCCATACCGAGTGTGCCATTATTAGGGTTTAAACGCACGAATAGATAACAGACGAGGGCAATGGGTTGGCAAAAATTTGTAAAAAAACATATAATTCTTGGCGAAAAACACGGGCCTTGGCACAGCCCAATTGTAAAAGTTCCTAGGAGATTGGGGATACGATCCGGCAGGCAGCGTGTGCAAGTTTTTTCTATAGTGCTAATTGTGTCAATACCTGATCGATAAACGCATCCACGGAGATCTTAATTTTTTCCCCTGAAGTTTGTAAATTTTTTGTCAAAGCCGGTCCCGACGTCTGGAGATATTGGCGCTCCCGTTCACCGAATTTTGCCAAAAACATGTCCATTGCGGGCGCTAATGGGTCGCCGCTGGAGGCCTTCTGCGGGTCGGCGGCCTGTCCCGTGAACCGGGGCACCGTGGTTTTCCCAACGCTCAGGACCCACTTTCCCGTGCTTGCGAAGTACACGGCGAGCATGCCGTTCTCCTGGAGCCCGAGCGTCCGGGCGAGGCCGTCTGCGAAGGCCTCGGGGCTCCCGGCCTGCGCGGTAGGGGCGAACGCTGCGAAGACCCTTGCGTAGATCCGCAGGCCCGATGCGCGCTCGATGTTGCCAAGCTTCAGGTTGAAATACTGGGCGCCGGGCGGATTCGCGGGCAGGAGCTTGTCGGGATCGTCGAAGTGGGCCATGGGCCCCGGCACGCGGTAGGCGCCGAACCTGCGCGCCTTGGCGCAGAGCGCGAGGAAGGCGGCCTCGTCGGCCCTGAACGCCCGCGCGGCGGCCCCGATCCGGAGGATCCGCACGCGCATCGCGTCGTCCCGGGCGACCTTCGCGGGGACCTCGGAGCCGCGCACGATCCAGCCGAAGACCGAATGAATGTAATTGAGGCGCCAGGCGGGGGCCAGGGTGATGAAGAACTGGGAGCCGTTCGTGTCCGGCCCGTTGTTCGCCATGGACAGGAAGCCGGCGGCGCGGTGGCCGAGGCCCGGCCCGAACTCGTCCGGGAACGCGTAACCCGGCCCGCCCATGCCCGTCCCAAGCGGATCGCCGCCCTGTATCACAAAGCCCGGCACCACCCGGTGGAACTTGGAGTTGTCGAAGAACGGCCTGCGCGGTTCCGGCCCGAGCGTGCCCTCGGCGAGCCCGACGAAGTTTGCGACGGTCATCGGGGCCCTTTCGAATGCAAGCCGGCAGGTGATGGTCCCCTTGGGCGTCCATATCTCGGCGTAGAGGCCGTCGGGGAGGCCGAGATCCTGCGCGGCGGCGCACAGCGGCAGCAGCAGCGATGCCGCCGCGAGGCGCCTCAATCCAGGAATGAGCAGATGTATTGGCAAAGTCCGCTCTCCACCTCGATTTGGAAGCCGCTCTTGCCGGGAACCTCGAACTGGGAGCCCGCCGCGTGCGCGGTCGCGCTGGCCGAGCCGTCGATCGTGACGAGGCACGTTCCGTCGACAATCTCCATGAGCTCGGGGGCGCCCGTGTTGAAGTGGAAGGACCCGGGCCGGATCAGCCCCAGCGTCTTCCTGGCGCCCCCGGGCAGGATGATCGTGTGGCTGACGACATTGCCGTCGAAGTAGACGTTTGCCACGGTCTGGACTGAAACGCCTTCGAACTGTCTTGCGGCGGCGGGCATGCGGCGGAGATGAAGCCCTAGTTAGCGGATGGCGCTCTCCTCGGCAATATCCTTAAATGGGCGTGCAACAGGGGCCTCGGTGCCGCCGGCGCCCCGGGTCGCATCATTCAAGGGATCTTGAGCGTGCTGCCGACCACCAGGCTCTTCTCGTCCTTCAGCGTGTCCTTGTTCGCGTTGAGTATGTCCTCCCAGCGGCCGGACGATCCGTAGAACTTGCGCGAGATCTTGGTCAGGGTGTCGCCCTCGGCGACCACGTAGGTCTTCTGGGCCGGCGGCGGGGGAGCCGCCTGCGCCGGCGCCGCCGCCGCGCTCGCCGCCGCGGCCTGCGCGGGACGCATGGGGGTCGGCTTCGAGGAGCCCGGCCCCGGCGATTGGATGGCGAGGCGCGTCCTCAGCAGCGCGTTCTCCGACGCGAGGCGGCTTGTCTCGTCCTGAGCCTGGCGCAGCTCGGTCCGCAGGGGCTCGATCTGCGACGTCGCCGCGGCCTGCACCTGAAGGGAGGCGATCGAGGCCTTCGCGGCGTCCAGCTGCTGGCTGAGCGAGGCGTTGTCCGATGTGAGCTTGTCCACCGAGGCCCTGAGCTGGGTGTTCTCGTCCTGGACCACCGAGAAGCTGCGGAGCGAGGTCGAAAGCT
Organism: uncultured Opitutaceae bacterium; assembly: GCA_964451965.1. Classification (GTDB taxonomy): domain Bacteria; phylum Verrucomicrobiota; class Verrucomicrobiia; order Opitutales; family Opitutaceae; genus Palsa-1447. The sequence goes on from CAYVKH010000038.1 coordinate 24,103, forward strand.
TGTCCTGAAGGTCGGCCACCGAGCCCGCATCTCCCGATACCGGGGCGGGGACCTGGGCCCTCGCCGCGTCCAGCTGCTTCTGGAGGTCGGCCGAGTCGGCCGCGCCCTTCGCCGAGGCCGCCTGGGCGGCCGTGAGCTCGGCCTTGAGCCTCTCGGACTCCTTCCACGCGGCCGCCAGCTCGTCGGTCAGCTGCTTGTTGTCCGCCCGGATCGAGGCCTGGTCGTCAACAGGGGGCGCGGCTGCCGCTTTGTCGTCGGCCCGAAGGGAGCCGGCCAGTGCAAGGGCTATCGGCAATAGACCGAGTCGGAGTGTTCTGTTCATGGTCGCAGTGGGCTCAGGGTATGAAAACGTCTTTCAAAAAGGACACAATCCACAATTCCGGAGTGAAACCGAAGGCCCTCCGTGGTTGCGAGTCGCTGGGGAACCGGTATTTGGGAAGGCGTCACAAACCCCGCCATGAACATCCCTGGCATCCCCCATTCGGGCCGGCTCGTCGCCTCCCTCCTCCTCGCGCTCCTGATCGCGCCCTCCGCGGCCGCAGCCGCGCCGGCCCACACATTCGCCATAGGCGACAGCGGGTTCCTGCTCGACGGGCGGATCATGCAGATCCGCTGCGGGGAGATCCATGCCGCACGCGTCCCGCGCGAGTACTGGAGGCACCGCCTGCAGATGGCCCGGGCGATGGGGCTCAACACGGTCTGCGCGTACCTGTTCTGGAACCAGGTGGAGCAGGTGCGGGGCCGGTTCGACTGGTCCGACCGGGCCGACGCCGCCGAATTCTGCAAAATCGCGCAGGAGGAGGGCCTCTGGGTCATCCTGCGACCGGGCCCCTATTCCTGCGCGGAATGGGAGATGGGCGGCACGCCTTGGTGGCTTCTGCGGGACGGGGAGGTGAAGGTGCGCACGCGGGATCCGGCCTATCTCTCGGCGGCGAAGCTCTACCTCGCCCAGGTCGGCAAGGTGCTCGCGCCGCTGCAGGTCACGCGCGGCGGCCCGATCCTCATGGTGCAGGTGGAGAACGAGTACGGCCTCTTCGGGGACGACGCGGCGTACATGGGCGAGATCCGTCAGGCGGTGGTCGACGCGGGCTTCAACGTCCCGCTGTTCGCCTGCAACCCGGCCGAGGGGATGCGGAACGGGCTCCGCGCCGACCTGTTCCAGGCCGCAAACTTTGGAAAGGACCCGGAGGCCAACTTCATGAAGTTGCGCGAGATCCAGCCGAAGGGCCCCCTCTTCTGCAGCGAGTTCTACCCGGGATGGTTCGACACGTGGGGGGAGCCGCACCACACCGGCGACACGCCCCGTTTCCTGGCCGATCTCAAGGCGATGCTGGACGCGGGGGCGTCGTTCAGCATCTACATGGCGCACGGCGGGACGACCTTCGGGCTCTGGTCGGGCTGCGACAAGCCGTTCAAGCCGGACACGTCGAGCTACGACTATGACGCGCCGATAAGCGAGGCGGGCTGGGCCACCGAGAAATTCTTCCAGACGCGCGAGCTCTTCGCCAAATACCTCCAGCAGGGCGAATCACTTACAGAGCCGCCAGCGAGGAACCCCGTGATCACCTTCCCGCCTGTGGAGGCGCGCGAGGCGGCCCGCGTCTTCGAGAACCTGCCGGCCGCCCTGGACGACCCCCAGCCGCGCAACATGGAAGCGTACGACCAGGGATACGGCTGCATCCTCTACCGCACGACGGTTCCCGCAGGCGCGGCCGCCGCGCTCGAGGTGGCGGCTGCCCGCGACTTCGGCTACGTCTACCTCGACGGAAAGCGCGCCGGCGTGCTCGACCGGCGGGGCGGCGACCCGAGGCTTCAGCTCCCCGATAGGCCCAAGGCGTCGACGCTCGATATCCTCGTCGAGCCGATGGGGCGCATCAACTTCGGCCCGGAGATGGCCGACAGGAAGGGGCTCATCGGCCCGGTGAAGCTGGGAGGCTCCGTGCTGGCCGGCTGGAGGATCTTCCGGCTGCCCTTGGACAAGGGGATGCTCCGGGAGCTCAGGTACCGCGCCGCGCCGAAGGGCGCCGGTCCCGCGTTCTGGCGGGCGTCCGTCAGCCTGGCGCAGCCGGGCGACACGTTTCTCGACCTGCGGGGATGGGGAAAGGGGGTGGTCTGGGTGAACGGGCACTGTCTCGGCCGCTTCTGGGACATCGGCCCCACGCAGACGGCGTACGCGCCGGGGTGCTGGCTTCGCCGCGGCGCGAACGAGGTGGTCATCCTGGACCTGAAGGGCCCGCGGGATCCCGTTGTTGCGGGCCTTGCCTCTCCGATCCTCGACCAGCTCAGGCCGGATCTCGATTTCGCGTCGGCCCGCTGACCGTTCCCGCCGGCCGGCACGGCGCCCTCGGCAGCCCCGGGCAAGCCCGCCGGCACAAGGGCATCCGGCAATCCCTAACGGGTGGTCCCGGCGGCGACGTTCTCCTCAACCCACTGGCGTTCCCACGCGAAGAAATCCGGGGAAGGAACATCCGCTCCGTCCCATTTCATTCGGCAGGAGTCGAAATACATCTCCCACCGCTTCAGGTAGTAGGAAGCCATCATCCCCGACCACGCCTTGAACGCATAGTCATGGTCATCATCGGCCTTCCTGTCGTTGCCTCCCCAGTAGGTGACCAGCATCAGCGCGTTGCGCAGGCATTCTTCTCTTTCAGCCGCGGTGCCGCCATAGCTGAGCGCCTGGTTCTCATAGGTGGTCAGCCGGAATCTCTCCTCAGTTCCAAGGAGCTCGTCGGTGGCGCGGCCTATTCCCAGGAAACGGCCGGCGGCGCGGTCAAACGCCGGCCGGTTCCGCTCCTTGAGGGCGGTTGCAATATCGGAGGAAACGTAAAAGGCCTCGTTGGAAAAGGCCTGCATGCGCAGGGTGATCAGGTCGAGTCGGTATGTCTCGCTGTCCTTGAATCGGGGCGCGGCCCGGGCGAACAGGTCGACCGCCCGGGCGAACACCGCCGGGTCATAGCCGATCTCCAGGCTGCCCCACGTCGTGACCGCGGTGGCGGGAGTCGCCGGCCTGGAGCAGAGGACATTCTCCGGTATGCCCCCGGTCTTGTTGTCGGCGTACGCCGTCTGCAGCAGGAGCGCCCAGGCCTCGCTCAGGTCCGGGTCCGGCCGGCCGTAGCGGTACCCGATGTAGCCTTCGAGCCACTTGGCCACGTCGACATGGTCGCGGCGCCAGGCCATCTCCAGCACGATATCATAGGCGACGGGGTTGTTGGCGATTCCTTCGGGCATGATGCCCACGCCCTGCAGGTTGGCGCCGAACTCGCCGGTGCGCGCGCGGTAGGTTTCGTCCGCATACCGCTGAAGCTTCCCGAATAGCCCCGTTCGTTCGCCGAAATCGTCGATGCAGCACCAGATGAAGGGTGTGCCCTCGTAGCCCCGGCGGATTTCCCAGTTGTGCGTGCTTTCACCAAAGAGCTCCTCGACAAGGACGTGGGACCTGTCCGTTGCCGCGATCAGCTCCTTCCGCGGGTTCTCCAGCCAGCCCTGCAGCACCCAGACGGCGCCGGGGAAATGGCTCTGCATCGCGGCCTGGATCGATGCGCCGGCCTTGCCGAGATCCACGCCGGCCATCACACCCCCCTCATGAAAGGGGTCGCCGGAGAAGAAACGCAGGTCCGGCCCGTAGAGTCTCTTAAGCTCCTCGTAGTAGATGCCCGCGACGCTTGCGAAGGCGGGGTCCGTGGGATCGAGGATTCCCGGGCGGTGGAAGCTGCTCCAGTCGCCCTGGTCGACGATGCGGGCCTTGAGCTTCTCCCTGAGGTTCGCGGGAACCATCCCATAAAAGCCGGGCAGCACCGGCTCGATGCCCAGGGACCGCATCCGGGTTATTATGGAGCGCTGAATGTCGGCGCGGCGCGCGATCATGGCGTGCGTCATGGGTCCGCCGACGCCTTCGAGGTTGCCCATCAGCCACCAGGCCGTGTAGCCGGGGCCGGGGATGAACCCGGCGATCTCCGCGTCGGAATATCCGAGCCGCCGCAGGGTGGCGCTCCATACCGCCTCCTCGCCGTTTGCGACCAGCATCAGGTTCACCCCGGAGAGCGCCATCCAGTCAAGCTCGTGCTCCCAGTCCTTCCAGGAGTAGAAGCTCATCGTATAATTGTAGGTGCAGTAGTTCAGCGCGTACCTGTAGCGCACGCAGGCGTCGATCCTGAGCGGCCGGTCGAGGTCCGGCAGGACGGCAACGGGCGAGAGGTTGTCCCCTACGTGGGACATGGAGCGGTGGCAGGAATACTTGAGGTACCAGCCGAGGCCCGCGGCCGCCGCATTCGCACCCGAGGCCCTGACGACCAGCTTGCCGCCCTCGGTCCGCAGCTCGAACGCGTCTCCTGGCGCGCCGGCAAGCGCTTCGAACCGCACGCGGTCCCGCAGCCAGGGCACGCGCCTTGCGACCAGGTCCTCCGCCCCAGTGAACTGCCCGGCGGATACCGCGAGGGGAAGGGACAACAGCAGAAATGCGGATAATTTCGAGCGCATGGAAATGGGTCAACTCGTGGGCGAGGCCCAGTGCCGCGCGGTGCCGACGGCCCGCGACCAGCCCGAGCGCAGGCCGTTCAGGGCGGCGCGCGGGCGCCTCGGGCGGAACGTGCGGTCCCTCCCGGCGAGGCTGCCGACCTCGGCCATGTCCCGCCAGAATCCGACCGCGAGGCCGGCCAGCGCCGCCGCCCCGAGCGCGGTCGTCTCGGTCACCCTGGGGCGCACGACTGCAGCCCGGATGAGCTCGCTCTGGAACTGCATGAGCGCGTTGTTGACGGACGCCCCCCCGTCGACCCGGAGCTCCCGGATCCGCCGCCCCGAGTCCGCCTCCATCGCGCCGATCAGGTCGGCCGTCTGGAAGGCTATGCTCTCGAGCGCGGCGCGCGCCAGGTGCGCGGCGGTCGTGCCCCGCGTGACCCCGACGATCGCGCCCCTTGCCGCCGGATCCCAGTGGGGCGCGCCCAGCCCCGCGAATGCGGGCACTATGGTGACGCCCCCGTTGTCGGGGACGCGCGCCGCCAGGGCCTCGACGTCGGAGGACCGGGATATGAGGCCGAGGCCGTCGCGGAGCCACTGCACGACGGCCCCTCCCACGAAGACGCTTCCCTCAAGGGCGTACTCGGTGCGGCCCGCGATCCGCCACGCGATGGTGGAAAGGAGCCGGTGGCGGGAGACGACGGGCCGGCTCCCGGTGTTCATGAGCATGAAGCATCCGGTCCCGTAGGTGTTCTTGGCCATTCCGGGCCGGAAGCACCCCTGGCCGAACAGCGCGGCCTGCTGGTCGCCCGCGATCCCCGCGACGGGCACGCCTCGCAGGGCCTCCATCCCGTCGATTTCACCGAAGAACCCGCTGCTCGGGCAGACCCGCGGCAGGACGCCGGCCGGAATGCGGAGCGCCCGCGCGAGCTCGTCCTCCCAGTCGCCCGACGCGAGCCCGGCAAGGAGCGTCCGAGAGGCGTTCGAGACATCTGTGGCGTGGACGCGTCCCCGGGTGAGCTTCCAGAGGAGCCATGTGTCGACCGTGCCGAACGCGAGCTCCCCCCTCTCGGCGCGGCGCCTGGCGCCGGGCACATGGTCCAGGAGCCAGGCGAGCTTCGTCCCCGAGAAATAGGGGTCGAGCAGGAGGCCGGTCCTCCTCCTGAAGAGGGGGCCGAGGCCCCTGCGCTCGAGGTCGGCGCAGGCCGCGGCGGTGCGCCGGTCCTGCCAGACGATCGCCCGGTGGAGCGGCAGGCCGGTCGCCCTGTCCCAAAGGACCGTGGTCTCCCGCTGGTTCGCGATGCCGACGGCCGCCACGTCCCCCCGGCGGATCCCCGCGTTGCGCAGCACGGCCAGCGCGGTGCGCCGGGTCGTGTCCCAGATGTCCCCGGGGTCGTGCTCGACCCAGCCCGGGTGGGGAAAATGCTGCCGGAGCTCCTCCTGGGCGGTTGCGAGACTGCGGCCGCGCCTGTCGAACAGAATCGCGCGGGAGGAGGTCGTGCCCTGGTCGAGGGCGAGGACGCAGCGGGTCATGG
>CAYVKH010000039.1:0-29540 GCA_964451965.1 uncultured Opitutaceae bacterium
TGCGGTAGGGCGTCTCGATGAAGCCGAACTCGTTCACGCGGGCATAGGTCGAGAGCGAGTTGATGAGCCCGATGTTCGGTCCCTCGGGCGTCTCGATCGGGCAGATGCGGCCGTAGTGCGACGGATGGACGTCGCGCACCTCGAAGCCCGCGCGCTCGCGATTCAAGCCCCCCGGCCCGAGGGCGGAGAGGCGGCGCTTGTGCGTCACCTCGGCCAGCGGGTTGATCTGGTCCATGAACTGGGAGAGCTGGCTGCGCGCGAAGAAGTCGCGGATCACGGTGGTCAGCGCCTTCGGGTTGATCAGCTTCTGGGGCGTGATCGAGTCGACGCTCTGGTCGTACATGGTCATCCTCTCGCGCACCAGGCGCTCCGTGCGGGCGAGGCCCACGCGGCACTGATTGGCGAGGAGCTCGCCCACCGTGCGGACGCGGCGGCTGCCGAGGTGGTCGATGTCGTCGACGACGCCCTCGCCCTTGCGCAGGCGCACGAGGTACTTGGTCGCGGCGACGATGTCGGCGCTCTCGAGGATGCGCTGCTCGAGCTCGGCCTTGAGGCCCAGCTTATGGTTCACCTTGTAGCGGCCGACGCGGCCGAGGTCGTAGCGCTTCGGGTCGAAGAAGAGCCGCTTGAGCAGGGCCTTGGCGTTGGCGGTCGTCGGGGGCTCGCCCGGGCGCAGCCGCTTGTAGATCTCCTTCAGGGCCTCCTCCTCGTTGCGGGTGGGGTCCTTCTTGAGCGCGCGGATGAGCGCGCCCTCGTCCACCGCGGTGTCGATGACCCGGATGGAGGCGATGTCGTGCTTCTCGAACGTGCGGACGATCTGCTTGGTCAGCGGCTCGAAGGCGCGCGCGAGGACGACGCCCTTCTGGGCGTCGATCGCGTCCTCCACCAGGACGAGCGTGGAGACGTTCTCCAGGTCGAGGGCCTTCGAGACCTTGAGGTCCTTGATCTCGTAGAAGAGGTTGAGGATGTCGATGTCGCTGGAGTATCCGATCGACCGGAGCAGCGTCGTGATCAGGAACTTGCGGCGGCGGCGGCGGCGGTCGAGGTAGACGTAGAGCAGGTCGTTGTTGTCGAACTGGACCTCGAGCCACGTGCCGCGGTCGGGGATGATGCGGAAGCTGTGGAGCAGCTTGCCGTTCGGGTGCGGCGACACCTCGAAGGCGATGCCGGGCGAGCGGTGGAGCTGGGAGACGACGACGCGCTCGGCGCCGTTGATGATGAACGAGCCCCGCTCGGTCACCATCGGGATCTCGCCCATGTAGATGTCCTCGTCCTTGATGAAGTCCTCCTCGCGCAGGCGCAGCTTCACGTACAGGGGTACCGAATACGTGATGCCCTCGCGGATGCACTCGATCTCCGAGTTCTTCGCGTCGCCGAGCGTGTAGGAGACGTACTCCAGCGTCAGGCGCTCGTCGTACGACTGGATCGGGAAGACCTCCTTGAACACGGCCTCGAGGCCCTGCGGCTTGCGCTGCTTCTCGGGGATGCCCTTCTGCAGAAAGTCCAGGTAGGAATTGATCTGTATCTCGATCAGGTTGGGCGGCTGGATGACTTCGCGTAGCTTGCCGAAGTTGATGCGTTCTGTGGAGGTGCTGCGGTCGGCCATGGAATTTCCCGTTGGGATTAAGGACGCAATGAGTCAATGCACGGCCCGGGACTGGAGGGCCGCGAGTCTGCAAACATGTCTACTATTTGGAAAAAGGCAAAGGACAGGCCGCGCGTGCGCGTGGCCCGTCCCGTAAGCTTTTGAAGCTGCAAGTGGGTGATCGCCAAGCAACTGGGCCCAATTACTTGAGCTCTACCTTGGCACCGGCGGCCTCGAGCTTCTTCTTGATTTCCTCGGCCTCGGCCTTGTTGACGCCCTCTTTGACGGCCTTCGGGGCGCCCTCGACAAGGTCCTTCGCCTCCTTGAGACCCAGGCCCGTGATCGCGCGGACTTCCTTGATGGAGCCGATCTTGTTCGGGCCGCTCTCCAGGAGCATGACCGTGAACTCGGTCTTCTCCTCGGCGGGTGCCGCTGCTGCGGCTGCTGCGGCCGGCGCCGCCGCGGCTGCGACCGGGGCCGCGGCCGAGACGCCCCACTTGGACTCGAGGTCCTTGACGAGGGCGGATATTTCGAGGACCGACTGGCTGGAAAGCCACTCGATGACTTGGTCTTTTGTGATGTTGCTCATGGTGATCTTTGGCTGCCGGTTAGCGGCCCGGATTGGGGGGCGCGTTTAAGGGACGTATCCCCTAGCCTGCTGCGTTTGATTTTGGTTTTCGTCGGGGGCGTCCGGTTTCCCGGGTGACCCCTATGAAATTGATGGTTAAAGTGTTGGGTTAGCCCTTGTCGGCCGCGCGGACCTTGGCCTGGAGGACGTTGACGAGCCCCTGGGGCACGGCGTTGATGACGCGGACGAACATGCTCGCGGGCTGGTTGAGGAGGCCCAGGAGCTGGGCGCGCAGCGTGTCCAGGGACGGCATCTCGGCGAGGCGCTCGACGTCCTTCTGGGAGATGAGCTTCTTGCTGAGGACGCCGGCCTTCACCACGATCTTCTGCTTGTCCTTGAAGAACTGCTTCAGGACCTTGGCCACGCCGGCGGAGTTCTTGCCGCCCACGACGATCGCGGTCGGCCCGATCAGGGCCCCCTCGATGTCGGGCAGCCCGAGCGACTTAGCGGCGACGCGAAGCGAGCTGTTCTTGACCACGTGGTACTCGGCCTTCTCGGCGGCGAGCCGCGTGCGCAGCTCCGCGGCGTCCGCAACGGTCATGCCGTTGTAGTTCGCGAGGATCACGTAGTCGGACTTCTTGAGGTGGATCTCCACCTCGTCGATAAGGTATTTTTTCTCGGCTCTCATGGATCGGGTCTCGTGGTTTAGTATTTGCCGAACTCGGTGGACGCGATCCGCACAGCCGGGCTCTGCGACGAGGAAATCGCGACCATCTTGATGTAGTGGCCCTTGAAGTGGGCCGGCTTCGCCTTGCCGACGGCCTCGAGCACCGCATGGGCGTTCTCGAGGATCTGCGCGGGCGTGAACGAGCGCTTGCCGATCCCGACCCCGATGTTGCAGGTCTTGTCCATCTTGAACTCCACGCGCCCCGCCTTGACGGCCTTGATTCCGGCCGCCACGTCGTCGGTCACCGTGCCGCTCTTCGGGTTGGGCATGAGCCCCTTGGGCCCGAGGACGCGTGCGATCGTGCGCACGGTCTTCATGGCCTCGGTCGTCGCTATCGCGACGTCGAAGTCGAGCCAGCCCTCGTTGATCTTGGCGATCATGTCCTGGAGGCCGGCATGGTCGGCGCCCGCGTCGACCGCAGCCTTCGGGTTGTCGGTGAACACGAGGACCCGGACCTTCTTGCCCGATCCGTTCGGCAGCGGTGTGGTCCCGCGGATCATCTGGTCGCCCGCCGTGGGGTCGACGCCGAGGCGCACGGAAAGCTCGATGGTCTCGTCGAACTTGGCCTTCGGGAACTTCGCCAGGATGCCCACGGCCTCGGTCAGGGGATAGTCCTTCCCGAGATCGGCGACCTGGAGGGCGCTGCGGTAACGTTTGCTGTGTTTTTCCATGTTTTGCTCCTTGCGGTGCGAACGTCCCTGGTGGGACTCCCGCTTCAAAGGGGTTCTTCCGGGCTTTAGTCGACGACCTCGATGCCCATGTTGCGGGCGGTGCCGGCGATGATGCGGATGCCCGCCTCGTCGTCCTTGGCGTTCAGGTCCTTGTGCTTGAGCCTGTAGATCTCCAGCAGCTGCTTCTTGTTCACCTTGCCGACCTTGTCCTGGTTCGGGCGCGGCGAGCCGCTCGCGATGTTGGCCGCCTTCTTGAGGAGGACCGACGCCGGGGGCGACTTCAGGATGAACGTGAAGCTCTTGTCCGAGTAGACCGTGATGACCACCGGGAGGATCATCCCGTTCTGGTCCTTCGTCTTGGCGTTGAACTCCTTGCAGAACGCCATGATGTTGACTCCCTGGGCGCCCAGCGCGGGGCCGACCGGCGGCGCTGGGTTGGCCGCGCCGGCAGGGAGCTGAAGTCGTATGTAGCCTTGGATTTTCTTGGCCATTGGTAATTGGGTTCTTCGCGGCCGCGCCTACTCGGTGCTCCTCTGGACCTGCCAGTACTCGAGCTCGACCGGCGTGAACCGGCCGAAGATGGACACGGAAATCTTCAGCTTGCCGCGGTCCGGGTCGATCTCGTCGATCCGGCCGTTCAGGTTCGCGAAGGGGCCGTCGTTGATCTTGACCTCCTCGCCGACCGTGTACTGGACCTTCGGCACCTCCTTGCCGTTGGCGGCCTCGATGCGCGCGCGGATCTCGTCGATCTCCGACTGGCGCAGCGGCGCGGGGTGCTCCCCTCCGACGAATCCGATGACGCCCGCGACCTCCCTTACGAAGTACCAGGGCTTGTTGCTCAGGGTGCCGTCCTCCCCGAAGAGGCGCATCTGGATGAAGACGTAGCCCGGGTAGAGCTTCCTGACCTTCGACGACTTCTTGCCGTTCTTCACCTCGGAGACGACCTCCGTCGGAAGCAGGACCTCGAAGATCGAGTCGTCGAGCTCCTCGGCGGTCTTGAACCGCTCGATGTAGATCTTCACCTTGTTCTCCTGGCCGGAGAGCGTGTGAAGCGCGAACCACTGGGCCCCTGTGGGCGCTGTCGTTTGTGATGGCATTGCGGGTTTAGCGGCTGACCATCGACGTGAACAGGTCGACCACCTGGTAGAGCGAGAAGTCGCTGATGCTCGTGAATACGCCGAGGAGCAGGCTCGCCAGGATGACCACGATGGTCGAGTCGCGCAGCTCCGTCCGGGTGGGCCAGCTCGCCTTCTGGAGCTCGCCGACCATTTCGCCGACGAAGATGCGCGTGCTTTGGAACGGATTTTTCATGTGCTGCTGTGGGAACCTTTTGGAGTGGCAGGGGCGGAGGGAATCGAACCCCCAACCAACGGTTTTGGAGACCGCTACTCTACCAATTGAGCTACACCCCTATAGTCGTGGAATTGTTTAGACGACGACGCCGAGGCCCCCGTTTCGGAACCTCGGCGAGCCGGGTTTAGTTGTTCGTGAGGAACGGTTACTCCGTGATCTCCGTGATACGACCGGCTCCGATCGTGCGGCCACCCTCGCGGATGGCGAAGCGCTGGGTCTTTTCCATGGCGATCGGAACGATCAGGTCGACGTCGACGTTGATGTTGTCGCCGGGCATGATCATCTCGACGCCCTTCGGCAGCGTGATGACCCCGGTAACGTCCGTTGTCCGGAAGTAGAACTGCGGACGGTAGCCGTTGAAGAACGGCGTGTGGCGGCCGCCCTCGTCCTTCGACAGGACGTAGATCTCGGCCTTGGCCTTCTTGTGGGGCGTGATGGACTTGACCGCCGCGACAACCTGGCCGCGCTCGATGCCGTCCTTCTCGACGCCGCGCAGGAGCACGCCGACGTTGTCGCCCGCCATCCCCTGGTCGAGGAGCTTGCGGAACATCTCGATGCCCGTGACGACCGTGGTGGTCGTGTCCTTGAGCCCGACGATCTCGACGGTCTCGTTCAGCTTGACGACGCCGCGCTCGATGCGGCCCGTGGCAACGGTGCCGCGGCCCGTGATCGAGAAGACGTCCTCGACCGACATAAGGAAGGGCTTGTCCACCTCGCGGACAGGCTCCGGGATTTCGGAGTCGATCGCGTCCATGAGGTCGCTTATCGATTTGACCCCCTCGGGCTTGCCCTCGAGGGCGGCCGTGGCCGAGCCGCGGATGATCTTCGCCGCCTTGCCGTCAAACTGGTACTTGGTGAGCAGGTCGCGGATCTCCTCCTCCACGAGGTCGATCAGGTCCTTGTCGTCGATCAGGTCGATCTTGTTCAGGAAGACGACGATCTTCGGGACGCCGACCTGGCGGGCCAGCAGGATGTGCTCGCGCGTCTGGGGCATCGGACCGTCGGCCGCGGAGACCACGAGGATGGCGCCGTCCATCTGGGCCGCGCCCGTGATCATGTTCTTGACGAAGTCGGCGTGTCCCGGGCAGTCGACATGCGCGTAGTGGCGCTTTGTCGTCTGGTACTCCACGTGGGCCACGGCAATCGTGACGATCTTCGAGGCATCGCGGATGGTGCCGCCCTTCGCGATGTCCGCATACGACTTGAACTCGGCCAGGCCCTTGTCCGACTGCACCTTCAGGATGGCGGTCGTGAGCGTAGTCTTTCCATGGTCGACGTGACCGATGGTGCCGACGTTGACGTGCGGTTTGTTGCGTTCGAATGTTCCTTTAGCCATGACGATTCCGGAGCTAGATGTGTATGTGGGTTCTGATAGAGTGACTGCGGCCTAAATTGCCTCTTGCATGGAGCCCAGAACCGGATTTGAACCGGCGACCTCATCCTTACCAAGGATGTGCTCTGCCAACTGAGCTATCTGGGCAGACCAAGACTGCGTTGCAAGAAACGAAAAAGAGCGAAGAAAGTGCAGGTTCGATTTTGGTGCGTCAACAGAAATTTGCGCCGCCGGCGATTATTCCGCAGCCGCTGCCCGCAAAGGCCTGTTTCAGGGGGTTTTCAGGGTCCCACGCTAATCCGATAAAACCCCGGTGCAAGCCTTTGTCCGATCCTCAGGTTTTCGGCCAAATAACGGCCAAAATAGGCATCGACCTCGTCGACTCCTGAACGGACCGTGGGAACCACCGGACCGACAAGCCCCGCCGAGTCCACGGCCGCTACGAATTCCATCGGCTGCCAGGTGACCGAGGCCTGCGGGGGATGGGCGTCGGTGACCGCCGCCCCGAAGACGCTTCTGCCGGATCCGGTATTGACGATTTCAACGTAAGCAATTCGCGGAACAATGGGTTCCACAACAGGATCGGCCCTGTCGAAGCCGAGGAAGGGAGCACCGGGCGGCTCGCCCGCTAACCCATCCGCCGGCGACGCAGGAATGGCCGCAGAAGGTGGAAGATTAAGCACAAGTTGCGAAGGATCAAAGACATACTCTGGTTGAAAGCCTCCAAATGCCCCGCCTGGCTCCTTGGGCACATAGTCCTTCCGGGAACTGTTGAAATCGGTCGGCAGGAACAGGGGGGTCGGGTCGCGAAGCATCGTGCTCATGATCACGACAGGATCGACGAGTCCAACCGAAGGAGCGGCCTTGAATGAGGCAACGGCGTTGGGCTCAGGCACCTTCACAAGAAATGTAAGCAGCATAAGGACAATGACTCCCGCAACAAACCCCCAGGTCCATCCCCGGGCCCGGCGTGGCGCGGTCGCCTTCACCTTGCCTCAACCGGTCCAGGGCCGGCGCCGCGCTCCTCAGCGCCAAGGAGCACCCTGAAGCCCGCGTCGTGCGCGGCCCCCTCGATGTCGATGAGCTCCGCGAGGGTCACCCCGGAGCTCGCACGCACGAGGAGCGTCGGCCGCGTCTCGCGCCCAGCCCTCGACTTGAGCCATTCGCGCAGCTGCCCGATGTCGACGAGCCCCTCCTCCGAGAAGATCTGGCCGGAGCGCAGGACGCTGATCACATGGGTCGCCTGGGCCGCGCCGGCCTGGGCCCCGGAAAGCTGGGGAAGCTGGAAATCGACGCCGAGCCCTGGCGCGAGGACGAAGCGCGATCCGAAGACGGCGAAGAAGAGCCCGAGGAGCCCGACGTTGACGTAGTGGAGCGCTCCCGTGCCGTGCGACGGCGGCCGCAGCCTCGTGGCCAGGTCGAGGGGCCGCGCGATCATTTCGCGGGGGCGCCCGCCGCCTTGTATTCGGTATTCAGGTACTTCATGATCTCGTTGCCGGACCATTCCATGTCGCGAACGATCGCGCGGACGCGCCCGTTGAGAAAATGAAGGGCAAGGTGGGCCGGGATCGCGAGCATGATGCCGCCGGCCGTGCACAGGAGCGCCTGCCACATCCCCTTCGCCAGCACGCTCGCCGTGGCGTAGTCGTGCTGGAAGGCGGAGAAGGTGGAGATCATCCCGAGGACCGTCCCGAGGAGGCCCACGAGCGGGGCCACCTGGGCGATGGCGCCGATGGCGCCGATCCTGCGCTCGAGGGCGGGCAGCTCGACGACCGCCGCCTCCTGGACGTGGAACCTCATGGCCTCGGCGTCGTCGTCCGCGTGCAGCAGGGCCGCCTTGACGACCGCGGCCACCGGCCCGGGCGTCTCCTCGCAGACCGTGAGCGCCTCGACGAGCCTGCGCTTCGCCAGGATGTTCTTTATCCCGCTCAGGAACGCGGTCGAGCGGATCTGGCCCCGGTGCAGGTAGAGGGCGCGCTCGGCGAAGACGATGACGAGGATCAGCCCGAGGCCGAACAGGACCCACATCATGGGGCCGCCATGGGAGAGCAGGCTTGGTTCCAGTGCGGGCATGGTCTGTGGCTTATATTAGGGCTTCGACGCGGGCAAGTGGAAGCGGGCGAGGCGCTGGCGGGCGATCGCGTCGCCGGGCAGGCCCGAGTCTATCAGCAGCGTCCAGGCGCGCTTCGCCTCCTCGAGCCTGCCTTGCTGCTCGTAGAGCGCCCCGACCTCAAGGAGCGTGCGCGCCACCCACCAGCGCCCCTTCGGGCCCAGGTCCTTCGGGCGGTCGGGCCTCACCAGGAACGCGTCGACGACGTCGTTCCACCACACCGCCTGCGCCTTGTCGCGGTCCGTGCGCGAGAGGATGAAGCCGAGGTTGAAGCCGGCCTCGACCCTGACGTCGGGGGTCGCGTCCATCCGCTCGACCAGGTCCTGGAATATCCTCTTCGCGCTGTCGGCATGCGAGGCGCTGTTCGCCGACTGGGCGTTGTGGCACTCGGCGAGCGCCAGCTGCGCCAGGATCGTGTCCGCGTTCTGGCTCGACGCGGGATTGTTGACGAGGGACTCGTACACCTGCTGCGCCTGGGGAAACTGGTTGAGCTCCCGAAGGATGTCGCCCTGCCTCATCCTCGCCGGGAAGACCAGGTCGCTCGCCGCGTACTTGGTGACCAGGCTCTCGAGGAACTTGTACGCCTCCTTGAGGTTCGCGTCGGCTCCGAGCCGCTCGGCCTGAAGGGCGGCCTGGTACAGGGCATACGGGGCGTACGGGCTGCTCGGGAAATCGTCGGCGAGCTTCGTCAGGAGCCGCTCGGCGTCGATCACCTTGTCCTGCTGGGCGTAGCGGTCCGCCTCGACGATGAAGGAATAGACCGCCGAATCCGAGCTCGGGAAATCCGCCCGCAGCTTGCGCAGCGTCTCCTCGGCCGCCGTGTCCCGCCCGAGCTCGAAGTTGGCCTGCGCGCGCAGGAGCGCCCCCGTGCTGGCGATGTCGTTGACGAGCCCGGCCTGCAGGCCCGCGGTGAGGGTGGAGAGCGAATCGACGAGCCTGAGCGTCTCCTCGGGCTTCCTGGCGTCGAAGGAGAGCCGCGCCTGGAGCCAGGCCATCCTCGCCCTCAGGTCCGCGCGAAGGCCCGCCGGCGGCGCCACGCGCAGGAGCCGGTTCACGCGCTCGTAGGCCTTGGCCGTCTCGCCGTGCACCTCGAGGCTCCGGGCGAGGTTCCACTCGGCCTCCCAGCGGTCCTCAGCGTCGAAGGCCCTGTCGCGGGCGAGCTCGTCCATGACGGAAACCGCGGTCTCGAGCGCGCCGGCCTCGATCTCGGACTGCACCTGCTGGAACATGAGGACGCCTGGCCGGACGCCCTCCGGGCGAGAGCGCAGCGCCGCGGCGTAGGCGTCGGCCGCGCTCCGGAAGTCGCCGGCGCGGAACCACGCCTCGGCGACCAGGACGCTGAACTCCGAGCGGATCGGTCCCGCGGGGAGCTCCCCCCCCGCCTTGAAGCCGAAGTCGGCCGCGGTCCTGTAGCGGCGCTGCTCCCAGGCGGATCCGGCGAGGACCGCGTAGGCGTGGGCCTTGAGCGGCGAGCCGGGAAACTTCTCAAGGAGGGCGTTCGCGTCGTCCTCGGCCCGCGCGTAGAAGGATGCGGACTCGCTGACGCCGAGGCGGGCCTCGCTCAGCGCCAGTTCCGCGCGCTGGAGAAGGAGGCTCTCGAGGACCGGATGCTGCCTCGGCTCGGCGATGAGCCTGTCGAGCCTCTGGCCCAGCTCGGTGCGCGCGGCGCCCGAGGGCGAGCTCAGGACCAGCAGCTGCAGGGCGATCCTCTGCTGGTCGGGATCGCTTCCGGACTCCAGCAGCTCGAAGAGCTCGTGGCGCCCGACGCCGGCGCCGGCCCCCGCGATCAGCCCGAGGAGCAGCCTGAAATGGTCCGTCTCCGACCGCTCCTCGGCGGGCAGGATCCGCAGCGCTCCCTGGAGCACGTCGACGGCCTGCGCCTTTCGGCCGAGCGCGTTCAGGGCGATCGCATACTCCCGCGTGAAGCCGTAGCCGATCTTCTGGCTCTGGAATTTTTCCGCGTTCTTGCGGTCCGCGGCGAGCTGGTCCTCGGTCACGCCCCCGACGCGGAGCCGGACCTGCTCCTCCGCCAGGAGGAACCTGGCCCGCTGGAGTTCGGACACGGAGGAGGACGCCGCCTGCTGGTAGAGGCCGGCGGCCCGCACGGGCTCGTTGGTCGCGTCCGCCAGCATGCCCTGGAGGAAGAAGTACCACCCGCGCTCGGCGGGCTCCAGCTCGTCGGGCCGCGTCAAGCCGAGCTCGGCCCTCGCCTGGTCCGTCCGCCGGAGGTGGGCCGCGACCAGGCCCTCCCGAAGGTGCCAGCCCGAGTCCCTCGTCCCGCTGTACGACTCGAGAAGCTGGCCGGCCCCGGCCACGTCGCCGTCGTCAAGGAGCGCCGACGAGAGCGCGAGCGTGAGGCGCCTGGCGTCGGACCCCGGCAGGGCGAGCAGAGACCTGTAGAGCACGACGGCGGTCGACGGGAACCCGAGCGCCTGGGCGCGCGCCGCCGACACCATCAGGTGGGCGGCCTCCCCCGGGGAGACCGCGGACGCGGGCGGCGCGAGCGGCACGGGCGCGTTCAGCGGCTCCAGCGCGGCCATGGACGCGGTCACGGCGATCAGCGGGGCGAGGACGGTCGGGAGGCGCATAGAAAACACCCTAATCCTTGTTGCAAACGGGGTAACAATCAACCCGGGATTGGGGCCGCCCGTTGGGGAGCCCCCGTGCGCGCGGGGCGGATTCCGAAAAAACAAACTTTGTATCCGTGCGCTTTTCGCATACGTCAGTGCGTTCCCCGTTCAGTACCCCCCCCGGCACGCCGGGTTCCACGCAGCAATGAAATCCAGCCCGAAACACCCCTTCCTTCTCGCCGCGGCGGCGCTCCTTGCCGCCGGCGTCTCCGCCGCCCCGGTCGACGACGTCTACATGCTCGGGCCCGATTCGGTGTCCCATCCGGGCGTGCCCCAGGGCAGGGTGACCGGCTGGGAGAGGCTCCCGAGCGAGGCCTATCCCGGGACGCTGCACGACTTCTGCGTCTACGTGCCGGCGCAGTACGCCCCCGCGGCTCCCGCGTCGCTGATGATCTTCCAGGACGGGCAGGCGTGGCTCAACCCCGCGGGCGACATCCGGGCGGCCAGCGTTCTCGACAACCTGATCTACCGCCGGGAGATCCCGGTGATGATAGCGGTGTTCATAAACCCGGGCCGCACTCCGGGCCAGCCGGTGGCGACCCAGTCCGAGTGGGGCGACAACTCGTCAAACCGCCGGCAGGAGTACAACTCGCTGGATGACCGATACGCGAAGGTGGTCGTCGACGAGCTGCTGCCGGTCCTCTACCGGCGCTACAACATCTCGAGAAAGCCCGACGACCACGCGATCGGCGGCGCCAGCTCCGGCGCGATCGCGGCCTTCACGGTCGCTTGGCACCGCCCCGACCAGTTCCGGAAGGTGCTCAGCACGGTCGGCAGCTTCGTCAACCTGCGCGGCGGCCACGCCTACCCGGACATGATCCGGGCCAGCGAGAGGAAGCCGATCCGGGTCTACCTGCTCGACGGCGTGAACGACAACCGCGGCGTCCGCCCCGGGGACGCGGAGAGGAAATACGATCCCGAGCGCGACTGGCACGCCCAGAACATCCGGATGCTGGCGGCGCTCACGGAGAAGGGCTACGACGTGAACTACTGCTGGGGAATAGGCTCTCACAACCAGAAGCAGGCCGGGGCCGCGGTGCCGGAGATGATGCGATGGCTCTGGCGCGACTACCCTCGGACCGACGATCCGCACAGCATGGGGAACCGGACGCTGCAGGCGGCCGGGAGCGCCGCGCCGAACTGACGGCGGTCGCGGCGCCTGCACGGCCGGGACGGGCGAAGTTCGTTTGACCAGGCCGCGGCTTCCATCCAGCCTGAGCTTCCCATGACAGCAACCATCCTCCTCGTCGGGTTACTCGCGGTCATCCTCGTGGTGGCGCTCACCGCCACCGGGATCTACAATTCCCTCGTCTCGCTCAGGAACCGCTTCAAGAACGCCTACGCGCAGATAGACGTGCAGCTGAAGCGGCGGTACGACCTGATCCCCAACCTGGTGGAGACCGCCAAGGGCTACCTGAAGCACGAGCACAGCACGCTCGAGGATGTCATCAAGGCGCGCAACATCGCCTATACCGCGTCGCAGGCGGCCGCCGCAAACCCGGCGGACGCGGCCGCGGTCAAGGGCCTGGTCTCCGCCGAGGGCGGGCTGGCGGGCGCGCTCAGCCGCCTGATGGTCGTTTCCGAGCAGTACCCCGACCTCAAGGCGAACCAGAACATGATGCAGCTCACCGAGGAGCTCACCTCCACCGAGAACAAGATAGCCTTCGCCCGGCAGGCCTACAACGACTCGGTGATGCAGTACAACACATCCCGCGAGACGTTCCCGAACGTCATCCTCGCGGGGATGTTCGGGTTCCTTCCCGCCGAGCTCTTCCACGTCGAGGATGCGGCCGAGCGGAGCGCCCCGAAGGTCTCATTCGGCTGATGGACTTCTTTGCGGCCGAGGGACGCGCGAAGAAGCGCACGACGCGGTTGCTGGTCCTCTTCGGATTCGCGGTCGCCGGGACGGTCGTCGCGGGCTACCTCGCCACCGTGCTCGTCCTGCACCTCGCGCAGGCTCGCGGGCACGGGCGGGCCTACTACGGCCAATACGGCGCGTCCGACGCCGAAGGCGCCGGCCTGGGAACGGTCGCCCTTTGGCAGCCCCAGCTGTTCGCCGTGGTCTCGGTGGGCACGCTGGCCGTGATCGGCCTCGCGTCCCTCTACAAGTGGTCGGAATTCCGCGTGGGCGGCTCGGCGGTCGCCGAGAGCGTCGGCGGCAGGAGGGTCGACCCGCACACGACCGACCCCCATGAGCACCAGCTCCTCAACGTGGTCGAGGAGATGGCGATCGCTTCGGGGCTGCCCGTCCCGACGGTCTACATCCTGGATGACGAGCCGGGGATCAACTCGTTCGCCGCGGGGCTGACGACGAGCGACGCCGTCGTCACCGTGACCCGCGGCGCGCTGCAGAAGCTGAGCCGCGACGAGCTCCAGGGCGTCATCGCCCACGAGTTCAGCCACATCCTCAACGGCGACATGCGGATGAACGTGCGCGTGTCGGCCGTCATCTTCGGGATCCTCGTCATCGGCCTCGCGGGCCGCGCCACCCTCTGGGGAATGCGCTACGGGAGATTCGGATCCTCGCGCGGGAAGGGAGGCGGGGGCGTGCTCGTGATTCTGGCGATAGGGCTCGCGCTCCTGGTCGTCGGGTACATCGGGTATTTCTTCGGAAAGCTGATCCAGGCGTCCCTGTCGCGACAGCGCGAGTTCCTCGCCGACGCCTCGGCCGTCCAGTTCACGCGCAATCCGCCCGGGATCACCGGGGCCCTGAAGAAGATCGGCGGATATGCGATCGGCTCGTCGCTCGACACGCACAGGGCCTCGGAGATCAGCCATTTCTTCTTCTCCCAGGCGCTCGCCTCCAACTTCGGCGGGCTGTGGGACACCCACCCGCCCCTGGAGGACCGGATACGCGCGATCGACCCGGGCTTCGACGGGAAGTTTACCGAGCCGCCCGAGGTCGTGGACGTTTCGAGGGAGCCATGGTCAAGCGTGCCGCACATGCCTCCGAGGACGCCCTCCCCGTCCCCGCAGGCCGCCGTCGCGCTGGGGGCCGCGATCGCCGCGGCGGCCGGGACGCTCACGCCCGAGGGCGCCGCCGGCGCGCAGGCGCTCCTCGCCGGAATCCCGGCGGCCATCCGGGCCGCGGCGCGCTCTCCCCACGACGCCCCGATCCTTGTCTGCGGCCTGCTTCTGGACGACGGCGAGGAGATGCGCGGCAGGCAGCTCGCCTCGATCGCAAGCGACCTCGGGGCCGACGCTCTCCACACGCTCCAGCAGCTCGACCCCGCGCTGCGCCAGCTGAAACCCGCCCACAAGTTGCCGGTCCTGCAGCTTGCGCTGCCCTCGCTCAAGGCCCTGGAGCCGACTGCGCTCGGCCCGTTTGCAGGGGCGCTCGATGACCTGGTGCAGGCGGACGGCAGGGTCACGACCTTTGAGTTCGCCCTGCAAAGGCTCGTGCTGAGGACCCTCTCGATCAACCGGGCGCCGTCGGCCCCGGTCACGCAGATCTACTCGTTCCAGGCTGTGACGAACGAGATCTCCATCGTCCTCTCGGCCCTGGCCCACGCGTCGAGCGACAACGCCGATGAGGCCGCCCGGGCCTTCGCCGACGGCGCCACCCAGCTGAAGCTGGTCGAGGGCAGGATCGCGTTCCTTTCAGGGGCCGAGTCGGGCCTCGTGCATCTGGATGCGGCGCTCGACAAGCTGGCGGGTGCAAGCGGTCCGATCAAACAGCGGCTCCTGATGGCCGCGGCGCACGTTGTCAGCGCGGACGGCGTGCTCCTCACGGAGGAAGCGGAGCTTCTCAGGGCCGTGGCGGCCTCGCTCGACGTGCCGGTGCCCCCCATGGCATCCATTGCGACCGCCTGAGCGACCGCCTGAGCGTTATCTGCGGCGGAATCGAGACTTTTTGTTGGGGTTTGCGTCTGTAATAGCGGATGCCCTATACCCAGCCATCTATTATCCGCCTTGATCCAGCCCATGATTTTGTATCCTCCATAGCATGAGCAACTTACCGACCGAGACAGCCAGAGCCAGACCGTCTTCGCCCAAACCCTCGGAACCCCTGGAGCCGCTGACGGGCAAGCGCAAGCGCCACCCGGTATTTTGGGCGGTGCTAATCGCCGCCATTCTCGGCATTGCCTTCATCGCCTACCGTTCGCGGGTTTCGTCGGCACGCCAGTACGGAGGCACCGGCCGCGGTGGTCGGGGCGGACCCGGAATGAACGGGCCCATCCCCGTCGTGGCGCGCCCGGCGCGCAAGGCCGACATCAACGTCATTCTGGACGGCCTCGGAACGGTGACGCCGGTCGCGATTGCGACCATACGCACGCAGATCAGCGGCCAGCTCTTCCAGGTCAATTTCACGGAGGGGCAGCTCGTCAACAAGGGCGACCTGCTCGCCGTCATCGACCCGCGCCCCTACGAGGCGGCGGTGGGCCAGGCCCAGGGCCAGCTGCTGCAGGCCCAGGCCCAGCTGAAGGAGGCGCAGATTGACCTCGAGCGCTACGTGACGCTTTCCGCGCAGGATTCCATCTCGAAGCAGCAGGTTGACGCCCAGAAGGCGCTCGTCTCGCAGTTCGAGGGGATGGCTAAGACGGACCAGGCCGCCGTGGACAACGCGCAGCTCAACCTGGCGTACTGCCACATCACCGCGCCCTTCCCGGGCCGCGTGGGGCTGAGGCAGGTCGACCAGGGCAACTACGTCACCCCGGGCGACGCGAGCGGGCTCGTCGTCCTGACCCAGGTGGATCCAATCACGGTGATCTTCCCGCAGTCCGAGGACAACATCCCCGCGGTGGTGAAGCGGCTTCGCTCCGGGGCGACGATCCAGGTCGACGCCTACGACCGGACGGGTTCCACCAAGCTGGCCTCGGGCACCCTCACGACAATCGACAACACCGTCGACACGACGACGGGTCAGTTCAAGCTGCGCGCGACGTTTCCCAACAAGGACGAGGGCCTTTTCCCGAACCAGTTCGTGGTGGTCCGCATGCTCCTCGACGTCGACCGCGGGGTCACGGTGATACCCACCTCCGCGATCGAGCGCGGCCAGCAGGGCTCGTTCGTCTACGTGGTGGGTTCTGACAACAAGGTCTCGGCGAAGGTGGTGACGCTTGGCCACACCGAGGGCGAACGCGTCGCCGTGACGTCGGGCATCTCCGTGGGCGACAACATAGTGGTCGACGGCGCGGACCGTCTGAAGGACGGCATCGAGGTCGACGCAAAGGCGCCCAGCGCCGCCCCCGGGGGCGGTGGGACCGCAAAGCCCGGGGCACCCGCCGGCGAACACAAGAACTGGCGGCCAGGCGGCAGCAACTAACGAGCGTGTGAAGGGCCGAACCTCGCAGGGATCCGCCGGATGAGTCCCTCCCGCATCTTCATTCTCAGGCCGGTTGCCACGACGCTGCTCATGGCGGCGATCCTGATCGTCGGAATCGTGGCCTACCGGTTCCTGCCGCTCTCGGCGCTTCCGGAGGTCGACTATCCGACGATCCAGGTCCAGACGTTCTACCCCGGCGCGAGCCCCGACGTGATGACCTCTTCGGTCACGGCGCCGCTCGAGCGCCAGCTCGGCCAGATGCCCGGCCTGAAGCAGATGTCGTCCACGAGCTCCGCCGGCGCCTCGGTGGTCACGCTGCAGTTTGCGCTGGACCTGAGCCTCGACGTCGCCGAGCAGGAGGTGCAGGCGGCGATCAACGCGGCCCAGAACCTCCTTCCCTCCGACCTGCCGGCGCCCCCGATCTACGCAAAGGTCAATCCCGCCGACGCCCCGGTCCTCACGCTCGCGCTCACGTCCAAGACCCTTCCGCTCACGACGGTCGAGAACTACGCCGACACGAGGATAGCGCAGAACATCTCCCAGCTGCCGGGAGTCGGTCTGGTGAGCATCGGCGGCGGCCAGAGGCAGTCGGTCCGCGTCCGGGCGAACCCGCTGGCGCTCGCGGCCTACGGCATGAACATCGATGACCTGCGCACGACGGTCAACAACGGCAACGTGAACACGGCGAAGGGCAACTTTGACGGGCCTTCGCGGGCGTTCACGATCAATGCCAACGACCAGCTCAAGACGACGGCCGACTACGAGAAGCTGATTGTCGCGTTCAGGAACGGCAACCCCGTCCGGCTTTCCGACGTGGCGACCGTGGAGTTTGCGCCGGAGAACAACAAGCTCGCGGCCTGGTACAACAAGACGCCCGCCGTCATCCTCAACATCCAGCGCCAGCCGGGCGCGAACGTGATCAAGGTGGTCGAGGGCGTTCGCGCCCTCCTGCCGGCCCTCCAGGCGTCGCTCCCCCCCGCGATCGAGGTGACGGTGCTCACCGACCGAACGGAGACGATCCGGGCGTCGATCAGCGACGTGGAGTTCGAGCTCACGCTGGCCGTCATCCTGGTCGTGCTGGTGATCTTCGTCTTCCTGAGGAACATCCCGGCGACCATCATCCCCAGCCTCTCTGTGCCGCTTTCGCTCGTCGGCACCTTCGCCGTCATGTACCTGCTGGGCTTCAGCCTGAACAACCTCTCGCTCATGGCTCTCACCATAGCGGCCGGGTTCGTCGTGGATGACGCGATCGTCATGATCGAGAACATCGCGCGCTACGTCGAGAAGGGCGACTCGCCGCTGGAGGCGGCGCTCAAGGGCTCGGAGCAGATCGGCTTCACCATCATATCCCTCACGATCTCCCTGATCGCGGTGTTGATACCCCTCCTCTTCATGGGCGACGTGGTGGGCCGGCTCTTCCGCGAGTTCGCGATCACGCTCGCGGTGACGATACTGATCTCCGCGGTCGTCTCGCTGACCCTAGTGCCCATGATGTGCGCCAAGCTGGTCCGGCACCATGAGAAGGAGGAGATACCGGCCTGGAGCCGCGCGGCCGGGGCCTGGTTTGACGGGGTCATCGCCAAGTACGGCACCGCGCTCCGCTGGGTGCTGGACCACCAGACGCTGACGCTTGCCGTCGCGGTCGCCACCCTGGTGCTGACGGTCTTCCTGTACATCGTGATCCCCAAGGGCTTCTTCCCCGTCCAGGACACGGGCCTGATCCAGCTGATCACCGAGGGGCCCCAGTCCGCGTCCTACGAGGCGATGGTGACCCGCCAGCAGGCGGTGGCCTCGGCGGTTCTCGACGATCCCGCCGTGCTGAGCCTCTCGTCCTTCGTCGGGGTGGACGGGACAAACACGACGCTCAACAGCGGCCGGATGCTTGTTAACCTGAAGCCGCGCAGCGCGAGGAGCGACACGGCTTCCGGCGTCATACGGCGCCTCCGGGGCACTCTTGCCGACGTGCCCGGGATATCGTCCTACATGCAGCCGGTCCAGGACCTGACGATCGACGACCGCATCAGCCGCACCCAGTACCAGTTCGTCCTCGAGAGCGCGGATCCGTCCGCCTTGGTGACGTGGATTCCCAAGCTGACGGACCGCCTCCGCCAGCTGCCCGAGATCAACGACGTCGCCACCGACCTTTCGGAGGGGGGGCTCGCCGCGTACGTCTCGATCGACCGGGACACAGCCGCCAGGTTCGGGATAACGGCCGCTACGGTCGACAACGCCCTCTACGACGCGTTCGGCCAGCGGATCATCTCGACCATATTCACGGAGTCCACCCAGTACCGCGTGATCATGGAGTCCAACCCGGCGCTCCAGCGCTCGCCCGAGTCGCTTGGCCAAATCTATCTGCCCTCGGCCTCCGGCGGGCAGGTGCCGCTTACCGCGATCGCGAAGTTCGACCAGAGGCCGGAATCGCTCCTCATAAACCACATGGGGCAGTTCCCCGCGAACACCATTTCGTTCAACGTTCCCCGGGGCGGATCCCTTGGAAACGCCGTCACGGCGATCCACAAGGCCGAGGCGGAGATCGGGATGCCGGTGAGCATCGTGACCAGCTTCCAGGGCGCGGCGTCGGCCTTCGAGTCCTCCCTGTCGAATGAACTCTTCCTTCTGGCCGCCGCCGTCCTGACGATGTACATCATCCTGGGGATCCTCTACGAGAGCTTCATCCACCCGATCACGATCCTCTCCACCCTGCCGTCGGCCGGGATCGGCGCGCTCCTCGCGCTGATGCTCGTCGGGAGCGACCTGGGCGTCATGGGGATCATCGGCATCATCCTGCTGATCGGCATCGTAAAGAAGAACGCGATCATGATGATCGACTTCGCCCTCGACGCGGAGCGCAAGGAGGGGCTTCCCGCGCGCGAGGCCATCTACCAGGCGTGCCTGCTGCGGTTCAGGCCGATCCTCATGACGACCATGGCGGCCCTCCTGAGCGCCGTTCCCCTCATGCTCGGCACCGGGATGGGGTCGGAGCTCCGGAATCCGCTGGGCATAACCATCGTGGGCGGCCTCATCGTGAGCCAGGTGCTCACGCTTTTCACGACGCCCGTGATCTACCTGATGTTTGACAGGATAGCGGCGCGCTTCGGGGAAAAGGGGGCGGAGCTCGCCCCCGTGGAGACGGCGACATGAACATTTCCGAGCTGTTCGTCCGCAGGCCGGTCGCCACAACCCTCTTCACCTCCGGGATCGTCCTGGCGGGCGCCGCCGCGTTCGTGCACCTGCCGGTGTCGCCTCTCCCCCAGGTGGACCTGCCGACAATCCAGGTCCAGGCGTCCATGGCCGGCGCCAGCCCGGAAACCATGGCCACCACCGTAGCGACCCCGCTTGAGAGGCACCTGGGAACCATTGCGGACGTGACGGAGATGACGTCCTCGAGCTCGGTGGGAAGCACCGGCATCACCCTTCAGTTCGGGCTCAGCCGCAATATCGACGGCGCCGCGCGCGACGTCCAGGCCGCCATCAACGCGGCCAGGGCCGACCTTCCCTCGGCCTTGAGGTCCAATCCGAACTACCGGAAGGTCAACCCGGCCGACGCGCCGATCATGATCCTCGCGATGACGTCATCGACGCTCACGCAGGGCGAGCTCTACGACAAGGCTTCGACAATCCTCCAGCAGAAGCTCCTGCAGGTCGACGGGGTCGGCGATGTCGGCGTCGGCGGGAGCTCGCTGCCGGCCGTTCGCGTGGAGCTGAACCCCTCGGCGATGTTCAAGTACGGGGTCGGGCTCGAGGACGTCCGGGCCGCGCTGGCGGCCGCCAACGCAAACAGCCCGAAGGGCGCGATAGAGAATGCGACGACGCACTGGCAGGTCTACGACAACGACCAGTCGCGCTCCGCAAAGGACTACAATGGACTCATCGTCGCCTACAGGAACGGCTCGCCCGTCCGGCTCACCGACGTCGCCGAGATCAGCGACTCGGTCGAGGACATCCGAAACCTCGGGCTGTCGAAGGGAGAGCCCGCGGTTCTTGTCATCATCTCGAGGCAGCCGCAGGCCAACATCATCGAGACGGTCGACCGGATTCGCGCGCTCCTTCCCCAGCTTCGGGCCAACATTCCGCCCGCGGCGCAGCTGGAGATCGCCTCCGACCGAAGCACGGTCATCCGGGCCTCGCTGCGCACCGTCGAGCAGTCGCTCGCGATCGCGATCATCCTCGTGGTCCTCGTGGTCTACATCTTCCTGCGCGATGGAAGGGCGGTGCTGGTCCCCGCCGTCGCGGTCCCTGTGTCGCTTGTGGGCACCTTTGCGGCGATGTACATCCTGGGCTACAGCCTCGACAACCTGTCGCTCATGGCGCTCACGATAGCGACCGGGTTCGTTGTCGACGACGCGATCGTCGTCATGGAGAACATCGTCCGCAACATGGAGAACGGCGTCCCGAGGTTTCAGGCGGCGCTGATCGGCGTCCGCCAGGTCGGCTTCACTGTGCTGTCGATGAGCCTCTCGCTGATCGCCGTGTTCATCCCGATACTCCTCATGGGCGGCGTCGTGGGCCTCTACTTCCGCGAGTTCGCGGTCACGCTCTCGGTCGCGATTCTCATCTCGATGGTGATATCGCTGACGACCACGCCGATGATGTGCGCCCGGTTGCTCAGCGTTCGCCGCGACGTCTCCCAGAGGGCGCGCTTCCACCGCTGGAGCGATGAGATATTCCAGACCGCGCTCACCGACTATAAGCGTTCGCTGGCGTGGGTGCTCGACCATCGCCGCCTGATGCTCCTCGTGCTCATAGGGACGGTGGGAATGAACATCTGGCTGTTCACGATCATCCCGAAGGGCTTCTTCCCCGAGCAGGACACAGGCCGGATGTTCGGATTCATCCAGGCCGACCAGAGCATCTCGTTCCAGCGCATCTCCCAGAAACTCAGGCAATACGTGAAGATCATCCAGGCCGACAAGGACGTGGATGACGTCGTGGGCTTCACGGGAGCGGGCGGCGGGGGCGGCAACTCCGGCAGGATGTTCATATCGCTCAAGCCCCTCGGCGAGCGGAAGGCCTCGACGGAGCAGATCATGTTGCGCCTGAGGCCGAAGCTCGCCCAGGTCCCCGGGTCCTCTCTCTTCATGGCGCCCATGCAGGAGGTGCGCGTGGGCGGGCGGATGAGCTTCGCCCTCTACCAGTATACCCTCCAGGCGGACAACCTCGAGGACCTGCGCACGTGGACCCCAAAGCTCATGGACGCGCTCAAGAACGAGCCCATCCTCTCCGACTTGAACTCCGACCAGCAGGACAAGGGGCTGGAGACGGACCTCGTGATCGACCGCGACACCGCCTCCCGCCTCAAGCTGACCGCAAGCCAGATCGACAACACCCTCTACGACGCCTTCGGCCAAAGGCAGGTGTCGACGATCTACAAGTCCCTGAACCAGTACCACGTGGTCATGGTCGTGGCGACGCGCTTCTGGCAGGATCCCTCGGCGCTCAAGGACATCTATGTCAGCGCGACCGGGGGCATTGTGAACGGCTCCCAGCTGACAAACGCGGTGGCGGGCACCGTGTCGGTCTCGTCGGGCGCCGGCGTCGGGAGAACCGGCGCAAAGAGCCTGGCGAACGCGAACTCCGTCGCCGCCGACACGGCGCGCAACGCGAGCATGAATGCGATTGCGACCACGGGACACGGGGCGGCGTCGACCGGCCAGTCCGTGAGCACGCAGTTCGAGAAGATGGTGCCCCTGTCGGCATTCACCCACTACGGCCTCGGGACGACGCCCCTCTCCGTGAACCATCAGGGTCCGTTCGTGGCGGGCACCATCTCGTTCAACCTCCGGCCGGACGCCTCGATCTCGGAGGCGGTGACGGCGATTGAGCGGCAGGCTGCGGCCATACACATGCCGAAGTCGATCCACGGGAGTTTCCAGGGAACCGCGAAGACCTACCAGCAGTCGGTCAGCAGCGAGCCGGTGCTCATCCTGGCGGCCGTCGTGGCCATTTATTTGGTGCTCGGCATCCTCTATGAGAGCTACGCCCATCCGTTCACGATTCTTTCGACCCTGCCCTCCGCGGGGATCGGCGCGGTCCTCGGGCTCATGCTCTTCAATGTCGAATTCAGCCTGATCGCCCTGATCGGGGTCTTCCTCCTGATCGGGATCGTGAAGAAGAACGCGATCATGATGATCGATTTCGCGATCGACGCCGAGCGCAACGAGGGCCTGAGCCCGAGGGACGCGATCTACAAGGCGTGCCAGCTCCGGTTCCGGCCCATCCTGATGACGACAACGGCGGCCATCCTGGGCGCGGTCCCGCTCGCCATCGGATTCGGCGAGGGGGCGGAGCTCAGGCGGCCCCTTGGGATCGCGATTGTCGGCGGCCTCGTCGTAAGCCAGCTGCTCACGCTCTACACGACCCCTGTCGTCTACCTCTACGTCGACCGCGCCCGACTCTGGACCCGCAGGACCCGCGTGCGGCTGGGGCTAGCCCCGCCCGGAACGCAGCCCGCGCTTTCGCCCTTGTGATTCCGAATCCACACGAAATGACCGACCTCATTCCAAGGAAGCCAGCCCGTCCGAACACAGGCACGCTCGCGCTGGGCGCCGCGTGCCTCGTCCTCGCGGCCGGATGCGCGGTCGGCCCCGACTTCAAGCGGCCCGAGGTGAAGGTCCCCGCCGCATTCAAGGAGAACGCCGGCTGGAAGGTCGCGGCGCCCGACGACGGCGCGAAAAGGGGCCCTTGGTGGGAGGCCTTCGGCGACCCGGTCCTGAACGAACTGGAGAACCGCGTGGAGACATCCAACCAATCGGTGAGGCAGGCCATTGCGAACTACGAGGAGGCCAGGCAGATCGCCCGCTCGGACCGGACGGGCTTCCTGCCCACGGTGGGTGTGGCGGGCAGCGTGAACCGCACGAGGTCGCCGTCGGCGTCAAGCGTCTCCGGCCGCCCGCTCACGTCGTCGCTCTACACCGCCGAGCTGCAGGCCTCGTGGGAGCCCGATATCTGGGGCAAGCTCCGCCGGACGGTGGAGGCCGACGTCGCAAATGCCCAGGCAAGCGCAGCCGACCTCGCGCTTGCGCGCCTCTCCACCCAGGCAACGCTCGCGCAGGACTACATCGGCCTGCGGGCGACGGACGACAAGATCAGGCTGCTTGAGGACGCCGTTGACGCCTACAAGCGGACCCTGAAGATCACCCAGAACAAGTACGCAGTCGGGGTGGCCGCCAGGAGCGACGTGATCACGGCCCAGACCCAGCTCGACAGCACGCGTGCCCAGCTGATCTCGGCCGGGGTCGCGCGCGCCCAGTTCGAGCACGCGATCGCGGTCCTCGTCGGACGGGCGCCCTCGGATTTCTCAATCGCCAGGACCGCCGCGATAGGGCTCACGGTCCCCGAGGTTCCGTCGCAGCTGGCGTCGACCCTCCTTGAGCGGAGGCCCGACATTGCGGCCGCGGAGCGCCTGGCGGCGTCCGCAAACGCCAGAATAGGGATCCAGACCGCGGCCTACTTCCCATCGGTCACCCTCTCCGGCGCAGGGGGCTACGAGGGGTCGCCCCTCGACAAGCTCATCACCGCGCCGTTCAGGTTCTGGACGCTGGGCGCCCAGGCGGCGGACACCCTGCTCGACTGGGGCCAGCGCCACGACCTCGTGCTCTCTGCAAGGGCGGCCTACGAAGCAAGTGCGGCCAACTACCGCCAGACGGTGCTCACGGCGCTCCAACAGGTGGAGGACAACCTCGCCGGACTGAGGATCCTCAAGGAGGAGGCGCAGGTGGAGGACGCCGCCGTGGCGGAGGCCGCGCAGGCGGCGCAGATCGCGCTCAATGAGTACAACGCGGGAACGGTCGACTTCACGACGGTTGCGACGGCCCAGGTCACGGAGCTGAACAACCGCGAGACCGCCCTCGGCATCATCCAGGGCCAGCTTGCTTCGAGCGTCGCGCTGATCCAGGCGCTGGGCGGAGGCTGGTCGACGGGCGACCTTCCAAGCCCCTAGTCGCCTCCCACTCGGCCCTTGGGGCTTCGCGCCCGGGCGCCCGAGGCCGGGCCCGCATGGCTGCCCCTCGGCAACGGCTCAGAACGAGCCCGAGTTGCTCACGAAGGCCACCGTCCTGTTGTCCGGCGACCAGGAGTTCACGTTGATCGAGCCCTGCCCCCCGTAAACGTAGGCGACAACCGTCGCCTTGCCGCCCTCGACAGGCATCCTGCGCAGATAGACGCGCTTGTAGAACGGATGATCCCCCGAGGGGACGTCGGGCGGGAAGCTTATGAACAGGAGGGTTTTCCCGTCGGGAGAGACATGGGGGAACCAGTTGTTGAATTCGTCGCTCGTCATCTGGGTCTGCCCAGACCCGTCGGCATTCATCTTCCAGACCTGCATCTTGCCGGTGCGCTCGGAGTTGAAGAAGATCGTCTTTCCGTCCGGGGTGTATTCGGAGCCGTCGTCCAGCCCCTTCGCGGTCGTGAGGCGCTCCTCGGGCCCGCCTGCGGAGGGAACCCTGTAGATGTCAAACTCGTGATTCCGCTCACCCGTTAAGAGCAGGTATTTTCCGTCGGGCGACCACCCGTGCAGGTACGAGGGCCCCGTCGGCGTGATCTGCCGGGGAACGCCGCCGCCGACCGGAAGGGTGTACACGATCGAAGGCGAGCCGCTGCTGATGCCGAGCATGCCGCCGTCAAATGAGAGCGTGTGGTCGTTGTTGCAGTGGATCTGCGCCCCGGTGTCGATTGGCACCGGCTCGCAGGTCGCCAGGTCGAAGCTGAACATCCGGCCGTTGTGGTTGAAGACCAGGCGCCGGCCGTCCGGCGTCCAGTTCGGGGCCTGGATCGAGTCCTCCGCGCGGTAGATCGCCCTGCGCACGCCCGTGTTCGAGTCGAGCAGTTCGATGTCGCTGCCGATGTAGTCCCGGTAGGGTTTGAAGTCGGGCCTCGCTGGGCGGACAAGCCGGACGTTCCTGAAGATGCCCTTCTCCACGAGGGTGTTGTTGTGCGCGCAAATGTAGATCCCCACGTACACCTCGTCGGGCAGGTCGATCCCCTCGAATTCCTGGGCCGTGTATGTCTCACCGAAATGGGCGGCGGACATCGTGAATTTCCTGCCGGAGCGCTCGAGCTGCAGGACCTGCGGGCCCTCGACATTCAGATGCATCTCCTCGGTGGCGGAGCCGCCGGCCCTGCGGAACTGCAGGGCCGCGACCCCGTTGCCGTGAATGCAGGCGTTCACATGGGGCGACTTCGGGTCGAGGCTCGCCCGCACGATCAGCCCCATCTTCCGGTGCGGATCCCCGCCCGCCCCGAGGAACTCGGTGACCGCCTGGATGAGAAAATCGCCCTTCACCTTCTTCCATGCGAACTGGTACTCGTCGTGGTCGGCCCACATGTCTGCGCCGGACGAGGACATCAGGTATTCCTGCGAGTCCCTGTCGTAGGCCGTGCTTCCCGGGATCGCCACCGCGCCTATGTCGCCGTGCTGGTCAAAAACGCCGACCGCGGTCGGCTGGTCGGCCGCCCGGGCGGAGCTGACTGCGCCGACCGCGAACGCGCAGAAGAGCGCCGGGATCAGGGGAAGGTGGGGAGAGACCATGGCGAGGGCATAGGACGACATAAGGGGAAGGGGTGCTCAAGGGCGCCGCCCGGCGGCTGCGTTGTTTGGGGTTCGATCGGGCGGTGATATTGGGCGCGGCGCGTTTCCGGGGCAAGGTCAGACACCCTCCACGACGTCCAGAACCATCTGCCTGACCACGGCCAGTTCCGCGGCGTTCACGGTGTGGCCCATCCCGGGGAAGATCGCCTTCGTGACCCGTGCCCCATGCCTCTCGAGGATCCCGGCACTGTCCTCCACGCTGGAAAGCGGGATATGGGCGTCGCGGTCGCTGCACCCGAGATAGACAGGCGTGCCGGCAAGGCCGCCCTCCATGCTGCGAAGGCCTCCCGGCGGGCCTATGAGCGCTCCGCTGAGTCCAATCACCCCGCCGTATCTCCGCGCATGCCGGGAGGCGAACTCCAGCGAGAGGCAGGCGCCCTGTGAGAACCCCACGAGCACAACCCCACCGTAGCCGGGCCCTGCCCGGGCTGCCTCGTCGACCAGGCCGGCAATGACCCCGAGCGCCGACGACAGCTGCGGCTCGTTCTGCGCAAGCGGGGCGAGGAACCGCTGCGGGTACCATGTGTTCCCCGCCGCCTGTGGCGCGAGGAGCGCAACGCCCTGCACCCCCTCCGAGACCTCCTCGCCCAGCGAATAGATGTCCTCGGCCGTGGCCCCGCGGCCGTGGATTAGGACGAGTGCCGCCCTTGCCTTCGCAAGGGGTACCCCGCCGCGCAGCACGTGCTGGCCTTCGTGTGGACCCATGGGGATGACCGGTAGCACCGGATTCGGGTTCCCGCAAACCGGCCCTGCCCGCGTTTCCCGACAAGGGCCTGTGTCGCGCCATGCGGAGTTGACGAGGCGCCCAGATTGGCGACCTACTCTCGGGTGGTTTGTGTGCAAACGATAGGCTCCCCATAGAATAGCCCCATGCTGAGAAAGATCATTCCGTCCCTCTTCCTCGCCGGCCTGGTCGCCGGCGCCGCCGGCGCCCGGGCGGCGGACCGCCTGAAAGGGGAATCCTCGGCCTTCCTTAGGTCCTTCGCGGACAGTCCCGTCGACTGGATGCCCTGGGGAGAGGCCGCGATCGCCCGGGCGAAGGCCGAGCAGAGGCCCGTGTTCCTCTTCGTGGGCTCGTTCACCAGCGAGCTCTCCGGCGCGATGCGCCGCCAGACGTTCGCGAACGCCAAGAGCGCGGAATGGCTCAACAAGCAGTTCGTCTGCGTGATCGCCGACCGCGACGAGCGTCCCGACGTGGCCGCGCTCTACCAGGCCTTTGTGAACGACATGAAGCAGGTGAGCGGGTGGCCGCTGAACGTCTGGCTGACGCCCGAGTTCCAGCCCTTCGAGGGCGCGACGTACCTGTCGCCGTCCGAGGACTGGGGCGCGCCCGGCTTCCTCAAGCTCGCCAACCAGGTCGACGCAGCCTGGGTGGCCAGTCCGGCGGCATGCCGAAAGCGGGCCTCGGAAGCCGTCGCACAGATGGCGCAGGCGCCGCAGTCGGCGCCGCCCGCCTGGAGCCTCGAAAAGACCCGCGCGCGGCTCGCCGCATCCGCCGTTGCATGGAGGGCCACCTTTGACCCGGCGACGGGCGGATTCGGGGACGTGCCAAAGGCGCCCGAGCCCGAGCTGATCCGCTTCATGCTGACCCAGTCGCCCCAGGACCGCGACGCGGCCCTCGCGACGCTTCGCGCCCTCGCCACGAGCGCCGTGCGCGATCCGCTCGACGGGGGCTTCTTCAGGCACTCCGCGGACGCCGGCTGGCGGATTCCCTAC
The DNA here is from genome assembly GCA_964451965.1 of uncultured Opitutaceae bacterium. GTDB lineage: Bacteria > Verrucomicrobiota > Verrucomicrobiia > Opitutales > Opitutaceae > Palsa-1447. Next base: position 27,549 of record CAYVKH010000039.1, read on the forward strand.
CAGCAGAAGACCCTCGCGGACCAAGCCCGGATAGCGCTCGCGTTCCTGGACGGCGCGAAGGGCGCCGACGCAAAGTCCTTCGGACAGTGCGCCCGCGGCGCCCTGGACTTCGCGCTCAGCCGCCTTTCGCTGCGCGACGGGACGTTCGCCTCAGCCGAGGACGCCACGGGCGATGATCTTGTCGGGTACTATTCGTGGACGGAGGCCGAGATCGACGCGGCGCTCGGGGCCGACTCGCAGGCCTTCAAGCTGGCCCACGGCGTTCTGCCGGGCGGCAATGTGCCGGCAAGCGACGATCCCTCGGCCCAGTATGCCCGGAAGAACCTCCTGCGGTCGGTGGCCGAGATTGACCCACGGCAGGCCGCCGCAGCCGCCCGCCTGCTCGCCGTGCGCGACCGGCGGCCCATCCCCCCCAGGGACGGCCGGGCGACCGCCGGGGCCCACGGGCTCATCCTTAGCGCGCTCTCCCGGGCCGGCAGCGAGCTCGCCGAGCCCCGCTACCTGGAGGCCGCCAGGCGGACACTCGCCGCGGCAAGGACCGGTTTCATGGTGACGCCGGGCGGCGGCCTGCGCCGCCTGGCCGGGTCCACGCTGCCGGCTGCTGCGGACGACTATGCCGCCCTGGCGCTCGGGTGCAGGGACTTCGCGCGGGCTGCGAAAGACAGCGACGCGGCCGCCCTTGCCGCTCTGTTTCTCGGCCAGCTGGACGCGAGATTCTACGACCCGGCAGGCGGCGTCTATCTTGGCGGGCCGAAGCCTCCCGGACCCGGATTGTTCATGCGGCCCCCCGCGCCCGACGATCCGCCGTCCGCAGGACCCCTCGCGCTCCTCGGCGGCGCTCCTCATTCGGCGGCCGTTGCGGCGGCGCTCTCAAGCTCCCTCGACGAGACGAGTGCGCAGGCCCCTGGGGACCAGCTTCTCGCGCTCGCGTCCTACGCCTCGCAGGAATCCGCGAAGTGACCTACGGAGCCCGGGTCAGGACGACGGCCGCATGGCGGATAATCGGGGGCGTCTGAAGCTTGAGCGTCCCGCCTGGATGCGCCACGACCTTCGATTCGGCCGGCACTCCCTTCAGGGTGTCCCACCAGGTGACCTTCCACGACCCGGCGGGAACGCTGTCCAGGTCCACCGTTCCGCTCACGGGCGCCGACGGGTGGAGCGCGAAGAGGTTCCTCCTGTGCCACACCCACGCCGAGATGAAATGGTCGTTCCGCCGGCCAATGAGGGCGAGGACCGAGGTTTCGAGGCCCAGGTCGATGTCGGAGATACCCGTCCAGTCCGGGCCCGTGCCCTCCAGGAGCAGCACGTGGCGCCCCCCGGCGGCCTTGACCTCCAGAACATCGGGAACAGGGGCGCCGGCGCCTCCGGCCCATGTGTGGGCGGCCGCCGCGGTTCCGTCGACGCTGACGCGCAGTCCGCCCCCTCCCTGCGCGACGGAGATGACATGAACCCGGATTGTCGCCTCACTGGGGAGATCTAGGTGATAGGTTGCCCGGTCGGGAAATCCCTCGGCGCGGCCGGATGTGCTGCCGTCTAGGATTGCGGGGACGTTGGCCGCCCCGATGGGCTCGGTGCCGTCGACGGGGTAATCCATGTCCGGAGGGGCCCTTCGCTGCCAGACCTGCCCGGCGACGATGCTAAGCGGCATCCGCTCCTGGCATTCCACGACGGCCGAGAACGGCTGCAGGTCCGCCTGCTTTGCAATCCGGTTGATTGCCAGGAAGCGGAAGACGGCCCCGAGTTCCCCCTGGCGGTTCCGCTCCAGGAGCTGCCATCCGTTCCACGGCTGGGCCGCTATCGCGCCCTGGCCCATGATGCTGGCCCAGACCGGCGGCACGATGTTGAGCCCAGACGCTTTCACCTCGTCCGAGACGGGCTGGTGATCGTCGCCCTCCTCGCCGTAGAACGCCGGCCGGTCAAGCGCCGCGTACGGCGGCTCGAAGGAGCGCGCCCCCGCGACCAGGTTGGCCGCATAGAGGTGGGGCTGGTAGT
>CAYVKH010000040.1:0-29284 GCA_964451965.1 uncultured Opitutaceae bacterium
GCGACCTGGGCTGCCCGTTCGGCGCGTATTTCAGCACGCAGTCCTCCACCCTGCCGGCGGCGGCGAAGACGGGCAACCTCACGCTGCGCCCGCTCTCGATCGTGACCCGGGTGCTCTACGACAGGGACAGAGGGAGGGCCACCGGAGTCGAGGTCCTGGACGCCGGGACGCGTATGACCCAGGAATTCCGGTCGAGGGTCGTCTTCCTCTGCGCCTCCACCTTCAACTCGACCTGGGTGCTGATGAATTCGGCCACGGATGTCTGGCCCGGCGGGCTCGGCAGCAGCAGCGGGGAGCTCGGCCGCAACGTCATGGACCACCACTTCCGCGCCGGCGCCTACGGCGAGATAGAGGGCCTGGGGGACCGCACCATCTACGGGAGGCGGGCGAACGGCTTCTACATACCCCGGTTCCGGAATCTCTTTGGGGACAAGCGGGACTACGTCCGCGGCTTCGGCTACCAGGGGTCGGCCGACCGAGCGGGCTGGCAGAGGGGCGTGGCGGAGCTCGGGGTGGGCGCACCGCTCAAGGGCGCCCTGTGCGAGCCGGGGCCGTGGGTCATCGGGATGACGGCGTTCGGCGAGGTGCTCCCGAACCACGACAACAAGGTCACCCTGGACAGGGGCAAGAGGGACAAGTGGGGTCTCCCGGTTCTCTCGTTCGACTGCGACATCGGGCCAAACGAGCGGAGGATGCGCAAGGACATGGCGAATGACGCCGCCGAAATGCTTGAGGCCGCGGGAGTGAAGAAAGTGAAGGCCCTGGACAGCGGGTACACGCCCGGGCAGGCGATCCACGAGATGGGAACCGCGCGGATGGGCCTGGATCCCGGCACGTCCGTGCTCAACAGGCACAACCAGGTCTGGGACGCCCGGAACGTCTTCGTGACCGACGGGTCGTGCATGGCCTCCACGTCCTGTGTGAATCCCTCGCTCACCTACATGGCCCTCACCGCAAGGGCCGCCAGCTTCGCCGCGGAGGCGCTCGGGAGGGGCGACTTATGAGCGAGGCAAGCCCGGGCGCCCATTCCGGCATGGCGGCGGATCACCGGACCATGAACCGGCGGGAGGCGGTGCGGCTCGTCGCGCTCCTGATGGGCGGCGCGATGGCCGGCTATGGGGTCCTCCTTGGCGGTCAAGAGGCGCCCGGAAGGGGTTCAGCGGAGGGTTTCACCGGCGCCGACCGGGCTCTCCTCGACGAGATAGGCGATACGATTGTCCCCGCCACGGACATCCCGGGGGCAAGGTCCGTCGGCATCGGCGCATTCATGGCGATGATGGTGACCGACTGCTACGATGAGAAGGAGCACGCGGTCTTTCGCAGGGGACTGGTCCAGATCAACGAGGCCTGCAGGGCTATGCACGGGACCTCCTTCATGGACAGCACGGCCGCCCAGCGCGCCGCCCTAGCCGACGCGCTGGACGCCGAGCAGAGGGCCGACGGCGAGAAGAAGGGGGAAGGCGCGCCCTCCCATTATTTCAGGATGATGAAGGAGCTGACGCTCCTCGGATATTTCTCGTCCGAGGTCGGCTGCACGCGGGCCGTGCGCTACATCGAGGTGCCGGGTGCCTATCATGGCGACGTCCCCTACAAGAGGGGCGACAGGGCCTGGTATTAGCGGGGAAGGCATCGCCGCGGCGCCGGTGCCTTTGAACTATTGGTAAAATTACGCACCCCGACCCTCCCGCCGGACAACGGCCGCGGGTCCAGGAATCGCATAAGCCATTCATTTCAAATATGATATGTGTCTTTCTGCCGGCCGTGCGCCGCGCAAGGAGCAAAACCGCACAAACCAGAAATATTGAAACCTCCCGCATTATGTGTACGTCTTGCCGGGTCTGTTAGGCAGTTGTCAGTGTGCTACATCATCCAACAAATAACAAAAATACGCATCAAATGAATACATCTCGCTCCACCAAGGGCTTCACCCTCGTTGAAATCATGATTGTCGTCGTCATCATCGGCCTCCTGGCCGCCATGGCGATCCCGGCCTTCCAGAAGGTCCGCACGAACTCGCAGGACAAGGCAGTGCTGAACAACGCCCGCCAGCTCTCGGCCGGCGCCGACCAGTACTACCTGGAGAACGGTGTCTCGACTGTCGCACTTACCGACCTGATCGGGCCGACGTCCTACGTCAAGGCGCTCAACTCGGTCGCGAACGAGGCGTATCCCGCGGGCTTCTCGCAGGGCACCACGATCACGATCGGCAGCATCGCCGGCGTGCGCACCATAACGTACTCGCCGTAATCGACGGCGGGCTCGCAACCGCAATCTCAAGCCGCCCACCTCGTGTGGGCGGCTTTTTTGCGCCCTTCGGCGGGGCCCCGTGCCCCGGAAACACAAGAGCCGCTCCTTTCGAAGCGGCCCGTGTGACCTAACACCAAGCAAACCGTAAGAACTACAAACATTCACCGCTCCTATGAACGGTGCTGACTACACGGAGTAAGACGTGCTCCCCGCAAAAACATTCAAAATTTCCGCGGAAATTCGCGCTTTTTTGAGCCAGAAGCGTAACCTGCTTAAAATCAGCGCTTAATAGACAACAATGGGGGCGTCGGCCGCCGGGATCTCATCCGCCGCCGGAATCCCGGGCCCACTTTTCAGCGGGTACCTGTAGGTTTTGCCCTCGTAATTGCGGAACACCACCTCGTCGTCCGTGATGCTCTCGACGTAGTCGGGATTGACCGGAACCTTCCCCCCCCCGCCGGGCGCGTCGATCGTGTACTGGGGGACGGCATAGCCCGTCGTGTTGCCCCGCAGCGCCCGAATGATCTCGATCCCCTTGCGGACATCCACCTTGAAGTGGCTTCCGCCTGTGATCAGGTCCATCTGGTAGAGGTAATAGGGCCGCACGCGCATGCGAAGCAGGCGGTGCACAAGGGCCTTTATGACGTCGGCGTCGTCGTTGACGCCCTTCAGGAGCACGCTCTGGTTGCCGAGCGGGACGCCCGCAAAGGAGAGCCGATCGCACGCCGCCTTCAGCTCGGCCGTGCATTCCCTGGGATGGTTCACGTGGATGCTCATCCAGATCGGGCCGTGCTTCTTGAACATCTCGCAGAGCTCGGGCGTTATCCTCTGGGGCAGGAACACGGGAATCCGCGAGCCGATGCGGATGAACTCCACGTGCTTGATGGCGCGCAGGCGGCTGATGATGTGCTCGAGCTTCTTGTCGGAAAGCAGGAGCGGATCGCCGCCCGACAGGAGCACGTCCCTGACCTCCGGGTGCGCCTCGATGTAGCGAAGGCCCTGCTCGTACTCGGGATGGAAATTGTAATCCTGCGCGTTCGAGACGAGCCGGCTGCGGGTGCAGTACCTGCAGTAGGCGGCGCACCTGTCGGTCACGAGGAACAGCACGCGGTCGGGGTAGCGGTGCACGAGGCCCGGCACGGGCGAATGGGCGTCCTCCCCCAGCGAATCGAGCGTCTCCCCCTCGCTGACCACCATCTCGGCGCCGCGCGGAATGACCTGCCGCCGGATCGGGCAGTCGGGATCGCTCCGGTCGATCAGGTTGAAGAAGTAGGGGGTTATCGCCAGGGCCAGCTTCTTGTTGGCGAACTCGCACCCCGCCCTCTCGTCCTCCGTGAGCGTCATGTACCTCTCCAACTGCTCCTTGGAAACGATCCGGTTCTTCAGCTGCCAGGTCCAGTCGGACCACTCCGCGTGCGGAACGTGCTGCCAAAGCCCCTGGCCTTCGAACCATGAAGATCGGTCTTCTATGTAGGGCATTTGAGCGGGCAGCACCGTTAGGCACCTAATGATCGTTGTCAAATGGCAGCTTTTGACCGCCGTTTCGGGCCTTTTTGGTTGGCAGGCCACGATCGGCAGATTTTGTTCGACCCTTGATGCCGACCAAGCCCGCCGTACTTGCCCTAGAGGATGGGAGCGTCTTCCGGGGGCTTGCCTTCGGCGCCGACGCCACGATCGCCGGCGAATGCGTCTTCAACACCTCGATGACCGGCTACCAGGAGATCCTGACGGATCCCTCGTACTTCGGGCAGATCGTGACGATGACGGCGGCCCAGATCGGGAACTACGGCGTCAACGAGGAGGACGCGGAGGCCGCCGAGCCGAAGGCGAGCGGCTTCGTCGTCCGCGAGCTGTCCCCGGTCGTGAGCAACTGGCGTTCGCGCCTCGGCCTTGGCGACTACCTGGCGCGGAACGGGATCCCCGGGATCAGCGAGGTGGACACCCGCTCCATCACGAAGAAGCTGCGCGTCGACGGGGCCATGAAGTGCTGCCTGAGCACGCTGGCCATCTCCGACGGCGACGCCGTGGCGCGGGCCCGCGCGTGGAAGGACATGGCGGGCGCCGACTACGTCAAGGATGTCACCTGCAGCGAGCCCTTCTTCTGGAGGGAGGACGACCCGGCGAACCACAACCCGCCCTATGTGCCCGCCGGGACGTCCTTCGGCGCCGCAGTGACGCCGACGAGGAAGTTCCGCGTCGCGGCCTTCGACTACGGGGCCAAGCGCAGCATCTACCGCAAGCTCGTCCGCCACGGGTTCGAGGTGCAGGTCTTCCCGGCCGCCTCCACGGCCGAGCAGCTCGAGGAGCACCGCCCGGACTGCGTGTTCCTCTCCAACGGCCCGGGCGACCCGGCCGCCCTTCCCTACATCTACAAGACGGTCACGGCCCTGCTTCCCAAGTACCCCGTGTTCGGGATCTGCCTCGGCCACCAGATGATCACGCACGCCCTCGGGGGATCCACCTTCAAGCTGAAGTTCGGCCACCGCGGCGGCAACCAGCCGGTGAAGAACGTGGAGACCGGAAAGGTGTCGATCACGGCCCAGAACCACGGGTTCGCAACCGATCCCGCGAGCGTGGAGAACCGCGGGGCGATCATCACCGAGTTCAACCTCAACGACAACACGGTCGAGGGCCTGCGCCACAAGGAGCTCCCCGTCTTCTGCGTCCAGTACCATCCGGAGGCTGCGCCCGGACCGAGCGACGCGGATCCCCTGTTTGTGGACTTCTACCGCATGGTGGAATCCCGCAAGGCCGGCAGGATCTGAGCCCCGGCCGGCCCCGCGCTCCTCAGCCGCCGGTCAGGCTCCCCGTGAAGGCCCACGCTTTCCCGAGCACGGGCGGGCCCTCGCCGAGCTCGGGCCTGCGGGCCACGGCGTCAAAGAAGTGGGCGCGCTGGCGCAGGACGGTCGCGCCGTCGACGGCGACGAAGAGGGTGCCCGCCAGGCTGTCGGCGTCCCTCCTCTCCAGCGAGTCGAAGAAGGGGTGCTCGCGCGGCGGGTAGAGCGACCCCATGGAGATCCTCAGCGTGTGGGCCGACCCGTAGTCGATGCGGAGCGGGGCGCTCTGCGCGGTGGCCGTCGCCCCCACGAGCCCGAACTGGATGTGCTCGCCGTCGGTGTAGTGCACGTACAGCACGTCGCTCCAGGGTCCCCAGCCCGTGACGACGATGGGCTCGTTCGCGCCGGGCCTGCCGGCCGGAAACCTGACGGTCAGGTTCAGCGGACCGTAGCCGACGCCCCTGATCCTGTCGTACCAGAACGACGGAAGGTCGAATGCATGGGCCAGCGCCCGGTAGGCCCGCGGATGGACGCTCCTGAATATCTCGTCGCGCCCGATGCCGGCGCAGAAAGCGAACATCACCGAATACCCGGCAAGGGTGCCCCACAACACCCTGGCGGCCCCCCTGCGCCTTCCGGCGCGCGACTCGAGCGCCCAGATGCCAAGGATGGTGAGAACGGGCACGCCGCACATCGCGTCCGCCTCATAACGGTTGTTGGCGCCGTAATACAGCAGCAGCATCGCGGCCACCGTCATGAAAAGGAGCGCCAGCGAGCCGACCGCGAGGCTGAGGCGGGAGACCCCCTTCCGCATCCCCGCAAGGCAGATCCCGGCGGCCGCGAGCATCAGGACCGGCATGTTGGCGATGAGCCCGTACATGTCCTCGGGCCCGGCGGCATATCCGCTCGGGAGGTCAGGGACCCGGGAAAGCTTGAAGAACGGGAACCAAGGCGAGAAATGCGCCGGGGCCAGGAAGTACAGGTAGAAGTTGGTCCAGGCGTAGCTGATGCTGAAGCCCTTCGCGGGCACGGGATCCGGCGTCGTCATGAAGCGCGTCCCGAATTCGAGGGGGCTGCCGAACCTGAGGAGATTGTAGGAGCCCACGAGGGCCCCTATGCAGGCGATCGGAAGCAGGGCGGCGCAGAGCCTGCCGGTCCACGCGCCCCGGCCGGCGGGCGACGCCCGCTCCGACCTCCAGAGGAAGAGAAGCGGCAGGGCCAGCACCGCCGAGCCGAGGATATAGTTCGGCCGGGACGCTATCGCCAGCCCACAGGACAGCGAGGCGGCTGCGAGCCAGCCCGCGCCCCGCCGCTTGCCCGCGGCGATGTGGATGAAGAGCACCGTCAGCATCGCGAAGCAGTAGGCGCTCGCGATCGGCACCTCCCAGACGCCCACCCGGCTCAGCAGTAGCGGCCACCAGTTCATGAGCCCCAGGAGAAGCGCGCTTGCGAACAGCAGCCGGGGCGAGACGCCGGGGAAGTATTCCCTCTTCAGCCTCCCCAGCAGCGCCACGGAGGCCAGATAACCCGCGCTTACGAACATGGCGGCCGCCCAGTACTGCGCGAGCTGCGCGCCCGTCAGCACCCTCCATGGAAGGAAAAGGACAGCAGCCGGAGCGACCCCGAAATAGAGGTAGTACCTCCCCTTGTAGAGGCTGGTGTGGCTGGTGTCCTGCAGGGCTTCCGGCCCGCCCGGCCCGGAGCCGGGGGCGACGCCCATGTACAGGTGGCCCGCCAGGAACCCATCGACCAGGGAATTGTAGTGGAAGTAGGTGACCGGCCTCGAGCGGTAGATCTCGCGGTTCTCCGAGGCTATCGCGAAGTAGAGCGACACGCAGATGAGGGCGGCGGCTCCCATTGCGAGAAGGTCGCCGCGCAGGGGACCTCGGTGGGCGAGAGGGGCGTTCACCTCGGGGATTTGGCGGGAATCGGACAAGGAGGGGCTCAGCGGGCCCCGCGGCCGAGGTGCGCCTCGAACCTTCCGGCATCCTCGGGCGTGTCCACGCCGATCGACGGATCGTCCGTGAACCCGACGGCGATCGAGCGGCCGTTCTCGATCACCCGCAGCTGCTCGAGCCGCTCTATCTCCTCCAGCCTTCCCACGGGCAGACCGGCAAACTCCTCAAGAAGCGCGGCCTTGTAGGCGTAGAGCCCGAGATGCTTGTAGCAGGGGCTTGCGCCGACCCAACCGTCGTCGACCTCGCCGCCGAGGTCTCGGTGATAGGGAACCGGGGAGCGGGAGAAATACAGCGCGCGGCCCCCGCGGTCGCAGACGACCTTGACCTGGTTGGGGTTGCGGAAGTCCGCCGCCGTCGTGAAGCGGGTCGCGAGGGTCGCCATGTCCGCGGGCCCGGAAATCAGCGAGGCCAGCATGCGGATCTGGCCCGCGGAGACCAGGGGCTCGTCAGCCTGGACATTGATCACGCGGTCGGCCCGCACGACCCGGTTGGCCTCGGCGATCCTGTCGGTGCCGCTGGCATGGTCGGTCCTGGTCATCACCGTGCGGTAGCCGCCCGGCGCCAGGCAGTCGGCAAGGAGGCGGTCGTCGACCGCGAACCACAGCTCGGTGGACGGAGCGGCCCGCCTGATTTGCTCCGCGACCCACAGAAGGAGGGCCTTGCCCTTAATCTCGTGCAAGAGCTTTCTCGGGAACCTCTTAGATTCTAGCCGACACGGTACGATTATTGCTAATTCCGGCATCCAGGGCGATGCTGCCATCTGGTTTTTGAGTTGCAAGCCGGGCCTAGCTGGGGAGTTTAAGCGGCTCGCCCCACACATCCGCCGCGAATCAGCCACCGATGAATCCAACTGAAACCACCCCCTCAGGCCAGGCCGTGGTCAAGGAGCTCGTCGTCCTGAACAAGCTGGGGATTCACGCGCGCCCGGCGGCGATGATCGTGCGCATCACCAACAAGTTCAAATCCGAGGTGTTCGTCGAAAAGGATGAGGAGCAGGTGAACGGCAAGAGCATCATGGGGCTCATGATGCTCGCCGCGGGGAACGGCTCCAAGGTGAAGTTCGTTGTCACCGGCGACGACGCGCAGCAGATGCTGACCGAGCTGGAGCAGCTGTTCGCGCGCAAGTTCGACGAGGCCTGAGCGCCGCCCGCGCGGGCGCGTCAGAATCCGTAGAAGGCGCGGGCCGTCGCCGTGGTCACGGAGGCCAGCTCGTCCAGTCCGACCCCGAACAATCCCGCCGCGTATTCCGCGGTGTGGCGCAGGTAGGCCGGCTCGTTGGGCTTGCCGCGGTGGGGGACCGGGGCGAGGAACGGGGCGTCCGTCTCGATCATCAGCCTCGCCAGTCCCTGCGCCTTCGCCGCCGCCCGGACCCCATCCGCGTTCTTGTAGGTCAGGATCCCGGTGAAGGATCCGCGCCCCCCCCTCCTCGTGAGCTCGAGCATCTCGGGCTCCCCCTCGGAGAAGCAGTGGAACACGACGCGGCTCCAGTCGACGCCGCTGGCGTCGATCATCTCCACGCATTCCCGGAAGGCGCCCCGCGAATGGATCACCACGGCGCAGCCGAGCCGCCTCGCGATCGCGAGCTGCGCGTCGAACGCCGCCTTTTGCAGGCTGAAGGCGCGAGCGGCCCCCAGCGGCTCCTTCGGCAGGTGGAACCGGTCGAGGCCGCACTCTCCGAGGGCCACCGGCGCGTCCGCCGCGACGCCCTCCCAGTATCCCGGGATCGCGGCCGCCGCGGCCTCCCACTGCTCGTCCACCGAGCACGGATGGATGCCGACCGTGTGCCTTATGCAGTCCCCGTTCGCCCTCACGACGTCGCGGTAGAGGCCCCAGTCGTCGGGGGCCGTCCCGACGGCGACCATCCAGCCGACGCCCGCCTCGCGCGCCCGCCTGACCAGGTCCGGGAGTCCGCCGCCCCTTGCGGCGGCATCGAGGTGGGTGTGGGTGTCGACGAGGGTCATGTCTCCTTGCGGGCGGCAAGCCTTGGGAATCCGCGGCCCGCGCACAAGACCCGGTTGAAATCCCGGGCGCGCTCCCCCAGCCTCGCCCCAATGGCCGACATCCTCTGCGTCTCCAACCTTCGGGTCGCCCGCGGGCGTACGGAGATCCTCCGCGGGCTGGACTGGCGCGTCCGGCGGGGCGAGCACTGGGTGATCCTCGGCCCGAACGGCAGCGGGAAGACGTCCCTGCTGAAGGCGATCACCGGGTACCTGTCCCCTTCCTCGGGCGAGATCGCGCTGCTCGGAAGGAGGTACGGGGAGGCCGACTGGCGCGAGCTTCGCCTTGACGTGGGGATCGTGACAAGCGCGCTGCAGGCGTCGATTCCCGCGGCGGAGACGGCGCTGGACACCGTCCTGAGCGGCCGCTACGCGCAGCTCGACCTATGGGCGAAGCCGGGCCGCGCCGAGACCAAGGAGGGCCGGCGGCTCCTGCGGTTCGTGGGCTGCGCGAGCCTGGCCCGCGGCGAGTGGGCCCACCTTTCGCAGGGCGAGCGCCAGAGGGTCCTGATCGCGCGCTCCCTCATGGCGCGGCCGAAGCTCCTCATCCTCGACGAGCCGTGCGCGGGCCTTGATCCGGTCGCCCGGGAGAAATTCCTCAGGTTCGTCGAAGCCGTCGCGAGGCGCCGCTCCGGGCCGGCGCTCGTGCTGGTCACCCACCATGCCGAGGAGATCATGCCTGCCTTCACGCACGCGCTCCTCCTGCGCGACGGGCGCGCCTTCGCCTCCGGGACAAAGTCCCGCGTCGTCACCACGCGAAAGCTGAGCGGGGCGTTTGGCGCGCGCGTCGCCGTCCGGAGGGTGCGGGACCGCTACCTCACCGCGGTCGGGCACCGCCGCCGCCCGGGCGCCGGGCTGTAGCGGCCCCCCAGGCCGAATGCGCGTGAGCCGCGGAATTCGCTTGCATATTCCTTAATGGGAATATACCTGTATGGATATGAAGCTCGTCCAGATCTACCAGTGCCTCTGCGACCAGACCCGCCTTCGAATCCTCAACCTGCTGAACGGAGGCGAACTCTGCGTGTGCCAGATACAGGAGATCCTTGATGAGCCGCAGGTGAAGGTGTCGAAGCACCTTGCCTACCTTCGGGCGCACGGCCTGGTGGTTGCGAGGAGGGAGGCCAACTGGATGGTCTACGGCCTGCCTGCGCGCCCCTCCGGGGAGCTGGCGGCCAACCTGGCGTGCCTGCAGGACTGCGCCCGAGAGGACCCCGCCTTTCGCGCCGACACCGGCAGGCTCAGGAAGCTCAGGCGCAAGTTCACGGAAAGCAGCCCGATCTGCTGCGCACCTGCCCAGCATTCCCTCCGCGCATGACCCCCCCCTACAAGGTCCTGATCCTCTGCACCGGCAACTCCGCCCGGAGCATCCTCGGCGAGTACCTGCTGCGTCTGAAGGGCCGCGGGCGCTTCGAGGCCCACAGCGCCGGCGCAAAGCCCACGGGCGCGGTCAACCCCCTCGCCCTCTGGGTGCTCAAGGACAGGTACAATATCGACGCCGGCGACGCGCGCAGCAAGTCGTGGGACGAGTTCAAGGGGGTCAAATTTGACTTCGTCATAACGGTCTGCGACAGCGCGAGGGAGGCCTGCCCCGTCTGGCCGGGCCATCCCATCCTCGCCCACTGGGGCTCGCCCGACCCGGCGGCCGCCAAGGGATCGGAGGCCGAGAGAAAATGGCTCTTCGTCCAGGTCGCCTCCCAGATAGCGCGGCGGATCGACCTGCTCTGCGCGCTGCCCGACGCGCAGCTGCTGCAGCTCCAGGTCCGGGACATCGGCGACCAGGCGAAACTGGGCGCCTGACGCCCGGAAGAAACACTCATGTCCACTGAAACACCAAGTGCCCCGCGCCCCGAGAAGCGGCTGGATTTCTTCGAGCGCTACCTCTCGATCTGGGTGCTGGTGTGCATGGTCGTCGGCGTGACCGCCGGGCGGCTTTCCCCGGCGCTGACCCATAGGCTCAGCGCCCTTGAATTCGGGCACGCGTCCCACGTCAGCATCCCGATCGCCGTCCTGATATGGCTCATGGTCTACCCGATGATGCTGAAGATCGACTTCGGGGGGCTGAAGGGGGTCATGCTCCGGCCCAAGGGGCTGGCGATCACGCTCTTCGTGAACTGGCTCGTAAAGCCGTTCGGCATGGCGTTTCTCGGCTGGCTGTTCCTTCGCGTGATCTTCGGCGACGTCCTCGGCCTCATCCCGGCGGAGGCCGCGCGAAGCTACACGGCGGGGCTCATCATCCTCGCCGCCGCGCCCTGCACGGCGATGGTCTTTGTCTGGAGCTACCTGACCGACGGCGACTCGGCCTACACGCTGGCGCAGGTGGCCATCAACGACCTGATCATGCTGGTCCTGTTCGCCCCGATCGTGATGTTCCTCGTAGGCGTCGCGGGGGTGACCGTGCCGCGCGAGGTCCTGTTCACCTCGGTGGTCGTCTTCATCGTCATCCCCCTGTCGGCGGGATGGCTGAGCCGCACCGTCCTCATCCGTCTGAAAGGGCGCCCCTGGTTCGAAACGAGCTTCCTGCCTGTCTTCAAGCCCGTCACGATTCTGGCGCTCCTCGCGACGCTCGTCCTCATCTTCGCGTTTCAGGCGGACAACATCCTCGAGAAGTGGCCGGTGGTCCTGCTCATCTCCGTGCCGATCCTGATCCAGGTGTATTTCAATGCGGCGCTCGTCTACCTGCTGATGAGGCGATTCAGGGTGCCGCACGATGTCGCGTCGCCGGGCGCCCTGATCGGCGCCAGCAACTTCTTCGAGCTGGCGGTCGCGGTGGCCCTGACGCTCTTCGGCCCGACCTCCGGCGCCGCCCTGGCAACGGTCGTCGGCGTGCTTGTGGAGGTGCCCGTCATGCTCTCGGTCTGCAGGGCGTGCGTGGGGACCAAGCGCTGGTATGAACTCGCGCTCCGGAACGCCTAGGCTTCGGGAATCCACGGGCCCCGGCAACAGCCCCCCTCTATCAGGATGAACACGAAACAAACAGAACCAGACCCAGAAACCATCAAGACCGAGGTTCGCCGCCTCTACGGATCCATCGCCGAGGGCAAGACGACGCCCGAGGCAGGCGCCAGCCCCGCGCAGGACTGCTGCAGTCCTGCGGACGCCAAGCCCTCGTCCTGCGGATGCCGCTCGCATGACGAGCAGGCCCGCACGCTCGGCTATTCAGAGGCCGACCTGGCGGCCGTGCCCGAAGGCGCCAACCTGGGCCTCGGCTGCGGCAATCCCGTCGCATTGGCATCGCTGCAGCCGGGCCAAACCGTGCTCGACCTCGGCTCTGGCGCCGGCTTTGACGCCTTCCTGGCCGCCCGGGCCGTGGGGCCGACCGGCCGGGTCATCGGCGTCGACATGACCCCGGAAATGGTCACGAAGGCCCGGGCCAACGCCAAAAGGGGCGGCTACGCGCACGTGGAGTTCAGGTTCGGCGAGATCGAGGCGCTGCCGGTTGCGGACGCGACCGTCGACGTGGTCATCTCCAACTGCGTGATCAACCTCTGCCCCGACAAGCGACCCGTCTACAGGGAGGCATTCCGCGCCCTTCGGCCGGGCGGTCGGCTGGCCGTGTCCGACGTCGTCGCCCGCGAGGAACTTCCGGACGCCGTGAGGCAGGACCTCTCGCTCTACAGCGGTTGCCTTGCGGGGGCGACCGTCCGCTCGGACCTCGTGCAGATCCTCGAGGAGGCCGGGTTCCGGGACATCACCATCAAGCCCAGGGGGAACACCGATCAGGTCATCTCAAGCTGGGAGGCGAAGCAGGGATTCGAGTCCAAGGTGTTCTCGGCCGACGTTGAGGCGGTCAAGCCGCGAAGCGGCGGCTGCGCCTGAACCCGGGGGGCGGATTCGGCGCGCTGGCGCGGCCGTCAGCCGCGGCTCGGCGCGAAGATCTCGTCGAAGAACGCCCTCATGTCCTCCCATGAGCGGCGGTCCGCGGAGGGGCTGTAGCCGACGAACCCCTTCATGCTGGGGTTCTCGGAGGCGATGGTGTCCGCATTCGGGTTCGTGAACGCGTGCAGCGCGCCCGCGTACGCCACAAACTTGTAGTCGACCTTCCCGTCGTTGAGCGACTTCAGGTAGGCGTCGATCTGGTCCTGCTTCATGGAGGGGTCGATGGCGCCGTGGCAGATCAGGATCTTCGCCTTGTTCTTCGCGACGGCCTCGTCCGAGGCCGGGATCAGGCCCCCGTGGAAGCTCACGATCCCCGCGAGGGGCGCGCCCGAGTAGGCGAGCGCCTGCACGGTGGAGCCCCCGAAGCAGTAGCCGATGGCCGCCACGCGGGACGGATCGACCAGACCCGTGCCGAGCAGCTGGTCCAGCCCCGCCTGGGCCCGCTCCGCCATGAGGGACTTGCCCCGGAACTGGCCCGAGAGCTCCCCCGCCTTCTCCGGGTCCGTCGCGAGCACCCCCTTGCCGTACATGTCGAGGGCGAAGGCCACGTACCCGAGCTTTGCAAGCTTCACGGCGCGGCCCCGCACGTAGTCGTTGAGGCCCCACCACTCGTGGACGACAAGCACACCGGGCAGCTTCCCGGCCTTCACCGCGGCGTCGTCATAGGCTAGGAATCCCTGGAGCTTCACGCCGTTGTGCTCGTAGTCGACGTCCCGGGTGACGACGGAGGCGCGGAGGGAGACGGCGGCGAGTGCGAAGGCTAGGGCTGTGGTCATTGCTTTCATTGTTGTGGGGGGGTCGGACAGAAAAATGCCTCACCTTGCGCCCACGTCAAATCCGGCGATGTCCCGGCGCCCGCCCTCCCCGAGGCAGATGCCGGCGCGCCGGCGGCCGCCCTCAGGCGTGGAATCCGCCCGAGATGTAATTCTTGAGGTGGTCCGCCTCCGCCTGGCTCGTGTCGGCGACCCAGCGCGAAATGTCCCCGATCGAGATGAGTCCCTTTAGCTCGCCCTTTTCCACGACAGGGATGTGGCGGCACTGCTTCTCCGCGAAGAGCACCATTGTCTGCTCGACCGTCGTGTCCGGCGCGATCATGTGGACGTCCGTGGTCATCACGTCGGCGACCCGGACGGTCTTCGGATCAAGGTCGGCTCCGATGACGCGCCTCAGGACGTCGCGCTCCGTGAAGATGCCTGCGATCTTCCCCGAGTCCATGATGACGATGCAACCGATCCGCTTCTTGTTCATCTCGGCCACGGCCTCGGCGATGGTAAACGTCGAAGCCACGGAGTGCACAACTGACCCTTTGCGCTCAATGAGCGCGGAAACCGGGGTGTCCATGGGGTATGGGTTCTATGGGGTTTTGACTGCTTCGGAACATCACACAAACCCGCCCGTTCGCAATCCCCAAAATGGCAGCGCGCGCGGCCCGCCGGCGCAGGGCGCGCGAAGAAGCTTGAGATTCCCCTTCATCCAAGGAATGACAACCCCGACTCCCGCCATGAAGCCACCCCTGCTGCCCTCGGAAATACTGCGCCGCGTTGTCCGCGTGGCGCGCTTCGACGGCATGTCCGTCCTGGGCGTGGCGGGCCTGTTCGCGCTCATCTCGGCGGCGTCGCGCGACGTCTCGGGCGCGGTGATCGGCCTCCTTGTCGCCGCCGCGGGCGCGATCGAGCTCCACGGGGCCGCGCTCCTGCGCGCCGGCCGAGGGAACGGGATGCGCTGGCTTGTGTCCAGCCAGCTCTATCTGATGACCACGATGCTCGCGTACGTGGCGGTCCGGATCTCGAACCCAGACATTTCCTCAATCCGCCCGGTCGTGACAGCCGAGCTCGCCGGGCAGATTCAGCAGGCCGGAATGAGCGTCGACCAGTTCCTCCTTGAATTCCTGCGGCTGGTCTACCTCTCCGTCGCCGCCGCGACGCTCCTCTATCAGGGCGGGATGACCCTCTACTACCTCCGGCGCCGCGCCTCGGTCGAGGCCGCGGTTCAGGAGTCGGAGCTGCTGTAGGCGTTCCCGACGAACCGCGACCGGGGCGGCCGGATGGGCGCCGCCCAAGGAGCGAGCCACCCGTGCCCATGGACACCTTCGCAGGCCGTGGCGCCCCTTCCCAATATTAAACTGCACCAGTGGATATAAAACAATACCATTGCCGACAGTTGGCCCGCAGCGACCGAGGCGGCTGCGGCCGGCCCAACCAAATTTCGACAAACGCGTGCACCCGCATCGATTCAGGAGATTCCGGCCCAGGCTCCGCGTCCTCTTCGCTTCCCTGTCCAGGCTCGCCGGCGCCTGCCTTCTCGCGCCACCCGCCTTCGTCCGCGCGGCCGCGCCCTTTGCGAACGGCGCGGACCCGAGCTGGATCACCCAGATGGAGGCCAGCGGCGTCAAGTTCCACAGCGCGAGCGGGGCCACGCAGGACTGCCTGCAGGTGCTGCAGGGCGCGGGCATCAACGCCGTACGCCTGCGGGTGTGGGTGAACCCGGCCGACGGCTGGTGCGGGCAGGCGGACGTCGTGAGCAAGGCCGTGAGGGCCAAGAACCTGGGCCTGCGGATCCTGATCGACTTCCATTACAGCGACACGTGGGCCGATCCCGGCCACCAGGCCAAGCCGGCAGCCTGGGCCGGCGATGGTATCGCCCAGTTGAATACAGATGTGACGAACCACACCACGGCCGTCCTGACCGCCCTCAAGGAGGCCGGCGTGGCCCCCGAATGGGTCCAGGTGGGGAACGAGACGAACAACGGCATGCTGTGGCCCGACGGGATGGCGTCCTCCAACATGGCCAACTTCGCAGGGCTGGTGACGAGCGGCTACAATGCGGTCAAGTCGGTGTTTCCGGGCGCACTGGTGATCGTGCACGTCTCGAACGGCTATGACGACTCGCTCTTCAGGTTCGTCTTCGACGGCCTACGGCAGTACGGCGCCAAGTACGACGTCATAGGGATGTCGCTCTATCCCACGCCGGGCAACTGGGCCTCGCTCGACAGCCAGTGCCTGGGCACCATGGGCGACATGGTCGCGACCTACGGAAAGCCGGTGATGGTCGTGGAGGTCGGCATGGACGTGAATGCGGCGTCGGCCTGCGAATCGTTCCTCGCCGACCTCATCAGCAAGGTGAAATCGGTCCCGGGCGGGAACGGGCTCGGCGTCTTCTACTGGGAGCCCGAGTGCTACAACAACTGGCAGGGCTACACGATGGGGGCGTTCGGCAGCAACGGGGCCCCCACCGCCGCCATGAGCGCCTTCGCCGACTCCGGGGTGTCGCCGTACTTCGTCACCCAGCCAACCTCGCAGACGATCGCGGCCGGCAGCACCGTGGTGTTTAACGCGCCCGCGATCGGCTTCCCTGCCCCCGCCTACCAATGGAGCTTCAACGGCTCGCCCATCGCGGCCGCGACCGGCCCCACGCTCCTGATTGCCGGCGCGACGCCGTCCAACGCCGGGAGCTACGCCTGCCTGGCCACGAACCAGGCGGGGGCCGCCGCAAGCGGCGCGGCGACGCTCGCCATGAGCTCCACCGCGGACGTGGGCCGGCTGGTGAACCTGTCGGTCCGGGCCCAGGTGGGAACCGGCGGGGGCATCCTCATCACGGGGTTTGTCATAGGCGGAGCGGGTGCAAGCGGCCCGGAATGGCTCCTTGTGCGCGCCTCGGGCCCGGCGCTCATTCCCTTCGGCGTCACGGGCACGCTGGCGGATCCCCAGCTCCAGCTCTACTCCAGCTCCACCGCCCTCGGCTCCGACAACGGCTGGGCGGGCGACCAGGGGATCACCAACGCCGCGGCCGCCGTGGGCGCATTCCCCTGGAGCACCCCCTCGAGCCACGACTCGGCGATCTACACGCGGCTGCAGGCCGGGCCCTACACGGCCCAGGTGGCCGGACAGAGCGGGGACACCGGGGTCGCGCTCGCCGAGGTCTATGACGCCACGCCCGCGGGCGCCTACACGCCGGCGACGCCGCGGCTGGTCAACCTTTCAGCCAGGGTCCAGGTGGGCACCGGCGGCGGGAACCTCATCGCCGGGTTTGTCATCGGCGGCTCGACGTCCAAGACCGTCCTCGTAAGGGCCTCGGGGCCCGCGCTCGTCCCGTTCGGGGTCGCCGGGACGCTTCCTGATCCCGTCCTGCAGCTCCATTCCGGCTCCGCCGTGCTCGCGAGCAACGGCGGCTGGGGCGGCAACCCGCAGATCTCGGCTGCGGGCGCCACGGTCGGGGCGTTCGCGTGGACAACGGCCTCCAGCAGCGACTCGGCGATCCTCGTCACGCTGGCGCCTGGGCCGTATACGGCCCAGGTATCCGGCGCCAGCGGCGACACCGGGGTGGCGCTTGTGGAGGTCTACGACGTTCCGTAGCGGGAAAGGGGTGGGAGCCAAAGCCCGGAAGGGTTTTGCCTGCGCACGCTTCATCTACATATCTGGTGCTCAGTCGCTTCTGCCGGTCGGTTGCGAGGTTCGCGCCCCCCTGCGCCTCGGTCCCCTTTCCTCTTGTGAAGCTTCGCGCCTGCTGCGACAATCGAGTGTGCGCAGAACGGCGGGCCTTGGGCTATATGTCGTTTTTGGCGCCCTTTGCGTAGTGCTGGGAACCAGCCGCATCCTTGGGCAGGCCGTGGTATGGACCGGAGGTGGGACTGATCAGAATTTCACGACTCCCGGAAATTGGGCGGGCGGCCACGTACCGCCCAACACCGGCGCTGATACTGCGCATTTCCAGCAGCCAGCCACCTACAATTCGATCGAGGTCGACACATCCGCCAATCTTTCCGGCCTGTTCTTCCAGGGCTCATCGGGTTTTACGGAATATAACTTCTACTCATCTTCCGGCGGATCCCTCACCATCGGAAGCGGTGGAATCTCCGCGGGTGGCGGCGTCTATTCGTACATCTACCTTGATGTTCCGATCATTCTGTCGGCCAACCAGACATGGGGACTGCCATCGGGCTATATCTATACGTACGGGCCCGGCATCTCCGAAACCGGCGGTCCAGCATCGCTGACGACAAATGGGGTGATCTACATGAGCGGGACGAACACCTTCAGTGGCGGCGTCACGGTCGCCTCTGGAACCTTCTATGCGGGATCCAATTCGGCAGCCGGAACGGGAGCGCTTACCCTGTCGGACGGGACAAGCCTGATGGCATGGAACAACTCGATTGTCCTGCCAAACGCGGTATGGCTTGGAAACCACGTCACGATCGGAAGTAAGGGTTACGCGTCGCTCACTCTTGCCGGTGGGGTCACGGCCCTGAACGCCTCAACCGAACTGAACCTTGGCTGGTATACGACGGTGGTCCTGACGGGGATGTTCACGGGCCCTGCGTCGACCGTGCTGACCATCGTCGGCAACGGCTCCCAGTTGCCCAGTGACGGCGGGTCGCTGCTCGTCATGCAGGGCGCGCTTGGCAGTCAGGTGAGCGGGATCGACGTTGAGGGAGCGGCCCTGATCCTGGCGCCTACAGGATCCGTCGGGGGTGCCTACCCGGGTATAGCAGCGTTGGGAATTCAGGTGGGGAGCTCACTTTCCCAGACAGCGTACCTTGGATTGGATGGCGCGTTTGTTGATTCCGGCGAGGTTTCGGGTTTCCTCACAGCCTTCGGCCCCGCTCTTGGGCCCCTTATAAACGGAACGCTTGGTTTTGACTCCTTCGCGAGTCCCGCGTCCCCCAACGTCTTCAACGATCCGATTGATTTGAGTCATTTCACGAGCGCCAACTTCCTTGGCCTCGGGTCAGCCACAGCCGCCATCCTCGGCGCCTCCGCGGTGATCACGCCGGCCGGGGGCGGCAACAGCTATCTGTTTGGGGGCGGCGGGGGCACCCTGACGGTCATGAGCCCGTTGGCGGACGTCGGCGGACCCACTCAGGTCGTGATGAATCCGGCTCCGGAGCCGCTCACTTTGGTGCTGCAGGGGAATAACAGCTACACAGGAGGCACGACTGTGTCCGAGGGCGTGTTGGTATTTGAGTCTGGGTTGCCCGCAACGGGCAGCCTCTCAGCGAACAACGGCTATATCGGGTACACGGAACTGGCCGGCGTTGCCTCTGCGCAGCAGTTTGTAGATCTTTTCAACACGTCCGCCACGAATGGGGTGATCGGATTCGACTCGGAAGATTCGCCCCAGGTGATTGGGGGCACCATCGATCTCTCGGGTTTTGGCAGTGGTCCCAATCCGTTCCTGGGAACTGCGAGCGCAGCCACGATTGCGGCTATAATCACGCCGGCCTACGGCACCTACCAGTTCACGGGCGTCAAGGGCGGACAACTGACGGTCAACTCCATCCTCTCCGGCAGCAACTCCGTCGTCGTGGGGCTCCC
The DNA here is from genome assembly GCA_964451965.1 of uncultured Opitutaceae bacterium. Classification (GTDB taxonomy): domain Bacteria; phylum Verrucomicrobiota; class Verrucomicrobiia; order Opitutales; family Opitutaceae; genus Palsa-1447. The sequence continues at coordinate 19,167 of CAYVKH010000040.1, forward strand.
GGCAGCGATCGAAGCCAACGGGACCGTCTCAACCGTCACGCTCGGTGGCAGCAACACCTACAGCGGGGGAACCACATTGAACAGCGGGATATTGTACGTCACCAATCCGAGCTCCCTGGGGACGGGTGCGTTGACGGTGCAGAACTCCAGCACCCTGGCCGCATCGGGCGCTTCCGTGACGCTCGGCAATGATATCACACTTAACGCCTGGCCGATCCTTGGACAGAGCGGGAGCCTGAACCTCTTGACGTTGAATGGGATCATTAGCGGGTATGGCGGCCTGACCATCGAAAGCGATGTCGTCCTGAACGGGGCGAACACCTTTTTGGGGGGCTCCTATATTTACGCCGCGAACGTGATACTGGGAAACGCAAGCGCTCTGGGAACCGGCCCGGTGCAGCTTGGGTATGGATCCACCGTTGACGAAGCCATTTCAAATCCGACGTTCGTGGATTTGACCGGTTATTACAGCGGCGAAAGCGCGCCCGCGATCAATCTCGCTCCAAGTTCAACACTCACCCTGTACACGGATTCGAACTATACCGCCGCCAACTGGGCGGTCTATTCGGGTGGGATCAATGGGGACGCCAACAGCCAGGTGATCAAGACGGGCCCTGGAACCGAGTACCTCTACGGGACATCGACCTACGGCGGAGGCACCACGGTGAGCGGGGGCGTCTTGATCGCCGCGGGCAGCGAATCGCTGGGCACGGGCGCAGTCTCGGTTGCGAGCGGGGCCCAGCTGGATGTGTACACGGGCGTCGCGCTCCCCAATGGCCTGACGCTCGCCGCGGGATCCATATTGGGCGGCACGGGCACGTTCTCCTCGGCGGGAGGCGCGACATTTGCGGGCGGTGCCGCCGTGGCGCCCGGCTATGGATACGCCGGGCAGTATTTGGGCGCACTTTCCTTCGCAAATGTGACCTTCGGAACCGGAGGAATCTTCGACTTCAATGTCCAGAATGCCGGGGGCACCGCCGGCGCGGATTACTCCGCGCTTTACGTGTCCGGATCGCTGACCATCAGCGCGACACCGGGTTCCCCCTTCCAGATCTCGGTCATGTCGATAAACCCTTCTACCGGGGTTCCGGGCATGGCCACCTTCAATCCGAACCAGGCCTATTCGTGGACACTGGTCAGCGCAGGGTCGATCTCGGGATTCGATCCGCTTGATTTCTCCGTCAACACGAGCGGCTTCCAGAATCTTCTTGGCGGAGGAAGCTTCTTCGTTTCGGAGAACGGGAGCGCGCTCGACCTCAACTTCACGCCTGTTCCCGAGCCGTCGACCTGGATCCTCATGATCGCGGGCCTTGCGACCATGGGTGCGCTCATCCGCAGGTCCAGGCGAACCCATCCGTCGGGGACGCCCTCGAGGGCTGTCGCGGCACCGCACTCACGTTCGATTTCGGGCTGACCGGTTTCTCCCCTCGGGCCTCTTCGGGACCGTACCGCTGCCATCCAGACGTGGCGCCGAGTCACCGCCTGCGGCGGATCCGCTTCCACGGATGACGACCCGTTTGCTCGCGCCAACTTCAGGCTCCGCCCCCACCCGCCTTGGGCCGAACTTGCCAGCGCGGAGCGCGTACGCCAGGTTCCCGGCGTGTCTTGTCGGATACCTGAAACCCTCGCGCTCGGCTGCGCCCTCACCCTGTGCGCGCTCCATGGCGGGGGCGGGCCGGCGCCGGAAGCCAGGGCCCCGGGAGCCTTGCCCGACCTCGGCGGGCGCGTCGTCGTCGTCGCGGTCGAGGACGACTATCCGCCGTTCGACTACATCGTGCCCGGCACGGCAAAGCCCGGAGGCTGGGACTATGACGCGGTCCGCGAGATCGGCCGCAGGCTCAATTTCCGGCCCGAGTTCCGGGAGATCGCCTGGGACAGCATGATCCAGGGGATCGCGACCGGGCAGTTCGACATGGCCGCGAACGGGATCACGGTGACGCCCGAGCGGGCCCGCGTCGTGGACTACTCGACCAGCTACGCGCAGGTCCGCCAGCGCCTCATGGTGCGCACGGGCGAGACGCGCTTCGCCTCGCTCGAGGAATTCGCGCGCGCCGCGGGAGCCAGGCTCGGCGCACAGAAGGGCAACACCAACTACACGAGGGCGGAGGAGCTCGTCGGCCGGTCGCGAACCGTCGCCTACGACGGCTTCGGCGACCTGGTGCAGGCCCTGGTCAACGGCGACCTTGACGCCGTCATAATCGACGACGTCGGGGGCCAGGGGTACGTGGGCGCCAGCGCCGGGCGCCTGCGCCTGCTGGACGGCGCCCTGGCCGGCCAGGACCTGGCGATGGTCTTCACGCGCGGATCGGCGCTGCGGCCGGCCGTCGACGCAGCGCTGGCGGCGATGAGGGTCGACGGCTCCCTCGCCCGGCTGAACTCCGTTTGGTTCTCGCCCGGACTCAAAGCCGAGGGAGCGGGCCCGCCATGAGGCCCCGGGACGCATGATCGGACCGGACGGCCAGCTCTCGCCCGGCAACGTCGGGCGCCTCGCGCGGGCGCCTTGGTGGCTGCTCGCGGTCGCGCTCGGGGCGACCCTCTTCGCGTGGAGGGCGGCGACGTCGGCCGTCTACGCGGAGATATTCCGGATGATCCTCTCCGGCCTCGGTGTCACGCTCGCCGTCACCCTGGTCGCATTCCCGCTTGCGATTGCGCTCGGGCTCGCGACGGCCCTGGGGCTCGTCTCGCCCCACCCGGTCCGCAGGAACGTCGCCATGCTCTACGTCCAGGTCGTGCGCGGCGTGCCGATACTCGTGCAGATCTTCATCGTCGCGTTTGTCCTGGTGCCGCTCGGCGTCGACCTGCTCCGCTGGGTCGGGGGCGGCTCCGGGTTTGCCGCCGGCCTGCGCGCCTCGGACGTCCCGATGGGCGTCCGGGTCGTCGCGGCGCTCGTCTGCGCCTACGGCGCCTTCGAGGCCGAGACCGTGCGGGGAGGCCTCACCTCCCTCGCCCGGGGGCAGGCCGAGGCGGCCCGGGCCCTCGGCCTGACGCAGCGCCAGGCCCTGCGGCACGTGCTGCTGCCGCAGACCTTCCGGCGGATCCTGCCGACGCTCGGCAATGACCTGATCTCGCTGCTGAAGGACTCGTCGCTCGTCTCGGTGCTCGGCGTCCGCGACATCACGCAGGAGGCGCGCCTCTACGCCAGCGCCACGTTCCGCTACACGGAGAGCCTGACCCTCCTCGCCCTCCTCTACTTGGCGCTGACCCTCCTCCTCGCCCTGGGAGTCAAGGCCCTCGAGCACCGCTACCGCCGCCATGCAGCCTGACGCAAAGCACCCGCCGGACCCGAAGCGCTGCGTCCTCGAGGCCCGGGGCATCGTCAAGCGTTTCGGCCCGGTGACGGCGGTTGGCGGGATCTCGCTCGAGGTCCGCGCCGGCCGGGTCATGGCCATCCTTGGACCGAGCGGCTCGGGCAAGTCGACCCTCCTGCGCTGCCTCAACTTCCTCGAGGTTCCAGACATGGGCGAGGTCAGGTTTGAGGGCAGGCCCGTCCGCGCGAGGGACAGGGACCTGGACGCCCTCCGGTCGCGCGTCGGGATGGTCTTCCAGCAGTTCAACCTGTTCCCGCACCTGCGGGTGTGGGAGAACGTCGCCCTTGCGCCGCGGGTCGTCCGCGGGCTTTCCAAGTCGACGGCCCGCGGGTTTGCTCGCGACCTCCTCGACCGCGTGGGGCTAACTGACAAGGCCGACGCGCACCCCTCGCAGCTCTCGGGCGGCCAGCAGCAGCGCGCCGCGATCGCGCGGGCGCTCGCCATGGAGCCGGCGGCACTCCTCTTCGACGAGCCCACCTCGGCCCTCGACCCGGAGCTCACCGGGGAGGTGCTGGCCGTCATGCGCTCCCTCGCTGCCGAGGGACGGACGATGGTGGTCGTCACGCACGAGGTCGGATTCGCGAGGGCGGTGGCGCACGAGGTCGTCTTCATGGACGGGGGACTGGTGATCGAGAGGGGCCCCCCGGAGCAGGTCATCGACGCCCCGGTCAACGAGAGGACCCTCCGGTTCTTCAGGCGCTAGGAGCCCGGCACTTGCCCCGGAGGCGCCCGCGACGCAGACTTCAACCCCATGTCCAAGGAGCGCTACATCCAGGCGAAGCAGAAATGGGCCGAGAAGCAGAGGGCCCGCGGCGCCGCCGCGAGGCCGGTCGCCTCCGCGGACCGGCTGCCGCCCGGCCAGAAGCTTACGGCGGGATTCCCGGTCCTGGACCTCGGGGTCCAGCCGGACATCCCGCTCTCGGAGTGGACGCTCACCCTGGACGGACTCGTCGACAACCCGGTCAGGCTGGACTGGTCCCAGTTCGGCGCCCTTCCGCAGGTGAGCGACGTGAGCGACTTCCACTGCGTGACGACCTGGAGCAAGTACGACTGCCAGTGGGGCGGCGTCGCGCTCACCACCCTCTACGAGCTGGCGCGCCCCAGGCCCGAGGCGCGGTTCGTGTACTTCGCAAGCTACGACGGCTACTCGACCAACGTCGCGCTCGAGCGGTGCATGGACGACGACACGCTCGTCGCCACGTCGTTCGGCGGCGCCCCCATCGCCCGCGAGCACGGCGGCCCCGCGCGCGTGATCATCCCCAAGCTCTACGCCTGGAAGGGCGCGAAGTTCGTGAAGGCGATGACGTTCCTGGCAGAGGACAAGCTCGGCTTCTGGGAGGTCCGGGGGTATTCCAACACCGCCGACCCCTGGACCGAGGACCGTTACGCCTAGGCCGGGTCGAGCCGCTTCACTTCCTTGATCGACCACTTGGTGACGGTGAGGCCCTTCGCCGCACGGCCGCTCAGCGACACCTCTCCGATGCCGAAGTCGAATTCCCGCACGCGGGCCCTGCTGCGCCCGTCGAGCGACACGTGGACCCTCTTCGGCATCGCCTTCTCGGCGGGGCTGACGTCCAGGTAGACCACCCGCGAGCCGTCGGACTTGACCAGCGGGTAGAGCTTGTCGCGCGTCAGGCCGCCGATCTGGAAGCGCTTCGCAAAGGCCTTCCCGCTCGCCCCGTCCTGGTAGATCATCGTGTAGAACGACGCGTCGCCGTCCTTCGGGAACACCGTGCAGTGGATGATGCCGAGCCCCATGAAGACCTTGTCGCCGACCTTCGAGACCTTGAGCGAGCCGTCGGCCATGATGCACAGGACGCTGTCCAGGATGGTGCATTCCTGGACGAACTCGTGCTGGCGCCAGTTGAGCCCTATGAACCCCTCCTCGCGGTTCACGTAGAGCCTCTGGTTCGCGGACACGACCTCGGCCGCGCTGATCTGCTCGATCTCGTCGTACTCGGTCTTCCTCTTGATGCCCTTGCCGTACTTCTCCTGAAGCATCTCGAACCACTTTACCGCGTGGGCCGTGAGGTTCTTCAGGTCGTGCCTCACGCCCTTCATGTCCTCCTCGACCTTCTTGAGCCTCTCGTCGGCCTCGAACCGGTTGTAGGCCGAGATCCTCTTGATCCGGATCTCCGTCAGCCGTGCGATGTCATCGTCCACGATCTCCCGCCGCAGGCTCTTCACGAAGGGCTTCAGGCCGTCCCGGATCTCCTTGAGGACGCTCTCCCATGTCCTCGACTTCTCGATCCTCCTGTAGATGCGCTCCTCGATGAAGATGCGCTCGAGGGAATCCCAGTGCCACTGCTGCTCGAGCTCTCCCTGACGGATCTGAAGCTCCCTCTTGAGGAGCTCGACCGTGCGGTCGACGCTGCGCCTGAGGATCTCGCGGACGCCGAGGAAGGCCGGCTTGTCGTCCTCGATGACGCAGGCCGACGGCGAGATCGCCACCTGGCAGCCCGTGAAGACGCAGAGCTGCTGGATCACCTTCTCCGGCTCGGCGCCCTGCGGCAGGTGCACGAGGATCTCGACCTGGTCGGCTGTGTTGTCGTCCACCCTCTTCACCTTGATCTTGCCCTTCGCGTTCGCGGCCAGGATCGACTCGATGACGGATTCCGTCGTCGTCGCGTAGGGGAGCTCCGTGATGGCGAGGAGCACCTTGCTTCTCTGCTCGATCCTGGCGCGGATCTTCACCTTCCCGCCGCGCTCGCCGTCGTTGTACTCCTTGAAGTCCGCTATGCCCCCGGTCGGGAAGTCCGGGTAGATACGGAAGGTCTTCCCCTGCAGGTGGTTGATGGCCGCGCGGCACAGGTCGTTGAAGTTGTGCGGCAGGATCTTCGTCGAAAGCCCGACGGCGATCCCCTCGGCCCCCTCGAGGAGCACGATCGGGAACTTGGCCGGGAGGGTCACCGGCTCCCGGTTGCGGCCGTCGTAGCTCAGCTGCCACTGGGTCGTCTTCGGGTTGAAGAGGACCTCGCGCGCGAAGGGAGTGAGGCGCGCCTCGATGTAGCGCGGCGCGGCCGCCTCGTCGCCCGTGAGCACGTTCCCGAAGTTCCCCTGGGGCTCGACGAGCCATCCCCTCTGGCCCATGCCGACCAGCGCCGCGCCGATGGACGCGTCGCCGTGCGGGTGGAACCGCATGGTCGCCCCGACGACGTTGGCCACCTTGTGGAACCGGCCGTCGTCCATCTCCCAGAGGGTGTGGAGGACCCGGCGCAGCACCGGCTTCAGCCCGTCGTCTATGTGGGGGACGGCGCGGTCCAGGATGACGTAGCTCGCGTAGTCGAGGAACCAGTCCCTGTAGCTGCGCTCGAGCGGGGCCTCGGGGCCTTTCCTCGAACCGGGGACCTTGGTTTCCTTCGCCATTGCTCGCCTCCCCCGGCTCAGGCCTCGACGACGTCCTTCTCGACCCTGAGGTTCTCGATGATGAAGTCCTGCCTCTCCGGCGTATTCTTGCCCATGAAGAACGAGAGGAGCAGGTCGCTGTCGTGGACGTGGGCCAGCGAAAGCGGCTCAAGCCGGATGTCGTCCCCTATGAACGCCTTGAACTCGCCGGCCGAGATCTCGCCCAGGCCCTTGAATCGGGTGATCTCCGCGGCCGCGCCCAGCTTGCCGACCGCGGACTGCTTCTCGGCCTCCGTGTAGCAGTAGTGGGTCTCCTTCTTGTTGCGGACCCGGAAGAGCGGCGTCTCGAGGATGAAGAGGTGGCCGTGGGCGATCAGCTCCGGGAAGAACTGCAGGAAGAAGGAGATCAGGAGGAGGCGGATGTGCATCCCGTCCACGTCGGCGTCGGTCGCGATGATGACCTTGGCGTACCGCAGGCCGTCGAGGCCCTCCTCGATGTTGAGGGCGGACTGCAGGAGGTGGAACTCCTCGTTCTCGTAGATGACCTTCTTCGATAGGCCGTAGGTGTTGAGGGGCTTGCCCTTCAGCGCGAACACCGCCTGCGTCTGGACGTCCCTGCAGGCCGTCAGGGAGCCCGCCGCCGAGTCGCCCTCGACGATGAAGATCGCGCTGTCCTCGGACCGCTCGTCCTTGTCGCCCAGGTGCAGGCGGCAGTCGCGCAGCTTGCGGTTGTGGAGCGACGCCTTCTTGGCGCGCTCGCGCGCCAGGTTGCGGATACCGGCCAGCTCCTTGCGCTCGTGCTCGCTTTCCTGGATCCGCTTGATCAGGGCGTCGGCCGTCTCCGGATTCTTGTGGAGGTAGACATCCAGCGTCTGCTGGACGAACTTGCCGATGAAGTCCTTTATCGTGGGCCCGTCGGGCGCGATGACGCTCGAGCCGAGCTTCGTCTTCGTCTGCGACTCGAATATGGGCTCCATCACGCGCACCGAGATCGCCGCCACGACCGACTGGCGGATGTCGGCCGCGTCGAGGTCGCGCTTGTAGAAGTTCCTGAGCGTGTCGACGAAGGCCTCCCTGAACGCCTGCAGGTGCGTTCCCCCCATCGTCGTGTGCTGGCCGTTCACGAACGAGAAGTACTCCTCGCCGTAGTGGGAGCCGTGGGTGATCGCGATCTCGATGTCCTCCCCCTCCAGGTGGATGACCGGGTACAGGGGCTCGCCTATCAGGTTCTTCTCGAGGAGGTCCTTGAGCCCGTTCTCCGACTTGAAGGGCTTGCCGTTCAGGAGGAGCGTGAGCCCCCGGTTCAGGAAGGCGTAGTTCCAGAGCATGTCCTCCACGAACTCGGTCCTGAACCTGAGGTTCGCGCCGAAGAGCTCCCCGTCCGGGGCGAACTCGATCATCGTTCCGTTCCGTTCGGCGGTCTTCGCCACCCGGTGGTCCTTCCTGAGCTTCCCCTTCGAGAATTCGACGACCTTCGACTCGCCGTCCCGGACGGCCTGCGCCCGGTACTCGGCCGAGAGGGCGTTCACCGCCTTCTGGCCCACGCCGTTCAGGCCCACCGCCTTCTTGAAGGTCTCGCTGTCGTACTTGGCGCCCGTGTTGATGACCGAGACGCACTCGAGGAGCTTGCCTAAGGGTATCCCCCGGCCGTAGTCGCGGACCTTCGCGCGGCGCTCGTCGAGGTCGATCTCGATCTTCTTCCCGCATCCCATCGCGAACTCGTCCACGGAGTTGTCGATCGTCTCCTTCAGGAGCACGTAGATCCCGTCCTCCGCGTGCGCGCCGCTTCCCAGCCGGCCGATGTACATGCCCGGGCGAAGCCGGATGTGCTCGGTCGACGAGAGGGTCTTGATGCTTGCTTCGGTGTAGCCGGACGCCATGCCTCCAGATCGTTCAGTTTTTCGCCAGCAAGTCCAACGCGGCCGCGGTCATCGCCGCAACACCCGTCTTTATCGTGGGCTCGGGCACGGGCGCAAACTTGCTCGAGTGGAGCGTCGGCACGGGCACGCCGGTGCGCCTGCTCTCGGCGAGCCTGCCGGGGTCCGTGGCCCCGAGCATGAAGAAGCAGAGCGGCACCTTCTCGACCGTGCGCCCGTACTGGCTGAAATCCTCGCTGCCCATGATCGGCTCCGCCGACACCACGTGGTCGGCGCCGAGGCGGTCCGCCACGGCGGCCCGCACCCGCCGCGTCAGCGCGGGGTCGTTGTAGATGGCCTCCGCCGAGGAGCCGACGACCGCGACGACCGGCATCAGGTCCTCCGGGATCCCCGCGGCGATCGCCTCGCCGCGGCAGATGCGCCGGATCGAGGCGACCAGGTGCTCGCGGACATCGTCCGAGTACGAACGCAGGGTCAGCTGGAGCTTAACGTCGTCGGGGATGATGTTGTTCTTGGTCCCCCCGTGGATGGTGCCCACCGTGACGACCGCGCGCTCGCCGGGGTGGATCTCCCTGCTCACGATCGTCTGGAGGGCCAGCACGATCTGCGACGCGAGGACGATGGGGTCCTTCGTGTTCTCGGGCCGCGACCCGTGGCCCCCGATGCCGCGGACCGTGATGTCGACCGAGTCCGCGTTGGCCGTGAAGTAACCCTCCGCAAAGCCGACCGTGCCGGTCGCAAGGGAAGGCTCATCGTGAAGGCCGATGGCGAAGTCCGGCTTCGGGAACTGGCGGTAGAGGCCGGCCGTCAGCATGTTGCGGGCCCCGACGACCATCTCCTCGGCGGGCTGGCCGACGAGGACGAGCGTCCCGGCCCACTTGTCCCTCATGCCGGCGAGCACGCGGGCCGTGCCAACGAAGACCGTCATGTGGATGTCGTGGCCGCAGGCGTGCATGACGGGCACCTCCGTGCCGGAAAGGTTCAGGGTGCGGACCGTGCTCGCATAGGGAAGCCCGGTATCCTCCTTGACGGGGAGGGCGTCCATGTCGGTACGGATGAGAAGCGTGGGGCCGGGGCCGTTCCTGAGCACCCCCACGACGCCCGTCCCCCCGAACTTCTCGGTGACCTCGAAACCCGCGGAGCGCAGCTCCGCGGCGACCTTCGCCGACGTCTTCTCCTCCATGAGCGAAAGCTCGGGGTGCGTGTGGAGATCCGTGTAGAGCGCGCTGAGCGAAGGGTACTCCGCATCTATGCGGGACCCGGTGTCGGGTGCGACGGGGGCCGAGCGCAGCTGCGGGCCGAGGCAGGTGAGAGCGGCGAGGAGCGCGGGGCGAAGGGTGCGGTTCGTCATTCCCCAGACACAATCCCAACGGCCCGCCAGTTCAAGAACAACGCCTCGCCCGCTTGGAAGGGCCCGCCGGCGGGCGGGTTCGAGGCATAAGACGTTTCCAGTTGATAAGCCCGGGTGTGTGCGTACGTTCTCCGCATCCTCGTTTAGGAGAGCCCGGGGGCCCGGGCTGAGATGGCGGCAATTCTCCGCTGCCAAATCCTTCGAACCTGATGCGTCTCACAGCGCCGTAGGGAAAAC
>CAYVKH010000041.1:0-28904 GCA_964451965.1 uncultured Opitutaceae bacterium
TTCCTGTTGGCGCTGGCGGTGAGGTCCGTGGCACGGGGAAGGCCATGGGCGGCCGCAGGGGCCCTAGCGGTCGCCGGTCTGACGCGCGAAACCTCCCTCCTTGGCGGGGCGGCGCTTTGGCCCGCAGGTGAGCGGGGACGGAGGGCAAGGTTGCTGGCCGCCGCCCGCATCTCCTGCGCTGTCATCCCGCTGCTCGCGTGGATGGCATGGCTGGCCTGCGCGGTATCCCCGGAGGGAATGTCCGGCCGGAAGAACTTCGACTGGCCATGTTCCGCTTTTGCCGGGCACTGCTTCCTTTGCGCGGCCCGCCTCGCGCACGGCGATTTTGACTCCCGATATTTGTTCGGTTTGATCGGGGCCCTGGGCCTCGCCGGCCAGTCGCTCCACCTCCTCCTGCGGCCCAGGTGGACCGAGCCCTGGTGGCGGGTCGGGGCCGGTTTCGCGCTGCTCTTCTGGTTCCTGGGAGACGACGTGTGGAAGGGCTACTGGGCCGCGGCCCGTGCCGTGCTCCCAATGACCTTTGCCTTCAACATCCTCGCGCCGGATGATCGGCGATTCTGGGCGAGGCTCACCCTCGCCAACGCCGGCCTCGTGCTTCACGGCGTCTGGCGAATGCTGCCCTAGCCCACGCCTGGATTGCCGCTAAGACCAAGCCGCCAACCTCACCCCATGAAAACAAACGTCGGAACCCTGGATCGGATTCTCCGCATCGTCGCCGGCTGCGCAATTCTCGGCGCGGGCTATTACTTCAAGTCGTGGTGGGGCCTCTTCGGCCTGATGCCGATTCTCACCGGTATCGTACGGTTCTGCCCCGCGTACCTGCCCTTCGGGGCAAGCACCTGCCCGAAGCCGGCGGAGAAACAGTAGGCCTTCCCCAAGGCATCCCCACCCGTTCGGGCTGCCGCGGCCGCAGTCCCGGGACCGGCCATTTATGATGGCGGAACCGAATGAATACGCGTGCGGCGCAAACGCCACAGGCGATGCGCCGCACCCCGCCCGCCTAGCCGGGCAGTCCGATCAGAGGTTTATGGTGGCCTGTATGTAGAAGTAGTCCGCGTCCTTGGAGCCCACCTTGCTGAACGACTGCTTGACGTAGTCCCCACGGAAGAAGTGCCCGAGACCGGCCTCGACCAACAGCCCCTTGGTCACCGTCCAGCCGCCGATCGCGTCGACTTCCTGGCCGAGGTCCGCGCTGTAGCCCGGATTTATGCCAAAGCCCTTGCCGCTGCCGGCGGTCGCGCCCGGTGTGTTCCTCGGAACACCCGCCACGTTGTACCAGAAGTCATGGGTGTTCTCCAGGTACTGCTGGTGAACATCCAGCGCCAGGCTGGTTATCGCGCTCGGCTTGACCGTGAAAGACACCCGGTAGTCCTCGATGTTCTGAAGGCTCGTCAGGTCCATCATGCCGTAGAGCCCGTGGTTCGAGGGCAGGAGATTCTGGAAGGTCCCGCTGTTCTTGTCCGTGGAGTTGTTGTCTCCGGAGGCGCAGCTGACGATCAGGGCCAGGCGGGGCTTCATCGGGACGTCCTTCCAGGTGTAGCTTCCCTGGGCGACGAAGGCCCAGGCGTTCTGGTCCAGCCTGGGGGCCGCCTTGGCCGCGGCCACCGTCGTGGCCGGGAAGACAGCCGTGCGGTCGCCCAGCTGCCACATGAGCTCGATCCCATAGTCCCACGGGCCATACGCCCCGGGCTTCGACTTGGTGTGGTAGCCGAGAGTGTAGGTGTCCTGCGGCGCGGTGAGGCGGAAGGGCGCCGGTACAAGCGACCAGTTGTCGGTCACGATCCCGCGCGCAACGTTCCGGGCGAAGACATAGAGCTCCGTCACGTTCTCCTTCGACAGGCCCGGGAAGTCAAAGTACGCGCCCGAAAGGGTGTCCTGCGAATTGGAGTTGTCCCAATGGTCGCGGCGAACATACGCGAGGTTCGCGGCAAACACGTCGACGCCGAAGAACGAGTCCTGGTACCGCACCTTGATCGCATCGAACGTGTGCGGGATGTTCAGCCAGAACGCGTTTCCTACAAGGCGCTGGTCGCCGAACAGGAGCTCCTGGCGGCCCACCTTCACCGTGACGGGGCACTTCTTGAGGTTCCCGATCGTGACGTAGGCCAGCTCGAGCTGGAACGGGCCGTCGTTCTCGGAGAGCGCCTTGCCCGGGGCGGTGGCCGTGTACCGGTCGTCGCCGATCGAGTAGCTGGACCGGGCCTCGACCATGAAGGAGACAAGGTCCCCGTTGTAGCCCACGCGCGGCATGAGGCGCGTGAGCCAGTAGTCGTTGCTGTTGGTGGTCGGGGACGCGGCTGAGAAGTCGAAATTCGACCCGGCATGGGTCGTCCCAGCCGACGACTTGTTTTCGGAGCGAAGGCGCTCGTTGACGCCAATGTCCCAGGCCTTGAACGCCGGGTCGACGGTGGCGAGGTAGGCGTCGATTGCGCCCGGAACCGGAATCGCAGGGGACGGGGGGGCGTATTGGGCGAAGGCCGACGCGGCTGTGAGGACGTAGGTCAGTATCTTGGTCTTGGTGTAGGGCATGGTGGAAAATCAGTCCGCCCGCGATGAGCGGAAACCGGGCCGTCGCGCCCGGCGGGCACGATGAGGTCCGATCATTCTTATCATTGTCTCAATGAGACCGACTCATTGCGGTTGAAACGCGGCGCATTCCGTGGGTCGTCGATTGGCGGCTGAGAAGGGGCTCGTTCTAATTGGGGGTGTGAGATGAGCTAATGGGCTGACGTTGGGAATCCATCTGTGACTGAGGGCCCGAAGAAAGGGGTGACACGCGGCCATTGAGGGGTGGACCGTGAGAGGCCGCCACCGCGAGGGAGGCGGAGCCGGATGCGCGCCGACCCCTTGCCCTCCACGCCCTCCTTCGCGGGCCATCTCCAGAGTCCCCTCTGAGACGCCTGTGAAGGCCCCGACCTGCCTGGCTGACCGACCGTTTGGTTGGCGGCTCTGATCTGGGGTTGGTCAAGGTGGCAAAACGGTCTGCGGAACCGCATCACCAAATGCGAGGGATCAGGAATCGAGATCGCACCCCCACGATTCGTACCGGGCTTGGTTCTGCAGCGACGCCTTCAACGAGGGGGGAGACGATATTCCTTCCGGAGCCCCGGCCGCCGGGGGCGGCAACGAAACAGGGGAAGCGACTGGACGCCGCCGAATGGCCTGAACCTGCAGGCCGCTGTCGTGCCGCGAGTCATCGATTCGCCAGAATTATTTCTTATGAATTTGTAGACAAACGTCTTATGGTTTCCGTGTACCCAAGGACCAGATATGACACGCAACCTGAAAGGTTGAGCTTGTCATTACTATACTTATTTAATGTAGATTAAGTCAGTTACATCTTCTAACAAACCTGGGCGTAAGAACCATGCCATCCAGCACATCCAGCGGGGCTGTATTCTCCATAACAACGAAAACGCCAACTGGATTTGCGTTCACCCAACCGACAGGCGCCGCTCACCGCCGCGGGTAGGCTGCTCCTCGGCCAATTCCCGACCCCGCGAGACCCTTCAGCAGATTCCACCATGCAAACCAAACAAACCCGCGTTCTGTTATTCATCCTAACGGCCTTCTCAGCCGTCTTTGCGCCCGCCGGCTCGACCCGCGCAGCCGATGCCGCCTCAACATCAGCCGGCACTCCAAGTGCGCCGTCGTGGACCAAGCCGGACTGGCTGGCAGACCTGTCGATCTCGGCCAAGGAATCCTACGACGACAACGTCATTGGGGTGTCCGGATTGAGTCTACGCGCGCAATCGTCGTGGGTGAATGCGTTGTCGGCAAAGCTGGGCGCAAACCTCGTCCCCCTGCTGGGGAACAAGGACTTTGCCGCGCTTTCGCTCACCTACAATCCCGAGCGGTTTACCTACGACAATGCTCCGTCGGAGAACTACACCGCCCACAGGCTCAACGGGGTCGTCCGGTGGAAGCAGGACAGCCTGTCGGTCGGCATTGATGAGGCGTTCCTCTACAACGATGGAAACAAGTATGCCACGACGTACGCCCTCAACCAGCTTGGCGGCGCCGCGGCGGACCAGAACGACAAGTACCGCAACAACTATGCGCACTCGGTGGCCCGTGAGCGCCGCAACCAGATCCAGGACCGCTATACCGTGTTTCTCCAATACGACGCGGGCAGCTTCTTCTTCAGGACGATCTCGACGCTGATTGACTACGACCTGAACACCTACCTTTTCAACACGTCGGTCGCCCCCTACAAGGGATACCAGGACTACGTTTCCCGTTATGACCTCAACGGCGGGGCGGATCTCGGCTACAAGCTGCTGCCGAATCTGGCCTTCACGCTCGGCTACCGCGTCGGAGAGCAGCAGCAGGACCAGTTCGCGCTCGCGATCAACAGCGACCGGCACTTCTCATCCAACAACTATCAGAGGGTGCTCTTGGGCCTTGAGGGCAAGCCGACAACCTGGCTGACCCTAAAGCTGTCCGCCGGTCCCGATTTTCGCAGTTTCAACCCCAACACGCCCATTACCGACCTAAAGACGACCCGCTTTTACGGCGAAGGGACGGCGACGGCGACCCTCCCGTACGACCAGTCGCTGACCCTCGGCTACAAGCAGTATGTGTTTGTGTCCAGCACGGGCCTGGTTCCCTACACGGACACGACAATCTCCCTGGTCTACCATCGGAATCTGACCAAGGCGCTCGGTGTCGACGCGGGAATCAAATACCTCGAGGCCAACTACACGCTGGGAGATGACACGGCGGGCTCCGCGCCGAGCCTTCGCGACGATGTCGACTATGGCGCCTCAGCTGGAATCACCTACGCTGTCACGAAGCAGTTCGTCGTGAGCGCTTCCTTCAGTTATGACGCCGGCCGCAACAACCTGGGCAGCCTCCCTGCGAAATACTTTCCGGGGTACCGTGACTTCACGCACAGTGTGACCGGAGTCAGCGCGCAGTATAGGTTCTGAGGGGGCGTCCACCTCGGCGCAAAGGCGGCCTTCCCTTTGGGGGAGGTCGCCTTTCTCGATGGCGCGGCCGGATGGACGCCTACGTTGCTCTGGCAGAATTGCCGATCGGATCCCGGCACCTACCTGCATGCGAATATTCGGAACAGGTCCCGGGAGCGTTTAACGCCAGTGTAACGCCGCCGTCACGAGTTCGTAATATTCGCCCCGTAGGATGCGGCGTTCGTTCCAATCAGCACACCGTAAGTCCCATAGCTTCACACCCTCCCGAAACCATGACACTCAACAAGACCAAATTGCTCACGCTCTTCGGAATCGCCACACTCGGCTCCGGACTGGCATTCGCCCAAACGGCCCCTGTCTCGGACAGTCAGGCGCTAATCAACGTTCTGATCAAGAAGGGCGTCCTGACTGACAAGGAGGCCAAGGACATCACCGCCGAGGTTTCAAAGGCCCAATCCGCCGAGGACGTGGAAACGAGCGGTGACAAATACATCAGGAAGCTTGTGGTCACGGGACGGTTCCAGGCGCAGTACGCGGGCCTCGGTACCAGCATATCAGGAAACCCGGTGAATCCGCCGTCGACGGAGCATTTCCTGCTCCGCCGCATGTACCTGGGAGTCGCCGCTCAATTTGACGACGGGTTCAGCGGCGTCCTGAATTACGACCTCGCCAATTCCTCATTTGACAAGGCTTACATCCAGTGGAAGGCGAACGCCCTCTTCATCATCCAGGCCGGGTTCAACAAGGCGCCTTTCGGCTACGAGGAACTCACTTCGAGCGGTGACCTGCGGGCCATAGAGCGCTCGACGATCACCCGTTATGTCGACGAATCCAACAACGGAAGGCGCCTTGGGGCCTCCAGCTACCGCACGGGCATCTGGGTCGGCGGCAGCGAGAGCGGCTTCTTCTACAACGTCGCACTGACGAACCCCGAGCGCAACGAATACAGCAGCGACTCCGCAACGACCTTCCCCGTCAACGGTCTGGGCGGCGTCGCGACCGCCGGCACAGGCACGACCAACGTGTTCGCCTACTATGGCACCGTGGGGTACGGCGGCACCTGGGGGACAGGCGATATGAAGGGAAGCTTCAAGTTCGGCTATGAGACTGGATTCCTGCCCGACCAGGGCGGGCCCGCGGCAACGATCGGCACGGGCCGGAACATCTATCTCAATGGAGCCTTCGCCGATGCGACCGTCGGCCCGTTCAACCTCCAGGCTGAATGGGAGTCCGCCCTGGACGACTCGGGCGCCGGCAGCGGCGTCAACTCCACGATCAAGGGCTACTGGATACAGCCGGCCTACAAGATTACGCCCCAATGGGAGGCGGTCGTCCGCTACAGCTATGTCGACTCAGACCACCGCGGCGTGGCCCTCTCCGACGTGGTTCGCTCGGCGCCAAGCGGCGGCACAATGAACACGGCCAATGAGTGGTACTACGGCTTCAATTACTACATCAAGGGCAACGATGTTAAGCTTCAGGCAGGCTATATCCACGGTGAGTCCAACGACACCGTCAAAGGCGCCGCCGCACAGGCAAAGACCGACGGCCTGCGCAGCCAGGTTCAGGTCAATTTCTGAGCGCGGCAGGACGCCTGCCGATGCGGAAATCTCAGTGAAAGGTACCGCCTGCGCCCGAAGGGGGCCGCAGGCGGTTCTTTTTTGCCCGCAAGGCGGGCGCCCGGCCGCGTCAATCCTCGCGCGCCTGCCGAACCTCGAGGTGCATCGCGGACAGCGATACGAAGATGTCCCGCAGGAATGCCACCAGCGCGGCCATGAGCAGGGCGATCGCCAAAAGGAAGAGCACCAGCATGAGTCCGCTGAGCTCCACCTTCAGGATGGCGCCGAGGAAGATGGTCACCACCAGGGCCGAGGACACCAGCATGCTTGAGGTGGCGAACGTCAGCGACAGCCGGACGATCTTCGCGCGGCGCCAGGTCAGATCGAGCTGCGTTTCCAACTGCTTGCGCTCGGCCCCCTCCGCCTGCCGCAGCTGCGACGCGTAGAGCCGAGTGCGGTCAATGATCCGCCCCATGCGGTTGGTCATCGTCAGGAGGAGCAGCCCCAGACCGGAGATCAGGATCACCGGCGTGGTCGACGCCTGGATGATCGGCAGCAGCGAAGTCGTGGGCAGGGAATCCATCGGGCCGGATACACCAAGCTCGTTTTGGACCGGTGAAACAACATCTAAACCAGACAAGCCTCCCGGCGGCTGAGGGCCGGCCGGCGCGCTTTGCCGACGTGTGCGGCGTTTCATTGCGTCCAGCCACGCGGGCCGGAAGCCGGCCCCAAGGACGCGCGCGACGCGCTCCGCGCCCCTGAGGGTCTAGTTCAACCCATTATAAAACAGAATCTTAGGCGACTCCGGAGGAAATCCCTACGAAACCTGAAGTGTTTCCCGTCGGGCCGCTGTTATTCCCCATGGGCATGCCCCTGCCAAAGGGATTCCCGGCGGCGTTCCTAATCGCGCTCGTGGCGCATGCAGGCTGCATGGCGGCGCCCTCCGCGCCCCCGGCAGCCCCGCACGAGGCCAATCCCGCAGCCTCGATACCGAGGGGCCCGGAGATCGCCTTGAAGTTCGGGATGGCCTCCCGGGACGCGACGAGAGTCATGGGAAGACCCAAGGACGTCAGCCCGATGCAGGCGGGCGAAAGGATCGAGGTCCGCCACGTCACCACCCAGGTCGTCGAGCTCCTGATGTACAACGATCACTTCGTCACCCGGAAGTCCTCGATTCGCCGGACGGACCAGATCTCCCGACGGGCCCCCTGGCCGGAGCGCGCGGGCCTCAGAACGAGACGTCCACCGGCTCCGTCGTGAGCAGGACCGACTTGTCGTGGGTGACCACCTTGTAGGCCACCCTGATGGCATCGATCGCCGCACGGTTCGACGCCGTGTCCTCGCAGAGGATGATGACGACCTTGGACCGGAGGCGGCTTGTCGCGTTGGATGCGCGGCTCCGCCACTGGCCATAGGCGTCGAGCACCGTCAGGCCATCGGGAAAGCGGGGAGTCACCTCCCGGTCCAGGAATGCCCGCCACTTGATCTCCCGGATGTCATCGTCCGGGGCGTCCAGCGGCCCGATCGCAAAGTAGAGCTCGCTTCGCAGCCATCGTGCGGACTCGGGCCGCGCGGGGTCGCCCTGCAATGTTGCCGGCGCTGGCGCGGGCGGCTCCGCGACGGCAAGCTGGGCGGCAAGGGAGAGGGCGACGAGGGCGGCCAGGACGGCGAATGTGGGCTTCATGGAATGGATCAGGTGATTGAAAGGGGATCCTCAGCGCAGCCGGGCCTTTCGGGCGGAGATGATCTCGGTGTTCATCCCCCCCCAATGGAGCCCGCCGAAGTAGCGCCCGTGCTCCATCTTGACGCACCGGTCGACCACGACCGCCATGCCGGCCTTCGCCGCCAGTTCCGCGGCCTCGATGCTCACCAGCTTGAGCTGGAGCCAGAGGGCCTTGGCGCCGATCGCGACGGCCTGCCTCGCGACCGAGGGGCATTCCGGGGCCGGCCTGAAGACGTCAACCAGGTCCACCGTCCCCGGGATGCTCGCCAGGTCGGGATACGCCTTCTCGCCGAGGATCGTGTCCGCCTTCGGGTTCACCGGGATGATCCGGTACCCCTCCTTCTTGAGGTAGCTTGCGACGAACCAGCTCGCCCGCTGGGGGTCCGTCGAGAGGCCCACAATGGCGATCGTGCGCGTGTCGCGCAGGAGCCGCTGGATGACGAGCGGGTCCTGGTAAAGCCGCTGCTGCTCCGGCGTGAGCGCCGAATTCAGGGTCACCGCGCAGGCAAGGCCTGGTCCAGGTCCCATAGGAGGTCCTCCACGTTCTCCAGCCCGATCGACAGCCGGATCAGCTCGGGGCTCACGCCGCCCTTGGCGAGCTCCTCGTCGCTGAGCTGCTGGTGGGTCGTCGAGGCCGGATGGATGACGAGGCTCCTCACGTCCCCGATGTTGGCGAGGTGCGAGAAGAGCTGCAGCCCCTCGATGAACCTCCTGCCGGCCGCGCGGCCGTCGCCCCCGGAGCGCGCCTTGAGCCCGAACGAGAAGACGGCCCCGGCCCCGCTCGGCAGGTACCTGGACGCGAGCGCATGGTCCGGGTGGCTCGGCAGCCCGGCGTAGGCGACCCACGCCACAGCGGGATGCCCCTCGAGGAACCGGGCGACCCGCAGCGCCGACTCGGACTGGCGCTGCATCCGCAGGGACAGTGTCTCCAGGCCCTGGATGAGCAGGAAGGCGTTGAACGGCGACAGGCATGCGCCGGTGTCGCGCACCGTCTCCGCGCGCGCCTTCATGAGGAATCCATAGTGGCCGAAGGTGTCGTAGAACCTCAGGTTGTGGTACGCCGCGGACGGGGCCGCGATGGTGGCATAGCCGCTGAAGTCGAACTTGCCCGAGTCGAGCAGCACGCCGCCGATCGCCGTGCCGTGGCCCCCTATGAACTTGGTCGCGGAATGCACGACGAGCGTCGCCCCGTGCTCGATCGGCCTGCAGAGGGCCGGCGTCGCCATCGTGCTGTCCACGATCAGCGGCATGCGGTGCGCCGAGGCGAGCGCGGCGACGCGCTCGATGTCCAGGATGGCGCCCCTCGGGTTGCCGATCGTCTCGCCGTAGAGCGCCCTCGTCCTGGGGGTGATCGCCGCCTCCCACTCCGAGAGATCCGACGGGTTCACGAACCGGACGCCGATCGAGAACTTCCTGAGCGTGTGGACGAGCTGGGTGATGGAGCCGCCGTAGAGCTGCGACGACGCGACGATCTCGTCGCCCGGCGCCAGCAGCGTCAGGAAGGTGACGAGCTGCGCCGCCATCCCGCTCGCCGTCGCCACCGCGCCGGTCGCTCCCTCGAGCGACGCGATGCGCTCCTCGAAGACCGCCGTCGTGGGGTTGCTGATCCTCGTGTAGATGCTGCCGTACTGCTTCAGCTCGAAAAGCTGGGCCGCCTGCTCCGCGTCGTCGAAGACGAACGAGGTCGTCTGGTAGATGGGGACCGCGCGGGCCCCGGTCACCGCGTCCGGGATGTGCCCGGCGTGGACCATTCGCGTCTCGAACCCGAAGCGGCGGGGGTCTGTGTCCTTGCTCACGAGGGGAGAGGGAATGACCTTCCGCCGACAAAGCAAAGGCAGAAACGGTCATATGCGCCATTTCTGCTTCCTGAGCGGCCCGCGACGTGTAGCGTGGCCGGGCATGCCCCAGGAACCAATCGAGGTGGTCTATCGCGTCAGGGCCGCCAAGGCGGACATCGACGCCAGGGTCGAGGCGCTCCTCCTCGAGCAGACGGTCGAGCTTCCGCGGTCCGCGCTCCGCACGGCCTTCGTGCGCGAGAACCTCGTGGGGCGCGTCGTCGCGATCGAGCAGGTCGGCGAAGCCGAGCACCTCGTCACCCTGGCGCAGCCCCGGGTCGCCGCGGCGGACGACCCGGCGCAGCTGCTCAACGTCCTGTTCGGCAACTGCTCCCTGCAGCCCGAGATCGGCCTCGAGGACGTGCGCCTGCCGGCCGCGCTCGCGGGCGTCCTTGGCGGGCCGCGGTTCGGGATCGCCGGGCTGCGCCGCCTCCTCGGCATCCACGGAAGGGCCATCACCGCGTCGGTCCTCAAGCCGATCGGGCTCTCCGTAAAGGAGACGGCGTCGCTCTGCGCCACGCTGGCGCTTTCGGGACTGGACATCGTCAAGGACGACCACGGGCTTGCGGACCACTCCTTCAGCCCGTTCGTCGAGCGCGTGGCGGCCTGCCTTGCCGCGACCCGGGCCGCCGAGCAGAGGACCGGCCGGCGGACCCTGTACGTGCCAAACCTGATCGGTCCCCCGGCGACGGTGGTGCGCCAGGCGCGGCAGGCGAAGGACCTTGGCGCCGGGGCCGTCATGGTGTCGCCGATGCTGGTCGGGCTGCCCCTGCTCAACCAGCTGGCCGGCGAGATCGGGATGCCGGTGATCGCCCACCCCGCATTCGGCGGATCCCCGCGGATCTCGCCCGTGGCCCTGTTGGGAAGGCTGTTCCCGCTCTTCGGGGCTGACGCCGTCATCTATCCCAACTTCGGCGGCCGGTTCAGCTACAGCCGCGGGTCCTGCGCGGAAATCGCCGGGGCCCTTCGCTCGCCCGGTGCCGGAATCGCCCCCGCCTTCCCCGTGCCCGCGGGCGGCATGACGATCGAGGGCATGCCCGCGGTCCTTGACTTCTACGGCCCCGACGTGGTGCTCCTCATCGGGGGCAGCCTGCTTGACTCCCCCGACGAGGCCGCACTCCTCTCGAGGAGCAGCCAGTTTGTCGCGGCGGTGCACTCCCACCGCTTCACCCGATGAGCAGCAAGAACCACACACCCCAGGCCGCACCCTTCCGGTGGGAGGGCGTCCCCGTGCTGGCCTACAAGGAGGAGGGCGGCACGCATTTCAAGAATGTCACCCGCCAGGTGCTCTTCGACGACGGCGGGCGCGACGGAACGCAGCTGCGCTACTTCGAGATCGCGCCGGGGGGCCACTCGACCCTGGAGAGGCACCACCACGCGCATTCCGTGATGGTCCTGCGAGGCCGGGGGCACGCCCTCGTGGGCCGTGAGATCCACACGCTGGACACCAACGACCTGCTGCGGGTCCCCCCCATGACGTGGCACCAGTTTCGGGCGACCGACAGCGTGCCCCTCGGATTCCTATGCCTCGTGCGCCGGGAGCGCGACAAGCCGCAGAGGCCCACGGCCGGAGAGCTTTCCGCCCTCCGGGAGGACCCCGCGGTCGGGGAGTTCGTGCGGCACTGATTCGTCGCCCCCTAGTTCGAGGCGCTCCCATTTCCTCCGGTTGCCTTTCGCCGGGCCCCTGCTTTCGTTGGGGAACCGTGAGCCTGCCCGACTCAATCCGCCCAGCAACCGCCGCCGCGCAGGCGCTCGGGTTCACCGACCCCTCGACGGCCGCCATCGTGCCGCCGATCCATCCGGCGACGACCTATGAGAGGGGGGCGGACAACAAGCTCCTCTCCGGCCGCCTCTACTCCCGCGCGGACAATCCGAACTACGAGCAGCCCGAGGCGCTCCTGACGCACCTTGAGGCCGGCGCCGCGACGGCGGTCTTCAGCTCGGGCATGAGCGCCGCGACGGCGGTCTTCCTGGCGCTCAGGCCGGGCGACCACGTGCTCGTCCCGCAGGTGATCTACTGGGCCTTCCGGTCCTGGCTGGTGGGCTGGGCGACCGAATGGGGCCTGCGCGTGGAGGCGGTCGACATGACCGACCCCGCCCGGGTCGAGGCCTCGGTCCGCAGGGGCGAGACGAGGCTCATCTGGCTAGAGACCCCGGCCAACCCGACGCTGGTGGTGAGCGACATCGAGGCGATGGCCCAGATCGCTCACCGGGCGGGCGCCCTCCTGGCGGTCGACTCGACGTTTGCGACCCCCGTGCACACCCAGCCGATCCTGCTCGGCGCGGACCTGGTGATGCACTCCGCGACAAAGTACCTCAACGGGCACTCCGACGTGATCGCGGGCTCGGTCACAACGCGCGAGGAGGACGACTTCTGGGGCCGGATCAGGACCGTGCGCTCCCAGGCGGGGACGGTGCTCGGTCCCTTCGAGGCCTGGCTCCTGCTGCGCGGCATGCGGACGCTTTTCGTCAGGGTGGCGGCGCAGAGCCGGGCGGCGATGCGGATCGCGGAGCATTTCGAGAGGCATTCCAAGGTCGAGGCCGTCCTCTATCCCGGCCTGCCGTCGTTCCCCGGCCACAGGGTCGCGGCCAGGCAGATGCACGGCGGCTTCGGGGGAATGCTCTCCATCCGGGTCGCGGGAGGGGCTCCCGGCGCGCTTTCCGCGATCGGGAAGCTTCGCGTGTGGAAGCGGGCCACCTCGCTCGGGGGCGTCGAGAGTCTGGTCGAGCACAGGGCGAGCGTCGAGGGGCCGCAGAGCCCCACCCCGCCCGACCTTGTCCGCCTGTCCGTGGGGCTGGAGGACGTGGACGACCTGGTGCGCGACCTGGAGCAGGCAATCGCCTGAGTGCTAGCCGGCGGGCGCCTTGAAGTCAAAGGGCACCCTTACAAGGACGTCCACGGCCTGGCCTTTGCGAAGAGGTGGATTGAATACCCATTGCGATACCGCCGTGGCCGCTGCCCAACCAAACTCCTCCCTGGTCGCGGAGATGATGCGTGGCAGCCGAGCCCGGCCGTCCCGATCAATGACGAATTCTATCATCGCGCTTCCCGCGGGCCGGCCTCTCCCCTTCAGGATCCCCGGATACTCCGGGGCCACCCGGTACACCGGTGTGAGCTTTCCGTCGATTCCAAGGGCGCCTCCGATCTCGCCGGACCTAAGCGCCGCCAGGAGACGAATGTCGGGATCCGAGTCGTCATTCGCGCCCACCGGAACCGCCTTGAACTCCGCCCGCTGCATCAGCGGCACCGCAACCGCGTGCCCGGCGTAGATGGCCCTCTGGAACACGCATCCCTCGACCGCCGCCGCCAGCGCGGCGCCGAATTGCGGTTTTGTGGCAGACAGCACTCGAACATCGCGCGGATGACCCTCGTCGTCGACCGTGTAGGCAACGGCGGCGGACCCTCCCTCGCCGCCCTTCAGCAGATCATATGGCCAGACCGGATCTGCAACCACCCGGAGCAGGGGTTGCGCCGCCGGGGGGTTGCCGTCCGGTCCGGTCATTAAGTTGGCCGCCAGCACCTCCGCAGGGCTGCTCGCCGTCGCTTCGAACGTGATCTCGCCCTCAACCTCGGATCTCACGGGCAAGTCTCCCTGTGTGCCCGGCGTGAATGCCCAACGATCGAGCGACCGGAGCGCCGGCAGCACGAAATCCGCATGGGTGGAGTACACGATGCGCACCTCGGACGCGCGCCCCTCCGCCGTGACGGAGCAGACAAACCGAACCGAGCCCGACAGCCTCCGTTCCAGGAGCGAGTCGGGGTAGTCGGCCGAATAGGTCTCGCTGGGCTTTGCCGGAGACGACGGCGAAGGCTGGGGCGTTTGGTCGCTGGGCGGCACAAACCCGGGCTTCCTTTTCCTGGCGACCTCCGCCGGCGAGAATTCGACCGGAGCATCCATAGAGCAGACAACGGGACGCCCGCCTTCGAGCGCGGGCGTAAAGACCCACTTCTTTGCCGCGGCGAGGGCGGCGGCGCCCAGACGCGGATCGGAGGCGTCGAGGATGCGCGCCGACGAAACGTTTCCCTTCTCGTCGACGACCAGGCGGACGACCGCCAGGCCGCCGACATTCTCCTTCAGGGCATCCGGCGGGTACTCCGCGGGCGCCCACGTCCGCAGCAGGGCTGCGCCCTCTACCTGCGAATCCGGGGAGGCCCCTCCCGGACCGGCGCCAAGAGCCGCCGGCAGGGCGAACGCGAGCTGCAGGGCCCCGACGGTCCACCGCATGCCGCTCAAGGCGCTGTCCCTCCAGATGGCGCGGGAGAGGCCCGGTCGAACGTGAACGGCTCCCGCACGCGGACCACAACGGGATCTCCCTTGATTCTCGGGGGTGGAAACCGCCAGAGGGCGATCGCCTGCACCGCAGAATACCCGAAGGCCGGGTCGCTCGCTGACACGATGCGCGGCAGGCGCGGGCGCCCGTCCTCGTCGACGAGGAACTCCACCACGGTATCGCCGCGGGTCACCTGGGCAGGGAGCGACCGCGGGAATATCGGCGACCGGGTTATCTCGGCCTTCAACGGCGTATCGAGCGCGCCCGCGTTGCCGATTTTCTCGGGGTGCTTCCGCTCAAGCCGCAGGAGCCTCTCATCGGCGATGGTGACAAGGTCCGTGTTGGAGGTGTCGAATTCCTGTTCAAACCCCATGATCGCGTCGTTCGGTCGCCCGCCTTTCAGCCCGGGCTCATATTCGAATCGGTCAACCGCCG
Source organism: uncultured Opitutaceae bacterium (assembly GCA_964451965.1). Classification (GTDB taxonomy): domain Bacteria; phylum Verrucomicrobiota; class Verrucomicrobiia; order Opitutales; family Opitutaceae; genus Palsa-1447. The sequence goes on from CAYVKH010000041.1 coordinate 14,756, forward strand.
CTTGCAGCGCCAGCCCGAACTCCGGCTTGTCCGCCTTCCGCACGTGCGACAGGGTTACGCGGCCCTGTTGGTCGACGACATAGCTCACCTGCGCCAGTCCGTCGACGTAGTCGCGCAGCAGTTCGTAGGGATAAACGGGGTAAACGATGCCGATCATCTTCGGCGCCACATCGACCCGCACCGCTTCAGGCATCTTTGACTGGGCTCCTTTCTTGCGGACCTCGAGTCCGTCGCCGCCGCCACCCGGAGTGTCGTACAATGTGAAGATGATCGGCACCTTCATGTGTGTGTAGACTGGGATTCCGTTCACGGTTCCCGGTTCAAACACCCACCTGCTCACCGAATCGATGGCGGGCTCGTCGAAAGCGGGATTCAGGGACCGGATCACGTGCGGTCTTATCACGCGCCCCTCGATGTTGACGATGAAATCGACCAGCACTTCGCCGCGCATCCCGCTCCGGCGCATTGATACCGGATAAACCGGGCGGTACTGCTTGATGACGTGGGGGAAGGTCTGGTCCTTCTTGATCGAGTTGCCGGGCGCCACGACGATAAAGGGAACCCGCACATCCTGCTCAACCGGTTGGCCCGCATGGCGGGCCGGGGCAAAACGCCAATCCTTGACGCTCCCCTCCAGCAGCCGTGCCGTCGCGTCCGGAACGCCCCTCACCCCCTCGGGCTGCCCGTTCTCGCCGATGGACACCGTCGCCCAGACGACAAGATCCTCCGGGTTGGACTGCCCGTCGTCCTTGGTCGCACGCTCCGGATCCACAACTGTCTTGGCATCCAGCAGCCTCGGTGTCGCGTCAGGCCCGGAGGAACCCGCCGAATGCGGGTTGAATATGATGCAGAAGTGGATCAGCGAGTTGACAGGCTTCCCGGCGCGTCTGGCCGGTGTGAAATCCCAGTTGCCCTTCTCGTCTCCGTTTGCCTCCATGCGGCTGAGGTCGTGCAGGTAGGAGGCAATCGTGCTGTGATGACTTACGGACAGTACCCTGCCGCGGTCATCCACAAATATCTGCTCCGTGGCATAGCCCAGGTCCTGGCTCTTTCTCAGTTCGTCGGGATATTCCGGATGCAGCGCGCGCTTTGACACAGGCAGCTGGTCAGGCTGATCGTCCGCGTACACCGATATTGACGGGGACACGGTGACGTCCTGGGCCCCCAGGCGGGCCGCAATGGCCAGCGCCGGAAGGAGGATGCGAAGCATCGCGGACGCCCGGGTTGTGTTCATGTCAGGAGAGAATGTTTCAATGCGGCGTGCCGGCGCCCCGCCGTGTCGTTGGGCTGCGCAGTCCCTGCCCCTCCCGGCGATACCTCCAGTCCCGTATGGAAGTCCCGGGAGGTCACCAGCCGGTCACCTCGCGGATCGGGCCCAGGATATCGAGCGCGACCTGCTCCTGCTGAAAGGCGACCAGGTGCCCGTTTGTCGGGGTGCCCGGGAAGAAGCCCGTATGGACCACGCGAACGCGGACGTCCCCGGCCTCATGGCGCCTCCTGGTCACCTCCTCGATCGCCTGCAGCAGCTGGTCGCGCGGCGTCCGAGGCCGCCCGTCCGAGCCGTCGGACTGGAATCCGCTCTCGGTCAGGAGGATGTAGGCGCCGGGATAGGACGAGCGCACCTGCGCCACAAACGCGGCATAGGCGTCGGTGAATCTCGCGAGGTCCAGCGGTCCCGCGTCGAAGTCCGTGCCGTCGTTGATCACGACGACATCCGGCTGGTAGCGGGAATGGTCCCAGACCGAGCCCGGCTTGTCCGGGAGGGCGCGCGGAAAGAAGACGGGCACGATGTTGACATCGGTCTTCCCGGACCACTCCCGCGTGATCCCGCGGCCGCCATAGGCGACGAGGTGCACCTGGGCCCCGAGCCACTTCGCCAGGAGCATGCCGTAGGAGCGCGCCGCGTTGGTCGAGCGCGCGGTCGAGTCGTTCTCCGGGGGGAACCTCTCGTCGTATTCGCCGCAGGTGAGCGAGTCGCCGATGAACATCAGCTTTCGCGCCGGCATGGGCGGCGCCGGCAGGATCCCGCAGCCCTTCGGGGCCACGATGCCGTCGAACGACGCGGTGCCCATCCAGGATTCCGTGCGCCTCACCAGCTCGACGAGCCACCCCGACCGGGGCGCGGCCCCCGTCGGCAGGTCGATGACGTTTTCCCCCTGCTTCAGGTGGATCAGGACCGGCTCCCAGCCGTTGCACGACAGGTTGAAGTAGCAGTCGGGCGAGCCGCCGGTCAGCCTGATCTGCGGGGCGGGCCCGCTGTACGCGAAGCGCACCGTGACGCCCGGGTACCCCATCCGGGCGCCCTTCTCCGTCATCTCGACGCGCCCCATGTACGTGATCCGCGCGTCGCTTGCCGCGACCGCGGCCTGGGGCGTCCCCTGGGCCCCTGCCGGGCCGATGGCTGCGGCTGCAAGGGGCAGAAGGCACAGAAGTCGGTTCAAGCGTTTGTGGTCTCCGGCGGGGGCAATTCAGCCCATCGGCTTGCGCAGGGCATCAAGCTCGCGCCTGAGATCGGCGACCTCGGCGCGCAAGGCTGCAGCCTCCCCCTCCAGCTTGGCCAGCCTCTCCTCGCCGGCGCCGGCCGCGGACGCGGCGGGCTCGGCCTGGGGCAGGGACCCGGGCGTCGCGGCGCCCGCCTCTCCCGACAGGAGGTGGGCGTAGCGCAGCTCCTTCATGCCGGGCTGGCGGGGAAGCTTGGCCGCGAGGGCCTCGGGGCTCCTGGAAATGAGCTCGCTCAGGGCTCCCTCGACCTCGGCGAGGCTGGCGAATTCGTGCATGCGGGCGGTGCGCCCGCGGAGCTCGCCAAGTGTCTGGGGCCCGCGCAGCAGGAGGACGCAGAGGACGGCCGTCTCCGGCCGCGGGAGCTCAAACGACTCCGCGATCCGGTGGCCGAACTTCGGGACCCTGCTGTCGGCCCCCTGGAACATGAACGCCAGCTTCTTCTCGCGCAGGGAATCAAGCCCGCGCACCACGTCGTGCTCGGTGAGCGCGAGCACGGGGTCGCGGTTCAAGCTCTGGTTGCACGCGTTCGTCAGCGCGTTGAGCGTCAGCGGATAGTAATCCGGGGTCGTGATGTCCTTCTCGATGAGCGAGCCGAGGACCCGGGCCTCCACGGGACTTAGGGGATCCATCTTGGCTCGGGTCTAAAGAGGCTCGCCGCCCCGGTCACGGCACCGAGGGGCGCGCATCTGCCTCCTGCGACTTGAGGGAGAAGCCGGCCGGCTGAAGCCCCTCCGCGCGAGCCGTGAGTGCGATCGTGCCGGCCTCCCTTGAGGTCTTCACGATCACCTCGGCAAGGCCGTTGAAGACGCTGCGCCCCCATTGCGGGGGCGGCGCGATCTCCTGCAGGCGAAGCGTCACCCCCTTGCTGAGGCCCGATCCCTCCGGCCCGTAGTTCGCCGTGGGAACGGCGATCACGTTCTCGCCCGAGTGAAGGAGCTCCTTCACGTTGTACACCATTGCGGAGCGGTCGTCGATCGACCCTCCGATCTTGTGGCCGTTGATGTAGACCGAGATTCCGCCGGCGATCTTCCCGAATACGAGCTCCACCGCGGGCGCCATGAGGTCGGCCGCCGACACGTCAAAGTGGGCGCGGAAGATGGCCCTCTCGCGCAGGCCGAGGGGGCCGGTGTCCGCGCGCACGTCGATCTTGTCCCAATGGGAATCGTCGAAGGCGACAGCCTCCTCCGCCATGTTCTCCGGGTACGGGTCGGCCACCTTCTTCCAGCGCCAGCCGTCGACCGGCAGGCTCCGGGTCGGGGCCTCCGCAACCAGGGTGTCGGGCTCGTGGCAGCTCGGATCCCCGTTCCCGACCCCGATGATCTGGCCCGGGCCGTCGAGCGTGAACGAGATTTTGTTCGCCGCGGTCGGCACGACGCGACCATGGGCGTCGACGACCGAGACCGTGAACACCGCCACGTCCTCGCCGTCGGCGTCAATCTCGGTGCGGTTGGGGCTCAGCTTCACAGCTGCCGCCGCGTCTGCGGTCTCGACCTCGGTCTCGGCGGCGACCTTTCCGTCCTTGTAGTCGCGGGCCGAGAGCGTTCCCGGGGCGTACGGCACCTTCCACTTGTTCTCGGAGTACTTCTTCGTCGGCTGGCGTCCCAGGCTCCGGCCGTTCAGGAGCAGCTCGACCTCGTCGCCGTTGCTATAGGTCCGGACGTCGATCTCCTTGCCCTCGCGGCCCGCCCAGTTCCAGTGCGGCAGGATGTGGACCATCGGGCGGTCGCTCCACACGGACTGGTAGTAGTAGAAGTTGTCCTTGGGGAAGCCGCACGTGTCCATGATGCCGAAGTGGGAGCTGATGCAGGGCCAGCCGTAGGGGGTCGGCTCGCCCCGGTAGTCGAACCCGGTCCAGACGAATCCCCCGGAGAGCCATGGGCGCGGGCCGAAATAGCTCACCCATGTCTCCGCGGTCTGCGCCCACTCGGGCGCGTTGTCGTCGTAGGCGCTCACGTAGCCCCGCACCGGGTCGTTCGCGTAGATCCCGCGGGTCGAGACCGTGCTGCCCTGCTCGCTGCCCACGTTGGGCTGAAGGGGGTGCGCCTTGTGGTAGTCGTCCATGGCCTGCCCGACGTGGTAGCTCCACCCGCGGACCTCGATGGTCTCGTTGATTCCGGGGTACTCATTGCCCACCGCGGCATTGCAGGTGACAGGCCGCGTCGGGTCGAGACGCTTCACCAGCTCCTGCATCGCGGTGGCGACCCGCTTGCCGGCCGGCGTTCCCTGCACATCGAACTCCTCGTTCCCGAGGGACCAGATCCCCACGCATGGGTGGTTGCGGTCGCGGCGGACCAGCTCCTCGAGCAGCTCAAAGTGGTGCTTGTCGCTGCCAAGCTGCCTGTTCTCGTCCATGACCAGCATCCCGAGGCGGTCGCACGCCTCGAGCAGCTCGGCCGTCGGGGGGTTGTGCGCGGTGCGGTACGCGTTGCATCCCATCTCCTTCAGCCGCGAGATCCGGAAGTACTGCAGGCCGTCCGGAAGAGCGGAGCCCACCCCGGCATGGTCCTGGTGGTTGGACGTGCCCTTGAGCGCGTAGGGAGCCCCGTTCAGCATGAACCCCTTCTCCGCGTCGAACCCGACCGTGCGTATCCCGAAGTCGGTCTCGACGCGGTCGGTGACCTTGCCGCCCACCGTCACCGAGGTGACAAGCGTGTAGAGGTTGGGCGATTCCGGCGCCCAGAGCATCGGCGACTTGATCACCGCCTGCTGCTCGACGTCGAGCGTCCCCATGGCCCCGAGGCGCGCGGGCTGGGTCACCGTCGTGACCAACCCTCCGTCCGGCCCGTTGATGGTCCAGATGACCGTCGCATCGGCCGGCGCGTTCTGCGCGTTCACGACCCGGGCCTGCACGAGGACGTCGTCCGATCCCCTTGGCACGTTGTCCTTGAAGCGGCTGATGACGAAGATCCCGCCCGGCGCCAGGGAGAGCGGCGCGGTCTTGACCAGCCACACGTGGCGGTAGATGCCTGCTCCCTCGTAGAACCAGCCCTCCGAATGGGTGGCGTCAACCCTGACCGACACGACGTTCCTGCCGCCGCAGTTGGCGACGTCCGTGATGTCGTACCGGAATCCGCTGTAGCCGCTCTCATGGTGGCCGACAAACCACCCGTTGACGATCACGGTGCAGTCCCGGTAGACGCCGTCGAACTCGAGCCAGAGCCTCCTGCCGGCGTCCGACGCCGGGAGGTCGAAGGCGCGCCGGTACCAGCCCGTGCTGTTCTGCGGGAATCCCTCGCCCACGGGCTTGAATCCGTGCGAGCCGTCCGCCGTCTGGTCGAAGGGAAGCTCGATCGCCCAGTCATGCGGCAGGTCCACCTTGCGCCAGCTGGCGTCGCTGTAGGACGGGCTTCCTGGGCCGTACGCCGTTCCCGCCTTTGCCAGGGCGTAGCCGGAGCCCCAGTCGTTGCCGAGATGGAACCTCCACCCGGAATCAAGGAGCAGCCTCTCCCTCGGGCTTGAATCGGCTGCGAATGCCTGGTGACCAGCGAGGATGGCGGCTGACGCCACGACCAGCGAAAGAATGCGACGAATGCCTGGGTTCATAAGGGGGTTGGGAACCCAATCCTGACACGCGCCGGAGCCCTCGGCAAGCCACCCGTCCAGTCCCTTTCTAAGATAGTAGCGGCGCCTTACCTAGCCATAAATCGAAAAATCGTCGCCGACCGGTAGGTCTCGCCGGCCTTCAGGACATAGGACGGGAAACTGGGGTGGTTCACCGAGTCGGGAAAATGCTGCGTCTCAAGGCAAAGGGCCCAGTACTGGCGGTACACGACGCCCTTCTTGCCGGTGATCGTCCCGTCCAGGAAATTGCCGGTGTAGAACTGGACCCCCGGCTCCGTGCTCGAGACCTCCATCTCGCGGCCGCTCCTGGGCTCGTAGACCCTCGCCACCAGAGCAAGCCGGCCCCCGCCGCCATTGACCACGAAGTTGTGGTCGTAGCCGACCGGGTTTCCACCGACCTCCGCGAGGTGCGCGCCGATCGGCGTCGGGCTCCGGAAGTCCATCGGGGTTCCCGCGACGGGCTTCAGTTCCCCGGTCGGGATAAGGGTCGAGTCGACGGGCGTGAACCGGTCTGCGTTGAGCATCAGCACGTTGCCGAGGATGTCTCCGTTCTCGGCCCCCCCCAGGTTGAAGTAGCTGTGGTTGGTGACGTTGACCGGGGTGTCCTTGTCGGTCGCGACCAGGTAGTCGATCCGGAGTTCGTTCGAGGCCGAAAGGGAATAGGTGACGGTCACGCTGCAGTTGCCCGGATACCCCTCCTCGCCGTCCCTGCTGAGATAGGAGAATGTAACCGCCGGGGTGTCGCCCGGCACGATCTGCGCCTCCCACACCACCTTGTCAAAGCCCTTGATCCCCCCGTGCAGGTGGTTCGGGCCGTCGTTTGTGGCCAGCTGGTAGGTCCGGCCGCCCAGCGTGAAGCGCCCCTTGGCGATGCGGTTGCCGACCCGCCCGACGATCGCGCCGAAGAAGGGCTCCTTGCCGAGGTAGCCCGAGATGCTGTCGAAGCCCAGGACGACGTCGCCCAGCTTCCCGCCGCGGTCGGGCGTGTCGAGCTCGGTGAGGATCGCCCCGTAGGTCATGACCTTGGCGACCATGCCCCCGGCTCCGGAGAGGACATAGAGGTCCACCGCCCTGCCTTCCGCCTGTCCGAACGGGACCTTCGCCACCCCGGGGGCCCCCGCCGGGTGCGCGACGGCGGCCGAAAGGGCGAATGAGACGAGGAGTGCGGGGATTCGTGCGTTCATAGGGGTGTTCCAGTCAGGGGGGCGTTGCGGACCGCAGCGCGCGTCAGCCCGAGAAGTAAACGTAGGCGGCAAGGATGCAGGCCAGGATGAACGCCGAGGCGAGCACGTCCCTCCTGTCCCAGCTTGCGCGGGTGTGGGCCTTGTCCTCGGGCGACGCGGTCGCGTAGGTCAGGCTCTTGATCCTGGCGTAGTCCGGCGTCGCCGTCAGGTAGCTCGTGGTCACCATCACGACCGCGGAGACGACCGTTATCAGGACGCTGAAGTACTGGAAGTTGATGTTGTTCACCACCCAGAAGAACGAGCCGTGCTCGTAGCCGTGTTCCAGCCCCCCGACCTTCATGGTCCTCAGGGTGTCCACGACCATCCGGAATCCGCCGATGGCGAAGCCCACCACCATGGCCCACAGGCACCCCTTGGCATTCAGGCGCTTCCAGAAGACCCCGAAAAAGAACACGATGAATATCGGCGGGGCCAGGTAGCCCTGGACCGACTGAAGGTAGTCGTACAGGCCGTGCGCGCCCTGGATGACCGGAATCCACGCGAGCGAGATGAGTATCATCGCGGCGGTCGCGATGCGCCCCATGCGCACCAGCTCGTGCTGCGAGGCCAGCGGCCGCACCTTCTGGTACAGGTCGACGGTGAAAAGGGTCGAGCATGCGTTGAACACGCCGGCAAGGGAGCCCATGAGCGCGGAGAGCAGCCCGGCCACGACGATGCCGCGAAGCCCCGGCGGCAGGAGGAACTTCACCATCAGCGGGAACGCGGCCTGGCACTCGGCGGGGACGGGCTTGCCGTCGGCTCCCACCATCGATGCCAGCTCGGGGATCTTCCCGCTCTTTGCCAGCGCGAAGCAGATCAGGCCGGGTATGATGAACAGGTAGACCGGGAACAGCTTGAGGAATGCGGCAAAGATGCTTCCGCGGCGCGCGATCGTCTCATTGGGGGCTCCCAGCGCGCGCTGCACGATGTACTGGTCGGTGCACCAGTACCAGAGCCCTATGATCGGCGCGCAGATCAGCATGCCCGGCCAGGGAAACTTGTCGTTGAAGTACCAGGCCTGCCTGACGATGGCCCCCGAGGCGTTCGTCTCCAGGACGGGCAGCCAGGTGGACTGCTGCCCAACCGGGGTGATGGGCTTCCAGAGGTTGAACATCTCCGAGCCGCAGAAGTGCCGCAGTTCGGACCACCCGCCGAGCCTGTGCAGTCCGTAGAACGTCAGGCACGCCGATCCCCCGATCAGGACCATCACCTGGACGGCGTCGTTGTAGACCACCGCCCGCATGCCGCCGAGCATCGTGTAGAGGCCGGTCAGCAGGATGACGGAGACGGACCCGATCCAGAAGCTGTTGACCGTGGCGCCGCCCACCGTGAAGTGGACCTCGGGCAGGAGCGTCGCGAACACGACCCCCCCGGCGAAGATCCCGACCGCGATCTTCGAGAGGATGAACGTGATGATTGAGACGACCGAGAGGACGTAGCGCGACGACGGCCCAAAGCGGCGCTCGAGGAATTCGGGCATCGTGAAGACCAGCGAGCGCGAATAGAAGGGGACGAAGACCCACGCCAGGACGAGGAGGCACCACGCATGGAGCTCATAGTGGGCAAGCGCCACGCCGTCGGTGGCGCCCGAGCCCGCCAGGCCGACGATGTGCTCGGAGCCGATGTTGGAGGCGAAGATCGAGGCCCCGATGACCCACCAGCCGAGGTTGCGCCCGGCGAGGAAGTAGTCCGTGGCCGTGTCCTTGTTCTTGCGGACGACCCAGCTGGCGACCCCGAGGAGCAGCATGAAATAGAGCGCGATCGCGAGCCAATCGATGGGGGTAAGCGTGGACGGGGAGGACGTGGCCATAGCTAGTTGGGGCACAAGACGCATGGGGTACCGGCGGGCAGCGGGGGTAAGGTAGAAAGCGCCGCCGAGGGGTTGCGACTTTCGATTCACTTTACCGTCCAGTCAACTCAGGATCGTGTCCGCATCGCATCGGCGTAGCCTGCCGAGCGATTCCCCCAAGGACATGGCCTTCACCCTAGGAATAGACTTTGGAACGAACTCGGCGCGCGCCCTCGTGGTCCGCTGCCGGGACGGCGCCGAGCTGGGCAGCTGCGTCATCGGGTACCGGAGCGGGCGCCAGGGGGTCCTCCTCGACCCGAAGGACGCCCACCTCGCGCGCCAGCACCCGGGCGACTACCTCGCGGCCATGGAGCAGTGCGTGGGCGGGGCGCTCGCCGCCGCGAGGCGCGCGCGCGGATTCTCGGCCTCGCGCATCGTGGGGATCGGAGTCGACACCACCGGCTCGAGCCCCATCCCGGTCGACCGCGGCAACCGGCCGCTCGCGATGGCCCGGAAATGGCGCCGCAACCTCGCGGCGCAGTGCTGGCTGTGGAAGGACCACACCAGCTGGCGCGAGGCGGCCCGGATCACCGAGGTCGCCGCAAGGATGCGCCCCGGCTACATCGCGAAGTGCGGCAACGCGTACTCGTCGGAGTGGTTCTGGTCGAAGATATGGCACTGCCTCGCGGTCGCGCCGGACGTCTTCAGGGCGGCGCACTCGTGGGTCGAGCTCGCGGACTGGATTCCCTCGGTCCTCGCCGGGGTGTCGGACCCGACGAAGGTCGTGCGCGGGATCTGCGCCGCCGGGCACAAGGCCCTCTACAGCGACGAGTGGGGGGGCCTCCCCGACAAGAGGTTCCTTGCGGCCCTTGATCCCCGCCTCGCCCGCCTGCGGGACCGACTCTACGACCGCGCATTCGACGCGACGACGGCCGCCGGCGCCCTGTGCGCGCCCTGGGCCGAAAGGCTTGGAATCCCCGCGGGCGTCCCGGTGGCCATCGGGGAATTCGACGTCCACTACGGGGCGATCGCGTGCGGCATCAGGGAGGGAACCCTCGTCAAGGTGATAGGGACCTCGACGTGTGACTGCGCCGTGGTCTCCCAGAGGAAGAAGGTCCCGGACATCCCGGGGATCTGCGGCATCGTGCCCGGCGCCATCCTGCCGGGCTACGTCGGGATCGAGGCGGGTCAGTCGGCGGTGGGGGACATCTTCAACTGGTGGGTCGAGACCGTCTGCTGCGGCGACGCGAGACTGCACGCGAGGCTGACCGCGGAGGCCTCCCGGCAGAAGCCCGGGGAAAGCGGGCTCATCGCGCTGGACTGGCACAACGGCAACCGGACCATCCTGGTCGACCCGCGGCTCTCGGGGCTCCTCGTGGGCGCCACCCTCCACACGACCCGCGCCGAGATCTACCGCGCCCTCATCGAGGCGACGGCCTTCGGCGCCCGGATGATCATCGAGCGCATCCGGGAGTACGGGGTGCCCATCAGGCGGATCGTCTGCGCGGGCGGGATCGCCGAGAAGAACCCCCTTCTCATGCAGATCTACGCGGACGTCACGGGCTGCACGCTCTTCGTTTCCGGCTCCAACCAGGCGTGCGCCCTCGGATCGGCGATCAGCGCCGCGGTCCTCGCCGGGGCCCACAGGGATTTCCCGGCGGCCCAGCGCGCGATGGCGGGCCTCGCGGCGACCTCCTACCGGCCCGACCCCCGGCGCCGGAGGATCTACGACAGCCTCTATGCGCAGTACCGGATCCTCCACGACGGGTTCGGGGGCGTCCGCAGGGACGCCGGCCTCTCGCGGGTGATGAAGGACCTCCTGGAGATCAAGGCCCGCGCCCGCGGCGCCTGAACAAAGCTTTCCCATGAAGAATCTCCCAAAATCCGAAGTATGGCTGGTCACCGGCTCCCAGGAGCTCTACGGGCCGGGCCCGCTCAAGCTGGTGGCGGACAATTCAAGGACGATGGCGAAGGCCCTGAACGCCGCGCCGGGACTGCCCTACCCCCTCGTGTTCAAGTCGGTCCTCACGACGTCCGACGCCATCCGCGCCGTCTGCCTCGAGGCTAACCAGGATCCCAGGTGCGCGGGCCTGGTGCTCTGGATGCACACCTTCTCGCCGTCGCGGATGTGGATCGGCGGGCTGTCCGCTCTGCGCAAGCCGTTCGCCCACCTCCACACCCAGTTCAACAGGGACCTGCCGTGGTCGGAGATCGACATGGATTTCATGAACCTCAACCAGGCCGCCCATGGGGACCGCGAGGCCGGGTTCCTGCACGCGCGGATGCGCCTTCCGCGCAAGATCATCGTGGGGCACTGGCAGGATCCCGAGGTCGTCGAGCGCCTCTCGGCGTGGATGCGGGTCGCTCGGGGCTGGCAGGACATGCAGGGGGCCAGGTTCGCGCGCTTCGGCGACAACATGCGCCGCGTCGGGGTGACCGAGGGCGACAAGGTCGCGGCGGAGACGCGCTTCGGCTACGCCGTGGATGGATTCGGGGTCGGGGACCTCGTGGCCGAGGTCAGGGGCGCCTCCGAGGCGAAGGTGACGGGCCTCTGCGCCGAGTACGCCGAACGCTACGACGTGGCCCCGGCGCTCAGGCTCGGAGGGCCGCGCCACGACTCCCTACGCGAGGCCGCCCGGATCGAGCTCGGCCTGCGGTCCTTCCTCTCAAAGGGCGGCTTCAAGGGGTTCACGACGACCTTCGAGGACCTGAACGGCCTGCGCCAGCTGCCCGGGCTCGCCGTCCAGCGGCTGATGGCCGACGGGTACGGATTCGGGGCGGAGGGCGACTGGAAGACCTGCGCCCTGCTGCGCATGATGAAGGTCATCGGCGAGGGGCTCGGGGGAGGCACGTCGTTCATGGAGGACTACACCTACCACCTGGAGCCCTCCGGCAGCCTCGTCCTAGGGGCGCACATGCTGGAGATCTGCGAGTCGATCGCCGCAGGCAAGCCGTCCCTCGAGATCCACCCGCTCGGCATTGGCGGACGCGAAGACCCCGCCCGCCTCGTCTTCACCGCCCCCGCCGGCCCGGCGCTGAACGCCTCGATCATCGACCTGGGGACCCGCTTCAGGATGATCGTCAACGAGGTCGACGTGGTCAAGCCGCCCCGGCCGCTGCCGAAGCTGCCGGTCGCACGGGCCGTCTGGAAATGCAGGCCGGACTTCAAGACCGCGTGCGGCGCCTGGATCCGCGCCGGAGGCGCCCACCACACGGCGTTCAGCTACGCGGTGACCGCCGAGCACCTCAGGGACTTCGCCGAGATCGCGGGCATCGAGCTTTTGTTGATCGACCGCGACACCCGTCTGGCTGAGCTTGAGAAGGAGCTCCGCTGGAACGAGGCCTACTATCACCTTGCCCCCGGCGCCCGCGGGTGACTCCTAATTGGGCGCGACCATGCCCATCACCACACGCAGCGCCTCCCTGGAGGACATTCCGACGCTCCTCGACATGATGGGCGAATTCTACGCGGAGGCCGACTACGGGCTCGACCGCGAATGGGCGGGCTCGAGCTTTACGGCCCTTCTTTCCGAGCCGTCCCGCGGCATGGTCCTGATTGCCTTGGCGGACGGCGCGCCCGCGGGCTACGTCGTGGTGACCTTTCGCCACAGCATGGAGTTCGGCGGGACCGACGCGTTCATCGACGACCTCTTCGTGCGCCCACGGTACCGGCGCCGGGGCATCGGGAAGGTGGCGCTGACGGCCGCCTTCGAAGCCTGCGGGGAGCGCGGCGCGCTGGCCGTCCACGTTGAGACATCCGAAGGCAACCCGCCTGCCGTTGCGCTCTACGGCAGCCTTGGCATGCTGGACCGCCAACGCCTTCTCCTCACGAAGAAGCTCACGTCAAGGACCGAGCTCCCGCTGGCGGGGATGCGCCCGTAGCCGAACACCCTGCGCCCCATGCTCACCGAACTGAGACGCGAGGCCTATGAGGCCAACATGGGCCTTCCCGCCCACGGCCTCATCCACCTGAACTTCGGGAACGCGAGCGCCATCGACCGGCACCGGGGCGTCGTCGCGATCAAGCCGAGCGGCGTGGACTACGACCGCCTGCGGCCCGCGGACATGGTCCTCGTCGACCTCGACGGCGAGCGGATCGAGGGCAGGCTGAGGCCGTCCTCCGACACGCCGACCCACCTTGAGATCTACAGGGAATTCGGCCACGTGGGCGGCGTCGTGCACACGCACTCGGCCTACGCGACGGCGTTCGCCCAGGCCGGGATGCCGATCCCGGTGCTCGGCACCACCCACTGTGACTTCTTCCACGGACCCGTGCCGGTGACCCGCGAGCTCAGCAAGCGGGAGATCGCGGGCAGCTACGAGGCCGAGACAGGCCGCGTGATCGTCGAGCGGTTTTCCAGGCTCGATCCGGAGGGGACCCCCGCAGTGCTCGTGGTCCGCCATGGCCCGTTCGCGTGGGGCCGCTCCGCCGCCGAGGCGGTGGAGAACGCGGTCGCCCTCGAGTTCTGCGCAAGGCTGGCGGCCCACACCCTGAGGCTCCGACCCTCCGGCCTGAAATTCCCGGCGGCTCTTCTCGAGCGGCATTTCAACAGGAAGCACGGCGCCGGCGCCTACTACGGGCAGAAGTAGCCCCCCGGGCTCACCGCCGCGCCCAGTGGGCTCCGGGCTTCCCGCGCGGATGGTGCGACGGGGCCCTCTGGAACCGGCCTCCTCCCCCGCCGCCTCCCCCGCCTCCCCTACGGCCCTGAGGCTCCGGGCGCGGCGGAAACGCCGACGCGGGCTTGTAGGCGAATCCCTCGAGCTTGAGCCGCGGGATCTCCTGGCCGATGAAGCGCTCGATCGCGCGGACGTCGGACCCGTTCTCGGGCGTGGCGAGCGTGAACGCGTCGCCGACCGCCTGCGCCCTGCCCGTCCGGCCGATCCGGTGCACATAGTCCTCGGGATTCTCGGGAACGTCGTAATTGATGACGTGCGAGACGCCCGCCACGTCGATCCCTCGGGCCGCGATGTCGGTCGCGACCATCACCTCGTAGCGGCCGCTCCGGAAACCCTCGAGCGCCTCCATGCGCTGGTTCTGCGAGCGGTTGGCGTGCAGGACCGCGACGCTGTGGTT
>CAYVKH010000042.1:0-28901 GCA_964451965.1 uncultured Opitutaceae bacterium
AGGATGGACCTGACGCATTGCGGCTGGAGCGACATCTTCTTCCTCGGGATGGATTTCCCCGAGGGAGCGCGGGTCCTCAACATATCGATAGACCTAAGCGTGCATGGGAGAGACTCCGGGCCGCACCCGCCCGTGGAGGCGTATTTTCGCGTCATCGACGAGCCCGTCATTCGCCTTGCCAGCGTGGACCTCGATGCGACCGCCGAGGTTCGCGAGCTGGACGAGCTGTTCGATTTTGGACGCGACTACCTCGGCCTACTGAAGGCCTCGATCATCGCCGCGGGACTTGTGCCGCCTGGCATCGAACGTTCCGGCGCCAGGCTCTCCGAGCTGCTGGGAATAATTTTCGGACCCGGCCGGGGTCTCGAGCTGGTCAGCAGCGTGAACCGCATTCCCAAGGGGTCGCGGCTGGCAGTCTCCACTAGCCTGCTCGGCGCCCTCATCGGGGTCTGCATGCGCGCCACCAGCCAGATCCGGAGCCTTTCCGGGCCGATGGAGGAGTCCGAGCGGCGGATGGTGGCGGCGCGGGCAATTCTCGGGGAATGGCTCGGCGGCTCCGGCGGAGGGTGGCAGGACTCGGGCGGGCTCTGGCCGGGCATCAAGCTGATCGAAGGCGTGGTGGCGCAGCCCGGGGACGTCGAGCACGGCATGAGCCGCGGCTGCCTCCTGCCCCACCACACGCTCCTGGGGGCTGACCGTGTGCCGGCGCTGGCGCGAGCCCGGCTGCAGGAATCGCTCGTGCTGGTTCACGGGGGCATGGCCCAGAACGTCGGGCCCATCCTTGAGATGGTGACGGAGAAATACCTCCTGCGCGGCGAGGTCGAGTGGTCGGCGCGCCGTAAGGCGGTGGCGACCCTTGATGAGATCCTCGGACAGCTCGCCGCCGGCGAAATGCGTGCCCTGGGGCGCTCGCTCACTGACAATTTCTTCGGGCCGCTTCAGACGATTATCCCCTGGGTGAGCAACCTGTACACCGAGCGCCTGATTGAGCGCACGCGCGCCGCATTCGGCGATGATTTCTGGGGTTTCTGGATGCTCGGAGGAATGTCGGGAGGCGGCATGGGCTTCATCCTTGCGCCGGCGCGCCGGCGCGAGGGGCAGGACCGGCTCCAGGAGATCATGGCGGCCGCCAAGCAAGAGCTTGAGACGGCGCTGCCCTTTGCGATGGACCCGGTGGTCTACGACTTCGCCATCAATGAGCAGGGTTCCGTGGGCGCCCTGCTGACGGGTGCAGGCGCGCTGCTGCCCCCCGGGTTCTACCAGCAGTCCGTGCCGCGCTGCCTAAGGCAGGAGGTGCGCAACCTCAACGCGCGCGAGCGCGGCGACCTGCAGCAGTTCACACGCGCCGCGCGGCACAACCCGGAATATGGAGCCGTCCTGCCGACGCTGCTCGACCGCATGCTGCCCTCCGCTGCGGCTGCTCAGGATGTCGGGCAGCTCCACGCGCTTCTCAACGAGAACGGCTTTGATCGCGTCCAGCACGAGCAGATCCGCACCGACCTTCGCAACGGGCGCATCGGCCTAGCGATGAACCGGCTTCCGCCGAGCACAAGGATCGACGACGTGCCCTCCGAGGCGCTGTTCAACCCTGGCTCGGCCTCCGCCTCCGTGCGGCAGCGGGGCGAGGCTGCGCTGAGGGCCGGAGAGGTGGTGGTGGTGACCTATGCGGCCGGCGTCGGAAGCCGCTGGACCCAGGGGGCGGGGGTCGTGAAGGGCCTGCACCCCTTTGCCAAGCTCGGCGGCCGCCACCGGAGCTTCATCGAGGTGCACCTTGCGACGACGCGGCGGGCCGCGCGCGCAGTCGGCACGGAGATCCCGCACGTCTTCACGACAAGTTACCTCACCCATGCGCCGATCGAGCATCTTCTCCGGGAGACCGTCGGCAACGCCTTCGGGCGGTCAGTCTGGGTCTCGCCCGGCCGTTCGATCGGACTGCGGCTCGTACCCACGGTTCGCGACCTGCATTTCGCCTGGCAGGAGACTGCGCAGCAGAAACTGGACGAGCAGAAGGAAAAGTTGCGCGAAGGCGTGCGCGCGGCGCTGACGGCGTGGGCGCGCCAGTCAGGCGAGGGAGGCGACTACACGGACAATTTGCCGGGCCAGTGCCTGCACCCGGTCGGCCATTGGTTTGAGATCCCAAACCTGCTTAAGAACGGCGTGCTTGCGCGCCTGCTAGCAGCGCGGCCCCAGTTGCGCACGCTGCTTGTGCACAACATCGACACGCTCGGAGCGACCGTGGACCCGACAATGCTCGGCTGGTTCCGCGATTCCGGCGCCGCCGTCGGCTGGGAGGTCATGGCCAAGCGGGTCGAGGACCACGGCGGCGGCATGGCGCGCATAGACGGGCGCATACGCCTTGTCGAGGGCCTGGCCCTCCCCCGCGAGGAGGACGAGTTCGCACTGACCTATTACAACACGAACACTTGCTGGGTGGACATAGACCGCCTGGTGGCGCTCTTCGGGCTGAGCCGCGCCGATCTGGCGGACGCCGGCAAGACGGCGGCTGCGGTCCGTCTGCTGGCCGCGCGCATGCCCACCTACGTGACACTGAAGGAGGTCAAGAAACGCTGGGGACACGGCCAGGAGGACGTGTATCCCGTCGCCCAGTTCGAGAAACTCTGGGGAGACATGACGACGCTTTCGGAATGCACCAGCGTCTTCGCTGCCGTGGCGCGCACCCGGGGCCAGCAGCTCAAGGATCAGGCCCAGCTCGACGCCTGGCAGCGAGACGGCTCCGCCGCGTACATTGAATCACTCGGCGACTGGACGTAAGCACCTGGCCCGCAAGGCACTCCGTATTGGGTCCACTTCGCTGGGGAGGCGGACAACACGGCGGGGCGGGATGGGCCGCAAACCGTCCCTCGCACCTTTACGAAGGAAGGCCCAAGGTGCCGCCACCAAGGGCCTTCTCGAAAAATGGAGCGGGCGAAGAGGCTCGAACTCTCGACGTCCACCTTGGCAAGGTGGTGCTCTACCAACTGAGCTACGCCCGCAGCACAGAGGAGGAATCAGACCTCCCCCCCTTCATGCCGTCAACATCATTTGAGGTCCAGGCTGTCGCCCGGGGGGGCCTTCCCCTCACTTGCGTGCCGCCTGCCCCCGTTCTCGGCGTCTCCCGGGCCGCCCGAGTAGTATGAATAGGCCTGGGTGTAGTAACCGTAGTCCTCGCCCGACCCGCGGGGCACCTGGGTCAGCACGGCGCCAAGGATGGGGGTCTTCAGGCCGACGATCGTCTGCTGGGCCCTGAGCACCATGCTCGCGGGGTTGCGCCTGTGCTGGATAAGCAGGATGGCGCCGTCGGCGATCCCGGCCAAGAGGCTCGCGTCGCTGACCCCGATGATCGGCGGCGAATCCAGCAGGATCCGCTCGTAGCGGCCCCGCAGGGAGCCCAGCAGGTCGCGCAGCCGGTTCGCATAAAGAAGGCTCAGCGTGAAGCCCGGCATCCCCCCGCTCGTAAGGAGGTCCATGCCAGGGGCCACGGACTTGCGGATGGCGGCATCCACGTCGCACTTCTCGGCAAGCACGTCGCTCAGGCCGGGCGCCCTGGGGCAGTTCGCTAGCCTGTGCTGCGCCGGCCGCCGGAGGTCCCCGTCCACCAGGAGAACGCGCTCCCCGTAGGCTCCCATCATGTGCGCCAGCCTGCAGATCGTCGTGCTCTTGCCCTCCGCGGGTCCCGCGGAGAAGACCACGAGGACGAGGGGCTGGCCCGGCTTCGCCGCAAGGTTGAGGTTGGTGTGGAGCACGCGGTAGGGCTCCGCCTCCTCGGGCCCGTCCCGGCCCTCCCCCATCGGGTCGCGGTCGTGCGGAATCACGCCGAGGACGGGGATCTTGAGCCGCTCCTCGATGTCGGCGACGTCGCGCAGGCTCGTGTCGAAGTACTCGAGCGTGAGCGCGACGCCCACCGCAAGCACGAGGCCGAAGACGATCGAGCTTATGCTGTTGAGCAGGAAGCTCGGGCGGCTCGGGCGGTGTGCGGGCTCCGCCGTGTTCAGGATCTCGATCGTGCGCTTCGGCACCTGGAAGTCGATCTCGCGCTGCCTGAGCGTGAGCCGGAGCGTCGTGTAGAGGCGGGTCTCGTCCTCCAGCCTCTGGGCGGCCTCCTCGAACGGGCGCATGCGGTCCCGCGCCGACAGGATCTGGTCCACCTTGGCCTTCGCGAGCTGACTCTCCAGCTCGTCGACCCGCGCCTCGGCCTCCTTGTAGGCGCTCTCTAGGCCGCTTTCGTAGCCCCGCAGGAGCGCCTCCAGCTGCTCCTTGATCTTCGCCCGGTTCTCGATGGCCGAGACAAGGTCCGGGTGCGCCTCGCCCAGGCGCGCCTTCAGCTGCGTGACCTTCTGGTCCGCGATCAGGTAGGCCTGGAGGAGGTTCTGGATGTTCTGGTCCGGTATGAGCTCGGAATTGACGAGGCCCATGCGGTCCTCCAGCGGAATGCTCCTGAAGCGCTCCCAGCGGGTCTTGCGCCCGATGGCGTCGACCCGCAGGGCGATGAGCGAATTCTGCATCTGCCTCAGGGTCTCGATCTCCATGTCGGAGTACTTAACGTTCAGGTCCACCCCCGAGATGTTCAGGTCCTTGCGCAGCTTCTCGACCGCGTCGCGCTGCCTCCGGACGGCCTCCTCCTGCAGCGCGAGCTCCTTGCGCAGCTGGGCCATGCCCTCGGTCTGCTGGGAGGTCGCCTGGGCGATGCGGTCCTCCGAGTAGACGCGCGCGATCTCGTTGGCGATCTCGGCGGCCATGGCCGGTTCCTGCGCGTAGACGTTGATGTCGATCAGGGACGAGCTCCTCTGCGACTCGACCCTGAGCATCTTGTTGAGGATGTACTTGTAGGTGAGGTCCGAGGTGAGCGTCGCGCCGGCCGCCCCGGCGGAGGCCGCGAGCCTCGTGTTCAGGCTTAGCTTCTCGATCACCGGGTACAGGATCTTCTCGTTCTGCATGATCTTGTTCTGATCCAGCAGGAAATAGGGGTCGTAGGCGGTGCTGCCCTGGGCCTGGAAGAGCTTCACGTCGCTCTCGGGCTTCTCGACGCGCACCCTGGTCGTCGCGAGGTACCACCTGGGAAGGAACGCCGTGACGACCATGGTCGTCACGAAGACGAGCCCGACGATGAGCGCGATGAGGGGCAGCCGCAGCCTGAGGACCCTGATCAGGTCCGCGAGGGACGCGCTCTCCTTGGAGCCGGACGACGATGCCATTGATTCCTCTTGAATGCCCTCCGGCGGGTGGAGGCGGGCCCGGTCGGTGTCAGAACAACACCGTCGTGCTCAGGGCGACGCGGGACCTGTTCAGGCCGCGGGAGGAGATCCCCGAGGACACAAAGTCGTAGTCGTACGAAGCCGAGACGGTCCAATTCTTGGTCGGCAGGTACGTGAGCGCCATGCCGGCGTGGGTCGAGTCCTCGCTCACGTTCGGCTGCCCCCGGATCCCGTTCAGGACCGCCGGCTCGTAGTCCACCGACGCCGATCCCACGATGAGCGCGGTGAACGCGTGCTGGATGTTCACGAACATGCGGTTCAGCTTCTCGTCCGAGAAATGGGCGGGGTCCGAGGTCTCCTCGAGGCTGTAGGTGTAGCCCACGCTGACGAACGAGCCCTTGGCGTAGTCGTACTTGCCCGAGATCTCGGCATAGGGCGTCGTCTCGTCATGGAGGCCCCCCTCGCGGTGGCGGAACTCGCCGCCCAGCCTCAGGCTCGCCGTCAGCTTGGGCCCCGCGCTGTAGTCGAAGCCGCCCATCAGGAAGTCCGAGTGCTTGTTGTTGGTCGAGGGGTTGTTGCTGTAGTCGACGTCCTGGTGGCGGTACTCCCCCGCCGCCTTCAGCTCCGGCAGGAGCGTGTAGTCGGACTCGATGCCGTAGAGGTTCTCGAAGCGGTTCAGCTGGGTCCCGAGGAGCGGGTTCGTGTAGTCGAAGTAGGCGCTCCGCGCCTTGAAGACCAGCCCGAGCTTCTCCGTCGGCGCCATCGTGTAGCGGGCGTCAAACTCGTTGCTCTGGAGGGTCTGGTCGGAGTTCACGGCGGTGCCGTTGAGGAGCGCCTCCGGGTTCTGGTTGTACGAGTAGGAGTCGGTCACCGTGGCAATCGACGTCTCCGAGAACTTGTGGGCAATCTGGCCGCTGAGGGCATGGCTGTAGAGCGCCTTCTTGCCCGGCCGGTTGTCGAAATAGTCGAGCGTGGGCCTGTACGAGGCCGAGAAGAAGGTGTTGTCGGTCAGGGGGGCGTTGAACGCGATCTTCGGCGACAGCTCGTAGACGACGCTGCTGATGGCGCCCGTCGACGCCCCGAAGATATTGTT
Organism: uncultured Opitutaceae bacterium; assembly: GCA_964451965.1. Taxonomy (GTDB): domain Bacteria; phylum Verrucomicrobiota; class Verrucomicrobiia; order Opitutales; family Opitutaceae; genus Palsa-1447. The sequence continues at coordinate 6,286 of CAYVKH010000042.1, forward strand.
GTTGTAGCTTATCCCCGCCTCGAGCGAGATCGTGAGGTCCTTGCCCTGCTCCTGGTCGGGAATGGGCGCGTAAACGGCCCGCGCGCCTGCGCAAAAGCCCAAGCCAACACTTGCGACAATGACCCGCGATAGTCTCATCATTAGCTGCCGGAAATTGATGGCCAAGCTGCCATGTTGCTAACTACTGGCAAGATCAATTCATTGTGCCACGTCCGAAAAGATCCGTCAACGCCCGGATGACATCGAGGAGTTGAAGAGCACATAGAGGTCCTCGGTGACCTTCCTGGGCGTCGAAAGCGGGAATCCCCGCGGGAAGGTCCCGGTCAGGAGACCCCCGTAGACCTCCCCCCACTCCCCTATCCGGGGAATCGACGCCGTGAGGAAGCCCGGGGTCTTCGGCTTCGCGTTCAGGTCGGAGAAGAACGGGCGGTCGAGCGTCCTCGGGGTGAGAAGGAGCTCGCCGGTGGGCTGCTCGATCTGGACGGCGTAGAAGTCGCGGAGCGTCGCGGGCTGGGCCCAGACCCGCGTCTGGCCGTACCACGCGAGGCCCGCGGGTATGTCCGCCATGAGGCCGTAGCGGCCGGCGGCGTCGGAGATGTCCAGCTGGCGGCGCATCCCGCGAAGCAGCTGCGGAAAATAGGGCGGGTACTGGAAGTGCAGCCAGTGGGGATCCAGGGCGTCATGGGCGAGGGGCAGGGCCTGGAGCGCGAGGAGCGCCGCGGCGCAGACCCTCGGCCACGAGCCGAGAAGGGGGTTGCTCGAGAGGAGGACGAAGAAGAATCCCGCCCCGAAGACGATGATGAGCGGGGAGAGCCAGACGACCGCCTGGCGCTCGCTTTCGCCTGAATTGAAGATCGCCTGCGACACGACCAGCGCGAGGAGCGAGACCGTGAAGAGCCACCGCAGCCGGTTCACGGGCGCCGCCTTGAAGACATAGAGCCAGCCCGCGGCGAAGAACGCCACCAGCCACATGGCCCCTCCCGACCACACCCGCGACCGCAGGGTCTCCTGCAGCGTGCTCAGCACCTTGTTGGAGAGCTTGTTCAGCTCGATCGCCGGCAGGGCCGCCGAGAGCGTCGCGCGGAAGACCGAGGGCTCGGCGGTCGGGTCGCCGTACTTGAGGGCGACATTCTGGACCGCGAGCCCGACCGGCAGCCCGGTGACGGCGAGGTTGCGCGCGACCCAGGGGGCGGCGACGACGGCGAAGCCGCCGAGGAGGAGCCCGACCGCCCGCCAGCGCGACGGGCCTGCGAACCGGCGCGCGACCCCCCCCAGCGCGACCAGCACAAGGGCGCCCGCCGAGTACTCGCAGAGGAAGAGCGCGCCGCAGATTGCGCCGAGCGCGGCGACGGGCGCCGCGGCCCGGCGAGGGTCCTCCGCCGACTCGGCGCGCCACCACGCATGGAATGCGCCGAGCGCCAGGACCATCAGGAGCGCCGTGCCGTTCACGGCCACGACCTGCTGCCAGGCCGGCACCGACAGGAACAGGGCGAGCGCCGCCAGCCAGCCCGAGGGGGCGCCGAAGAGCCGGCGGCCGAGGTCGAACGCCAGCCAGACCGCGAGCCAGAACAGGGCGAGGTTCAGGCCGAGGAGGAAGTAGTCCGCCGCGTAGCCGTAGGGGGGCGCGGGCACAGCGCCGAAGAGGGACTCGCGCACGGAATGCGGCATGAGGCGGAGGGCGCCGGCGATCACCAGGGGGTACAGCGGCGCCTGGTAGACCTCGGGATACGGGGTCGCCGGATCGAATCGGACGCCGCGGGCGCCGAGGTACGCGACCGCCTGGGGGTAGTTCACGCGCGTCGTGAACCCACGGCCCGAGGCTATCTGCCTGGCCATGTCGGCCTGCACGAGCGTGGCCTCGCTCGCCGCGCCGTGGAACTGCCTCCAGGAGACGACCAGCGAGGCCGCCAGCCCGCAGACGAGGAGGGCCCCCAGGAGGACCCACCGCGCCCCGCCGCCCATCTCGAGCCAGTGGATCAGTTCCTGAGTGGTGCGCGGGCGTACGGTCATCTATCGGTGACGTCGAGCTCGGGCCACTGGGCCAGCTTGCGGTGCAGCGTGCGCCGGCTGATGCCCATCAGCTCCGCCGCCTTCGTGCGGTTGCCGCGCGACTTGATGAGCGCCTCCCTGAGGATCCGCTTCTCGTTCTGCTCGACCGAGAGGTTCTGGGACGGCCCGGAGTCCGGCGGGCCGCCCGGGGCGGACGCGGGCCCCGGCGAGCCGCGGAACCGGGGGTCCAGGTCGAACTCGGTCAGCCGGCCCCCCTTTCGGAGCACGACGGCGTTTTCGCAGAAGTTCCGGAGCTCGCGGATGTTCCCGGGCCACGGGTAGGCCTGCAGGGTCCTCATCGCGCCCGGCTCCACCTCCAGGGGGGGGGCGCCGTTCTCCTCGGAGAAGATCCGGACGAAGTGCGCGATCAGGGCGGGGATGTCCCCGGCCCGGTCGCGCAGGGGCGGCATCACGAACCGCACCACGTCCAGCCGGAAGTAGAGGTCGTCGCGGAACCTCCCCTCGCGCACCAGCTGCTCCAGGTTCCGGTTGGTCGCCGTGACGAGGCGCACGTCGAGCCCGATCGTCTTCGAGCCGCCCACCCGGTCGATCGCCTTGGTCTCGAGGAAGCGCAGCAGCTTCACCTGGATCGCTGCCGAGATCTCTCCTATCTCGTCCAGGAAGAGCGTCCCGCCGTCGGCGGACTCGAAGCGCCCGATCCGCCGCTCCGTCGCCCCGGTGAAGGAGCCCTTCTCGTGCCCGAAGAGCTCGCTCTCGAGCAGGCTCTCGGAGAGGGCGGCGCAGTGCACCGCGATGAAGGGCGCGCGCGCGCGCGGGCTCGCCTGGTGGATCGCCTGCGCTATCAGCTCCTTGCCCGTCCCGGACTCCCCCTCGATCAGGATCGTCGCCCTGGACTGCGCCACCTTCTTCACCCGCTCCAGCACGTCCTTCAGGAGCGGCGACTCCCCGACGATCTCGCCCACGCTGAACTTCTCGTCCAGGCGCTCGTGGAGCTGGCGGACCTCGACCTCGAGGCTCTTCGCCTTGAGCGCCCGTCGGATCAGGACGTCGAGCCGCTCGATGTTGACGGGCTTCGTGAGGAAGTCGACCGCCCCGCGCCTCATCGCCTCGACCGCCGTGTCGATGTTGCCGTAGGCCGTCATCATGAGCACCGCCGGCCTGCCCGGGAGCGCCAGCGCGCGGTCGATCACCTTGAGGCCGGATTTGCCCGGCATCCGCAGGTCGGTCAGGATGACGTCGAACGGCTGGGCGTCCATGAGGTTGAACGCCTCGTCCGCGCTCGCCGCCAGGCTCACGTCGTAGTGCTCGGCGAGCGCCTGCTGCAGGCCCTCGCGGGAGTGCTTTTCATCGTCGACGATGAGAACGCTGGGCGCCATGGGGCCATTCCAAGCTACCCACGGGGGCGGTCAAGCCCGGGCCGCGCCCCCCAAGACCCTAGCGCGGGGGCGCCGGCGGCGCCTTCGCCGGCCCGCCGAGCCGCTGCGCCACGGGCGCAAGGCGGCTGAGCATCAGGCTCGGCGGGGGGACGCTGTCCACCAGCTCGATGAACTTCTCCCTGCGCACGCGCAGCAGGTCCCTCACCCGGTCCCGCTGCGCATCGTCGAGCTTCAGGTCGCTCGCCATCCGCTCCAGCGTCATCGGCAGGACCACGAAGTACGCGAGCGTCCGGAACGGCCGCTGCATGAGCGCCTCGATCTGGTCGTCGGACAGGGGCTTGTCGTCGGCCGCGATCTCCGGCGGGGGGCCGAACCCGCGCCGCGAGCGGAAATCCTTCTCATAGGCCGCCCTCTGCCCGGGGGTCAGGACCGTCTCCATGTCGCGGTCGAACTGGGCGTAGATCTCCATGACGTGCTCCTTGAAGGAGTCGATCTCGGGGCGGAGCCGCTCGATCTGCTCGAGCAGCTGGGCGCGGTTGACGGGGGGCGTGTTCCGGGCCGCGCCGCCCTGCCTGGCCCCGAACTCCCCCATGAACGCCCCCGGCGGGCGCGGGATCGGCCGGTGGCGCTCGGCCCACATGCCCGCCCCGAAGCCGGTCGCGAAGACGGCCAGGGTCAGGAGCGCGGCGAGGACGCGGTCCCTCATAGGCCCTGCTCCAGGTCGCTCGCCTGGGCTGCGATCTCGCTCCAGCCCGCGAGGCTGCTGGCGTCGTCGTCGCCCGAGGCCTGGGCGTGGTAGAGGGCGACGGCGGCGACGCAGAGCGCGGCCGTCGCCGCGCACATGGCGAAGTGGGCCACCAGGAGGGGCGAAGGCCTCGCCCGGGCCGCGCGCAGGACGCGGTCGGCAAAGCCCGGCTTGATTTGGGAGGCCGCGTGCTCGCGCAGGCGCGCCCATGCCCGTTCGTCAGGTTTCATCGCTGTGGTAGTGTTGTCTCAATTGTTCGCGCGCCCTGTGGAGCCGGGCCTTCACGGCCGCGACGCTCGTCCGGAAGGAGGCCGCGATCTCCGCGTGGCTGCGGCCCTCCTGGACGAGGGCGAGGAGGGCGCGGTCCTTCGGCCGGAGCTGGGCCAGGGCGTGGCGCAGCGCGTCCAGCTCCTCGGAGCCCACGGCGCCGTCCGGCTCCGGGACGTTCTCGTGCTCGGGGGCGAAGGGGGTGAAGATCCTGCGGAGCTTCTGGCGGCGCAGGTGGTCGATGCACGTGTTGCGGGCGAGCCGGAAGAGCCACGACTCGAACTGCTCGGGCGCCTTGAGCCCGCCGATCGCGCGGGCCATCTTGATGAACACCATCTGCGCCAGGTCCTCGACGCTGTCGCTGCGGCCGGTGACGGCGTACGCGAAGCCCGCGACACGGCGCTGGTAGGCGACAATGAGCTCCCGCATGGCGGCCTCGTCGCCGCGCTGCGCCCGCCGAACCTGCTCGCCCAGCGTGCTCGTTGAACTTTCATCCATGCCTTTGACATCGCACTATGTCCGGCCAGACGCGCGCCAGGCCGAAAAGATGCGCTTTTTCAATTGGCGCAGGGGCACGCCGCATGCAACCTTCTTGCGGCGCCGGTGTCGACCCCCATCCTCCCGTCCCGGCGCAGCCGGCCCCAGCGCCACAAAATGCCCCACAAGACCTCGTTCCTCAGTCGCCTGGCAATGGCCCTCTCGGCCGCGGGGGCGGCCCTCGCGCTCCTGTCCCCGGGGTGCATGGAGAGGGCGAACGACGAGCTGACGAACGCCGTCGTCTCCGGCGAGAAGCCCGTGGCCATGGAGGGCGGCGACGTGTTCTTCGGCGGCCGGGTGGCCGTGAAGGTCACGCTCGGCCGCGGGATAGGGCGCGGCCTGAAGAGGGGCAAGGGTGACAAGGACCGCACCTATGCCGACTACACGGACACCGGCGGGAAGATGCTGGTCGGCAGCCCGCTTCCCCCCGTGACGCTCCACCTGATTCTCTCCAACCCGGGGACCGAGCCCGTCACGGTCACGATGGTGGACTTCGCCTCCGACCTCGGGAACTTCGCGGTGGACCCGGAGACCCTCACGATCGCTCCCGGGCAGGCCGCCGAGCCCACGCCGATGGTTTCGCAGCTGGGCGTCAGCTCCGACGAGATGCCGTTCAGGGTGTCGCTGCGCCTCGGCAAGGCGAAGGAGACGCGCACCTTCCTCGTGAAGATCCTGCACGCGGCGCCCGCCGGCAGGTAGCCCGGCGCTCAGCCGCTGCCGAGCATCCGCACCCGGCGGTCCTTGCGGGGGAACTGGAGCGTCACCACGGTCCCCCGGCCCTCGCGGCTCTCGACGCCGACCTGGCCGCCGTGCGCGCGCATGATGCGCTGGACGATCATGAGCCCGAGGCCGTGGCCGCCCGGCTTCGTCGTGTGGTAGGGCTGGAACAGCCTCACAAGGTCCTCCTTCCTGATCCCGGACCCGCTGTCGCCGAAGAGGAGGTAGACCGAGTCGTCGTCCGCGCGGGACTTGATCTTCAGCCTGCCGCCGGGCTGCATCGCCTCCATGGCGTTCTTGGTCAGGTTGAAGAACACCTGCTTGAGCTGGTTGCGGTCCGCCATGACGGTCGGCAGCGCGGCGGGCGTCTCCGCCTCGACCGCGACCCCGCGGTCCGCGAACTCGCGCTTCTGGAACCTGAGGACCTCGGCCAGCACCTCCTCCACGTTCGTCTCGGCAAGGTCCGGCGGGCTCGGCCGGATCGCCTCCAGGAAGTGCGTGATGATCCCGTCGAGCCGCGCGACCTCCTCGCGGCACACCCCGACGGACTCCGCGACCGACTCGGCCTCGGCCGAGGCGCCGAGCTTCTTCAGCTTCCGGGCTATCAGCTGGAGGTGGATCGTGAGCGAGTTTATTGGGTTGCCGAGCTCGTGGGCCACGCCCGCGGCGAGGAGCAGGATCGAGGAGGCCCTCTCGTCCTCGATGCGCCGCTCGGTCGTCTGCCGGTCCTGGGTGACGTCGGCCAGGATCACCGCATGGCGGCGCTCGGCGCCGCCGTCCTCGTCCCGGAACGGGACCATGTAGAGGCGCACGGTGCGGGGCTCGGGGTACGTCAGCTCGAACTCCCGCGAGACGACGTGGGCGGCGGCCCCCTTGTCGTCCTCCAGCGTGGGGCGCAGCCCCGGCAGGAGCCGCCAGAGCGTCTTCCCCGCGAGCACGTCGCCGCTGAGCCCGATCAGCCGGTGCGCCGCCTCGTTCGCGTACCTGATCGTGCCGTCCGAGTCTATGACCAGCACGCCCTCCTGGAGCGTCTTGAAGATCTGCTCGAAGAGGTCCCGCTGCTTGGCGAGGCGCTGGACCAGGTTCGTCATGTTGACGGGGTCGAGCGTGTCGAGCCGCCCCATCACCCGATCGAGCGGGCTGTGTTTCTCGCCTGGCATATGCCCCCGTTGTGCCCGCGCCGCGCCCATGGGTCAACGGCCGGGAAGGAAATCCATCTGGTTCGGGTCGTCCCGCCGGGAGAGCAGCTTGCGCAGGAACATCTCCCTGTGGATGGGGCTGCGCCCGAGCCGGACCACGGCCTCGCGGTGGTCGTCGGTCCCGTAGCCCTTGTGCCTGGCGAAGCCGTAGCCCGGGTAGGCCGCGTCCAGCCCGGCCATCATGCGGTCCCTCTCCACCTTGGCGATGATCGAGCCCATGGCGATGCACAGCGACCTCGCGTCGCCGTTGACGACGGCCGTGTGCGGGTACGGGAACCCCTTGAGCGGGAGCCCGTCCACGAGGATGCGGCACGAGACGACCGGGATGAACGCCTCCCGCTCCTCGATCGAGGAGAAGAGGTCGGGCTCCTCGTTGCGCCGGAACGCGGCCGCGGGATAGATGCCCTCCAGGGCGCGCCGCATCGCCAGCTTCGTCGCGCCGAGGATGTTGTGGAGCTCGATCTCCTCCACGCTCGCCGACCCGAAGTTCGCGTGGATCTGGCCCTGGGCCGCGAGCGCCTCGAACTCGGTCCAGAGCGCCTCGCGCTCGGCGGCCGACAGCTGCTTCGAGTCGTTGACCCGGCCCGCCTTGGCCGCGGCCCAGCGCCCCTCCAGGAACGCGCGGGTCACGAGCACCGCGCCCGCCACCACGGGCCCGGCGAGCGCACCGCGGCCGACCTCGTCGACCCCGATGAGGCTCTCGAAGCCCTCGATCTTCTTCAGGTCAAAGCTGCGGAGCTGGCGGCGCTTGGGCATCGGGCGTCCCTCGGGCCTCCTTTAGCCGCCCCACTCCATCTTCTCCCTGGGCCTGGGCAGCGGCAGCTCGTCCAGCTTGCCAGCCGCCTCGACCACCTCGTAGGAGGTCCGGAAATGGAGCTTCGCGAAGTTCCCGAGCGAGCGGGCGCCGAAGCGAGCGATGATCTGCGCCGCCTGCTCCTTGGCGAGGGCGCCGGCGCCCTTCTGCAGGGGGCCCCCGAAGTGCTTCGAGAGCGCATGGATCTGGCGCACGTACTCGGCGCGCGCGACCACCGAGGCGGCGGCGACCACCGGGTCCTCCTCCGCCTTCGTGCGCATCTGCAGGTCGAAGTCCCCCACCCCCATCTTCGCCAGCTCCCGCTGGACGAGCGGCTGCTTGCTGAACTGGTCGAGGAGCCCCCGCGGAGCCTTCCTCCTGGAAAGGGCCTGCGCCAGCGCGGTCGCGTGCTGCCACGCCAGCAGGCGGTTCAGGTTCGCGTGCGGGCGCGACATGAGGAGGTTGTACTTCGCCATCCCGCAGAGGCACGTCGCGACCGCGACCCCGTGCGTCCCGCGGATCAGCTTGTCCAGCTTGATGATCTGGGTGTCGACGATCTTCTTGGAGTCCTTCACGCCCGCCTTGATCCAGCCCTCGATGGCCGCCCTGTCCGCGATCACCGTCGCCGCGACGACCGGCCCGAACAGGTCCCCCTTGCCGCTCTCGTCGAGCCCCGCGTGCAGCTCGAACCAGTCGGGATGGAGCACCCCGTCGTAACCCAGCTTCGCGGCCTGGGTGACGTCGGGCTCGAGCGTCATCGTCACGAACTCCTCGGTTCCCTTGCCGGCGACGACGAGCTTCCCGCTCTCGTAGGCGGTCACGTTGCAGTCGCGCCCCCTGAACGCGAACCGCGCGTAGGCGACGTCGAACGCCTCCCATCCGCGCCCGGAGAGGATAGACCGGAGCTTCTCCATCTGGGCGTCGTCGAGCTTGAGCGAGTAGGTGCTCAGCTTCCGGGGTTTTTCCTCGTCGTCCTGGCCGCGCTTGGGCATGAGGGATCCATAGTCACAAAATCGCCGCCAATGACACGCAAATCTTCCGGCCAAGGGGCCCTCGTGGCCCGGCGCGCGGCCTTCCGGGCGGCCCTCCTGGCGTGGTACGGGGCGTCCAGGCGGAGCCTGCCGTGGCGCGAGTCCCCGTCGCCCTACGCGACCGTCGTCAGCGAATTCATGCTCCAGCAGACCCAGGTGGCCACGGTCCTGCCCTATTTCCGGAGGTGGATGGAGGCCCTGCCCGGCTTCGGGGCGCTCGCGGCGGCGCCCGAGGCGGTGGTGCTGCGCCTCTGGGAGGGCCTCGGGTACTACTCCCGGGCCCGCAACCTCCACAGGCTCGCGAGGGAGGTCGCCGGGCGCCCGCTCCCCCGTTCCGCGGCCGCCTGGCGGGAGCTTCCCGGCGTCGGCCCGTACACCGCGGCGGCCGTCGCCAGCATCGCCTTCGGCGAGCCGCGCGCGTGCGTGGATGGGAACGTGGTCAGGATCCTCTCGCGCCTGAGCCGCGACGGCTCCCGGCACCGGGACAGCGCGTCCGCGTCCAAGGCCTTCGCGCCGCTCGCCCAGGAGCTCCTGAACCCGGACAACCCGGGCGACCACAACCAGGCGATGATGGAGCTCGGGGCCACCATGTGCCTGCGCAGGCGCCCCCTGTGCGGGCGCTGCCCCGTGAGGGGGTTCTGCGCCGCCGCCAAGGAGGGGGACCCGGAGGCGTACCCGAGGCTCGAGGCGCGGCGGATCGAGCGGCGCTCGGTCGTCCGCGTCTGGTGCGAGAGGAATGGCGCGCTGCTCCTTCACCGCAACCCTGCGGGCTCGCGCCGCCTGGCCGGCCTCCACGAGCTGCCCACGGCCGAGCAGGCGGGCCTCGATCCCCAGGCCGTGTCCCGGGGACCGCTCCTCGCCAGGTTGACCCGCAGCATCACCAAGTTCAGGATCGTCGAGTCGATCCACTCGGCGGCTGTCCGGCGCTCGATGCGCCGCGAGGGCCTCGTATGGGTCCCCCTGGGCGACCTCGGAACGGTCTCCCTGTCCGGCCCCCACCGAAGGTGCACAAGCCGGGTTATTTCGGAGGGGAGGCCGTAGGCGGGGACTCGACGACGGGGTCGCCCACGCGGATCACCCCCTCGGTCAGTATCTGGGCGCGCAGGCCGCCCCTGTGGACCAGGCCGCGAAGGACCTCCGGGGACGTCCTCTTCGCCAGGGTGCTGCACGGCTCGCACAGGCGGAGGCCGCGGATCCGCACCTCGCCGACACGGAACTCGCGGCCCACAAGTGCGTTAAGGTCAATGCCGATCGTGACCAGGTTGCGGCGCGCGTCCCCGGGGGCGAAGGCCAGCCCGGACTCGGCCGCGAAGGCCTCGACGTGCTCCCGCTGGATGAGGGTGACCTCGAAGTCCGGCCTCCGGGGGTTGGGAGAGAAGGTGCCGGTCCCGCTGAAGTACCGGTCGCCCTCGAGGCCGCGCCCCGGGACCGCGCGGACGCTCTGGAGCGCCACCGCGGGCGACTCGGGGGAATCCGCGACAAGGATCTCGACGACGTGCGCCGTGGGTCCCGTCAGCCCCGATGATCCCTGGCCGTCAGATCCCATCGGGCTCAAGCGCGCGGATGAACCTCGTGACCCTGGGAAGCAGGAACCGCCTCGTGTCGAAGGAGGCGATGACCGCCGCGGCCCGGCCGACTATCCGGTCGCGGGGCACGGCGCCGAAGAAGCGCGAGTCGAGGCTGTTGTCGCGCGAGTCCCCCATCATGAAGTACTGGCCCTGCGGAACCACGCACGGGCCGAAGCTGCGCATCGCCGCGCGCCCGGGGAGCGCCAGGACGTAATGGTCGCGCAGGCCGAGGTGCTCGACCGCCACGACCGGGCTCCCGTCCTCGAAGACGTCCCCCCGGAAGGGCCCGGGATCCCTCGGCGAGTAGCGCTGGGCGGCGCCGTTGACATACAGGACCTCGCTCCGGAGCTCGATCGTGTCGCCCGGCAGGCCAATCACGCGCTTCACGAGCCGGGTCCCGTCGCGGGGCGAGAAGAACACGGCGACGTCGCCCCGGCGCGGATCGCCCCACTGGGAGAGGTGCACGGTGGTGAACGGGAGCTTCAGATCGTAGGCCAGCTTGTTCACGAGGACGAGGTCCCCCTCAAGGATCGTCGGCTTCATCGACCCGCTCGGCACCCAGTTCCAGTCCACCACCGCGGACTTGAGCGGCGCCACGGCGAGGAAGACGCAGGCGAACGGCCTGAGCCACTCGCCCCAGAGCCGCCGGACGATCCCGTTGAGGCTGTTCCTGGTGGGCATACGGGGGTCCACGCTAGGGGTGGCCGGCCTCCTGCGCCGTTCCCTGCGGGCTGCCGGGCGCCTGGGCCAGGCGCTTCATCTCGATCCTGAGGACAGGGGGGAAGAGGTCCCTCGAAACGCTCATGGTGACGTCCTCGAAGCCGGGCCTGCGGACGCGGAAATGGTAGCAGTGGTCGCTTTCCCAGAGGAAGTCGTCCAATTCGGCGCGGAGCATCCCCTGTGCGTCCGATGTCCGGGCCTTAAGTTCCGCCGATGTGTACTTCTCCGGCCTTGCGGGGGGGTTCTCGTCCTCGGGCATGGCGTAGAGGAAAGCGCCCTGGACCGGGGCGCCGAGCGAGTCGACCACGGCCATGCGGCCGCCCTCGGCCGCCCCGGGGGTCGAGCTGCAGGCGGGCGCAAGCGCCACGAGGACAAGGGCGAGGAGGGCGCGCATGCCCGGGCCGGCCTTGGATTCAGCGTTCATCCCTTCGAATCATCAGCTTCAGTCCAGACCACACCTCGTCGACCGCGCAAACCTTTATGTCGACGAGGCCGATCGGCAGGGCCAGTTCCCGGATGACGTCCTCGGTGACGTCGGTTAGCACCCCGGAGCTCCTCTTGGGCCACGAGACCCAGATGACCCCGTCCGGCGCCAGCATCTTCCTGAAGGCCCCGAGCTTCGCCTTCAGACCCTGCGCGGAGCCTGCGAAGAGGTGGACGAACCTCATGCCCACGCGCGGGCGCGGGAGCCACGCGACCTCGACGCCCGCGGGCAGGTCGAGGAGGGAGAGGTAATGGCCGGGCGCTCCGTCGACATGCGCGGCGGTGCCGCCCCTGTAGCCCAGCTTCCTCCAGAGGGGTGTGCCCGAGTATCCGGCCACGGCTTCAGGTCGGGACAGGGGTTGCGCGCGCGGGTGCCGGGTCGGCCGGCCTGTCGGCGCCCTTCATCAGAGCCTCCAGAAGCCGAAGGCTATGTGGCCGAGCCCCAGCAGGAGGACGGCGATAGCGATGGGCAGCTGCGCCCGCCTCGAGCCGATTGCGAGCCCTGCGCCGAGCATGGCCAGTATCGCAACGCGCAGCCCCAGGTTCAGGTCAAAGCCCACCCGCGACCTGAAGGAGTCCTCGATGAGGCTCACGGCCTGGATCGCCACGAACAGCCCGAAGAACCACCTCCGGTTGCGGTAGTACTCCCGCTCGAGGTCGGTATCCGGCTGCGGGCTCGGGAGAAGGATGAACCCGAGCATCGAGGCGATGATCGGCATCAGCAGGTAGAAGAGGAACCCGAAGAACGTCCAGTCGTCGACATCCCTGCGGTTGAACGAGCCCCACCAGATAAGCACCTGGACCAGGAACAGGACCGCCATCCAGACCAGCGTCGGGCCGTGCAGCCGGACCCTGTCGCGCAGCAGGATCAGCCCCGCCGCGCTGGAAAGCAGGTGCGAGACGCCCAGGGCGATGATGATCGATACGAATATGGAGAGGTAGTCGAACGAGTGCATGCCGGTTTGGCCCGGGTTTCGTCGGGCCGATCTTCGCTAGGCGGGGCCCGCCCACCCTCCTGGCCAGGAAATCCGCGCGGCCATGGGATCAGCAGGCGTGCGGCGGGATGCCGCCATTCCCGATGAAGCCGTCCTGCAGGAGGAACAGGGCGACGAGGCCGGCGGAAGCCGCCCCGAGCACCGCATCCCACGCAGGGCGCCTCGCCCCCGACGCGGGCGCGCCGCGCGGGAGCAGCGCCCGGCACGCGGCGATCACGCCGGTGGCGGCCAACGCGGGTCGGGTCTTCATTCCTCGGGCCGATTGATGCCCCGCGGGGGCCGGATGTCAAAACGGTACCGGCGGCCGGCCCGGGGCGGCGCGTCAGGCGCGCCTTCGCCTCCCGGCCTTGGGTGCGACGCCGATCCTCGGGTCGCGCTCCCTGGCAAGGGTCACAAGCCGCTCGGCCACGCGCTCGAACGAGTCCTGCGACTCCGCGAGATAGAGCCACTTGGGAAGTATGGGATGGGGCGAGAGCGCGGGAAAGTCGCGCTGCAGCGACGCGTGGTGCTCCCGCTCCGTGCAGACCAGCACGCCCCGCCACGGCTCCTCCCTGGCCGAGAAGCAGAGCGCCAGCCTGCCGTCGAGGTAGACCCCCTTTGTCCCGAACATCGCGCCCAGCACGAACGAAGCCTCGGCCTCCAACGGCTCCCACAGCCAGGCGTACCTGTGCACGCTCCTGATGCGCCCTATCCCGTCCTCACGCATCGGGGCGGCATCCCTCCCCGCGCGCGGGTGATCCTCCGGGCCTCATTGCTTCGGCGTTGTCTTGATCCTCACCAGCTCGGCGATCGCCGCGATGTCGCCCTGCGAATCCACGGGATAGCGTATCCCCCGGCCCTCGGCATACGGCCTCGCGTCGGCAAGCATCCCCTTGATCGCGTCGGGGATCGCGCCGGCCATCGCGAGGCCAAAGGCGCGCTCCCCCAGGACGATCGCGATCCACACCCTTCCCCTGTCGGGGGTCATGTAGAGAAGGGTCCGTTCCCCGCGCCGGAGCAGGCAGATGCGCCCGTAGCCCGACTTGGACGGCCTCCACTGCGTCTCGACGGGCGCGGCCACCGCCTCGACGGCGCGCAAAATGCCGGACCACAGGGCGGCAGCGGAGCCCAGGGCCTCCTTCAGCTCGGACGCGGACGGGGGTTTTGCTTTCGCAGGCATGGAAGGCCGGACGCCGCGGCGGCCGGCCCGGGGCAAAGCCTTCCCCTTTTCGGGCCGGGAGGCAAGGCGGGCGCCGGGGCGTCAGGGACGCCTGAAGCCGAGCAGGCAGGCGGGCAGCAGGAGGATCGCCCCCACAAGGGCGAGCGCAGCCGCCATCACCGTCCCAATGATCCTGAACGGAATCGATAGGAGCCAGAGGACCGGCCAGGCGAGGAGGAGCAGGAGCGCCAGCGGCCAGCACAGCACCAGAAGCAGGGCCCAAAGGAGCAGTGCGATTAGCATCTTCATGTTGAGACAGGCTCTTGTTGCCCTAAGAACACCTCCCGCGCCAAAAAGTTACAGGCCGGGCCGCGGCCCGGCCTAGATGAGGAGCCCCAGCCGCCCGCCGCTGGCGTGGGCGCTGACCAGCCTGGCGAGCCGGCCCCGCCGGGTCTCGTCCCGGACGGCGCTGATCACCCACCAGGTCGCCGTCCGCCTGTAGCCGGGAGGCTGCTCCGTCCAGTGCGCCCAGGCCTTTCTGTTCGCCCGGAAGACCGTCCCGAGGGGGGCGGGCAGGTCCCGCGGGCGCCGCTCGAAGGAGTAGATCCCGGTCCTCTTCCCCTCCCGGGCCCTGAAGGCCTCGAGGCCGGCCGGGCGCATCCGACCCTCCGCGATGAGGCGCCTGGCGTGCCGGACATTGACGAGGCTCCAGGTGCTGCGGGCCTTCCTCGGCGAGAACCGGCTCGCGTAGCTGCCGCCGTCGATCCTGCGGCGAAGCCCGTCTATCCAGCCGAAGCAGAGCGCCTCGTCCAGGGCGCCTGCGTATTCGATACCGCCTTTCCCCGAGTCCTTCCTGTGGAAGCCTACCCAGAGCTCGGCCGCATCGCGATGGTGGGCCTTCAGCCACCGGCGCAACTCCGGGGCGGAGCCGAAGTGGACCACATTCATGTCAGTCGTTCCTCAGCTCGGAAATCAGGGCGCCGGTGGGGGTCACCCTCACCCTCCGGCGCCTGGGCAGCAGGAGATCCGCCCACATGTAGTTGTGGTGGACGATGATCTGGGCGGCCGAAAGATGGGGGCGGTCCCGCGTCGTGTGACCGTCCCCGGGCACAGTGACCCCGTAGCCGAGTGCGGCGGCGGTCCGCACCGTCGTGTCGACGCAGAAATCCGTCGCGCATCCCACGATCACCAGATCCGTCACGCCGCGGGTCCTGAGGAGGCCGTCCAGCCGCGTCTCGAGAAACGAGTCGCACCCGGTCTTCTCAACGGTCTCGTCCCCGGGGGCCCGGTTCAGCGCCGGGAGGAGCTGCCACGCGCCGCTTCCCCGCGCCAGCCCCTCCTCCTCGTCGGTGTGCTGGACGAACACCACCATGCCCTTGGGCCGGATTGCGCCGGCAAGCGCGTTCATCCGGAGAACCGTCCCCTCCTGGTCGGCCCGCGGCGGCTCGCCCGCGAAACAGCCGACCTGCATGTCAACTACGAGAAGGGCCCTCATTTTCCGGTGCCCGCGGGCCGGCGGCAGGGGCCGGGACATGCTTCAGCCTCTCCTTCGTCAGATGGTTCCGGACGTTCCCCGTGTTGAGCGTCGTCGCCGGTTCAAAGAGGACCGCCTCAACCTCCGCCGGCGCGTACGGCTGGTGCTCCACGCCCCGGGGAACGACGTAGAACTGGCCCGGGCCGATCGTGACCATCCCGCTCCGCAGGCGCATGTGAAGGACCCCCCGGTGCACCAGGAACAGCTCGTCCTCCGAGTCGTGCTTGTGCCAGACGAACTCGCCCAGGAGCTTGACGCACTTGACCTGCTGCCCGTTCAGCTCGCCGGCGATGTGCGGGTCCCAATGCGCCGTGATCGAGGCGAAGGCCCTCGTGAGGTCGACCGCGGCCGTCGCGGGGGCGGGCTCGGGCGGGTGGATGGGCTCCTTCATCGGGGTTGCGTGAGAACAAACCCGATCTGGCACGCGCGTGTCACGAAGAATGTCGCGGCAAAGGCAGGAATGGCTCAGGCATTCTGCCGGGCGCGTTCCCCCTCCCCCTCGTGCCGCCAGACCCAGATCTGGCCGTCCTCCGCGTGTGTTGACGGCCCGGCGAACGAGAAGCCGGCCCTGCGGAGGATGCGCGTCGAGGCGCTCTCCGTCGGCAGGGTGTGGGCCGTGACCGAGACCCCCGGCGCGGACGCCCTGGCAATCGACACGAGGCTCCCCGCCATGCGGGTGGCGACGCCGCGGCCCTCGTGGCCAGGGAACGTGAAGTACGCGATCTCGACGACGCCGTCCCTGGGCGGGCCCGTGAAGGCGCAGGTGCCGACGCACGCGCCCCCCTCGAATGCGAGGTAGCCGATCCACGGCCGGGTCCATCCGACCCTCGAATAGAGCTGCACGGTGGACTCGATCACCGGCCGGGTGGCTTCCGGAAGCGGCCCCGTTTCCCCGGCGAGCGAGCCGTCCCCGCAGATCTCGACGAGATTCATCTTCGGCCCGGCGCTTGGGACAGGCGGGGGACAAGGCGATCGGCTGGGCGGCTCCATCGGGCTAAGGGGCGGGATGCCAGGGGCGGAATCGCGGGGTGAACCGCCGGACATTCCTGCAGTATTCCCGGTAGGAGTCGCCGAACCGCTTCTCCAGCCGCGGCTCCTCGACGAGGGGAATGTAGAGGAGATTGAGGACCAGGAATGACGCCGCCCAGGCGCCAAGGCACGGCGACCGCAGCGCGGACGCCTCGCCGAACAGAATCAATATGACCCCCGAGATCATCGGATTGCGGACGAATCGATATGGTCCCTTCACGACAAACAGGCGCGGGGGGTCCCATGGGGCAAGGGTGCCCTTGCCCTCGGTGGCGAACCGCCGTACCGAGGCCGCTGCCAGCAGCAGGCCCAGGCCGGCCAACGCGAGGCCGGCCAGCTGGAGAACGGCGGGGCCCGCCGAGCGGCCGAGGGTGAACTCGACGCCGCACCTCCGGGCCATCCAGACCGGCACGAGGACCGTGACGGTGAAAGGCAGGATCGCTATGGCGAGCAGGTGGCGGATCAGCATCTTCATCGCGCGGGCCCGGTCGCTGCATGCTCACAGCAGCCGCGGGGCATGGAGCAGGAGCGACGCCGCGATCAGGAGAGGCGACGAAGACACCCCGGGCACGAGGCGTCCCCGGTAGAGCGAGATCGCGCGGCCAGACTGGTCCGTGGGAAGAGTCGTGTCCGGCATGTTGGCGGCCCTGCGCCCCGACGGGCCTTCACTCGACCTCAACCTCGATTCCGCCGATCCACTTTGCGATGAGGTTGTAGATGAAGGCGCTTATTATGCCGCCGATGAAGCCCATGGCCGCGTAGAGGAACGGCAGGACGAGCGCGAAGCCGGTTCCGAACGCCATCAGGCCCACGCGCTGCGCCGAGGGCCCGTGCGAGGCAAAAAGGGATGCGATCAGGAAGATTGGGCAGAAGATCACGCCCATTATTCCGTAGAGCAGGCCAAGCATCTTGCCGAGCTGGAGGGGCGCGATGCGCTTGACTCTTCGCATCGTGGATAGCGGTGGCGGGTTTGGGGTCATAAATCTGTTGGGGGGAAAAGAGGCGTCCTGCCGAACATCCTGGCGGCCCGCGCTAACGGCCGCGCGGCTCCATTCTCCCGGGGAATGCGCCCGAGGCAAGCGCCGTGTCCGGAGGGCCCGGCCCGTTGAGATCGAGGGCCATCAGCAGGACATCGTCATAGACCCCGTCCACGAACCTGCCGCGCCTCCTCCTGCCCTCCTCGTGAAACCCGAAGCTCCGGTACAGGGCGATCGCGGGCTCGCTCGAGGAGAACACGTCCAGCTCGATCTTCTGCAGCCCGAGCCCCCGAGCTCCCTCGACGGCCGCCCCTAGCAGGAGCCGGCCGATCCCCCTGCCCCGGTGGCCGTTGAGGACGCCCATGCCCAGCCTTCCGACGTGCGCCATGCCGAACGCGGCCGGGCCGGGCAGGGCATCGCACCAACCCACGATCCTCCCGTCCTCCTCCGCGACGAACTGCGGATACCCCGCCCGGACGCTCGACGCCACGAAGGCCTCAACCTGCTCAATCGGGGGCCCTTCCAGCATGGCGAGATGCCTCCTCTCCCGGCATACGGCGTCCAGCACCTCCCGGAATGCGGGCGCGTCCTCCTCGCGAATGCGCCGGACGGCGATCATCCTCTGCCGCGCGCCCCTGCGTCCCGCGCCAAGACCCGGCCGCGATCCCTCCCCGCGGGAGGCGTGTCCGGTGCGGGCTTGGGATCCGGCGGCTGGTCGTTCTCCAAATTCGTCAAAGGGCCTTCTCCATGAGCGGCAGATACCGCTCCTGCCCGTCCATTGGCGCGGGAACCTGCCCGCATCTGGCGGCGCCCATGCGGACGTAGAACTCCTCGGCATGCGGATCGCTCTCAACCTTCATGACGGCCGCGCCGGCCGTCCTCGCGAGGTTCTCCGCGCATTCAAAAAGGGCGCGACCGGACCCCTTCCCCATCTCGGACGGCAGCACCCAGAGATGGTCCAGGATCGCCTCGTGGTCCCTCAAGACGAGGGCGAAGAGGCCGACGGTGCGCCCGCCCGAGATAGCGCGATAGGTGGCGTGAGAACGGACATAGCCGGGTGTCAGGGTGAGCACGTCATCCCATTGGCGAAGCCAGCTCTCCGGATAGCCCCAATGGCCCTTCGCGGCGCGGGCGACATTAGACAGGTCACCGGCGTCCTCCGGGCGGGCCTTTACGATTCTCATCTTCGCCTGGCGTCCCAACGGCCCGCGCTAATGCTTGCGCGGCTCGCGCCCGGCGGGAGACGCGCCCGGCGCAGCTGATGGATCCGGCAGTTCGCCAGGCGCCTCGCCCGATCTCCGGGCAATCCAGTCGAGAAGAAGAAACGTGGTGACGAAGAACGGATAGACGCCGTAAAGCGTGTCGCTTGCCGAATGAGAGCGGCGGTCCACAGCGATGAAGACGGTCGCGCAGAACCCAGCGGCCAGCGCGCAGAGAACGCCGCCTGCAGCGGAACACGGGAGATAGAACCAGCCGAAGCGCGTGAAGAGCGGCGATTTCAATGACTCATCCCCCAGGTTCTTGCGCCGAAGCCGCCTTCAAGAAGTCTCACCGTCGCCATGGGGCCAGTCTGCGGACGGGGTCCAACACTGCAAGATGGTTCCTTGGGGAAAGCACCATGGCCCGCCTCCCGAAGGGCCGCGCCGGGGATCGCGCGGCTTCTGCCCCGCACGGGACGCGCCTGGCACAAGCGCCGGATCCTGCGGCTCGCCACGCACGCTACGGCTTGAACGAGAACCCCACATCGTCATTTCGAATGGCAAATTCCCCGCCAGGCGGAGTCAGGATATCGGGCCACGATTCCGAGGTCTCCTTCCCGTCCCTGTCCCGCGTCACGAATCGGGCGTGATAGAGGATGTTCCCGTCAGGGAGCCTCTCGGCGGTCAGGTGCAGGGTCACGCCCTCCCTGAGGGGGAATTCCTCCTCCTCTCCGAGAAAAAGCGATGCGTGAACGCTCTGCGCCCGCCCGTCGGGCCATAAGGTGATGGCCCCGTCGATCGTCATCCTCCCGTCTTTGACTTTCGACTCCCGCAGGTGCAGGCGAACGAGCCGGCCGTCCTTCTCGACCGTGACAACCTCGAGCCCACGATCGAACGACTTGAGGGTGCAGGAATGAAACGATTCGCCGATCCGAAGCCAGGCCGACGATTCATTGCTACCCGTGTCGCTGAGAATGAACAGCGACTCCTTCGACGTCAGAAAGAAGCCTGAGAACTGCAGCTCAGCCCTGAGGCTCACTGCGGTGAGGGCCAGCATGGCAAGAATTGCCTTCATTTGCCGTGGCCCAACGCCCTATGGATCCACGACGCGTTCCGGGCATGACTCCGCCACTCAGGAAGCATGACGAACGCCGGCGTCGAATCCGGCGGCCGATTCGGCTCACGCGTCAAAGTTGCGAGAATACAAGGCCGATATAGCACAGAAGTGTCACCAAGAACGCCAAGGCGATGAGCAACTGGACCCATTTCGCCCGAATCGCAAAACCTCCGATGCACAGGGCGATGACCACCAAGGGGAAGACATTGCTGAGGCCCAATTTCGACCCTCTTGAACTCACGACAAATTCCACAAAGCTGACGGCACCCATTGCCGCCAACAGGGCAAAGAACCACCTCCGATTGTGGTTGAATTCCCTCTCGAGATCATACGTGGGTTCCAGCTCCAGCTCCATTTCCGGCACGAGCAAATACCCCGGGACCGAGACCAGAATGGGCATTAGCAGGTAGAGAAGGAACCTAAAGAACGTCCAGTTCGTCCACTCCCGCCGCTGAAACGCCACCCACCAGGCCAGCACCTGGAGCAGGAACAGCACCGCCATCCAGACCAGCGTCGTGACATGCATGCGCACGCGGCCACGGCGACGGATCAGACGCATTGCGCTGGAAAGAATATTCGAAATGCCCAGCGCAATGATCATCGAGACAAATACGGAGAGAAATTCAAATTCCTTCATATGAGCTTGTGTCTCCGGACGCCCCGGTGATCCGCGCTAAGTGGGGCGCGGCTCATGCCCCCAAGGAGATAGGCGTGCCTGAGGCATTCGTCGGTCCTAGCAGTTGGTTCGACATCTACTTTAGAGTCAGGTTTCCAATCGCCGCAATGAGAACTATCGCCGAGGTCCAGAGCACAACCTTTGTGCGGGACCTCGCGCTCCTGAATCTCATGCTGATCGAGAACAACAGCGCGATCAATGCCGGGAAGACGAGCTGTGCCGTCGCGCCTCCGAGTGCCGCGGAAACATTCCCGCTTACTTTCATCCCCTTGGCAAAGCCAAGGCACATGTTAATCAGAACCAGAGCCGCTGTACCGATTAGGAGCATCGGGCCAGGCTTAGCGGCGACTGACGGCGGAATTTCGGGTGGTGCGTCCATAGGTTACTAGGCCGTCGAACGTTGATATGACCCACGGCTACGGCTGGCCCGACTCCCGCTCCGCAGGGGCCGTGATAGGCGTAGACGCCAGGTTCGGTGATTGGTTCGGCTCGTCCGTCATTTCTTGGCGGGCAGGTGAGCAATGCATTCGAGTTCAATCCGGGCACCGAGCGCCAGGCCACTTGCGGCAAGCGCACTGCGAGCGGGAAGGTTCGTCGGAAAGTATTCCAGATAGATTTCATTGAAGGTCTTCCAATCAGCGATGTCCGCAAGGAAGATCGTGCATTTGACCACAGATCTCAGCGAGCCACCATGGCGTTCCAATATCTCCCGCAAATTGTCGAGAGCGCGGCGTGACTCAGGCGCAATTCCTCCAGGCGCGAGGGTCAAAGAACCCGGTAGGTTACCAACCTGCCCGGACACATAGAGCACGTCGCCGAGCTGAACTGCTTCGGAGAATGGCAATGGTGCCCCTCCTACTGTTTGCAGCGGGAAATATTTGGGATCGTTGGCCGCCTTGTGGGGACCGGTCGAGGACATGATATAATTGTGGGGTCTTATCGCGCGTTATGACAGTGCGTAGCCGACAAGTCAGGTTGAACCCGCAGGGGGCAAATACTCCTTGCGGACCGGGGAGAACATCTCGATGGCGACTGAGTCCTCAAGAACGACAGCCCCGTGCTCAACATTGCCCTCAACGCACCAACAGTCTCCAGGCCGTGCATCGAACTTCGTGTCTCCAATAGTGAAGAGCAATGCTCCGCTCACCAGGTATCCGGTCTGCTCATGTGGGTGCGAGTGACGAGGTATCACGCCGCCCTTCTCTAGATGAAACTCAGTAAGGAGCGTCCGTGTGCCATGCGCGAGGGTCTTGAACCGAACGCCCGGTAGAGCGTCCTTGTATCCAGATCGAGAAGTCCGTGTGAACATAGGCGGCGTGTCGGAAATTGGGCGGATATAGCCTCTCTTTAGCCAAACGTCCCAATGAACCGAGCTAACGATGGCGCAGCTCCTATCCCGCAGGAGACGTGCCCGAGGCAAGCATCGGCTCTGGCAGCTGGCTCGGCATTTTTGGCGGCATTTCCCGAGCAGGCTATAGCATTGCGACAACGAACAATACCATGCCGACAAGCGATACATTCCAGATCAAGGAGCGCAACAACGGGTAACCTGCGATCGATGCGACGGCGTGGACAACGCGTCCCCAGAAATATAGACGAGCGCCCCATAATGTGAGCGCTCCATCTCGCCCGGCAACATGCGCCACGAGCACCAGAGCGGCGAAGAAAGGAAACGTCTCCGAAAAATTGATCAGGGCGCGGTCAACACGTCCCACAATGCCTTTGAGCGGCGGCATTGGGTCATCGCGGTTGCTGGCGGTCCACGCATACCCGTATTGGGAGCTCATCGCATGCGACGCAGCGACCAGGAGGAGCAGGCCGAGAACAATGCTGTTAATCAGATAGTGGAGCTCAGGTGTCATCGGGCCGACCTGCCGAACGTCCCAATAATCGGCACCGACGGGTGGCGCGGCTCCTGCCCCGCAGGAGACGTGCCTGAGGCATGCGTCGGTTCCGGTAGTTGGTTCGGCTTCTTAACACAATACGAACCAGAAGAAGCTCGGAAAGAAACCTACCGTTAACAAGTAGGGATTCCTTCTCTCGTCCGTAGACCTTAAACCCAGCGGTCCTGTATAACCTGAGAGCCGATTTGTTCGACTCGACCACTGCAAGCCTGACGCGCCTCAGGCCGCCAAGCTGCTGCGCCATTTCAATAGCATGCATAAGCAAACCGCGACCGACACCCTTCCTCCGCATGTGCGAATCCACATACATCCCGACGATCGCAGCCTTATGCCGTTCCTTTATCCTCTCGTCACGTATCAAACTTACAACACCGACCAATCGCCGACCTACAAACGCACCAAACTTCCATTTGGTACGTGTCTGTTCCAATTGACTCGCGAAATCCTTGACCGACCACTTTGCCAGTTCGGTGTAGGAGCTTCCAGAAGCTTCCGGGTCCATACGAAGTCCTCGAAGGCGAAGTCGGCGATATGCCGCCACGTCAGACGCTGAAAGACGGCGAATGATCATTTCATCTGACGAACGTCTTTGTGATCCGCG
>CAYVKH010000043.1:0-28180 GCA_964451965.1 uncultured Opitutaceae bacterium
ACTTCCGGATGAAGCACAAGCTCGGGCACTGGGCGTGGATCCAGTGCGTCGGCCTGCAGCTGGTGAGCACCGCGGGCGAGCTTGAGCGCGTGATCGGGATCCACCTGGACGCGACGGAGCGAAAGGAGCTGGAGGAGGTGGGCGTGGCGAGCGACGCGCGCCTGCGCGCGCTCGCCGACGAGGGATCGCTCGCGGCCTTCGAACTGGATTTCTCCGGGGGCGGCGCATGGTTCTCCGAGGCATGGCTGCGGCTCGTGGGCGGGGTGGCAACCCCGGCCAACGGGCTGGCCGCGCTCGCCGACGCGCTTCCGCCCGACGAGTGCGCCGGGGGCCTCGAAGCGTGGCTGCAGGCGCAGGCGCCCGGCCAGTCGTCGTTCTCAAGGACCGTCCAGCTCAGGAGGAACGACGGCAAGTCCTTCCAGGCGATCCTGGGCATTCACCGCACGCTCACCAGGAAGCGGACGCTGGCGCACGTCGTCGGCTTCGCCTGCCCGATGCCCGAGGCTACCGGGGCCGAAGCCTCCCCGTCGGCCGGGAAGGAGCCCGCCGGAACGGCGCCGGACACAGCGACCAAGGCCCTTCTCAACGAGGTGCTGTCAGCGCTGGCGGAGGGCGTGATCGCCACCGATGCCGGAGGGACCGTCCTCCTCATCAACGCGACCGCGGCTCGGCTTCTTCGCCTGCCCAACGACGCCGCCATCGGCCGGCCCCTCGACCAGGTGTTCACCCTCGTGAACCGCCAGTCGGGAAAGGCGGGCGACCACCCCGCGGAAAGGGCCCTGTCGGCGAACGGTCCGCTCCCCCTCATCAGCGACCAGTCCGTCGTGGTGGCGGGCTCGGATCCGCTGCCCATCGTCTGGACCGCGCGCGCATCCTACGGCCCCGACTCAAAGCCCAGCGGCGTGGTGTTCGTCTTCCGCAATCCGGACGAGATGGGCCTGACGCCGGAGGAGCTCATAAAG
Organism: uncultured Opitutaceae bacterium; assembly: GCA_964451965.1. Taxonomy (GTDB): domain Bacteria; phylum Verrucomicrobiota; class Verrucomicrobiia; order Opitutales; family Opitutaceae; genus Palsa-1447. The sequence goes on from CAYVKH010000043.1 coordinate 963, forward strand.
GCGAACAGGTTCGAGTCGCTCGGCCTGCTGGCGGGGGGGATCGCGCACGACTTCAACAACCTCCTGACGACGATACTCGGCGGCCTCTCGCTCGCGAAGGACAACCGCGACGACTCCAAGCTGGCCGACGCGGAACAGGCGTGCATCGCCGCGAAGGGGCTGACGAAGCAGCTGCTCACTTTTGCGAAGGGCGGGTCGGGCGTCTTGTCCGTGTGCGACTCGAAGGAGATCCTCGAGGACGCCGTCAAGATCGCCTCGGCCGGGTCCACGGCCGAGATCACCGTGCAGGCGCAGGCCGGCACGGGCCCCGTGAAGGTCGACCGCCCCCAGATCCTGCAGGTCTTCCAGAACCTGATCGTCAATGCGGTCCAGGCCATGCCGCCCGCGCCGCACCGGGCGCGCATCCAGCTCAGGGCGGCGGATAGCCATATGACCGAGGGACAGATCGCGTCCCTCCCGACCGGCGACTATGTCGAGTTCGAGGTGCGCGACAACGGGAGCGGGATCAAGCCCGAGCACCTCGATAAGATTTGGGACCCGTTCTTCACGACGAAGAAGCACGGGACGGGCCTCGGCCTGGCAACGGTGCTTTCGATCGTGCGCAAGCTCGGCGGCGAGATCGGACTCCAGTCGACCGTCGGGGAGGGCACGGTCTTCAGCCTGTTCCTCCCGCGGGCCGACCAGCCGGTGGAGGTGCAGGCCAGGCCCGCCCCGTCCTTGCGGTTCGGCACGGGGCGCGTCCTCTTCATGGACGACGACGACCACATCTGCAGCCTGACGGCGTCGATGCTGGAGAGCCTCGACTACAAATTCGACATCGCGAAGAAGGGCGAGGACGCGATCACGCTCTACAAGCGCTACCTGAACATCGGACGGCCGTATGACGCCGTGATCATGGACCTCACGGTCATCGGCGGCCTAGGCGGCGAGGAAACCTTCACCGTGCTTCGCGACATGGATCCCGATGTGCGCGCGATCGTCTCGAGCGGCTATGACAACGAGGACATCGCGCGGCAATATCTCGACATGGGCTTCTGCGGCTACCTCACGAAGCCCTACCGGGTGACGGACCTGGGCAAGGTCCTGAAGGCGGTCCTCGGCTGATCCCTCGCGGCGCCTCAGGGATGCCACGAGAACGCGTGGCAGATCGCGACCCCGGCGGCGTCCGCCTCGTCGAACGCGAGCGTCCTGGCGTGCCCGAGGAGCGACCTCACGGTGCGCGCCAGCTGCTCCTTGCTGGCCCTTCCCGACCCGGCCACGGCCTGCTTCACCCTGAGGGGCGGGTATTCGAAGACGGGCAGGCCCTGGAGCGCGGCCGCCGCGATCGCCGCGCCCCGTGCGGCGCCCAGGATCTGGGCCGTCTGGAAGTTCTGGACGTAGATCGTCTGCTCAAGCGCAACGTGGCGGACGCCGGCGGATTGCCTGATGAAGTCCTCCACCGCGCGGTGGATCTCGGCCAGTGCGAAGGCCATGGTCCTGCCCGCCGGGACACGCACGGTCGCGCAGCGCAGGAGGACCGGCGTGCGCCCGGGCTGGAAGTCGACAAGGGCGAGCCCGGTCCCGCGAAGCGACGGATCAACGCCCAGAACGAGGCCGGCGAACGCAGCCCTTGGGAAAAGCTCGTTTGCCCGGGCCGGCGCGCGAGCTCCCCCGGGGGAGCGGGCCGGGACGGGCTTGCCGCTCAGCTTGGCCGTCCACATCTGCCGTGAAGTCATCCGTGCCATCTTCTTTCCTTTGGCTCCGTCCGGTCAAATGAACATCCTCGCCGCCGCAACAAGGGTGAGGGCAAGGGCGATGTTCTCAAACATGCGCTGGTTGATCCTGCCCAGGAGCCACCGCCCGAGCACGGTCCCCGCTATGACCGCCGGGGCGAGCATGAGGTTCAGCGAAAGGCTGCCCTGCGTGATCAGCCCGAGCGCTATCATGAACGGGATCTTGAATAGGTTGAGCATCAGGAAGAACACGGCCCCGGTGCCCATGTACTCCATCTTGGGAAGGCGCATCGCGAGCAGATAAATCACCATGAGGGGGCCGGCGGCATTGGAGACAATGGTCGTGAAGCCGGCGAGCATGCCAATCAGCGGGGCGAACCATCTCGCGCGCTCCTCCCCAGGCACGCCCGGGCGGGCGCGCCGCACCAGGTGCAGGAAGGTGAGGGCGACCACGATCGCCCCTATCGCGACACTCGTCTGGCGGTCGTTCATCCGCCCCATTGCGAGGTAGCCCCCGATCACCCCTGCCGCCGCCCAGGGGAACAGCCGCCACACATGGCCCCAATGCGCGTGCCTCCGGTAGGACAGGAACGCGACCACGTCCCCCAGGATGAGGAGGGGCAGGACGACGCCGGTCGAGCGCCTCGCAGGCATTATCGCGGCGAAAATTGCGACAAAAAGGAGGCTGAGCCCGGTGATGCCCGTCTTCGCAACGCCGACAAGAAGGGCGCCGAGCGCCGCAAGAACCCAATCCCACGCCTGGAAATTCAAACGGCATCCCCCATGCCGCCAGACTCTGGGGAGAACACCCCCTCGGCAACCGTGAACACCTGCCAGTCGCCAAGGGACGCGTCCGGGCGGCGCGTCCCCGTCGCGATCACCTGGGATTCGCGGTCAAGGGCCGCCCAGAAACGCTCGCGCCGCGCCGGATCGAGCTCCCCGAGCACGTCGTCGGCAAGCAGCACCGGCCTGACTCGGCTGCACCCGTGGAACCAGGAGGCCTGGGCGAGCCGCAGCGCGAGTGTCACGGACCGCTGCTGCCCCTCCGAGGCAAAATCCCGCGCATCGGAGCCCCGCACCTCGAAGCGCAGGTCGTCGCGGTGGGGGCCGACAAGCGTCGATCCCACCTGCAGGTCCCGCGCCCTGCCCGACTCGAGGAGCCTGAGGAGGTCCTCGCTCGAGGCCCCCTTCAGCTCGGAGTCGTAGCGCAGCACAGCCTCCTCCGACCCCGCGCTCAGGCGCCTGTAGGCGGCGGCCGTCTCCGACGCCAGCTCCACCACCCTCTCCGCCCTGAGCGCCACGATCCTGGCCCCGGCGGGGGCGAGCGTGCGGTCGAAGGCCGTGAGCTCCCGGGCTTCTCCAGTGCCGGCCTTCCTGAGGAGGCTGTTCCTGCCGGCAAGGGCCCTGCTGTAGGCCTGGAGGGCCGCCAGGTAGCCCGGGTCCATGGCCGCAAGCGTGAGGTCCAGCCACCGGCGCCTCAGGGCGGGCGCGCCGCGTATCAGCTGAAGGTCGTGCGAGGAGAAGACCACGGTCGGATAGCGCCCGACGTGGTCCGCAAGCCTCGTCACCCTGTTCCCGTCGTACCAGAGCTCCTTGCCGTCGCGCCGGATCTTTATGGTCACCCGCTCGGGCCCCGAGCCGTTGCGCTCCACCTCGCATGCCACCCCCGCCTCGGGCTGGCCGTGCATGATGAGGTGCCGGCCGTCGGGCGCCCTGAAGGAGCGCAGCGCCGTCAGGAAGCCCGCCGCCTCAAGCAGGTTCGACTTGCCCTGCCCGTTGGGCCCGGCGATGAACTGGCGCCTGCCCTCAAAGCCGAGCTCGGCGCCCCGCACGTTGCGGAAGTGCCTCAGCGTGAGCTTGCGTATGAGCATGGGTGGCCGGCTGCCTTGTTGCGGGTTGGAGTAACCGGTACAAAACGTCGAAAAATTCTGTCGCGGGCAAGTCCGCAGGCCCCTTTGATCGGGTTATGACGTTCGAGAAGTCGCTGGCTGACACCCTCCGCGCGCTTGAGGCCCTTGCCGGGATCCGGCCCGCAATCGACGCGGCGGCGGACCTTATCATCGGGACGCTCCGGGGCGGCGGGAAGCTCCTCATCTGCGGCAACGGCGGCAGCGCCGCGGAGGCGGCGCATTTCGCGACCGAGCTGGTGGGCCGCTACGACGGGAAGAGGCGGCCCCTTCCGGCCGTGGCCCTTTCCTCGGACGGTTCGCTCGTCTCCTGCATCGGAAACGACTTCGGCTTCGACCAGGCCTTCGCGCGCCAGGTCGCCGGCCTCGCGAAGCCGGGCGACCTCGTGATTGCGATCACCTCGAGCGGGAACTCTCCCAACATCGTAGCGGCCCTGAAGGAGGCAAATCGCCTCGGGATCAAGACGGTCGCCTTCCTCGGCCGGGGCGGCGGCAAGGCGAAGGGCCTTGCGACGTGCGAGCTCCTGGTGCCCGGCGACCGCGGATCCTCCGCACAGGTGGCGCATCTGTTTCTCATCCATCACTTCTGCGAGCTGATTGACGCCACCTTCACATGAGCCAAAACCAACCCCCAATCGAACAGGCCGTCATCAAGACGTCCTACGGTGAAATGACGGTGGCCTTCTGGCCCGACGTCGCCCCAAAGACGGTCGAGAACTTCAAGAAGCTCGCGCGGGCCGGTTTCTACGACGGGACCGCGTTTCACCGGATCATCAAGGGATTCATGATCCAGGGCGGCTGCCCCAACACGAAGGAGGGCCAGAGCGGGATGCCCGGGACCGGCGGGCCCGGCTACATGATCAAGGCCGAATTCAACGCGAAGGCCCACGTCCGGGGCGTGCTGTCGATGGCGCGCTCGTCCAGTCCGGACTCGGCGGGCAGCCAGTTCTTCATCTGTCACGGCGACGCCCGGTTCCTGGACCGCCAGTACACGGCGTTCGGCGAGCTGGTGTCGGGCGTGGACGTCCTGGAGAAGATCGCCAACGTCCCGACCTCGGGCTCCGAGAAGAGCACTCCGGTCGCGCGGGTCGCGCTGGAAAGCGTTCGCATCGTCCCAGCGCCTGCCTAGTCGTAGCCGAGGGCCTTGGCGACCGCGTCGTAGGTGATGCGGCCGTCGCGGGTATTGACGCCCCTTGCCAGCCCCTTGTGCTCGGCGAGGGCCGCCTCAATCCCATTCTGGACGAGCAGCGCCACGTAGGGCTCCGTCGCCTGGGTCAGGCCCTGGGTGGAGGTCCTTCCGACGAGCGCCGGCATGTTGGGCACCGCGTAGTGGTTCACGTCGTGCTCCCGGTACACCGGCTCCTTGTGGGATGTCGGCCGGATGCTTTCGATGCACCCACCCTGGTCGATCGCGATGTCCACGATGACGCCGCCCGGCTTCATCTTGGCCACCATCGAATCCGTCACCACCGTGGGGGCCTTTGCCGCGGGAATCAGCACGGCGCCGACGAGGAGGTCGGCGTCCGCGACGCAGCTTTCGAGGTTGGCGAGATTGGACATCAGCGTCACAACCCGCCCCCGGTACTCCGAGTCAAGCCCCTCGAGCTTGCGGGTGTCCAGGTCGAGCACGGTCACCCGCGCGCCCATGCCCGCGGCCATCTGCACCGCATGGGCCCCGGAGTTGCCCGCCCCGACGACGACGACGTGCCCCGGGAGCGTCCCGGGGATGCCTCCCAGGAGGACGCCCGAACCCCAGTGCTGCGACTGGAGAAAATAGGCCCCCACCTGGATCGCCAGCCGGCCGGCGATCTGCGACATGGGCTTCAGTAGTGGAAACGAGCCGTCGGAGCCCTCGACGGTCTCGTAGGCGATCCCCAGTATCCTCTTCTTCAGCAGGACCTTCGCAAGAGCGGGGCCGGCGGCCAGGTGCAGGTAGGTGAACAGGGCCTGGCCCTCCTGCAGGAGATCGTACTCCGAGTTCAGGGGCTCCTTGACCTTGAGGACCAGGTCGGCGGACTTCCAGACGGTGGCCGCATCGGTTGCCATGACTGCGCCCGCGGCGCGGTATTCGGCATCGGTGAAGCCGGCGCTCTGGCCGGCCGACTTCTCAATGACGACCTTGGCCCCGAGGGACACGCATCGGCGGCACAAGCTCGGGGTCATCGAGACGCGCGTTTCGCCTATCTTTATCTCCTTGGGGACTCCAATTTTCATGGTCCGATCATGCGGCGGCCGGCCGGCGTGACAAGTGGCTTCGGTCCGGCCGCGCCCGCGCCGGGCTTGGAATATGTTTTGGTTTCCGCCATGCACTGGCTTGATGCCGAAGATGATCAACCTGATGGTCGCCTGCGCGGAGAACCGCGTCATGGGGCGCAAGAACCGCCTCCCCTGGAGGATCCCCGAGGACCTGAGGCTCTTCCATGAGGAAACCGCCGGAAAGACGATCGTCCTTGGGCGCATCTGCTACCAGACATGGCCGCGTGCGCGCGAGGACGGCAGGCGGCTCGTCGTGATCACGAGCGACCCCTCGCTGGAGCGCGACGGCGTGCGCGTCGCCCGCTCCGTGCCGGAGGCGCTCGAGATCGCCGAGGCATTGCCCGGCGAGATCTACGTGAACGGAGGGGAGCGGATCTTCGAGGAGGTCCTTGCGCTGGACCGGCCCATGAGGCTTCACCTGACCCTTGTCCACGCGAAGGTCGAGGGGGACCGGCATTTCCCCGAATGGCGCCACCTTGCGTGGCGCGAGGTGGCGAGGCGCGACAGCTCGGACGAGAACTTCCGCTACACCTTCTTCACGCTCGAGCGCTAGCGGCCCCTAGCGAGCGCGGCGTGCGCCGTCGCGACCCCGACGTACTTCTCCGCCCACTTCCGGATCCCGCCCTGCTCCTCCCGCGAGAGCGACCGGACCACGCGCGCGGGGGATCCGTACACCAGCGATCCCGGGGGGCATTCGAACCGCTGCGGGACGAGCGAATGGGCCCCGACGATCGTGCGCTCGCCTATGACCGCCCCATCGAGGATGAGGGCCCCCATGCCGATAAGGCATTCGTCGCCGATTGTGCAGGCGTGGACGATCGCGGCGTGCCCGATCGTGCACCAGGCGCCTATGTGGGCCCCAAAGTCGTCCGCCAGGTGGACGATCGCGTTGTCCTGTATGTTGGTGCCCTCCCCCACCCGGATCACGTTTATGTCCCCGCGCAGCACGGCGCCGTAGAATACGCTGGCCCCCCGTCCCAGGGCGACGTCCCCCACCACCGTGGCGTTGGCGGCGACGAACACGGCGCCCGACACGTCGGGTGTCCGGCCGAGGTGGCTCTTAAGGCGTTCCTCGAGCGTCATGGCTTGCAGATTGCCCGCTGAATTCGAAGTCCCGGTTACACGCGGCGCTGGGGATCCGCCCTCAGACGGTCCCCAGGAGGGGATCCGGCGCCTTCCCCCCCTTGTGGTCGTATTTGAAGACGAACGGGAAGACGAGCCCGAGCAGCACGGCGTATGCGGAGAACACGAACCAGATGCTCTGCCAGTTCTTGACCCCGTCGACAGTGAAGTAGTCGACGACCCGGCCGCTCAGCACTCCTCCGATGAGCGCGCCAAATCCGTTGGTCATGATCATGAAAAGGCCCTGCGCGCTTGCCCTGATGCGCGGTTCGGCCTCGAGCTCAACGAACAGCGACCCGGATATGTTATAGAAGTCGAAGGCCATTCCGTAGATGATCATCGACAGGACCAAGAGGATCAGGCCGCTGCCGGGATTGCCGACACCGAACAGGCCGAACCGGAGCACCCAAGCGCAGATGCTGATCATCATTATCCTCTTGATGCCCAATTTGCCCAGGAAGAAGGGAATCGTCAGGATGAACAGCGTCTCCGAAATCTGCGACACCGACATCAACAGTCCGGGATGGGTCACCGCGAAGGAATCCGCGTACGCTCCCTTGAAGTCGTGCAGGAAAGGCTCGCCGAACGTGTTGGTGATCTGCAGCGCCGCCCCGATGAGCAGGGAAAAGGAAAAGAAGACGGCCATCTGGCTCCTCTTGAAGAGCACAAACGCGTCGAGCCCGAGGATGGAGGTGATGGATGCGGACTTCCCCGTGTTCGTCCGGGGGCACGGGGGAAGGGTGAAAGAATAGATCCCGAGCGCCAGGGCCGAGACGGCCGCAATGTACAGCTGCAGAGGGCTGACCGACCATCCGAGGAGATCAACCGCCCACATGGCGGCGATGAACCCCACCGTGCCCCATACGCGGATGGGCGGGAAGTGCGTCACGACGTCGAAGCCCCTGGATGAGAGAATGCCGTAGGATACCGTGTTGTTCAACGCGATGGTCGGCATGTACACCATGGAATTCATGAGCATCACCCAATACATCAGCGTGGGATCCTTGATGGTGGACGCGAGGAACAGCATGAAGGCCCCGGCGATGTGGCAGAGGCCGTTCACGCGCTCTGCGTTGACCCACCGGTCGGCGACGATTCCCATCAGCCCAGGCATGAACAGTGAGGCCAGCCCCATCGTCGAATAGATGCTTCCGACCTGCCCGCCGGTGAACTTCAGGACCGAGATCATATAGCCCCCGAACGAGATGAGCCACGTTCCCCAGACGAAGAATTGCAGGAAATTCAGTACAATCAAACGGCTCTTAACGCTCATTTTTTTGCCTCCGGCGCGATGGCGCGCCTGGAGGCCGAAAAAGTGTTCCGCTTGGAAGCCGAATGGCAACAAGCAATGCGCGCCGGTGCCGGCAGGTGGCCCGCCCCGCCAGCCGAGGATCAGGGAATGGCAAGGGGGGAGAGGCTCCAGATGTCCTTCGCGTACTCCCGTACGGTCCGGTCGCTTGAGAATTTCCCGACCCGCGCCGTGTTGAGGATCGCCTTTCGGGCCCATCCATCGCGGTCGCGGAAGGCCGCGTCGACCCTCACCTGGCAGTCGCTGTAGGCCCTGAAGTCCGCAAGGACCAGGTAGGGATCGCCCCCGGACAGGAGCGTGCCGTGGATCCCGCCGAACGCCCCCTTCTCACCCGGAGTCCAGTAGTCGCTGCCCAGCCAGTCGACGATCGCGCGGATCTCCTCGTCGTCGCGGTGGATGTCCCACGGATTGTATCCCCGGGCCCTCAGCGCCTCGACCTCCTCCACGGTCATCCCGAAGATGAAGATGTTCTCGTCTCCCACCTCCTCGCGGATCTCGATGTTTGCGCCGTCGAGGGTCCCTATCGTGAGGGCCCCGTTGAGCGCCAGCTTCATGTTTCCGGTCCCGGAGGCCTCCTTGCCCGCCGTCGAGATCTGTTCCGAGACGTCGGCCGCCGGAACGATCTTCTCGGCCAGCGAAACCCTGTAATTCGGGAGAAACGCCACCTTGAGCTTGTCCTTGATCCGGCCGTCGGAATTGATCCGCTCGCCTATGACGTTGATCGCCCGGATGAGATTCTTGGCCACGTCGTACCCCGGGGCGGCCTTCGCGCCGAAGATGAACACACGGGGCGTGATATCGAGCGAGGGCTTGTGCAGGAGGCGGCGGTAGAGCGCGAGTATATGGAGCAGGTTCAGGTGCTGCCTCTTGTACTCGTGCAGCCTCTTGATCTGGACGTCAAAGATAGCGTCGGGTGGCACCGTGACTCCGCATTCGGCCTGGATCACCTGGGCAAGGTCCACCTTGTTCGCGCGCTTGACCTCCATGAATTCGCGTCGGAATCCGGCGTCATCGGCGAACTTCTCGAGGCCGCGCAGGAGGTCGAGGTCGCGCACCCAGTCTTCGCCGCCGAGCGTCCGCGTGATCAGCCCGGCGAGGCGCTGGTTGCACTGCAGGAGCCAGCGCCTGGGCGTGATTCCGTTCGTCTTGTTCTGGAATTTCCCCGGATAGAGCGCATCGAATTCCGGGAAGAGGTTCTTTCGCAGCAGGGCCGTGTGCAGCGCCGCCACTCCGTTGACCGCATGGGTTCCCACCACGGCGAGGTGCGCCATCCTCACCATCTTCTGGCCGTTTTCCTCTATCAGCGAGCAGGCCCGCTTCTTCTCATTGTCCCCCGGCCATTTCGCCTCGCAGAGGGCCATGATGCGAACGTTGATGTCAAAGATGATTTGCAGGTGCCGCGGCAGAACCCTCTCGAAGAGCGGCACGCCCCACTTCTCGAGCGCTTCGGGAAGCAGCGTATGGTTCGTGTACGCGAGCGTGCGGGTCGTGATGTCCCAGGCGGCCTCGAGCTCTATGTCCTCCTCGTCGAGCAGGATCCGCATGAGCTCCGCGACGGCGATCGCCGGGTGGGTGTCATTGAGCTGAATCGCGACCACGTCGGGAAAGTTCTTCCATGAATTCCCGGGCGTCCGGAAGTGCCGCCGGATGATGTCGCGGATCGAGCAGGACACGAAAAAGTACTGCTGCACGAGCCGCAGCTCCTTGCCGTTCTCGGTCTTGTCGTTTGGATAGAGGACCTTCGATACTGTCTCGCCTATCGCCTTTTCGCGGACGGCGTCGACGTAGCCACCCGAATTGAACGCCGCCAGGTCGAAGTCATGGGACGAGCGGGAGGACCAGAGGCGCAGCAAGTTGACCGTCTTCGTGCCGTACCCCGCCACGGAGATGTCGCAGGGCACGCCGAGCACCGTGCGCGTGTCCACCCACTTGGGCCTCGAGTCCCCATGCTCGTCGAACGCGTTTATCACGCGCCCGTAGAGCTTAACCTCCTGGGTGAAGTCGGCCCTGATGACCTCCCAGGGGCTCCCGAAGAGCATCCACCGGTCGGGATGCTCCACCTGGCAGCCGTTCACGATCTCCTGCCGAAAGAGGCCAAACTCGTAATGAATGCCGTAGCCGAGGGCCGGATAGTCGAGCGTTGCAAGGGAATCGAGGAAGCAGGCCGCCAGGCGGCCGAGGCCGCCGTTGCCGAGGCCCATGTCGACCTCGGACTCGCGCATCTCGTCGAAATTCACTCCCAGTGACGACAATGCAGCCTTCACTGCCTCGGTGAGCCCGGTGGCCAGCAGGTTGCTCTCGAAGAGCCGGCCGATCAGGTACTCCATCGAGAAATAGTACAACCTTCTCGAGTTGTTCGCGTTGTGCACGCCCTGAGTCGTGATCATGCGCTCGTGGATCGTGTCCCGGACGGAAAGGGACGCGGCAACCCACCAATCCCTCTGGGTCGCGCCCGTGGGATATCGAGCGAGCGTCGAGGTCAGGTGGCGAAGAATGAGGGAGCGCATGACCTCCGTCGGCGCGTCGTGTGTCCGAGTATCCTTGGGTGAAATAGCCATGAAAATGTTGACCCGACCGATGCTAGACTCGCCCCGCAGGGGGGGGCGGTCACGCAAAAACGATGGCCGTCAGCCTATTTTTGAAAACGCCTGGCAAGCTCGCCGTGGTTGAACTCGACGTACGTCGGGCGCCCGGCGGGGCTGGAAAGCGGGGACGAGGTCCCAAAGAGCTCCCGCAGAAGCGCGAGGGCCTCCGACTCCCCTGACATCCTTGGCAGGCGCACGGCCTTTGCGGCCGCGAGGCGGGCGAATTCATCCCTGGCGAGGTCGGAGTCCGCCAGGGGCATCCGGCCCTCGCGCAATGCCCCGACCAAATCCCGGATGAAGGACTCCGCGTCACCGGGTTCCATCCATGCCGGGAGGGCCTCGATGCGGAAGAAATTCCGGCCGAATTCGGATATCTCGAGGCCGTGGCTGCGGATGAACCCGAGGTTGTCCGTCAGGACCGCCGAGGCCACGGGGTTCAGCTCGACGGAAATCGGCAGGAGCAGGCGCTGGACGGGCACCTCCCCCGCCTTGAATTGCCCCTTAAGGCGCTCATACCAGATCCGCTCATGTGCCGCCCTGCGGTCGAGGAGGACCAGACCCTGGGGAGTCTCAAAGATCGAATAGTCTCCCAGGGCCGCGCCCACGAACCGCCAGTTGTGCGCAATCTCCCGCTGGACCTCCCGAGGAGCGGCCGCCTGGGTCTGGGGCGCGGCGGGCCCGGCCTGCTGGGGCGCCTCGCCCACCCAGCCCTGGAACGGGGCGGGCAGCGGGGCCGGGATGCCGATGGAAGCCGGAACCTGGGCCGCAGGCCCGGCCGGAGCCTCCTGCCCCGCCCATTCCCTGAGCCGCGAGAGGACTGCTCGGATGACAAACCCGCGGACAATCGCCTCGCTCCGGAAACGCACCTCGCGCTTGGCCGGATGAACGTTCACGTCGACCTCCGACGGCCTGCACTCGAGGAACACAAATGCGACGGGATAACGCCCCTGCGGCAGGGACTCTCGGTAGCTCTCCATCAGGGCCCCGTTCAGCGTCCGGCTGTCGACGGGACGGGAGTTGACGAACGCAACCATGTCGTGCCGGGTCGCGCGCCCGATTCCGGGGCGCCCGATCAGTCCCGTCAGCCGCATACCGGATTCCTCGTGTTCCAGCGGAAGCAGCCCTTCGGCCGCCTGCCGGCCGAAGATCTCGGATACGCGGTCCGCAAGGTTCGAGCACTCGGGGGACCTGAAGATCTCCCGGCCGTCCTCATACAGGGCGAACGCCGTCGCCGGGCACGCGAGCGCGTACAGCCGGACGCCGTTCACGATATGCCCGGCCTCCGTCCGGTCGGACTTCAGGAACTTGCGGCGCGCCGGCACCGGCTCGAAGAGGTGCTCAACCTCTATGCGCGTGCCCACGGGCCTGCCGCACGCCTTCTCGTGGACCACCCGGCCCGCACTCACCGCAATCTCGAATCCGGAATCCTGGCCGGCCTCACGCGTCTGAAGCGTGAAGCGCGACACGCTTGCAATCGACGGAAGCGCCTCGCCGCGGAAACCGAAGGTGGACAGGCGGTCGAGGTCGGCCGTCTCGGCAATCTTGCTTGTCGCGTGGCGCTCAAGGGCCATCCGGGCGTCATCCGGCGACATTCCTTGCCCGTTGTCATCGACCCGGATGAGCGACCGGCCGGCATGCGCGAACTCGACGATGATTCTCGTTGCGCCCGCATCCAGGGCGTTCTCCACAAGCTCCTTCACGACCGCCGCCGGCCGCTCGATCACCTCGCCCGCTGCAATCTGGTTGGCGACGCGCTCTGAGAGGATGCGGACCTTGGCCATTCCGATAGAGAACGTGCTCCCCGGAGGCGGGCTAACCAAGTAGCTTTTTCCAGCGGGCGAATTGCCGGGAGACCTGGGCGGGACCGGGCATGCCCGTCCCCTTCCTCATCTCAAGGGCGCGCCTGAGGTCGAACACCTTCGCCCAGTCGGGGCCAAACCCGGGGTGGAGCCGCTTCACCTCGGCGGTCGACAGGGCCGGGATCGGGCATCCCTTCCGCTCCGCAAGCGCCACCACCGCGCCAACCGCGTAGTGGGCCGCCCGGAACGGCACTCCGCGTGAGACGAGGTAGTCGGCGAGGTCGGTCGCGAGGAGACCGGGATCCGACACCGCCGAGGCGCAGCGGTCCCTGTTGAAGGACATTCCCCTCACGGTCGCCTCGAGGACCTCGGCGCAGACCGCCGACTGGTCGAAGCTGTCAAACACCGGCGGCTTGTCCTCCTGTAGGTCGCGGTTGTAGGTCATCGGGAGCCCCTTCACGAGCGCCAGAAGCGTGTGGAGGTTGCCCTGCAGCCTGGCGGACTTCCCCCTCAGCAACTCGCAGGAATCGGGGTTCCTCTTCTGAGGCATGAGGGAACTCCCCGTGCAGAACTCGTCGGGAAGCGCGACGAACTTGAACTCGGCGCTGGTCCAGAGGATCAGGTCCTCCGCAATCCTTGACACATGCACTCCAAACAGGGCGCACGCGGCGGCGAACTCGATGAAGACATCTCTGTCCGCCACCGCGTCCATCGAGTTCTGGGTCACGCGCGGCCGGCCCCTGGAATCGACGAATCCCAGCATCTTCGCCACAAACTCCCGGTCTATCCGGAGCGTCGTGCCAGCAAGCGCGCCGGAACCCAGGGGGCACTCGTTCGCCTTCCCGGCAACCTCGGCGAAGCGGGCGCGGTCGCGCTCGAGCATCTCGAGCCACGCGAGAATGTGGTGGGCGGCGCAAACGGGCTGCGCCCGCTGCAGGTGGGTGTACCCCGGGATGAGCACATCCCGGTTCGCCCCGGCGACGCCCAGGAGCGCCCGCTGGACGGCGAGAACCCTTGAGCCAAGCACGGAACAGGCATGCTTGAAGAACAGCCGCATGTCGGTCGCCACCTGGTCATTGCGGCTGCGCGCGGTGTGAAGCTTCGACCCGGCGGGCACGCGCCTCGTGAGCGCGTGCTCAATGTTCATGTGGACGTCCTCGAGCCGCTCGTCCCATGCGAACCGGCCGGCCTCGATGTCGCCAAGGATCGAATCCAGCCCTGCGTGGATGGCCTTGCTCTCTGCGGCCGTAATCAGCCCGGCGCGAGCGAGCATTGCGGAATGGGCCTTGCTTCCGGCGACGTCGAACGGCGCCAGCCGGCGGTCAAAAGAGGCGGATTCGCTGAACTTCAGCATGAGGGCTGCGGGGCCCTCCTTGAATCGGCCGCCCCAGGTGGCTTGGGTTTTCTTTGCCATGAATTACGGGATACGACATCACTCTCGGGCGCGCGCAGGCGCAACGCGAAAGATTATCGTCCATTTTCCGGTTTGCCCGCCGTGCGCCTCTGCCCAGATTCGTTTGGTGCGCAGCACCACGGCATACGCAGTTCTCGCCCTCCTGACCGCTCCTGCCCTCATGAGCGCCAACGACCCCCCGGGGCGATTCAACAAGGTCGCGGTCAGGCCGGCCACCGCGTCGTTCATCATCGGGACCGTTACGATGACGATCCCCCCATTTCTCCGCAGGAATGCCGTCTTTTCGTCGACGTATTCGGCGAAGGTCTTCCCCTATTTTTTCTATAGCGAGCAGGGCCGCATATGGATCGTGATCCCGGATGACGATCTGCGCCGGGTGTCGCTGGGTGAAGCGGTCGACTTCAAGGGACATGCGACAAGCGACTCCGGCGATGAGCGAAGAATCGAGGGGCGCGCCACGCCGACCGGGCCCCTGGCTGGAAAGCTCAGGGTCAAGGTGTTCGTCACGAGACGGATCGGCCTGACCTACAACACAACCTACGAACTGCAGGGGACCGAGCGGCCCCCGGCGAAGGCTATTCCCAAATGAGCTCGATGGTCTTCTCCACTGCCGGGGACAGGCTCTGGTGGACGGGACAGGCGTTTGCCGCCTTCTCGAGGACTCCCTGAGGAACGCCCCGTGCCGAGGGCGGCAGCCACAAGCGGGCCGCAAGCCTGGAGATCCTTCGCGGCGCATCGGAGGACATCTCCTTCGTCACCTCATACCGGATCCCCCCGATCTCCACGCCGTGCCTTCGGGCGACAATGGCCATGGTGGTCGCGATGCAGGTCGCAAAGCCCGTGGCCACCAGGTCCGTGGGCGAGAACGCCTCTCCCCGCCCCTGGTTGTCCTTCGGCGCGTCCGTTTCCAGCGCCTTGCCCGAGGGCCCATGCACGGCCGAGCAGTGCAGATCCCCCTGATATTCGCCGGTGATCGTTACCATCGCGCCACAATCGGCCGGGCCCCTGGGATTTGCAACAGGCTCATGGCTCCGGCGCGATGAATGCGGGGTCTATCACGCGCCGCGCCTGGCGAATGAAGGATGCCAGCGGCGCGTCGAAATCGGGTCCCGGTCCTCCGCATCCCGGGATGAATATGGGGGCACGTGCCGGCGGGCTCTCAAGTGAAAGAGGCGTCGCCTCCCTCATCTGCTCAAGCGTCTGCGCCACGTAGCTGGCCCGCACATAATAGGCGTTCTCCTGGCCCCCGCGCTTCCAAAGCTCAAAAACCAGGGCCCCTCCAGGCAGCGTGGAATTCATCTGGGTCCCGGGCAGGCACCAGTTCATCCCAAAGAGGCCCCCGATGTTGGCGATGTTCGTATCGTGACCCACGATGACCACGATGCGCTCCCCGGACGGCCCCAGGGCGCCGGGTATAGGCTGGCCAAGCGCGCACTGCTCCAGGGTGTCGACGATGTGGCTCGCCAAATTTGAGCCCCCGATCTGTGCCAGGTAGAAGGTCCTCTGGGTCAGGTCGAAATAGAGGTCATGCAGCGCCAACATGTCGGTCATGACCCTGCCATCCACCCTCCCCCATCCGACGTCGGGCGCCGGCATTCCCTCCGTGTATTCCAGGAGAAAGTAGTCCGTGCAGAGGAGGGCCGCGTTCAACGGCCCCTTCAGGGAGACCACGAAGTACTTCTTCCCGGGCTCGACCGAGGACGGAGCGTCAAGCGCCGTGGGTGCCGAAGGGGCCGCCGCTGCGCCGCGCAGAATCCCCCTCAGTTCGTCTAGCTGCGCCGCATAGGCCCGCACAATGTTTCGGGGATCCCCGCCCATGCGTCCGAGGATGGATGCGACCGCCAGCGCAGTGTCCGGATGGCCGACCTGCGCCTCATTCGCCCTGAAAAGCGGGTCTGCGGTACCCTCGGCCAGCGCATGCACGTCGGGTTCACCCACCGGAACGAAGGCCTTCCCGTATATCCGGCCGGTCTCGATCGTCCGCTGGTCGTTGTCCGCCCTTATGAACACAAGCGGCCCGTCGACTGCCGCGTCCCCCGTAAGGAGGTGTTCCCTCTCAAAGCGCGCCCTGTAATAGTCGCCAATCAGCGCTATCAGTTTGTTTCCATGCGCCGTCTGTATCCCGGGAGCCACGTCCCATTTTGGCCAGGGTTGAGCCGCATACTGGGCCATTTCCTCATTGGTCTCCAGGGGGGAGCGCACTCCGTGGCGGGTCAGGATGATCGTCAGGCGCAGCTGGTCGCCGGACCCCGGCCCGGCCCGGCCAACGGGGCATAGGGCAAGCGATGCGAGGATGACGGCGCAGCCAAACCACACGCCCATGCGCCTTGTTTCATATTGCCGACGCGGATTCATGCCCAAGCAAACCTGCCGTGAAGGGCACCGTCAAGGGCACCCGTCGCCTCGTTCAACCCACGGGCTTGCTGCGGATCCTGGTCACGGTCTCCAGCTGGGCGCGCTGGCAGCGCATTGGCGCAAGGCCCCTCAGGATCTGCTCGATGTCATCCACGACCATCTGCCCCATCCAGGGCCAGATCTCCGGTATGTTGCCCGCCCGGTGGGCCTGAAGGATCGTGTTGGGGGTGCGCCTCGCCCTGTGGTCGGGCGGGATAGGCTCGTCGGGCCAGACGTCTATCGCGGCCCTTACGTGGCCGCTGGCCGCGGCGTCGAGGAGGTCATTGAAGTTCACCACGCCGGCCCGGCTCACGAGAACCACGATCCCCCCGCGCCGCATCCTGGCAAAGTGGTCCCGCCCGATGGCGCCCGCATTCTCGGTGGTCGTCGCCGCAAGCAGGAACACGACGGCCGCCCGCGAGAAACACTCGTCCAGCGACACCGGGGCAACGCCCATCTCGCGGAGCACGGCGGGATGGATCCATGGGTCATGGACGAGGATCTCCCCTTCGAAGGGCCGCAGGAGCGGCAGCAGCGCGCGCCCGACGTTCCCGCAGCCGACGAGCGCCACCGGGCGCCTGTGGAGAAGGATGGAGTCGAAGTTGTCGCGTTCGCCGTAGAGGGATTCCCGGCCCGACCTTATCGACGCGTCGGCCTCGTGGATGCGCCGCGCCGCGGACAGCGCCAGGCCGAGCGCCATCTCCGCGACGGGCCTGGCGAACACGGGGGCGGTGGAAAGCACGGGGATCCCCCTGCGGTGGCACTCGACGTAGTCTATGTTCGGCAGGAAATTGCTCTCCACGTTGAACACGGCCTTCAGGAGGGGCGCCCGGTCGAGCCGCTCGCGCGGAAGCGCGCTCTGGCCGATCAAGATCGTCGTCCGGGGCAGATGACGGTCAATGTGCTCCGCCGCAGCCGGCGGGCCGTCGTGCCAGACCACATCGCCCAGGGCATCCAGCCGGGCCTTTGTCGCCGGATCGAATATCAGGTCGACGGGACGGGGATAGGGGTCAAGGAGGATGACCGGTCGGTCCTTCGTGCTCATGAGTGAGTGCGCGCAACCCCCAGCGGGCCATCAATGCCTGTCGGCCGGCGCGCCCAGGTGCTCGTCCAACCATGCCAGGGTCTTCGCCCACATCTCCGGCGTGTAGACATGGGCAAGACCATGATAGACAAGGCTTTGAAACGCGCTTTCCCTGCCGTAGAGCCCATACACGGGCCGCACGGCCGCCTCGATGGCATGGACACCATCCACGGGCGAGCCGCCGTCCCTGTCGCCCGTCTGGAACAGCACCGGCCTGGGCGCGATCAGGGCGATCACGGCCTCGGAGTCGAAGTGGTTCAGCATGCCCGGCACGAAGTAGCCGATATCGTGCTCATGGATGGCCCCGTGCCCGATCATGTTCTGGTAGCGGGTCATGCAGGCAATCGCCACCCCGGTCTTCAGCCGTTCATCGAGCGCCATCAGCCACCACGTGCGCGTGGCGCCCATGCTCATGCCCGTCACCCCGATCCTGTCCGGATCCACCTCCGGCCGCGACGCCAGGTAATCAAGCGCCATCAGGTCGTCGCGCACCAGCATGCCCCAGAACGTGCGTCCCACCCAGAGGTTGAACTTGGCGGCCGTCTCCTCGGCGGCGCCGCTCCTCTCCGCCGGGCCGTCGGGGCCGTGGCCGTTGCGCTCTCCGAACCCGCTGGCGTCGATGCCGAGGACGACATAGCCGCGCCTCGCAAAGGCCGGTCCCGGCGCCTCCGGGGTGTGCTTTGCCTGGAAAAGCTCCTCCTTGCCGATGTCGTATTCGCCGCCGTGCCAGTGGCAGTACAGGATCGCCGGCAGCTTTCCGGGCGCCTTCTTCGGCAGAAACAGGTAACCGGGAACCGTGGAGCCCGCCTCGTTATCGAACTGGAATTTCTCCACCACATAGTCGCCTCGGTCTTCGCGCGACAGGGTCTGGACGCTTGGTGTCTTGGGCCGCGGGGGCAGCCGGCCGAGCAGCTTCCAGAGCTCGGCCCTCACGTCCTGGCGCTTGGCCTCCCACGCCTCCCGGGAGGCCGGTGCCGCAAACGGCGGAGCCAGCTCGGCCTTTGCCAGCCAGCGCTCGGCATCGTTTTGATTTGTTTGGGCCATCGCGGCGACTCCACAGGTCGCCGCAATGCAGGTAGCAATCAGGGTTTTCATGGGCAACATTGAAACCAAGCCGAGCCGGCGCACTGCCGGATCGCCTTTTGTGCAGCCTACACCCTGAAAGCCGCGGCGCACAGCGCCTTTTTCGCCGAAGTCAGGGACTCTCCGTCATTTCAACACCTTTTGGACTGCGCTCTCGGCCAACGGCTCCATCACGGCGTATCCTGCGCCGTTTGGGTGCACTCCGTCCGTTGAGAGCTCCGGACGCAATCCGCGCCTGTCGTCCACCATGGGCGAGTAGTAGTCGAGGTAGACCAGGCCGTTCCTCGCGCAGAATGACGCGATCCATCGGTTCAGTTCGGATATCTTGTCCGCCGGCTGGATCCCAGGCCTCCAAGGATAGCCTGTTGCGGGAAGGACGGACGACAACACGATGCGGATGCCGTTCACCCGGGCAAGTTCGACCATGGATTGCAGGTTCTGCTCAATCGCCTCAAGCGTCGTGATGCCCCCGTTCTCCGCGATGTCGTTTGTCCCTCCCAGGATCACGACCGCCGCCGGCTTCAGGTCGATGACATCCTGGCGGAATCGAACCAGCATCTGAGAGGTGGTCTGCCCGCCAATGCCCCTGTTCACAAAGGCCCTACCGGCAAAGAACTTGCCGTCAGCCGGCCCCCACCCCTCCGTAATCGAGTCGCCTAAGAACACGACGCGTTGCTCACCGCCGGCCGGGGGACCCAGCTGCACGTTGGCATCGTGATATTTCGACAGGTAGGCCCATTCCAGTTCCCAAGGGGGGCGTGCCTTGGTCTGCTCAGGCGCCTTGGTTGGACCAGGAGTTTGGGCGAGGACACCCGCCGCGCCCAATATGGCCAGGATCGGAACGATAAGGGAAATCTTCATATCCGGGGATTCTTGGGCGATTTCGCCGCAGAGCAACAGACGCCTTGGCGCCACGTCAAGGTACCATCTTTGGGGTGGCATTCGCCGGAGCCATCGGACCAAGCTTCCGGCAGCAGGTTCGTGGGCGGCCAGCCGCCGAATTGACGAGCCAGGCGAGATGAGTGACCCCAAAGCCCAATCCCACTCCCTCGAATCGAAGGGCCCGATCGCCGCGCCCGGAGAATTGCTCGGGCTTGCCGCGCTGGCCCTTTTGACGGCGTTCTTCCTGGCCACGTCCTGGCGAAAATGGCTGGACCCCCTGATCGACTTCGGCCGCGAGCTCTATCTGCCCTGGCGCCTTGCGAACGGAGCCATGCTCTATCGCGACGTCGACGATTTCTACGGCCCGCTGTCGCAGTATCTGAACGCCGGCCTCTTCAGGCTCTTCGGTCCCGGACTGATGGTCCTGGTAACCGCCAATCTGGTCGTCTTTGCGTCCATCGTTGCCGTGGTTTATTCGCTCTTCAGGCGCGCCTGGGGCTGCGGCGCCGCGCTCGCATCGTGCGCCGTCTTCGTTGCGGTGTTCGGGTTCTCGCAGTTCTTTGGAGGGAACCACAATTTCGCGGCGCCTTACGCCCATGAGGCCACGCATGGGTTTCTCGTGTGCCTTCTTCTGGTTCTTGCGCTGCTCCGGTGGCTGGAGGCCCCGTCTGCCTCGCGGGCCGGTGCGGCCGGGTGCCTGCTGGGCCTGACCATTGTGCTGAAGCCCGAGATCATGCTGGCAGCGGGCCTCGTCACGGTCGCCGCAATGCTGATCTTCTTCTTGAAGGCGAAGGCGCCGCCCGTCGCGTCGGTTATTGCGTGGGCAACGTCCGCGCTGCTGCCGACAATCGTCTTTTGGGGCTTCTTCTCGACGAAGGTCCCCCCAAAGGAGGCCCTTCTGTTCGCAGGACGGGCTTGGGTGAACGTCGTGGCGACAACCCGTTTCACGAGCGATCCCGTCCAAACGACATTCATGGGGTTCGACAGGCCATGGGCACACCTGCTCGAACATGGAGTCGCCACGCTCCTCGCGGTCCTCCTGCTTGGCGCGATCGCCGTTGCCGCAAAGCTCGCGGATCGCACCAGCCGGATGCCAGTGCGGGTATTCTCAGGCATCCTGATCGCAGGAGCGATATGGTTGCTGGCGTGGTCCCGGATCAACTGGCTCGGGTCTGGTCGCTGCTTGCTCGGCCTTACACTCATCTACCTGATCGCCTCCTTGGCGTCGATCGTCAGGAAATCAAGGGCGGCAGAGGATGTCTCGCGCCCGGCGTTGCGCTGGCTGATCTCGGTCCTGGCCGCGGGGCTCATGACCCGAATGCTTCTTAATGGCCGCGTCTACCAATTTGGTTTTTATCAGGCCGCCCTCTCCAGCATCCTGGTGCCGGCAGTGATGATTGGCGAAATGCCCGGATGGTTGGGGCTCGGCCGATTGGGCAGGACGACCCTCGTCGCCCTTACCGTCATCCTGGTGGGGACCGGCGTGGTTCGCCTGGCCATTCGGTCGCAGAGCCTGTTGGAGATGAAGACGTACGCGGTTGGAAAAGGGGTCGACAGGTTCTATGCAATGCCGCCGCAAGTAGAGGCCGCGGGCGCACTTGTGAATTTCGCGGATGATCAACTCGAGCGAACGCCCCGCGACCAGACCCTGCTGGTCATCCCGGAGGGGGAGATGATCAACTACCTAGCGCGCCTGCCGAGCCCAGTTGCGCCATTCTTCTTCTTCTCCGCTGCCACCAAGGGCGATCGCGAGCAGGCCATTGTCGGCGGCCTTCAGAAACATCCGCCGGATTGGGTCGTCTTGGTCAGCCGCGATCTTCGCGAATATGGGATCTCCCGCTACGGCGAAAGCAGGGACCAGGGGGGCCAGATCCTTGAATGGGTCTCGGCCAACTACCGTCCCGTCGCGTCAATTGGCGGGGATCCCCTCGACGTTCACAAGCGCGGCGCAGTCATATTCACGAGCAACCGATGACCTTGGCGGGCCAAGCCGGTCCCAGGCCCCGATCTCGATACACCGGCTGCCAGCCCACGGCAGCGTGCTTGGGTCCGCGCTATTTCTTCTGCGCGGCCTGCAGCGCCTTCAACAGTTCACCCCGTGTGCGTTCGTAGTCGCTCTTGATGGGATCAAAGTGCTTCTGATCGGCTGTCTTCAGACCTGCGACGAGTTTGCTGCACTCGTCGAGCCTGGCCTTTGCCTCCCTGCACTCCTGCCCGTTGTCGGGACGGGCGGCAGCAATGATCTGGTGGCGAAACGCCTCGAGCTCGTTAGTCGCGCCGTCCACGTACTGTGAAACTGCCTGCTGCCTGAGGGCTTCGGCGTCCGCTGCCTCGCCGGTTGCCAACACCGCCGCAGTTGGCGTGAGCGCGAGGAGAAGGCCGAGGCCAACCGATTTCCAGGGGAGGCAAGCAGGATTGATGCGCAGATTCATACACTATCGGAACGGCTTTGGGAAAAAAGGTTCCGGTCTTTGGGCGAAGTTTTCCGGCTGCCAAGGACGTCCCAATGATTGCCCGGGATCCCTGCACCCCGCCTGAACCACCCATGCCTGCTGCGCAAACCCATTTCATGGGGAAAGAGGCGGGGAACCCTGCCTCTCTTAATCGACCCTATAGCGCCACCTTCTACTAACACTTGGGGCGGTCGCTTGATGCCTTCCCCCGCACCGGTAGAGACGGTGAAGTTCTTGTGCCGCCCGTCACGGCCGGACCTGCCGCTCAAGAGGATCGATGCTGTCGATTAGCCCCGGCAGAATCGAATCTGGTCGGGTTTCAGATCGGCAATGACGACGATTCCCATATCGCGACCAGCCGCCCGTCCCCGGTGTTCTCAAGAATTGTTTCTATGGGCCGCGGGAAAGAGAAGGGTGGCAGACGCCAGTTGATGGCCCGGCAGCCGCCCGTGACGATCTCCCGGTATTCCTTCACGGGATCATTCTGCGTAAGCATGACATATCGATATCCGGCCTTCTTGAAATTGCGCAATGCCTTCCAGATTAGGGCTGTTGAGAGGTGGATAAAACAGTCTCGACACAGGACCGCATCGCCCGGTGGCAGCGGGTCCGCCGTGATATCAGCAACAACGAAGCTGACTCGGTCACTCGCAAATAGCCGATTGTTGACCGCCACCAATTCCGGGACGATGTCGATCCCGACATATCTCTCGAATCCACCGCATATCTCGCGCATCCAGAGGAAATCCCCGCAGGGGGCGTCGACCAGCGACCTAATGCCTAGTTGCCGGGCCAGGTCGGGCAACCGAAGTCGTATCCCGACGGTCGCTGAAATCGTCGATCCGTCGCCGGATACAGAATCCCCTTGGACGACCCACTTCTTGTTCACATAAAAATCCTCGAAGACTTTCCCGCAATAATCCTTCGAGGCGCGGCGCCTCTTCCAATCGGTGTATGCGGCGCGCACATCCCTGTAGCGGTTTACAAGCGGAGCAGCCAACGGAATCGACTTGATGGTCTCTCGAATACTCACGCGGTTAACGCTCTTGGGGTGTGGAAGGAATTTGAATTCGAAGTCGCGTCGAAGGAGATCCGCTTCGTCTCCCTAAGCGACAGGCTGATTCAGGACGCGGCGGAGCTGCTAGGCGAGACTCATCCAAACGCTGTATTGCGCACGCTCGATAGGCCCCACCTGGCACCATATCCGAGCGTCGAGACGGGTTCGTTTCTCACCAAGGACATCCGCATGCTCTGAGCCGCAACAAAGTCGGGACTGCCCCTCGCCGTCCGGGCCCGGCTTGGGGCTCGCATTCGCAATCCAGGCGAAACCCGGGCTGATTGCCCCTACTGGCACGCCTCGCACGTTCCGCCATTGCGCATCGCCTCAATGGAGCATGCGGTCTTCTCCTCGGCCGTATACTGTATGGGGGCCGCTTCTGCGGTCGGGAACGGCGGCGTCGAAAGGAGGGTCGCCGCGTCGCGCGTGGCCGTCTCGGCCATTGTCTCTCCGGCCGCGCCGCGCATCTCCTTCTTCACCTGGACCGTCGCCTTCTCGATGTTGGATGCGCCAAGGCCGCGCAGATAGTACGTCGTCTTGAGCCCCGCGTGCCACGCGTGGCGGTACATGTGGGAGAGCGTCTTAAGGTCCGGCGTCTTGATCCAGAGGTTGACGGACTGGGACTGGTCGATCCATTTCTGGCGGCGCGCGGCGGCATCAACCACCCACTTGTGGTCGATGTCGAATGCCGTGAGGTATTTCTGCTTCAGGTCGGCGGGAATCCTCTCGATGTCCTTCAGCTCCCCGTCGAAGTACTTCAGGCTGTCCATCATGTCCCTGTCCCAGAGTCCTCGGGCCTTCAGATCCTTCACTAGGAAGGGATTCAGGACTATGAATTCCCCGGAGAGGTTCGATTTGACGAACAGGTTCTTGTAGGTCGGCTCGATGCACGGTGACGTGTTCGTGATGTTCGAGATCGTCGCCGTGGGCGCGATCGCAAGGACATTGCTGTTGCGCATCCCCTGGGCGGCGATCTTCGAGCGCAGGGGAGTCCAGTCCATCCGCGAACCTCGCGGCACCTGGATTGGGAGCCCGCGCTCCCTCTCAAGGAGGTCCACCGTGTCCGGAGGCAGAAGGCCGCGGTCCCACTTGGACCCCTTGTACGTCGAATACGCACCGCGCTCAGCCGCCAGGTCGGAACTGGCCTCGTAGGCATAGAAGGCAATCGCCTCCATCGCCTCGTCGTTGAATTCGACGGCGTCAGGCGAAGCGAATGCTATGCCCTTTATGTAGAGCGTGTTCGCGAGCCCCATCATACCCAAGCCGATCGGCCGATGGCGCTTGTTCGAGCGCTGTGCCGCCTCGGTCGGGTAGAAATTGATGTCGATCACGTTGTCCAGAGCCCGCACCGCCATCCGGATTGTCTCGCGGAGTTTTCGGTGGTCGAGCGAACCGTCGGGAAGAAGATGCGTCTCCACAATCACCGATCCCAGGTTGCAGACCGCGGTCTCATCCTTGGAGGTATTCAAGGTGATCTCACTGCAAAGATTGGATGAATGCACGACGCCGACGTGGTCCTGGGGAGAACGCACATTGCAGGGATCCTTGAACGTAATCCACGGATGTCCGGTCTCGAAAATCATCGAGAGCATCTTCTTCCAGAGATCCAGGGCCTCGATCTTGTGCCCATACACCTTGCCCTCCTCCGACAGCCTTTCGTAGTTGAGATAGAGTTCCTCGAACTTCTTCCCAAATGTCTCGTGGAGATCCGGCACCTCGTTGCTGCGGAATAGTGTCCACGTACCCCTAGCCTCCATGCGCTTCATGAACAAGTCGGGAATCCAGTTTGCCGTATTCATATCATGAGTACGACGCCGGTCGTCCCCCGTGTTCTTCCTGAGTTCGAGAAACTCGAAGATATCATTGTGCCAACTTTCAAGGTATGCGCAGCCCGACCCCCGCCGTTTCCCGCCTTGATTGACTGCTACAAGTTGGTCATTATGAAGCTTTAAGAAAGGTATAACGCCTTGCGAATCACCGTTGGTTCCGCCGATATATGCACCTGTACCGCGTACTGCTGTCCACGATCCACCGAGACCGCCGGCCCACTTCGATAGATAAGCATTCTCCGCGATTCCTCGTTGGAAGATTCCTTCGATAGAGTCGTCCACAAAATACAGGAAACAACTCGACAGCTGAGAATGCAGAGTCCCGCTGTTGAAAAGCGTGGGTGTCGAAGAGCAGAACCGGCGCGTTTTGTACAAATCATATAATGCGCAGATCTTGGATTCACGCTCCCCTTTCTCCTCGAGGAACAGCCCCATCGCCACCCGCATCCAGAAGAACTGCGGCGTCTCTATCCTCCGCGAGGGCTTCGACACCTTGTCGACAACCAGGTAGCGGTCGTAGAGCGTCTGCACCCCAAGGAAGTCGAACTCCAGGTCCGATGACGGATCGAGGGCGCCCGCGAGCCTCTCCATGTCGTATTCCAGGAGGCGCGGATTGAGCCTCTTGATGGCGATCCCGTGCTCGATGTATTTCTTGAACGCCTTGCGGTGGCATTCCTTCAGCTTCCCGATGCCGTCGCGAAGGATGTCCCAGCCCAGCACCTCCTCGTAGATGTAGGTCAGCTGGATCCTCCCGGCGAATTTCGCGAAATCCGCGTCCCTCTCGATCAGGGTCTTGGAGTTGAGGATGATGGTCGCATCCAGGTCCTTCTGGGAAATCTGGTCGTAGGCCGCACGCCGGAGCTCAAACTCGATCTCCTCGCCCGTCAGGCAGAGCTCGAGCCCGGTCATTGCGAACTCGATCCTCTTCCGGAGGTCGGCGCCGTCCCACAGGATCGTCTCCCCGCTCTGCTTCTTGACGACCACCAGCGTCTCCTGGGTCCCGGCCGTGCTGTCCGGCGCCGCCTCGATCGTGTCCGACCCGCCGTTGTCGCGAGCGGCGGCCCGCTCCGCCCGGAAGAGGATGTAGGCCTCCGCCACCTTGTAGTGGCCCGCCTTCATAAGCTCCTCCTGGACGATGTCCTGGACCTCCTCGATCCTTACGAAGGCCTGATTTGAGGCGAGGACCCGCTCCGAGACGGCCTTCGCGATCGCGACCGCGGGTGCCGAGTCGCGGGCCAGCGACAGGAAGGTCTTCCTCACCGCGATCTCAACCTTGTGGTCGTTCCACGGCACGATCTGGCTGTTCCGACGGATGACGCGGACCGTGCTCTGTGCCGCGGACTCGCGGCTGACCGAGATCTTGCGCGATCGGTTGAGCAGGAGGCTCTTCGCCACCATGTAGGCATTGTTGTCGACGAGGGTCTTCTCGATCAGCTCATAGAGCCCGTTCAGCGTCAGCCGGAGGGGGTTCTGCTTGCGGGCCATCTCGGTCAGGTTCCCGGCGAGCTCGCGGCAGATCTGGGCCACCCAGTTTCTGTTCTTGTCAGTGAATATCTCCTTCTCCCCCTGCGAGATGCAGACGTTTGTAAGCGCCTTTCCGAGCGTGTCGGCGACCTCGGTCATGTCGAAGCGCTCCTCCCCGTGCGGGCACAGCAGGACAATCGAAGGACTCGAGATTTCGGTGGGCGCGATCACGTCGCGCCAGGCGAACATGGGCTTCTGATCTACGGGAGCGTGGACCGTGCGCTTGAGGGCGAGGTCATGAGCCAGGGGAATATTGTTCATTAGCGAAGTTCCAGTTTAAAAAAGAGTTGCAACAGGCGGAGATTGGGGCGGAGCGATGAGGGCCCCTTTTGCCGGCGGCGGCAGACAAAGGATCCTCTGGAGCGATGAGGGGACGGTCGGCGCTACTGAGATCTTCGATTCGTACGGCCCTGCGGTCAGAGCTCGTCGTCCGAGGCGACAGTCAATGAGGAAGCTTTTTGGTACTCGGTGACCCTGCCCTCGAAGAAGTTCTGTTCCTTCGCGATGTCCATCATCTCGGCGAGCCAAGGCAGGGGATTTTTGATGCCGCCGGATAGCGGCGCCAGACCGCAGCCTTCAAGGCGGCGATCGGCGATGTAGTCGATGTAGGTTTGGAAATCCTCGAGCCTTAGCCCGACTGCGTTGACGGGCAGGCAGTCGCGGATGAAGTCCTTCTCCAGGGAGATCGCCTCGCGCATGAGGCCGCGGAGCTCCTCCTTGTACTCGGGCGACCAGATCTCGCGGTTCTCCTCAACCAGGTCCATGAACAGGTTGCGGAACACCTCGATGTGGTTCGACTCGTCCCGGA
>CAYVKH010000044.1:0-27891 GCA_964451965.1 uncultured Opitutaceae bacterium
GGTCCCAATCAATCGCACAAAGTAAATTTCAAAGAGCCTCCCCATAGGGGAAAGATTTCCAGCAAGAACTTCTGCGATTCCTCCGTCAACATCTATTCCAGAACTTCCGGAAAAATCCTGGCGAGGGAACAGCTGCTTGCGGCCCTGATTCGTCTCACTGCCTGGCTTTCACCAGCAGCCCAAGAACCGAAGGGAGGGCGGAACATGAACCTATGACAGACCTCTTCAAGACCTTTCTTTGGCCCAAAAGGCGCCATCCTCTAAAATATTAGGTACCATTAGTTTGCCTTGATTATTTTGGGCGGAAAATGTGGCCCGTTTTTCAGGGTGATTCCGGCCCGCCCGACCAGGGGTGCGGCGGTCGCCGCCGGCCGCCCAGAACTGTATCCGCGCATTTTATACAAAGGCCGGGTCTGGCCGGTCTCGGCGGGGTCGGCCGGGGCCGTGGCCCGAAACGCGGGTGGATGAAGCAGCGGCCCAGGGCCGGCCGCCGCCGGATCCCGGGCCGGCCGCCGGCTCGCTCCCGCTGCGCCTAAAGCGGCTCTTCAAGCCCTGGGAACCGGGCTTGCGGCGGCGGCGGACAACGGCCCAAAAAAGGAAGACCGGGCATTTGAGCCCGACCCAGGATTCATTTAAAAAGCACGAATATATTCAAAAAAATCGGCCAAAACGGCCATTTTTCACAGAAAAACGCATTATCGCATATCGTTGGCGTCTAAACAAAATATGCGTGTTGACCTTACTCGTTTTGAACGCTGGAACGTCCAACCCTACTAACAGACAAGTGCGTCCAGCATCTTCAACAAAGGCCTTCTTTGGACCTTAAACAAATCAAACAGATAATCGACTTGATGAAACGCTCTGAGCTCACCGAGTTCGCGGTGGAGGAAGAGGGCTTCAAGTTGAAGATCCGGCGTGGCGCGAATGGTCTGCCTGTTGTGTCGACCTCCAGGGGCTCGAATCCGCCATTCATCCCAGCCGAGTCGAACTCGACGCCTCCTATGCCGGTGCCAGCCCCGCTCCAGCCGACCACGGGAGGAGCCCAGGCCGTGACCGAGGAGCCAGGGATAACCTATGTGAAGTCGCCCATGGTGGGGACCTTCTACCGGTCCCCGTCGCCTGAGAGTAAGCCGTTCGTGGATCTCGGCTCGAAGATCGAGGATAACTCCTTGGTCTGCATCATTGAAGCGATGAAGATCATGAATGAGATCCAGGCCGAGGCGAAGGGCACGGTCGTCGAGATACTGGTCGAGAACGGCCAGCCGGTGGAATACGGCCAGCGTCTTTTCAAGTTGAGGCAGGGCTGACCCAAAGCCTCAAACCCGGCCGATTCCGAACAGGAGGCACTCCTGACGTGAATCGGGCGTCTAATTGACGAATCGATGATCCAGAAAATTCTTATCGCCAACCGTGGCGAAATCGCCCTCCGAATCGTTCGCGCCTGCAGGGAGATGGGCATCAAGACCCTCGCGATCTATTCCGAGGCCGATGTCCAGTCGCTGCATGTCCAGCTCGCGGACGAGGCGATCTGCATCGGGGGCCCGCGCAGCGCGGACAGCTACCTCCGGGCCGACCGGATCATAAGCGCGGCCGAGATCGCCGACGTGGATGCGATCCACCCCGGGTACGGCTTCCTTTCGGAAAACGCGAAGTTCGCCGAGCAGTGCGAGTCGTGCAACATCAAGTTCATCGGACCCAAGTCAAAGTCGATCAAACTGATGGGTGACAAGTCGGTCGCAAGGGAGACGGTCCGCAAGGCCCATGTCACCACGGTCCCCGGAAGCGACGGGCCGGTCGAGGCCGAGGCGGAGGCGGTCAAGATCGCGCGCTCCATCGGCTACCCCGTCATCATCAAGGCGGTCGCGGGCGGCGGCGGTCGCGGGATGCGCATCGCCCACAATGACGTCTCCTTTGCCAAGGAATTCCACGTCGCCCGCAACGAGGCGGAGAAGGCGTTCGGCGACGGGCGGGTCTATCTGGAGAAGTACATCGAGCGGCCCCGGCACATCGAGTTCCAGATCCTCGCCGACAGCCACGGCAAGGTGATCCACCTCGGGGAAAGGGACTGCTCGGTGCAGCGGCGCCACCAGAAGCTGATCGAGGAGGCCCCGTCCCCGTTCCTGACGCCCGACCTGCGCAAGAAGATGGGCAAGGCCGCGGTGCGCGCGGCGGAGGCCGCCGAGTACGAGAACGCCGGGACGATCGAGTTCCTCGTGGATCCCAAGGGCAACTTCTACTTCATCGAGATGAACACGCGGATCCAGGTGGAGCATCCCGTCACCGAGGAGGTGACCGGGATCGACCTGGTGAAGCAGCAGATTCACATCGCGAACGGCGACAAGCTGGAGCTCGACCAGAGCGACGTCACGTTCGAGAAGCATGCGATCGAGTGCCGGATCAACGCGGAGGATCCCGCCCGCAACTTCGCCCCGTCGCCCGGCACGATCGGCCTCTACTACCCGCCGGGCGGGCACGGCGTCCGCGTGGACAGCCACATCTACAGCGGCTACACGATCCCGCCGTACTATGACTCCATGATCGGGAAGCTCATCTGCTTCGGCTCCACCCGCAAGGAGGCCCTTGAGCGGGCCTACAGGGCCCTGAGCGAGTACCTGATCCGCGGGATAAAGACGACGATCCCCCTCCACAAGGCCATCATGGCCGACCCCCTGTTCATTGAGGGCAAGGCCACGACGGCCTACATGGAGGAATTCCTGACCCGGACCACTCCGGAGCTGTTCTCCTGACCCCTAGGCGGCCGGGCGGCGCAGGCAGAGGTCGCACCATTCTCCGAGGACGCGCGAATCGGCGGTCCAGCCCGGGGCGACTTGGGCGAAGGCGCTCCTGACGGCCGAGGCCTCGGCCGCAAGGATCCCGCTCATCGCAAGGAGGCCGCCCGGCGCGACGGCGGAGGCGAGCGCGCCCGCGTTGCGGGCGAGGACGTCCGCCTGGATGTTCGCCAGGACGACCCCCGCACCGGCGCCCGCCAGCCCGCCGGCCAGGCCCGCCGTGGCGAACCGGACCCTCTCGGAGAGCCCGTTGAGCTGGGCGTTCTCGGTGCTGACGCGGACGGCCTCGGGATCGATGTCGAAGCCCGAGACGTCCCGAAACCCGAGGAGGCTCGCCGACAGGGCGAGGATCCCCGAGCCGCATCCGGCGTCGACGACGCGCAGGCCGGGTGCGGCCGCCGCGCCGCCGGCGAGGCCCGCCTCGAACCCCACCAGCCGCTCGATGCAGAGCCTCGTTGTCTCGTGGTTGCCGGTGCCGAACGCCATCCCGGGGTCGAGCCAGAGCGCCGAGTGACCCGGCGGCAGGCGGAACGAATCCCGCTCCCACACGGGAACCCAGTGCAGGCGACCGAAGGCCCAGGGCTTGAAGTGGTCCCGGTAGCTGTATCTCCAGTCGGAATCGGGGAGCCGCCGCGCCGAGGGGTCGCCCGGGGTCTCGAACGGCAGGGCTGCCCTGAGCTCCG
This sequence comes from uncultured Opitutaceae bacterium, assembly GCA_964451965.1. GTDB lineage: Bacteria > Verrucomicrobiota > Verrucomicrobiia > Opitutales > Opitutaceae > Palsa-1447. Next base: position 3,473 of record CAYVKH010000044.1, read on the forward strand.
CCCGGCGGGCCCCGGCCTCGGCCGCGGTCCGGAAGTACCCGACTATCCATGCCTTCCCGGCGACCGCGTCCTCGAGGACGGACCAGGAGCCGAGCCCGGCCTCAAGGAGGGCGAGCTCGGCGGCCTCGGCCGAGCCCGCCGCGATCTCCATCCTGGATTCCCAGAGCTCCATCGGCCTCTAGCCCGCGGTCCCCTTCTCGCTCAGCCGCGCGATCACCGAGGGCAGGAGCGCATGCTCCGCCGCGTGCACCTTCGCGGCCAGGGAATCGTGGGTCTCCCCGTCCAGGATCTGCACCGCGGCCTGGCCGAGGATCGGCCCCCCGTCGACGGCGGCGGTCACGTAGTGGACCGTGCACCCGGTGACCCTGGCGCCCGCGCGAAGCGCCTGGCCGATGGCGTCGAGGCCCGGGAAGTTGGGAAGCAGGCTCGGGTGGAGGTTTATGATGCGGCCGCCGAACGCGCCGAGGAACCCGGGCTTGAGCACCCGCATGAACCCCGCGAGCACGACCAGGTCCGGGCTGGCCGCGCCGATGGCGGCCACGAACCTCGCCTCGCCCTCGCCGTCGAGCTTCGTCCTGAAGGGGGCGGGATCGACGAAAAGGGAGGGGACCCCGAACCGGGGGCCAAGCGCCAGGATGCCGGCGCCGGCGACGTCGGAGAAGATGGCCACGACACGGGCCCTGCCGAGCCGGCCGGCCTCCTGGGCCAGCAGGATCGCTTCGGCGTTGGAGCCGCGGCCCGAGCCGAGGATTGCGACGCGCATGCGGGTGCCGGCGCCGTGTCAGGCCGCCCCCGCGGCCCGGATGCTGCGGATGAGCCTCGTCGTGCTGAAGCCGCGCAGGAACGGCAGGAAAACGATCCTCGACCCCGCGGCCTCGAGCGCCGCCCGCTCGGCGGGGTCGAGCCCGGCGAGGGTGTAGTCCCCCGCCTTGCAGTAGATGTCGGGCTTGAGCGCCGCTATCTCGCGGGCGAGCCGCTTGCCCCTAAAGATGACGATCCCGTCGACCGAGCGCAGCTGGCCGAGGGTGTAGGCGCGCGCGGCCTCGTCCATGACCGGGCGCCGCGGTCCCTTCAGCCGCCTGACGCTCGCGTCGGAATTCAGGGCGACGAAGAGCATCCCCTTCCTGCCGCCGAGCCTCCGGGCCGCCTCGAGGAAGGACACGTGGCCGGGATGCAGGAGGTCGAACACGCCGTTCGTCAGGACAAACGCGACTCCCGCGCGCGCGGCCCTGCGGCGGATCGCGACGGCCCGCTTGAGCGAGACGAGCCTGGGACATTCGGGCATTGGGGCGGACGCGGGCATGTCAGAAGAACTTCTTCGCCTTCTCGAAGAACTTGCGCGAGGTCGGCTCGTGCGCGTCGCCGCTGACGCGCGCGAACTCCTCCAGGATCCTCCGCTGCTCGGCCGAGAGCGACGCCGGGACCTCGACGTGCACCCGGACCAGCTGGTCCCCGTGGCGCCCGCCGCGCAGGGACGGCATCCCGCGGTCGCGCAGCCGGAAGGTCGTGCCGCTCTGCGTTGCCGCGGGGATCTTGAGGCTCGCCTTGCCCGAGAGCGTGGGCACCTCGATCGAGCCGCCGAGCGTCGCCAGGGTGAACTTGATCGGGATCTCGCAGAAGAGGTCGTCGCCCTGGCGCTCGAAGAGCTCGTGCTCCTTCACCGAGAGCACGATGTACAGGTCCCCGGGGGTCCCCCCGGCGGCGGCGGCCTCTCCGTTGCCCGCGGAGCGAAGCCGGGAGCCGGTGTCGACCCCGGGCGGTATTTTCACGTTGAGCTTGGTCGTCTTCGCGACGCGCCCCTCGCCGTGGCAGGCCGAGCAGGGCTTCTCGATCTTCACCCCGGCGCCCCCGCAGGTCGGGCACGTCTGCGTGAACACGATGATCCCGCCCGAGCGGCGGACCTGGCCGGCGCCCCGGCAGGTGGGGCACGTCACCCTCTTTGAGCCGGGCTCCGCGCCGGAGCCGTGGCAGTGCTCGCAGCTCACGAGCTTCCGGAATGAGATCTCCCTCTCCACGCCGCGCGCGGCCTCCTCGAGCGTGATCTCAAGGTCGTAGCGAAGGTCCGAGCCGTCGCGGCCCCCGTCGCGCCCGCCGCCCCCGAACATCTCGTCGAAGATGCCGCCTCCGCCCCCGCCCTGGCCGAAGACCTCGCGGAAGATGTCGAACGGATCGTGGAACCCGCCCGCCCCGGGGTGGCCGCGCCCGCCGGCGCCTGGCCCCTGGAACGCGGCGTGCCCGAAGCGGTCATAGGCCGCCCTCTTCTCCGGGTCCTTCAGCGCCTCGTAGGCCTCGGACACCTTCTTGAACATCTCCTCGGACTCCTTGTTGCCTGGGTTCTTGTCGGGGTGGTATTGGACCGCCTTCTTGCGGTACGCCTTCTTGAGCTCCTCCTCGGTGGCGCCCTTTGCGACGCCGAGCAGGTCGTAGTAATCCTCCTTGGCCATGTCCTAGCGCGCCTCCTTGGCCGGTTTGCCACTCGAGATGATCACCGAGGCGGGGCGCAGCAGGCGCCCGTTCAGGACGTAGCCCGTGCGCACGACCGTCAGCACGTGCTCCGGCTCCACGTCCGGGCTGGGCTGGTGCGAGATCGCCTCGTGCTGGTGGGGGTCGAAGGCCTCGCCCACGGGATTGATCTCCTTCAGGCCGTGCGCCGCGAGGGCCCCCTTGAGCTGCTGCTGCACGAGCTCGACGCCGCCGGCAAGGGCCTTGAGGTCCGCGTTCGGCTTCTTCGCGGCGGCGAGCCCGAGGCTCAGGTTGTCGAGAGCGGGCAGGAGGTCCTCCAGCAGGCGCGAGGCGGCGAAGAGGCGCAGCTCGTCCTTCTCCCTCACCGTCCTGCGGCGGAAGTTCTCAAGGTCCGCGACGGCGCGCACGTAGCGGTCGTGGTTCGCGGCCGCCTCCTTCCTCGCGGCCGCGACCTGCTCCGCGGCGTCCGCGACGGCCAGGGCCTGCCCGGGAGCCGGGGCCTTCCCCTGCTCGGGCGCCGGGTTCTGCGCCTTTTCAGGCGCCGGAGTGTGCTTTGCGTCGTCGGTCTTGGTGCTGCTCATTAAAAAAGACCGCAACTAAACTACGGCTTCGCCGATTGTTCAAGTTTGTCGAGGAGGCCCTTGAGGTATTCCCCGGCCTTCTGCCCTGCGTCCTTGAGCTTCGTCCCGACGTGCGCGGCGCCCCCTACGGCGTCGCCCAGGGCGCGGCCGAAGTCGCCCGGCAGGAGCTTCGCGGCGTCGTGGTGAAGCCCGAAGGAATAGAGGCTCCTGACGACCTCCGGCACGAGGAGCTGCTTCGGCTCGGACACATTGGCGTAGGTGTGGTCGATGTTGAGCTTGTAGGCCGTCTCGTCGGGCTTTGAGCCCGAGTAGTCGGCGATGACGAGGTCCCCCAGCCGGATCCGCAGCGTCTTGATCAGGCATGTCTTGTGGCCGCGCTGCGCGGAGGCGGCCGGCGCCGCCGCGCCTCCCCGGGAGAACGCGGCGGTGAACTCGCCCACGTTCGACTTCCCGTCGTGCCGCCGCACGATCTCGATCTTCGGTGCGTCGACGTAGAGCTCGTTGATCACGATGCGGTCGGTGAAGATCCACGAGAAGAGGTTCACGTCTGCCCGCAGCTCCCGCAGCACCAGGAAGTCCGGGGCCGGGAAGGCCGGGGGGTTCCTCGCCGCGATCCCCGTGGCGACGACACGGCCGGTGAAGGGGTTTGCGCTGAGCACGTTGATCCGGACGTCGAAGCCGGTGGCCGAGCGAACCCCGCGCTCGACGACGGTGGGCAGGAAGGCCATCCAGGCGAGCGCCGCCAGCGCAAAGAGCCCGACCAGGCAGAGGGACACCTTGGCGGTTCCGCTCAAGCGAAGCCCTCCGTAACCAGGATGATCGAGGGATCATGCGCCACGAATTCAAGGTCCGCCGACCAGGGGAGGAGCGTGTTGTCGCCCCACGAGAGCGCCTTTGCGCCGGAGGCGGCGCCCGAAAGGGCTAGCTCGCCCGCGGCCACGCTCAGGATCCTCGGCTGCTCGCCCGGCCGGAACCTCAGCGACTCGCCCTTGCCGAGGACCACGCGCCTGATCGAGAACTCGTCGCACGACGCGATCGTGCCCGACGTGGGCGCGGCCCGGACGAGCTCGGGCGGCCCGACGTCCCAGAGGATCGAGCGCATCGACTCCTCGACGTGGAGCTTGCGCGGCCTTCCGTCGAGCCCGACCCGCCCCCAGTCGTAAAGGCGGTAGGTCGTGTCGGAGTTCTGCTGTATCTCGAGAATGAGGTTGCCGGCGTCTATGGCGTGGACCTGGCCGCTGCGCACAAGCACCGAGTCCCCCGCCGCGACCGAGACCCTGTTGACGCAGTTCTCGGCGGTGCCGTCGGCGACGGCCCTCGAGAACGCGGCGCGGGTCACCCCGGGCTTCAGGCCCACGAAGAGCGACGCGCCGGGCGCCGAATGCGCGACATACCAGTTCTCGGTCTTCGGTTCGCCCCCCAGGCCCGGCGCCACCGCCGCGGGGGGATGCACCTGCAGGCTGAGCCTCTCGGAGCAGTCGAGCCATTTGACGAGCAGGGGAAAGGGCGCCGACGGCTTCCAGCCCGGCCCCATGACCTCGGCAGAATGGCGCTCAATGAGCTCGCGCAGCGTCGCCCCTCCGAAGCGCCCCTTCCTTATCCGCGACTGCGCCTCCGGCCGGTCGACAATCTCCCAGCTCTCGCCGATCGGCGGGCCGGACGGGAGTTCCCGGCCGAGAAGTGTCTGGAGCCTGCGGCCGCCCCAGACGCGTTCTTGGTAAATTGGTTGGAACTGAAGAACTTCTCGCATGGCTACAGATATCGAGATTATTGTAAAAAAGGTCGGGAGGGGTTTACATTTGACCAGCCCGGATACTAACGTCCAATCCGCACGTCGCTGCGCCCGGAAGCACAGATGCCCAAATCAGATAGTTCAAATCCAAACGGAGGCCCATCGTTTCAGGGGCCCCGTTACCGCCCCAACTGGCTGGCGGCTACGCTGTGTTTCATAGCCGCGACCTACCTCACCGCGGCGCTGATCGACTACGATCCCGGCCAGACAGGCTTTCACTCGACCTCGCCCGTGGGCAAGAACTGGGTCGGCTGGCTGGGCGCGGACACCGTTTGGGTGCTCTTCTACTCTATCGGCATCAGCACGTGGCTCTTGCCGCTGGCCCTCTACTGGATGTTCTTCGTCGCGGTCAGGAACTCCAGGCACCTGGTCGGCACGCGCGTGACGGCAGTCGTGATAGGGATCGTGTCGATGGCGGGGCTGCTCGCCATGTTCGAGAGCGTGAAGCCGAACGACACCTTCCCGAATGCGTGGGGGGGCCTGATCGGCCAGATCATCTACAAGCGGATGCTTTCGGACGCCCTGGGGCCGTTCGGCTCGGGCCTCCTCCTCGGGGCGATCTACTCGTTCGCGCTGCTGTTCGTGGTCACGAAGGACATCGGCGCCGAGATCGAGAGGATCCTTTCGAACTTCACCGAATGGAGGGCCTCGCGGGCGCAGCGGAAGGCGGCCCTCATCGAGGAGAGGGCCAAGCGCAAGGAGGAGCGCGAGAAGCAGAAGATCGCGATCGCCGCGCCCCTGCCGCCGGTGCCTGCGCCTCCGGTGGGCCCGACGGGGGCTAAGAAGATCCTCGTCGCCCGGGCCCCGGACGACCCGCTCTCGCGCACCCTTTCCCGGCCCTCGTTCCCGGTCGCCGAGCCCCAGCCGAGGGTCGAGGCGAGGCCGCCGCTGCCCAGGGAGCCCGCGGCCAAGATAGCGCTCACGATCGTCAAGCCGGAGGAGCCGAAGAAGGCGAAGGTCGTGCTTCCCCAGACCTTTGACGCGAACTACGAGTTCCCGCCCGTCAAGCTCCTCAAGGAGCAGGCAAAGCCGGCCGCGGGGAACAGCGACGAGGAGCACCGGCACAACGCGGAGACGCTCCTGCGGATCCTCGGGGAATTCGGCGTCGAGGTCTCGCTGGGAGAGATCCACGTCGGGCCCGTCATCACCCGCTACGAGGTCGTGCCGGCGCCCGGCGTGCGCGTCGAGAAGATCGCGGGGCTCGAGAAGAACATCGCGCTCGGGATGCGCGCGCAGTCCGTCCGCATCCTGGCCCCGATCCCGGGGAAGGCCGCCGTGGGCGTCGAGGTCCCGAACCTGAACCCGACCCCGGTCGGCATGCGCGAGCTTCTGGAGAGCGAGGACTGGGCCTCGGCGAAGGCGGAGCTGCCGATCGCGCTGGGGCGCGATGTCTCGGGCAGGCCGCTCGTCTCGGACCTGGCCAAGATGCCGCACCTCATGATCGCCGGCGCGACGGGCTCCGGAAAGTCGGTCTGCATAAACTCGATCGTCACATCCATCCTCTACTCGAAGAGCCCGAAGGACGTGCGGCTCATCATGGTCGACCCCAAGGTCGTCGAGCTGAAGGTGTTCAACAGCCTTCCGCACATGTTCATCCCCGTCGTCACGGAGCCTAAGAAGGTCCCGGCGGCCCTGAAGTGGCTTCTCGGGGAGATGGAGCAGCGGTACCAGATCTTCGCGAAGGCGAATGTGAGGAACATCGTCGGCTTCAACACGCGCAAGAGGGACGCCAAGCTGCACGCCGAGGCGCAGGCCTCGCTGCAGGGGCTGGACGCGCTCGGAGCCGACGGGCTCGAGATCCCCGAGCACCTGCCCTACATCGTCGCGATCATCGACGAGCTCGCCGACCTGATGATCCTCGCCCCGGCGGAGATCGAGACGTCGATCGCCCGCCTGGCGCAGCTCGCGCGCGCGGCCGGCATCCACCTCATCATCGCGACCCAGCGGCCGTCGGTGAATGTCATCACGGGCGTCATCAAGGCCAACCTTCCCTCGCGGATCGCCTTCCAGGTCGCCTCGCAGGTGGACTCGCGCACCATCCTCGACACCAAGGGCGCGGAGACCCTGATCGGCAAGGGTGACATGCTCTTCTCGCCGCCCGGCACGTCGCGGCTCGTCCGGGCGCAGGGCGCGTTTGTCAGCGAGGAGGAGATCCACGAGATCGTGGAGTTCCTCAAGCGCAACGGCCCTCCCCAGTTCGCGCACTCGGTCCAGCAGCAGATCGACCGCGCCTCGAGCGAGGAGGAGGAGGAGGGGGACGAGGAGGAGGACGGCGACATGGGGAGCGACGAGGAGCTGTATTCAAGGGCGCTTGACGTCCTCAAGGCCACGCGGCGGGCAAGCACCTCGATGCTCCAGCGCAGGCTGCGGATCGGCTACAACAGGGCGGCCCGGATCATGGAGATGATGGAGGAGAAGGGCATTGTCGGGCCCGAGAACGGATCAAGCCCCCGGGAAATCCTCGGCGACCTGGACTCGCAGTGAGGCCGGCCTGCACCGAACCGGACAAATCATTCTTTCCCTGCCCTCAAAAACCTGTAACTGATCGACCATGCAGACTATTGGAGAACGCCTGGAGGAGGCCCGCAAGAAGAAGGGCATATCCATCCGCGAAGCGGCCGAGGCGACGAAGATTCGCGGCGAGTACCTGCAGAAGTTTGAGGGCAACCAGTTCGAGATCGGACTCACGGACATCTACACGCGCGGGTTCCTGCGCGGCTACGCGAATTACCTGAGGATACCCTCCGATCGGCTCCTGAACGACTACACGGCGCTGCGCGGCGGCGAGCCGAGGGTGCGCCAGCCGAGCCGCGAGGTGTACGGCAGGATGGACCTGGCCATCTCGTCCGGCGACGAGCGCGGCGACGCGCAGCCCGAGGCGCAGGCCGCAGAGCCCCTCCAGCGGCCCCATCCCGCGAGGTTCCAGCGGCCCGGCGAGAACCTCCCCAAGGGCCCGGCGATCGACCCCAACCTGGTCTTCAAGGGCGGCATCGTGCTCGTGGGGGTCCTGCTGCTCCTCGCGGCGGTCTGGATCATCAAGTCGATCTCGGACTCGGGCCCCGTCGCCAAGGTGGCGCGGTCCGCCGCGCCGGCCGCCGAGCTGGCCGAGGCCCCGGCGCCGTCCGCCGGCGTCGCGATCGTGGCCGTCGAGCAGGTGCGGATCAAGGTGGTGCGCAAGTCGGACGGCGCGGAGCTCTTCCAGGGCCCGCTGCAGGCCGGCGAGCGCAAGGAGTTCCCCAATGTGCCTCTGTACCTGACCGCCTCCGACCAGGCGGCCGTGGAGATCGAGTACAAGGGGCACCGCTATCCGACCGGCTACACCGGCCACGAGCGGATCCAGTTCGATTTCTCCGCCAGGTAGGCCCGAACGGGGGCAGGTTGCACTGCTCTGCCCGACGCTCTCATTCCCGGCATGGAGAAGATTCAGTACCTGGGGCGAACGCTGATCCGCTGGCGCGTCGGCGGCTCGACGTTCATGGCGATGCCCGAATTGGGCGCGCGCCTCATGAACTGGAACGTGACCATGGGCGACGGATCCGTGCGCGACGTGATCCACTGGCCGGAGATCGCCTCGATCGAGGAGGTCCCGAAGGCGCGCGGGGGCAACCCGATCCTGTTCCCGTTCTGCGGCCGCTCGTTCGACCGGGGCGAGATCGGCTTCTGGCGGGACGCTCGGGGGGTGCGCCGGCCCATGCCCATGCACGGCCTAGCGCGGCAGGGCGAGTTCCGCGCGGCCAGGGTTGACGAGGGAGGGTTCGAGGCCGTGCTTGTCCCGGGGGACGAGGCGCGGTCGTGCTACCCGTTCCAGTATGAGTTCCGCGTGGGCTACCGCTTCACGGCATTCGGCCTCACGTGCAACCTCTCGTTCGAGAACCTGGGCGACGAGCCCCTGCCCTGGAGCGCGGGGCACCACTTCTACTTCAAGCTGCCGTGGAGCGAAGGGTCCGCGCGCGGGGACTACCTGATCCGGATTGATTCGGCGCAGCGGCATCGCCAGGACGCCGCCGGGCAGCTCGTCGCGGGCCCCGGGCTCGGGACCGTGGAGCGGATGGACAACCCGGCGCTAGTCGACACCATCCATGCCGCGCTGCGGAGCCCGGAGGCCGTGTTCGGAGAGAAGGGCCAGCCGGGCGACGTCGTGATCCGACTGGGGTCGGAGACGGGCGCCCCGGCCGGGGCCGCGTTCGTGACCTGGACCCAGGCCGGCGACTCGCCGTTCTACTGCGTCGAGCCCTGGATGGGTCCCCCTAACTCCCCCGAGCACAGGGTGGGCCTCCACCTTGTCCCGCCGGGAGGCAGGGAGGTCTTCGCCGTGAGCGTCGCTGTGAGATAGGATTGCCGGCACCGGCTTTCAATGTAACCTTGGCGCGTGTCGTATCCCATGTCCCCCCATCCGGCCGCCATGCTCGCATTCCTAGACTCGCTCGGGGGATCGGAGCTCATCGTCATACTCGTCGTCGTCCTGATCTTCTTCGGCGGGGAGAAGATGCCCGAGTTCGCGCGCGGCCTCGGCAAGGCGATCCGCGAGTTCAAGAAGGCGGCGGGAGATGTCGAGCAGGAGTTCAAGAGGGCCATCGACGAAGCCCCAGAGAAACCCGCCCTGCCGCCCTACAAGCCGGCTGCCCCCCAGGCGGCCCCCGCGGCCGAGCCGGCGCCGCCCCCGCGTTTCGGTGACGCGCCTCCCGGCGCCGGGGCTCCCCCGGGCGACCATGGGATAGACGCCTGACCCGCTTCCCTCCCCGGGCAGACGGCCCCTTTCGCCAAACCACCCCATGAAAACCTGCTCCCTCTACGGATTCATCTCGGCGCTCGCCGGCGCCTTCATCACGCTGATCCTCTACTTCCTCGGCTTCCATTCGGACGTCTCGAAACTGACCGCGGCGTCCTGGATCGGCGGGCTCCTTGGCCTCGCCGTGACGGTGATCTGCCTGGTCCTTGGCGTGAGGGCCAGGCGCGACGAGACGCCGAAGGACGCGGACTTCGGCTATGGCAGCGCGCTCTGGGCGGGAACGCTCATCTCGGTCGTGTCCTCGGTCCTGAGCGCGATCTTCACCTACGCCTACTATGCCTTCATCAACCCCGCGTTCGCCGAGATCGTGCTCCAGGACAAGCAGGCGAAGCTAGAGGCCAGCGGGATGAGCGGCGACCGGCTCGAGAAGATGGAGGCCATGAACCGGTGGTTCATGAACCCGGTTCCGATGGCGGTCACCGCGTTGATCATGATCATCGTGATCGGCGTCGTCCTTTCGCTGATCGTGGCCGCCTTCCTCAAGCGGCCGGCACCCAACACGCCCGCCGTGGTCTAGGAAAGAAAAAGGGCCCGGATTGCTCCGGGCCCTTGAATCTGGGATCCTCCTGGCCGGTTACCGGCTGGAGGGCCGTTTCCAGTCTGCGCGGTAGTCGACCGCCATGACGGCAGCGACTCCCGCCACGCAGAAGACCCCCGCGACGAGGGCATCCGCACTGAGATAACGGAAAGAAAGCAGGATTGCGGCAATGGCGAGGATCGCTGGGGCAGCCGCTCTGATGATGGTCATTTTCATATGATGTATGTTTGGTTTGTCGCCTGCCTTACCAGCAGGTTGCGAGAATAGTACATCGCCCAAACGATATTGCCAGTTGCGGCCATCAATGGTATTCATAGGAATTAACTATGGAACTGAATCAACTGCGCTACGTCCTGGCCGTCGCCGAAACCGGAAATTTCACCCGGGCTGCCACCCAGTCGCACATATCACAACCATCTTTGAGCCAGCAGATTATAAATCTTGAACGCGAGCTGGGCCACAAGCTTTTCCATCGGCTGGGCCGCAAGGCCGTCCCGACGGAGGCTGGGAATGCTTTCCTGGATAGGGCCCGCAGGATCCTCTTCGAAGTTGAAGATGCCACCAAGGAGTTGGCGGACAGCCCAACGTTTGAACGAAAGATAACGGTCGGAGCGATCCCCACCCTGGCGACCAACCTTCTTCCGGGCCTCATCAGCCGCTGCCGGCAGCGCTTCCCAAATCTGCAAGTCGATATACGCGAAGATTTTAAGAACACGCTGATCAAGGAGATGCTCGGGGGAGAGCTCGATCTCGCCCTTGCGTCGCGCCCCATCGCCAATCCAAGCATCCATGTCGAAACACTGTGGAATGAACGGCTTATATTGGTCGTAGGGAAGGCTCACCCGCTGGCGAGGAAACCGAAGGTGACGAGCGCGGACCTTGCCAATGAAACCCTTGTCCTGCTCGGATCCTCAAGCTCCCTCGCGGCTCAGGTGAGGCGGTTCTGCGGCGACCATCATTTTGAGCCCCGGATCGGATCCCGCTGCTCGCAGATCGCAACGGTCAAGGCGCTGGTCGCGATCGGCGCGGGCATCTCAATCCTTCCGACCGGGGCGCAGGCGCCCGAGGACCACGACACGCTGGTCTACATCGCCCTGTCGGACGCCGAACCGACGCGCGAGATCGCGGTCTTCAGGCATATGCAGCGGTACCAAAGCCGGGGAGCGGAGCAGTTCCTATCGCTCGTCCGCGAGGGGCCCGCGAAGCCGGAGGCCCCGGCGCAATCGTGATGCCGTTTGCATGCTGCGCTTTGCAGCGATAGATTCAGCCACTATGATCGATACATTCAAGAAGACGCTCCTTGCGGGACTTGGAGCTGCGGTTGTCACGAAGGAGAAGATTCAGGAGGGCCTTGAGGACCTTGTGAAGCAGGGACGCATAAGCGCTACCGAGGCGAAGGCGATGGCGGAGAAGATAGCGGAGGACGGGCGGCACGAGTTCGACAAGACGAGCGCCAAGCTGGGAGAGAAGGTCCGGGACATGCTGGCGAATCTCGACAGCAAGTGCATCGCGAGGATAGAGGACCTTGAGGCCCGTGTCGCGGCGCTCGAGGGCAAGCCGACGAAGGGCACGAAGCCTCACACAAAGGCGTGAGGCCGTTCGGTCTTCTTGCCCTTGCGGCGAGGGCCAAGGAGATCTTCTCGATTCGTCTCCGCAAGGGGTTTGCGGACCTGCTTCGGCAGGCCGGCGCCCCTCGGCGGGCCCGCTACGCGGCGGGCACCAGGAAGTGGAACTCCATCCCGCCGTCCGCCATCGTCGAGCAGGCGATGCTGCCGCCGTGCGCGACCACGATCTCGCGGGCGATCGCCAGCCCGATCCCGGCACCCGGCTTCGATTGGCCGGGCACGCGGTAGAACCGGTCAAAGATGCGCGGAATCGCCTCGGCGGGGATGCCTTGGCCCTTGTCCCTCACCGCAAAGCGCACAAAGCCAAGCGGCGCGGCCGAGGCGCTGAGCGTGATCGCGGCGCCCCCCGGCGAGTACTTCGAGGCGTTGGAGAGGAGGTTGATGAACACGTGGCGAAGCCTCCCCGCGTCGACGTCAACCCTGCCAAGCCCGGGCTCCGCGTCGACGACGAGCTCCTGGCCTGCCGCCGAGATGAACGCGCGGGCCTCCTCGGAAACCCCGCGCAGCAGGTCCCCGATGGGGATCGCCTGGCGTTCGAGCGCCGATGCGCCCGCCTCGAGACGGGTCAGGTCCAGGAGGGAGTCCAGTATCCAGAGCAGGCGGTCCGCATCGTCCCTCGCGGACTCGAGCATCTCGCGCTGCGCGGGCGCCAGGGGCCCGAGCGTCTTCTCGAGCAGGAGGTACACGGCCATGCGGAGGCCGGTGAGGGGCGTCTTGAGCTCGTGGCTCACCGTTCCCACCAGGTTCGTCTTTGCGTCGTCCAGGAGGCGGAACTTTGTGACGTCCTGGAGGATGACCGCGGCCCCCTTGAACTCGGTCAGCTTGTCGCCGACCGCAAGGATCCGGGGAAGGTAGTGGCGGTCCTCGCGCCCGACCCGGAAGGTCACCACGCGGCTGTAGTCCGTCGGCAGATAATGCTCGTCCGTCGCCATCACAGAGGCGAGCGGCGAGGCGAGGCTCGGGGGAAAGCCGCCGGAGAACTCCGGAAGCCTCGATAGGTCCTCGGCGGCGGGGTTGCGGACCTCCACGACCCCCTCCTTGGAGACGACAAAGAGGGGGTCTGGCGCCGATGTGAGCGTCGCCTCCATGGTGCGCTGCGTCCTCAGGACCCGCGCGACGGTGGCGTCCCGGTAGGCGCGCAGCCTGGCGGCCATCGTGTTGAACGACCGGGCGAGGCTGCCCAGCTCGTCGCGCGAGAACTCGGGAACCTCGGTGTCGAGGTTCCCCTCGCCGAGCGCCGTCGCCGAAGCGGTGAGGGCCTTGATCGGGACGAGGAGCGAGGACGCCAGCACCCAGGCCAGCAGCACCGAAAGGGCAACGGCCGCGCCTATCGTCGCCGAGAGGACGCCGACCGCCGTGGTCGCCAGGTGCTCCGCGCGGGCCTCGGTCTCGCGCGAGGCCGCGTAGTCATAGGCCGTCAGGCGGTCCAGCGCGCTGAACACCCGGTAGAGGGCGTCCTCGTTCGCCAGGTTCTCGCTGAGCGAAACGCCGCCGCCCGCCGCCAGGGTGCGGTCGCACCGCGCGGAGAACTCCTGGAACGCCGTGTCGAGCTCGCCGACGAGGCGCGCCCGCGGGGTCCCGGCGGACGCCTGGGACTGGCCCATCAGCCCGCGCGTGAAGGCCGAGCGGCGCCCCTCGAGCGTCCGGCGGGCCCCGATCGGATCCGCGGCCGAGGCGAACGCCAGCGCGTTCGACATGAGCGTCGCCGACGCACGCATGTCCTGGCAGCCAAGGGCGGCCCGGTAGTCGGCGACCAGGTCCTTCTGCAGCGGCCCGGCCAGCTGGTGGCATACCCGGATCGCATAGGCCCCCGTGGCGACCATCACCAGGAGCAGGGGCAGCAGGCCGAAGAAGAGGCGGGTGCGGAGCATGCCCGGTTGGCCGATCAGAGGAGGCCCAGCTTGCTGCGCTTGCGGTAAAGGGTTGCCGGATCGATCCCGAGCGTGCGGGCGGCCTCGTCCAGGTTGCGGGATGAGGCCAGGATCCTGCGGATATGCTCGGCCTCGAGCTCATCGAGTGTGACGTGGGCCCCCACGGCCGACGCCTGCCGGCGCGCGGCCGAGAACTCCTCGGGCAGGTCCGCAAGCTCGATTGTCTCGCCCGGGGCAAGTATGACCGCCCGCTCTATCACGTTGCGGAGCTCGCGGAGGTTTCCCGGCCACGGGTAGGCCGAGAGCGCGTCCGACACGGCCTGCGAGAACCTGACGTCGCCCTTGCCGGCTCGGGAGCCGAAGTATCTGCGCGCGCCGTCGGCCAGGCGCCGCAGGTCGGCCGGCCGGTCCCGCAGGCCCGGAAGGGTCACCGCGATCACGTTCAGCCGGTAGAAGAGGTCCTCGCGGAAGCGGCCCGCCTTGACCTCGGCGGCGAGGTCGCGGTTCGTCGCTGCGATGACGCGGACATCCGCCCGCCTCGGGAGCGCCTCGCCCACGCGCTCGTACTCGCGCTCCTGAAGCAGCCTCAGGAGCTTCGGCTGGATCTCGGGCGGCATCTCGCCGATCTCGTCCAGGAACAGCGTTCCGCCGTCCGCCGCGGCGACCTTGCCGGAGGTCTCGTTGACGGCGCCGGTGAACGAGCCCCTCGCGTGCCCGAACAGCTCGCTCTCAAAGAGCTCCCTCGAGAGGCTCGGGCAGTTCACCGTGACGAAGGCGTCCTCGGCGCGCGCGCTCCGCTTGTGGATCTCGCGCGCAAGGATGCTCTTGCCCGTGCCGCTCAGCCCCAGGATCAGGATGTTCGCGTCGGTCCCGGCCGCCCTGAACGCGATCTGCAGCGCGCGTTGCATCGATGGCTCGTCGGACTCCAGGTCGACCGGCGGGGCCCCGGAGGCCAGGTCGCTCTCAAGCGCCTGGACCCGCCTCTCCATCGCGTGGGCCTTGGCGACCTTTGCCAGGACGGCGCGGATCTGGTCGGGGGTGAATGGCTTCGGGATGAAGTCGAAGGCGCCGCGCCGCATCGCCTCGACCGCGGTCGCGATGTTGGCGTAGGCCGTGAACAGGATCACGGCCGGGGCCGGGCGCAGCTTCATCAGCCGGCCGAGCACCTCGAGGCCGTCGTCCGCGCCGAGCTTGAGATCCAGGAAGACCGCGTCGAAGCCCTCCGCCTCCGCCGCCTTCAAGGCCTTGGCGGCGTTGGGCGCCTCGGACGCGGCATGTCCCGAGGACTCTACGGCAATCCGGGTCGTCCTTCGAATCGAGGGTTCGTCGTCGACGATTAGGACGCGCATGGTTCAGCGCGGGAGCCTTGTCCCGCAACAGCAGGGGGCCAATGACAAAGAAACCGCCCGGCGGTTCCCCAAGGTGTGCCACTCCGTCCCGGAACCCCGGGGCCCCGCCCCGCGGGAGAAGCCGGGCACGCTCACCACGGGAGGACCCTGTCGGCGGTCAACCACCGGTGGTAGTCGACAGTGAGATGACCGGACCGGACCAGGGGGTCCCCGTCCATGATCGCCTTCGCATCCACGACCGAGGAGGTCTTGAAGACGACGATTCCCACGAGGCCGGGATCGCCGCCGACCGGGCCGGCGGCCGCCAGCATCCCGGAGGCGCGAAGCGACTCGAGGTACCTCGCGTGGTCCTCGAGCGGCTCCGATCCGCCGTTCCATGCCGGTCCGCGCGCCACCATGCAGAACGCGTGGACACCCATCCCGACCTTCGCATCGGGGTGGGCCTTTTTCCAGCTGAAATAGGCGTCGCCGATCCCCGGAGGGCCCCACCACGCGTGCTCGTCGACCGTGTTGCGCCTGCCGACCACGGTCGGATCCATGGCCGCGATCCTGCGCGCATCGTCCGCCGATGCCGCCTTCAGGACGAAGATTCCGCTGATCGTGACTCGGGTGTCCCCCATGGGCCCGGCTGCGGCCAGGATGCCCTCGTCGGCCAGCTTCTGGATGTTGGCCATGTGCGCCCCCTGGATGCGCCGCCTATCCTCCGTGGACATCGGCATGCGGGCCGGGTCGGGCCTTAGGAAGACGACGTAATAGGGCGCCCGGGCTGACGCGGCGGGTCCCGAGGCGCATGAAACGGCGACCAGGGCGGCCGCGAGGGCCGCCGATGCGAGAGCAAGCGTTTTCACGCCGGAGGACAATGCCATCCGGCGGCGCCGGCCGCGAGCCCGATCTGGCCTTTCGGGCGCGCGGGGCCGGCGCCCGTCAGAACTTGTACCGGGCCTCGGCGTAGTACATCCGGCCCACCGCGCCGTTGTAGGTGGCGAGGTCCGCCTGGGTGTCGAAGATGCCGCCAGGGGCCGCAGGAGGCATGTAGTCGAAGGCGTTGTTCACCCCGACCCGGACCGTGAGGCCGTCCAGCCAGCGGTAGAGCTTCAGGGCGGCGAAATTGTAGCCGACACCGATGTCGACCTGCTGGAACGAGGCCATGCGAACCGCGGGCGTCGCATTGGACCCGCCCGAGCCGATGGCGGCAACCGTCGGGACGAAGGTGTACCCGGCGAGG
This sequence comes from uncultured Opitutaceae bacterium, assembly GCA_964451965.1. Lineage (GTDB taxonomy): Bacteria > Verrucomicrobiota > Verrucomicrobiia > Opitutales > Opitutaceae > Palsa-1447. The sequence goes on from CAYVKH010000044.1 coordinate 19,706, forward strand.
ACGTCGAACCCATGGCTCTTCCAGTCAACGGTCGAATACGTCCGCCATCTTGGTATGGTGCCCACGGCGTTGGCAAAGGCGTTGCCGGAGGCCGTGCCGGCATACTGGAAGTAGTTCTCCGACGGAAGGATCTGCAGGAGGTAGCTGCTGTAGAACGCGCCCTCCGTCGTGAGGCTGAATTCCCCGTAGTTGGCGGTCTTCACCTGGTACTCAAGGGATGCGTCGACGCCCTTTATCGCCGTCGCCCCGAGATTCACGTACGGGGCGACGATATACACGTTGCTGAGCGGCTTGTTGCTGATCTGCCCGGGGGCGTTGCCGGAAGGGCCGGGGCCGGAGGCGCCCCCGAAGTGGATGCTGCTCGCGTAGGGCGAGGCCGCGCCAACGTCCTCGACGCTCTGTATGATGGTGCCCTGGTCCACGAAGCCGACCTCGCCATGCTGCACCGTCTGGTAGTAGTCGACCGTGAGGGTCAGGTTGCCGAGCTTCTTCGGCGAATACACGAAGCCCGCGGTCCATGTCGTCGACGTGGACGGCTTCAGGGCCGGGTTGGACCCGCTCACGGCCTGGAACTGCACCTGGTTGTAGGTGGTGCCGTTCGCCCCGGTGTAGGTGATGCTCTGGGACGATCCCGAGGTGACCGGGCCGTACAGCGCGTAGAGCGTGGGCGCGATGAATGACCTGCCCGCGCTCGCACGGAAGGTGAGCTGGTCGTCGAAGGGCTGGTACTTGATGTCCACCTTGGGGACGCTCGAGCTGCCGATCCCCGAGTAGTTCTCGTAGCGGCCCGCGACGTCGACATCGAGCGAGTAGGCGTAGGGCGCGTGGGAGAGGACCGGAACCTCGACCTCGGCGTACCCGGCGTTGATCCGCCTGTTCTGGTTGAAGGGAAGCACCGTCGGGGAGTCGACCCACCCGGAGTCCGCCGTGTTGAGGTCGGGCACCGCGGAAAGGTTCTCCCGCGCGATGCTGCCGCCCACGGCGAACTTCACCTTGCCCGCGGGCAGCTCGAGGAGCGCGCCCCGGAGCACCGCGTCATAGGTGTTCAGGGTGCTCACGTAGTTCACGAACGCGGTCCCGAGGATGTTGCCGGGAAGGACCCCGGGGGCCTGCGTGAGGGCGAACGGGTTCAGCAGTCCCGCGGACAGGGCGCCGATGAAGGCGTTCGTGTCCAGGAGGTTCGCGTTCGTGTAGGCGAGCTCGTAGCGGTTGATGTCGGCCCCCATCTCCCAGGAGAAGTCCTCGTTGATCTTGCCGCGAAGCCCGCCCTCGACCCGGTACAGCGTCGAGACGTTCTCGAACAGCCTGGGGAATTGGACGAAGCGCGTGTGCGCCAGGATGCCGTTTCCGGCCGAGCCGTCGCTGACGCCCTGGTCAATGAAGGCCTCCGAGAACGGATTGCCTGGGGCGGTGACCGGGATGTACTCCGTGCCGAATGCCGGCGGGGTCTGGCCGTATTCGATCAGGTCGGCGTCGGGCGTCGACACATAGGGGAAGTCGGGCTGGGCGTTGAGCGAGCTCTGGGTCACGGTGTGGCTGTAGACCACGTCGCCGAAGAGGACCAGGGAGTCGCCGAACGCGTGGTGCTCGAAGTCGATCGTCGCGCTCTGGCGCTTGTTGCTCTGCTGCAGCGCCTGCTTCTTGGCCAGGTTGAAGCCCTCCTCGACCTTCTGGATGACCGAGGCGTCGCTGCTGCTGCCAAGGTCGGTGTAGTAGCCCATCGAGACCAGCTGGTCGATGGTGTAGGCAGCGCCTCCGGGAGGCGCGTTGTGCCCGGCGGTCAGCTTGTAGAACTCGTCATTGCCGCTGGCGGCGTTGTAGATGTCGATGATCCCAGGATAGTAGGTCGTCGCGTAGTAGGGATTCGTGTAGGGCCGGTTCGCGAAGTAGATGGGGTCGCTCTGCGAGTACTCGGCCGACAGGGTGACCGAGGTCTTGCCGTTGCTGACGCCGCCCACGATGGAGCCGATGCGCTCGGTGTAATGGCCGTTGTTGTCGCTGTAGCCGTAGTGGGTGTTCACCTCCCAGCCGTTGTAGTTCTTCCTGAGGATGATGTTGACGACCCCGCCGACCGCGTCGGACCCGTAGATGGCGGACGCGCCGCCGGTCACCACCTCGATCCTCTCGATCGCGGCGACCGGGATCAGGTTAAGGTCGACGAATTCCGAGGTGTCGTTCGAGGCGTCCGCCGGGTCGTACGCCACGCGCCGGCCGTTGATGAGGACCAGGGCGGGAAGGCCGTGGATGAGGAGCGCGGAGCCCCCGAGCGTCGTTCCCGACTGTATGTTCGCATTCTCGCTTCCGATTCCGGAGATGCTGGGCGATATCTTGCGCAGGATGTCCAGGGCGTTGGTCTGCACGCCGCCGTCCTCGATCTGCTGCCGGCCGACGACGGAGAGCGGAACGGCGAGGGCCGTGTCCGCGGAGGCGATGTTTGAGCCCGTGACGACGAATCTCTCGAGGACCTGCGGGCTGCTGTCGTCCGCGCCCGGGGGCGCTGTCACGGTGGCTGGTGTCTGCGCCTGCAGGGAGATAGCCGCGCCAAGGCCGAAGGCGGCCAGGAACGCGGACCTAAGTTTCCGCAATGAGTGCATGGTAATGAACAGGTTTGATTTGCTTGAAGCCGCTCCATGGCCTGGAGCTGTGTTTGCTTGTTCGTAATCCAATGCACCCAGCCGTCACATTCGCATACGCTTCTGCGACGAAGCGCCCCCGAAACGCCACGAAGCGACGGTTTTCCGGGACAAACAATGAGCCGCGGAACCAGCCGCCGCGCGTTTGGGGCCGCTCATCGCGCCCCGAGGCACGCTCGCCGCTCGGCGAATGCGGCCGATGCGCGGAAGCGCGGGCCCCATCTCGGCCCCAGAAAAAGCCTAGGCGGGGCCGCTTGCGCGGCCCCGCCAGGTCCAGCTTCAACTAAGTGCTCTCGCGGGCGCGTGGCCCGCCGAGATGGCACGTTTCATTCGACCGTATCCGGCCGCTGTGGTTCCCATTGAAAGCTTGCCAGCCGGGAGGCCCGCTCTGAGCGTCCGGCAACCCCAAAATGCCTCCAAAAGCCGCCAAACTACCGCTCGATCCGCCGGCCCCGGCCCCGTCAGCCCGCATCACCGACCTCGAGATCAAGGACGCGCAGATCATCTTTGGGGCCGTCTGGCAGCGTCTGGAAGCGGATGTTGGTCTGGAGCATCTGCGATTTCCGAAGGAGATCATCCTTCTCGGCGGCGCCCCGGGCGCGGGCAAGGGCACGAACACAAAGTTCATCACCAAGGCCCGGGGGCTGACCTGCGGCCCCATCGTGATCAGCGCCCTGCTAGATTCCCCCGAGGCCCGCCGCTTCAAGGACGCCGGCATCATGGTCGGCGACCGCGAGGTCATTGACCTCCTCTTCCACCGCCTCCTGAGGCCCGAGTACCGGGACGGCGTCATCCTCGACGGCTTCCCAAGGACAAAGGTCCAGGTGGAATGCCTGAAGCTCCTCGTCGATAAGATGCATGCCCTGCGCAGGGAGTTCTACAGGACCCCGCTGGGCATCCATTTTCGGCAGCCCACGATCCACATCATGGTTCTCTTCGTGGACGAGGCAGCGAGCGTCACCCGGCAGCTCAGGCGCGGCGTCGAGGTGCGCGCGCACAACAAGGAGGTGCGCAGGACCGGGATCGGGGAGCTCCTGGAGGAGCGCTCAACCGACTTCGACAGGAATTTGGCGCAGCGCAGGTACCGGGTCTTCAAGGAGCAGACCTGGGACGCCCTGCAGGAGCTCAAGGAGATCTTCCACTATCATTTCGTCAATGCGCAGGGCACGCTCCCGGAGGTCGAGAAGAACATCCTGAAGGAGCTCGAGTACCAGAGCACCCTGGAACTGGACCCGAGGACGGTGGACCGGCTGAGGGGGATTCCGGTCGCCAGCGAGATCGTGATCCACGCGAGGCAGGACCTCGTGAAGCGCCTCGACTCGTACGAGCTGGAGCACGAGGAGCTCTTCAGCAGCGTGGCGGTGTTCATCGAGAGGAAGATCATGCCGATCGTCCTGCGGCACGCGATCTCCGGGACGGCGCTCGTGAACACCGAGGACCCGATGCTCGACGACCCGCGCGCCCTGGCCATGCTGATCGACATCTTCTCGGAGCGGGGCTACCACGCGGCGGTGGACCTGCACCGGATCGAGGTCCCGGAGCACGTGGACCTCAAGACCGGGGCCGTCAGGAACCGGCTGAAGAAGGTCTACAGGATCCAGATCCGGTTCACGGGCTCCGAGATCCGCAGGGGCTGAAGGGCTACTCGAAGCGCAGCGCCTCGATCGGGTCGAGCGTCGCCGCCTTCCACGCGGGATAGAGCCCGAACGCCACGCCGATCATGCTGCACACGGCCACGCCGATGATCGCCCAGCCCCACGGGAACACGATCGACACCGACAGCCACATGGCAAGGCCGTCGCCGGCCAGGGTGCCCAGCAGTATGCCGAACAGCCCGCCGGTGACCGAGAGCACGACCGCCTCGACCAGGAACTGGGTCAGGATGAAAATCTTCCGGGCGCCGACCGCCTTGCGGACGCCTATCTCCCTGGTGCGCTCCGTCACGCTGACGAGCATGATGTTCATGATCCCCACGCCGGCCGCCAGGAGCGCGATGGCGCTGATGATGAACGCCCCGCCGCTTATGACGTCGGCAATCTTTGCGAACGCGGCGATGAGCGAGTCGTTCGAATAGAGCTCGAAGTCCTCCTCCTGGCCCGGCCTAAGCCCGCGGACCATCCGCATGTAGCCGATCCCCTTGTCCATGGTCTGGTTGTACAGGAGCTGGGTCGGCGCCTGGGTCGCGATGTTGATCGTGTAGCGCTCGGCGCCGAAATCCATGAGGAAGCGCGTGATCGGCACCATGATGATCTGGTCCTCGCTCTCGCCGAACATGCTTCCCTTCTTCGCAAAGGTCCCGATCACGGTGTAGGTGCGCCCGTTCGCCTTCACAATCTTCCCCAGGGGGTTCTCGGAGGGATAGAGCTTGGAGACGATGTCCTGCCCGATGATCGCGACCGGCCGCACGAGGTCGACGTCTGCGCCCGTGAAATTGCGGCCCGTGTCCATCGTGTACTGGTTGGCGGCCAGGAAATACGCATTCGTGCCGCCGAACGTCACGCCCGGGGTCGTCTTGTGGCCGCCGTACGTGGCCTGGACAGGGCCGTTGTTCTCGAACGCCTTGAGGCAGATGACGTCCGCCGTCCCCTGCATGAGCTCGATGTAGCGCTGGGCCTCGATGAGCTTGATGTTCCTCCTGGAGGCGTACTTGTGCCACTCGTTCCCGTTGTCGATCTGGATCCCCGTCGGCCACTTGGCGAACTGGAACATGTTCGATCCGAGGAAGCTGAGGCCGGTCTCGATCGAGCCGCGGAGCGCGGACACCGCCGTCATCACGCCGATGACGGAGAACACCCCTATCGTGATGCCGGACATCGTCAGGAACGACCGGAGCTTGTTCACCCCGAGCGAGCCGAATGCCATCTTCAGGATCTCATTCATAGCGAAGGGCGACGACGGGATCCAGGCGCGATGCGCCCAGTGCGGGGACGAAGCCGGAGATGATGCCGGTCGCGACCGACACGAATATGGAAATCAGAACGAGGCTGAACGAGAACACGAGCGGGAACGAGGGCATCGCGGACTTGACGGCCGCGCCGAGCGCGTACGTCACCACGAGCCCCACCACCCCTCCGGCAAAGCAGATCGACACGGCCTCTACGAGGAACTGCAGGAGGATCGTCCGGCGGCGGGCGCCCAGGGCCTTCCGGGTGCCTATCTCCTTCGTGCGCTCCCTCACGCTGACGAACGTGATGTTCATTATCCCGATCGCGCCGACGAAGAGGGACAGCCCCGTCACGAAGAGGCCCGCAAAGGCGATCCCTTGCTTGATGGGATCGAGCTGCGCCTTGAACGCCTTCTGCTGCTCGACCGAGAAATTGTCCCGCTCGCCGGGAAGCAGCCCGCGGACGCGGCGCATAGCCCCGATGAGCTCCTCCTGGGCGTCGTCCGTGTGCAGCTTGTCCTTCATCTTCACGTGCAGCTCGACCTGCCCCCACCGTATGTCGAAGTACTTCCGGAAGGCGTTCATCGGGATGATCGCCTGGTTGTCCATGCTGAACAGGCCGAGGAACGACCCCTGCTTCGCGAGGATGCCGATGACACGGAACGGCTGGCCCTCGATCCTGACCGTCTGGTCCATGGCGGACCGCCCGGGGAAGAGCTTGTCGGCGACGTCGAGCCCGAGCACGCACACCTGCCGGCCCGACTTGGCCTCGGTCTCGTTGAAGAGGCGGCCGTCCTGGAAGTCGGCGGATATCGTCCGCCCGTAATCCGCGGTCGTGCCGAAGGTGTACACGCCCGATACCTGGTTCTCGCCCAACTTGATGGTCGACTGGCGGCCGGCCACCGGCACGGCGACATCGAGAAGCGTGTTGGGCGTCGAATCAATGATCCTGTTCAGCGCATCAGCATCCTCGGGGTGAAAGACCGGCCGGTTCGCGTAATTCCACCAGTCCTCGACATTGTGCCACGGCCACTTCTGCACGTAGAGGATGTCCTCTCCGAGCATGGCGAGGCTCCGGTCGAATCCTATGTCGATCCCGTTGATCGCCGTACCCATCAGCGTGACGGCCACGATCCCGATGATCACCCCCAGCGCGGTGAGCGCCGAGCGCATCTTGTTGGCCCGGATCTGCGCCATCGCGATCCGGACCGACTCGGTTAGCTCGTAGAATATCCTGTCCATTGCAGCGGTCTCCTCACTCCGCGGGGCCGTCGCTCTCTATGAGCCCGTCGTGGATGCGGATGATCCGGCGGGCGTGGCGGGCGATGGACTCCTCGTGTGTGACGACGATGATGGTGTTGCCCCGCTCGTAAAGGTCGTCGAAGAGCGCCATGATCTCGACGCCCGTCTTGGAATCCAGGTTGCCCGTCGGCTCGTCCGCCAGGATGATCGACGGCCTGTTCACGAGGGCGCGCGCTATGGCGACGCGCTGGCGCTGTCCGCCCGAGAGCTCGTTGGGCTTGTGGTGGATGCGTGGTCCCAGGCCCACGCTCTCGAGGGTCTCCCGCGCCCTCTGGTGGCGCTCGTGCGGGGGAACCCCCGCATAGATGAGCGGCAGCTCGACGTTGCGCAGGGCGTCCGAGCGGGCCAGCAGGTTGAAGGTCTGGAAGACAAACCCGATCTCGCGGTTGCGGATCTCGGCCAGCTCGTCGTCGGACATCGACGCGACGTTCTGCCCGTTGAACTCGTACCTGCCGGACGTGGGGGTGTCCAGGCAGCCCAGCATGTTCATCAGGGTCGACTTCCCCGACCCGGACGGGCCCATGATCGCGAGGTACTCGTTCTTGTGGATGTTGAGCGAGACGCCGCGCAGAGCGTGGATCGTCTCCTCGCCCATCTGGTACAGCTTGGTCACGCCCTCGATGGCAATGACCAGGGGGCCGACGGGGCGCACTTGGCGCGACTCAACCGGTGCCGGAGGCGGTATCATGGGCGGCTGCCTACTTGGCCTCGGTGGTCTCGGCCTTCGGCTTCTCCACCTTGACCTTGGAGCCGTCCTTGAGCGTGCGGCTGATGGCCGCGTAGGTCCCGGAAATGATCTCGTCGCCGGGTTTGACCCCGGACTTGATCTCGATCACCGAGTTGTCGGCGATCCCGGTCTCGACCTTCTGGAGCTTGACCTTGTCCCCGTTGAGGACGAACACGACCCGCATCAGCTTCTCGCGCTCCCGGAGCGCATCCGCCTTCTCGGTGGTCTGGTCCTGCTCGTTGCCGGTCCGCTCCTTGGCGTCCTTGGCGTTCTTCTTCTGGAGCTCGTCCGCGGAGAGCCCGCCCTCGGCCCTGACCGTGACGCTCTGGATCGGGACCGCCACGACGTCCTTCGCGGTCTGGGTCTCGATGTCGGCCGTTGCGCTCATTCCCGGGCGCAGCGAGGCGTCCTTGTCGGAGACGCGGATCTTGACGATGAAGTTCGTGACCTGGTCGGAGGCCGCGGACTGCTGCCCCGAGGCCCCGGCATTGTCAGCCGAGGCCGCGAGCTCCCGGACCACCCCGTTGAACTTGCGGTCGGGATAGGCGTCGATGCTGATCTTCACCGGATCTCCGACCTTGACGTTGACGATGTCGTTCTCGTTCACCTTGACGCGGACCTCCATCTTGCTCAGGTCCGC
>CAYVKH010000045.1:0-27556 GCA_964451965.1 uncultured Opitutaceae bacterium
GATGACCTTGTCCGTGTAGTACACGCCGCCGGGGATGGCATTGAAGGGCTCGTTGAAGCCGTTGTTGCCGTCGTTTGTTCCGACGTAGTCCGCGTAGATGCTGAACGGCGGGATCGCGTCAGGCCTGTAGTTGGGCAGACCGGCGATACCGTTGTTGTTGTTGGCGAGACCCGTCTGGGCTTCCGTCACCTGGACGTGAATCGGCGTTCCGCCGGGCGGGAGCGCATTCGGGACGTTGTTCTGGGCAACCGGGGTCGCCTCGAAGAAGTTCTGGTTGTCGGCCCAGTATACGCGGCCCTCGGACCAGCCGCCCGCGTTCATCTGGAACATGGCCGCCGAGAGGGGGCCGCCTGAACCGCCGGGGACCGGGCCACCCGGGCTCGGGTTCGCGATGCTGTACTGGTTCTCGGTGATCTTGTTGTAACCGGGATTGGTCACGCCACCGACGGTGATCGAGCTCGTGAACCACGGAGTGATTTCATCGGCCGGGGGTAGGTCGCGGGGGTTATCCGAGGTCTGCTTGCCCCTCTCAAAGTTGCCGCGGATGCTCGTGTGGCTGTCCTTGCCGAACAGCTTCGGGTCAAAACGGAAGGCACCGTAGTAGCGCCTCGTGTTGTTGAACGCGTCGGACTGCTCGAATTTCTCGTTGTCGTCGAGGATCGCAAGGCGGATGGCGAGCATGCCAGGAATGAGTTCCTGATTCAGCGTGGCCGAGTTGCGCAGCGAGCCGTATTCATCAATGCGGTTCGTCAGGTTGTAGGAGTTGTTGAACGCCGCACCGTTCGTGCTGACGTTGATGATGCCGGCCGGGCTGCCCGTGCCGAACAGGATCGAGTTCGGTCCGCGCTGTAGGTCAACGCGACCCACGTCGAAGCTGTCCCACGGAATGTCCGTCAGGAAGTAGTCCCGGGTGTTGTCGGCCGAGTCGAGGCCGCGAACGCGGGTCGTCGCCGATACGGTGTTCTCCTGGACAACCGCGCTCCCGGCGGCGCCTGAGAAGTTACCACGCAGGCCTGAGACTTCCGTGCTCGGGGTGTAGACCAGCAGGTCCTCGGCATTCTTGGCGCCGGTGTCCTGCAGGAACTGGGCGGTCACAACGGTGATCGCCGAAGAGACGTCCTTCAAGTCTGTGCGGACGCGGGTGCCGGCCAACGTGCTGTTGGCGTGGTAGCTTCCCTTGTCCTCCGTGGCGTCGACCACGAACGGCGAGAGCACCATCGGCTCCTCTGTCTCGGGCGCCGCGGGCGTTACCGCAGTCGTCGTTGTCGTTGTCGTCGTCGTCGTGTCTGTTGCTGGGGCGGTCTGAGCGACCGCGATTCGAGGCACTACTGTGAAACTAAGCGCTGATGTGACCGAGAGGGCACGAAGCAGCGCTAGAGTACGATTAGCAGGCATGTTTTGGTGTTTTAGGACTTAGGGTTTGGGACAGGGGCGGATGAATTCCTGGTAGGGAATTGTCCGTTTGTGGGGGCGAACGGTCAGCTTATGGGGGTAAATCCACGGATAGCCGACGTGTAGACTTGGGGTTTATACCCCATCCGAGCTGTCATGTGAATGAGTTTTGTTATACTGGAATTGAGAACCATTGTCACACGGGTATTATTTTTGAACGCTATCGCTCACCCTGTAACGCAGGTCGGGAGGCAGAAGATCCAGCGAGAGTGCACGCAATGAAGGGTTCGCGATGTCCAGGTTGAGCGCCCTGCGCAGGACGTGGAATCGATAGAGAAGCGTGGTGCTGAGCGAGCGCAGCTTCCCGTCGTCCATCTCTGCGATGCACTGGCGCATCCGCGGCAGCGCGAGATCCACGTGGTGGGCCTGCGCAAGCACGACGGCCAGGCCCACCCTCTGGTCCCACTGAAGGTCGCTGTCCGCGCCGCCGGCAATGCGCCGCAGGAGCAGGGCGACCGACTCGGCAAACGGGTCATTCTCACCGCAGGCCGTCTCCACCTGCGCACGGGCGATCAGGGCCCCTAGATCGGCCGGGAAACGCCGGAGCGCGCGGCCGGCCTTTGTCGCAAGGTCGACCTGCCCCATGTCGGCCAGATAGACCGCAACCCGGCTCAGCGCCATCGCGTCGTCCTGCTCGTCGACGACCTCGAAGACGATGACCGCCTGCCCTTCGAATCCGCCGACATTCGGCGCCAGATACTGCACCGGCTTCAGCCAGCCGGGAACGTTCCACTTGTGAAGACGGTCAAGGAAGCTTCCCTCAAGCTGCCCGCCGCCAATCTGGGCGAAGGCGTCCAGGTAGGGATCCCAGATCGGTATGAGGATGTGGGTCACGCCGTGAAGCCCGATCAGCTCCTGGGCCTCCTCGGGCGTCGCGGCGCTCGTGATACGGACCGCGGCCTGGAGGCCGTCGCGGTCCTCCCAGTCGAAGGTCGCCAATCCCCGGATACCCCCATAGTAATAGAGAGTGGACGTGACGTTTGGAGGGGCGAGGGCCACCCCTCCGGCCGTTCCGACGTGTTTCGAAAGCCAGTAGGCCAGGTCGCGCTCTATCAGGCCCACGACCTCGGTCTTGTTCAGACCTTCCTTGATGCGCATCTCTGACGAGGGCCAAAGCTGGAAGATCCCGAAGGCGCAGGCCACGAGGGCTATCGCGGCAAATGTAGCATTTAATATCTTTAACAGCAACGGGTTACGAACATCCCTGACGGCTGCGGCCGACACGATAAGAAGTGCAATCAGGCCTGCGTCCACGCCGTTCCACCAGCTGATCTGCCGGTAGGCCAGCCCTACCGCGACAAGGACCGGGCCCAGCGCGAGCGCAATCGGAACGCGGAGCGCGGGGCCCGCCGACCTTGCCGCGAGGAGGACGACCGAGGGAACCAGGATCAGGAGGGGAAGGATCGTGGCCCAGACTGAGGCTGTGAACCCGTTCTGCAGCAGCCAGGCCCACAGGTTGGGCGCGGCCGCGGTCCCCGGCAGCAGGGACAGCTGCATCGATGGGAGCTCGACCGTGACGAGACCGCGGTTGTGACCGATCCAGATCGCAGCGGGAAGGGACGCCACGGCGGCCGCGGCAAGCACCCACGCCGTCGCGCCCCGGAAGCTCCACCGCGGCCTGGCCCCCCCGATCCATGCCGTCGCCCGCGCCACAAGCTCGCCGCCGCCAATCCACACCAGGCCGACGACCGGGTGGATCGCCCGGAGCTCCCAGCCGCCCATGTGCGAGGGGAAGAACTCAAGCATGTAGGCGGCGAGGCATGTCACCGAGCCGGCCGCGGCCCAGGCCCGCCAGGGAAGCGACCTGGGGCCCTCCCCCGGGTTTGCCCGGGCGGCGGCCCTCGCAATCCCTGCAGCCAGCACCGCGCCGAGCGCGATGCCGACGAGGACAGGCAGCTCACGCGCCATGTTCACCCACAGCCCGACGCCTCCCGCAATGCCCCCTGCGAAGAACCAGCGGCGGGCGCTTCGGCCGGAATCGTCCGCATACATGGAGGCCGCGCCGGCGAGGAGCGGGAGCACGCTCCAAACGGCGCAGACTTGCGCAAGGCCTTGGTCGTCGGGTACTCCCGGCACGAACTCCGCCGCAAAAGGGAACAGCGTCGCCAGGGCCGCCGAAGCCAGCGCTGCCGCGAGCGCGCCATACCGCCGGGCGGCATAGACCACGGTGGCGGCGCCGAAGACCAGCATGAGAAGCGGGTCGGCATAAAGCGCGGCCCATTCGATGGAGGGGCCGATGGCGGCGCCGGCCACCTTGTGGTGGCACCAGGCCACGAGCCCGAGCCACCACCGGTACGGGCACGAAGCGAACACCTCGCGGCCCATCTGCGCGTTCTCGTAGTCGATGAACCTCACGCGCCACTGCCGGCTCGCGAACATCTGGCGGGTCTGGTCGAGCCACTCGAAGCTCTCGTTGTGGTGCCCGGGCACGATCAGCCGCGGCTGCCATTCCGTCGTCCGCTCCACCGCCGGCAGGCCTCCCGACGGGGCCGCGGCCGGGCCTCCCGCGACGTCCGAGACGTACTCGATCCGCCTCACCCGGACGACCGTCGTCGCCGCGGTGAAAACAAGCGCAAGAAGCGGTACGATCAGCCACGCCCGTTGGGGAATCCGTGATGGGTTACTCACTGGGGTCGTCGCATTGGCCGCTGGATTCGGAATCGGGCATGCAATCGCACATTGAAGAATCAGGCAAGAAAAGTTCGGGTCAGCGGAGGCGCCAAAACGTTTCTTGACTACAGGTTTGCGCCTTCGTCCCATTGCCCTTTTGCCATGTTTTCCGCCGAAAATCGCAGGAGCGGGAGGGTGTTCCCCCGGGCGGGACATGCGGTCCGCGGCGGAGTCCTCGCCCTGGCGCTCCTCGGGTCTTCAGCGGCGGGGGCGCAGGACCCCGCGGGCGGAATCGACGGCCGTCCGCTCGCCCCGCGTCCCTTCGCGCGCGGAAGGACCCTTTTCACCGAGCTGCCCCCGGACCAGACCGGCGTGCGGACCGAGAACCGCTATGACGACCCCAAGATGTGGGGCGAACTCTACCAGGAGTTCGAGGGCGGCTCGATCGGCACGGGGGTCGCCATCGGGGACTACGACGGCGACGGCCGCCCCGACATCTTTGTCGTGAGCAAGACCCAGGGCTGCCGCCTGTTCCGCAACCTCGGCGGCTACAGGTTCGAGGACGTGACGGAGAAGGCGGGGGTCGGGGCGACGCCCGGCGTCTGGAACGAGGGGGCCACCTTTGTCGACGTGAACAACGACGGGCTCCTCGACATCTATGTCTGCCGCTTCAACGCGCCCAACCTCCTCTATATGAACCAGGGCGACGGGACGTTCCGGGAGATGGCGCACGCCTACGGGCTGGACGTGAAGGATTCGAGCGTGATGGCCGCCTTCTGCGACTATGACCGGGACGGATGGCTGGATGTCTACATCACGACGAACATGCTCGACAGCGCCGCCCATCCCAACGGACAGCGCGGCTACGTCTTCCACAACAACCGCAACGGCACGTTCACCAACGCGACGGATTCCGCCGGAATCACGGGCGAGACGCAGAGCCATTCCGCCACCTGGTGGGACTATGACAACGACGGCTGGCCAGACCTCTACGTCACCAACGACTACGGCTACCCCGACAGGCTCTACCACAACAACCGCGACGGCACGTTCACCGACACGCTCGACCAGGTGCTCCCCCACACGTCGTTCTACTCCATGGGCTCGGACCAGGGGGACATCAACAACGACGGGTTCATCGACCTTTTCGTCGCCGACATGGCCACGACCACGCACGTGAAGGACCAGAATTCCATCGCCGAGTCGCGGGAGCGCGACGTGGAGTCCGACAATTCGCCGGGCGCCCAGAAGCTCCACCGCAGCGCCCTCCTGCTCAACACCGGGACGGGGCACTTCCGCGAGGCCGCGTTCCTTGCGGGCGTCGCCAAGACGAACTGGACCTGGTCCCCCCGCCTCGAGGACCTCGACAACGACGGCCGCCTGGACCTCTTCGTGACGAACGGGTTCAACCGGGACCCGAATCCCGACGTGAACTCGAGCGCGATCCGCGTGGAGACGGCCGCGGAGAGGATCAAGGTCCTCTACAACAGCCCCGTGCTCGTGGAGACCCACCTCGCGTTCCGCAACCTGGGGGACCTCGGGTTCGAGGAGGTCGGAGCCGCGTGGGGGCTCGACAAGAACGGCGTGAGCTTCGGGGCGGCCTTCGGCGACCTGAGCGGCGACGGCAACCTCGACCTCGTCTACACGAACTACGAGGGATGCGTCACGGTGCTGCGCAACGGCTGCGACACGGGCCACGTCGTCAACGTCGACCTGCGCGGGACGGTCTCGAACCGCTTCGGGGTGGGCGCAACCGTGAGGATCGAGAGCGCGCTGGGCGTTCAGGTGCGCCAGCTCATGCTGGCGCGCGGCTACATGTCCAGCAGCGAGCCCATGGTGCACTTCGGCCTGGGGGCCGACACCGCCATCCGGCGGATGACCGTGACATGGCCGAGCGGGCACGTGCAGGCGTTCGAGAACCTTGCCGTCGACCGCCGCTACACGGTCACCGAGCCGTCCCAGCCCGTGCCGATCCCGCCGCCGCCCGCGCAGCCCCCCGGCCAGTTCGAGGAGGTGGGCCGCGCGGCGGGCTTCGAGCTTCGGTCGCGCGAGGAGGTGATAGACGAGACCTACCTGCAGCGGGTGATCCCCGCGCGGTTCAACCGCCGCGGCCCGGGACTGGCGGTGGGCGATGTCTCCGGCAGCGGGCGCGATGACGTCGTGGTCGGCGGCACGACGCTCGATCCCCTGAGGATCCTGCGCTCCACGGCGGCGGGCCAGTTCCGGGCGGCCGATGCCCCCTCCCTGGCCACCCGGACCCTGGCCGACGACGGGCCGATGCTCCTCTTCGACGCCGCCGGCGGCGGCCGCCAGGACCTGCTCGTGACCAAGGGCGGCAACACCCTCCCGGCGGGCGCGCAGGACTACCAGCCGAGGCTGTTCCTGAACGACGGACATGGCGGCTTCCGGCCGGCGGCCGACGACGCCCTGCCTCCCCTTCCGATCAACGCGGGCGCCGTCGCGGCCGCCGACTTCGACCGCAGCGGCCGCCTCGGCGTGTTCATCGGTGGGCGCATCCTCCCGGGGAAGTACCCCCTTTCCCCGCGGAGCGCGCTCCTTGCGAACCGCGGGGGGCAGTTCGAGGACGTGACGGACACGATGGCGCCGGGCCTGCGCGAGGTCGGGATGGTCACGTCGGCCCTGTGGAGCGACGTCGACGGCGACGGATGGCCCGACCTGCTCCTGACGCTCGAGTGGGGGAACGTGAAGTACTTCCACAACAACCAGGGCCGGGGGCTCGAGGACTGGACCGATAGGGCGGGCTTCGCCTCGGCGGGAACCGGGTGGTGGACCTCGATCGCGGCGGCGGACTTCAACGGGGACGGCCGGCCCGACTTCGTCGTGGGCAATGTCGGCCTCAACACCCAGTACCATGCCGACCCTTCCCACCCCGCGCTGCTCTTCTACGGCGATTTCAGGGGCAACGGCTCGGCGCAGCTCATCGAGGCGTACTACGAGGGGGACCAGGTCTATCCCTGGCGCAGCAGGAAGGGCATGGCGGCCGCGATCCCGTCGATCATGAAGCGCTTCACCCGCAACGCCTATTACGCGCGGGCCACGCTTGGGGAGATCGTGGGCGAGGAGAAGCTGGCAAGGGCGCGGCGCTTCGCGGCGACGGAGCTCAGGAGCGGCGTGTTCCTGAGCCAGCCGGACGGCACCTACCGGTTCGAGCCGCTGCCGCGTGTCGCGCAGATTTCGGTGTTCCAGGGCCTCGCAGCCGGCGACTTTGACGGCGACGGCCGCGCCGACATCTTCGCCGTGCAGAATTCCTACGCGCCGATCCGCGCGGACATGCGCGTCGACAGCGGCCTCGGCCAGCTCCTGCGCGGCGACGGGCACGGCCATTTCGAGCCGGCGACCCCGGAGGAGAGCGGCCTTGTCGTGCCCGGGGACGCGAAGGCGCTCTCGGTCGTCGACATGGACCGCGACGGATGGCCGGACTTCCTGGTGACCCGGAACAACAACTCCACCCTCGCCTTCCGCAACGGCGGCGTGGCGGGCCGCAGATCGTTTGCCGTCGTGCTCCGCGGCGCCGCCGGGAACCCGACAGCCGTGGGCTCCCGGATCACGGTGGAGCTCGCCGACGGCTCGACGCAGACGGGAGAGGTCAGCGCCGGCTCGGGCTACTGCAGCCAGTCGACGTCCGCCTGCTTCTTCGGGTACCCCGAGGGGAAGGCGCCCGCGAAGATACGCGTGCGGTGGCCGTCGGGGGCGGTCTCCGAGCACGCCTTCCCTCCTGATTCGACGACCGTGGTCCTCGCGCCGCCGCGGCAAAACGTTCCTTGACTACCCGGACCAAGGTTTCTCCCATTGACACCCCAAAATGTTTGCCGCCGATAGTCGCAAGCGCCCCGGTGCCTGGGCCGCAGCCGGAAGAGGTGCCCGAACGGGCCTGGCATGGGCGGCACTGGCCGCCGGCTCGGCGGCGTCGGCGGCCGGCCCCGCGGGCGGCATCTCCGAGAAGCCGCTCGCCCCGCGCCCCTTCCCGCGGGGGAAGACGATGTTCGTCGAGCTGCCGGCAGAGGAGACCGGCGTCCGGACGGAGAACCGCTATGCCGACCCGAGGATGCGCGGCGACCTCTACGAGGAGTTCGAGACCTCCTCGGTCGGCACCGGGGTCTCCATCGGCGACTATGACGGGGACGGCCGGCCCGACATCTACGTCGTCAGCAAGACGGAGGGCTGCCGGCTCTTCCGCAACCTGGGCGGCTACAGGTTCGAGGACGTGACGGAAAGGGCCGGCGTGGGCGCTGCGCCGGGCATCTGGAACCAGGGCGCGACGTTCGTCGACATCAACAACAGCGGGCGGCTGGACATCTACGTCTGCCGGACCAACGCGCCGAACCTGCTCTACGTCAACCAGGGCGACGGGACGTTCAAGGAGATGGCCCACGCCTACGGCCTGGATGTCGCCGACTGCAGCGTCATGGCGGCCTTCTGCGACTACGACCGCGACGGGTACCTGGACCTGTACATCACGACCAACATCCTCGACATAAAGACCCGCCCGAAGGGCCAGCGCGGGATCCTCCTCCACAACAACCGCAACGGAACGTTCACGAACGTGACCGACAGCGGCGGCATCCTGGGGGAGTCCCAGAGCCACTCCGCGACCTGGTGGGACTACGACAACGACGGCTGGCCCGACCTCTACGTCGCGAACGACTACGGCTATCCCGACAGGCTCTACCACAACAACCGGGACGGGACCTTCACCGACGTGCTCGACCGCGTGATGCCGCACGTCTCGTTCTCCTCCATGGGAGCGGACCTCGGGGACGTGAAGAACGACGGGCGCATCGACTTCCTCGTCGCGGACATGGCGGCGACCACCCACATGAGGGACCAGCACTCCATCGCCGACGCGCGCGGCCGGACCGAGGAGGAGCCGGGCACCGAGCCGAAGTACCACCGCAACGCGCTGCTCCTGAACACGGGCACGGGCGGCTACCAGGAGGGTGCCTGCCTGGCCGGGATGGCCGCGACCGACTGGACCTGGTCGCCGCGCCTCGAGGATCTCGACAACGACGGCCGCCTCGACCTCTTCGTGACAAACGGGTTCCCGAGGGACCCGGGCGCCGACACCATCGTCCGGATGGAGCGCGCCGAGACGCCGGCGGAGCGCGTCAGGATCATGTATGAGAGCCCTCCCCAGGCCGAGAAGCACATCGCCCTCCGGAACATGGGCGACCTGCGCTTCGAGGACGTGAGCGCGCAATGGGGGCTCGGCAAGAAGGGCGTGAGCTTCGGCGCGGCGATGGGCGACCTCAGCGGGGACGGCAACCTCGACATCGTCTACTCGAACTACCACGCGGGGGTCACCCTCCTGCGCAACGACTGCGACGCGGGCCATGTCGTCAATGTCGACCTGCGGGGAACCGTCTCCAACCGCTACGGGGTGGGCGCCACCGTCCGCGTCGAGAGCGCGCTGGGCGTCCAGGTCCGCCCGCTCGCGCTTGCGCGGGGGTACATGTCGAGCAGCGAGCCCATGGTCCATTTCGGCCTGGGCGCGGACACGGTGATCCGGCGCATGGTGGTCGCCTGGCCGAGCGGCCACGTCCAGACGTTTGAGAACCTGCCGGTCGACCGGCGCTTCACCGTCACCGAGCCGTCCACCCCGATCCCGCTTCCCGGCGACGCGCCCCGGGGCCCGAGGCAGTTCGAGGAGGTGGTGCGCTCCACGGGCCTCTCGCTCATGTCGCACGAGGAGCCCGTGGACGAGTTCATCAGCCAGCGGCTGATCCCCCTGCGCCAGAATCCGCACGGTCCCGGCCTCGCGGTCGGCGACGTGTTCGGAAACGGGCGCGACGACGTCATCGTGGGCGGCACGACGCACGACTCCCTGCGGATCGTGTATGCGGCCCCATCGGGCCAGTACCTCGTGGCGGACTCGTCGGCCGTCCCGACCGGCACCATGGTCGACGACGGCCCGGTTCTCCTGTTTGATTCGGCCGGCACCGGGCGCCAGGACCTCCTTGTGACCAAGGGCGGCAACTCCCTGCCCGCCGGGGCCCAGGAGTACCAGCCGAGGCTGTTCCTGAACGACGGCCACGGAAGCTTCCGGTCCGCCCCGGATGGCGCGCTGCCCCAGCTGCCGGTGAGCGCGGGCGCCGTCGCGGCGGCCGACTTTGACCACAGCGGCCGCCTCGGGCTGTTCATCGGGGGCCGCGTGGTGCCCGGCCACTACCCGCTTCCCCCGCAGAGCGCGCTCCTCGCCAACCGCGGCGGCAGATTCGAGGACGTCACCGACACCCTTGCGCCGGGGCTCCGCGAGGTCGGCATGGTGACCTCGGCCCTCTGGAGCGACGTCGACGGCGACGGATGGCCCGACCTCGTGCTCGCGCTCGATTGGGGCGGGGTGAAGTATTTCCACAACAGCCAGGGCAAGGGCTTTGAGGACTGGTCCGAGAGGGCCGGCTTCGCCGCCGCAGGCACGGGATGGTGGACGTCCATCGCGGCCGCCGACTTCAACGGAGACGGACGCATCGACTACGTGGTCGGCAACGTCGGCCTCAACACGACCTACGCCGGCGACCCCGCCCATCCCGCCTTGCTTTTCTACGGCGACTTCAGGGAAGGGGGGCCCAAGCAGCTCGTCGAGGGGTACTATGAGGGGAACACGCTCTATCCCAAGCGCAGCCGCCGCGACCTGGGCGCGGCCATCCCGTCGATCCTGAAGCGCTTCCCCACGTTCGATTCCTACGCCAGGGCGACCCTGGGCGACATCGTCGGAGAGGAGAGGCTCGCGAAGGCCCGCCGCTTCGCCGCGACCGAGCTTCGCAGCGGCGTGTTCCTGAGCCAGCCCGACGGCACCTACCGGTTCGAGCCCCTGCCGCGCATCGCGCAGATATCGCCCCTGCAGGGCATGGTCGCCGGGGACTTCGGCGGCGACGGGCACGCCGGCGTCTTTGCCGTGCAGAACTCCTACGCGCCGATCGTATCGGTGGGGCGCTTTGACGGGGGCCTTGGGCAGCTCCTGCGCGGCGACGGGCGCGGGAATTTCACCGCCGTTCCGCCCTCCGAGAGCGGCCTGATCGTGCCCGGGGACGCCAAGGCCCTCTCCGTGCTGGACCTCGACCACGACGGCTGGCCCGATTTTCTGGTGACGAGGAACAACGATAACTCGACCGCGTTCCGCAACGTCGGGGTCGCGGGCCACAGGCCGCTCAAGGTCCTCCTGCGCGGCGCCGCCGGCAATCCCACGGCCGTCGGGGCGCGAATCACGGTGGAGTTCGCCGACGGCTCGGCCGAGACCTGCGAGGTCTACGCCGGCTCGGGCTACTACAGCCAGTCGGCCCCCGCATGCTTCTTCGGCTACCCCGACTCCAACCCTCCGAGGAAGATCAGCGTCCGCTGGCCCTCGGGCGCGTCCTCGGATCACGCCTTCCCCCAGGGGTCGACCACGCTCACGCTTGCAGCCCCGGCGGGCGCCGGCGGGTAGCGCCGCCGCCCGCCCCGAAGAGGCCGCCTACGGGCCCCGGTCCAATGGGAGGAACCGCTCGACCGCGTCGCCCGTGTCCAGGCCCGTCATCCAATAGCGGGCCGGCGCCGGCTGGACCGCCCCGCTGAAGGCCCATAGGACGTTCACGGGCAAGGCCACGCGGTAGCTGCGCCCTTTGAGGATGCGCGCGGCGTCGAACCCGGGAATGAGGACGCCGGAATCCTTGGCCGCGGCAAGGCCCGCTATCCTCAGCAGCTCGGTGCCCGACACCTCGAACATGCCTATCGGCAGGTTCGTGTACATGGGAACGACGTCGCAGACCCGGGTGACGCCGACAGTCACCGGGAGCGGAGCGGCCGCTCCGCTTGTCCCCACAAGGGCAAAGTCGGCGGCCGCGGCCCGCCGCACGGCCTCGCCCACGGCGATCGAGACCTCCCTGGCCTCCCCGAGCCCCGGGGGCAAAAGGGGCGACACCTCTCGGCCCGTAACCCAGCGCCAGCGGGAATCGAAACTGCGGGCCGCGACAAGGGCCTGGGCCTTCGCGCTCACGACCACCAGGTCCGCGACGAATGCATTGCCCCGCTGGAAACTGCCCCCGCCCATGATCGTGGGGATGGCCGAGTCCGCGGCGTAGGCCGCGGCGTCGCCCGACGCCACCCAGAATATCAGGCGCCCCGGGGCGAGCGGGTTGTAGTGCACAAGCCCGAGCATGAGGGGCCCTGCGCCCCGGAAGCTCACGCCGTCACTGCAGGTGGCCGCCTCCCCGTCAAAGCGGACCGGCAGCGAATCGGCGACGCGCGCGACGACCGCGTTCTGCGCCGCGGTTCCGATGAGGACGAGATGGCACCGCGCGATGTCGCCGTCCGTCACGTCCACATCCGCCTTCACATTGAGCGACCCGTAGAGGTTCTGGCTGTGGGGGACCTTGTCGTCGCCGGCCGCGCCGCTGTCGTCGGGCCAGCCCGGATTGGGGCTCCTGCTGGCCGCCTCGGCTGCGGAGCGCATGGCCCCGCGCTCCGCCTCGCCGCCCCTCGTGCCGTAGACGATGAGGAGCGGGTCGCCGCTGTAGAGAAGGATGGCGCTACCGGGTGTGTGAAGGCGGAACGGCGGCGGCTCAGCGTTGCCCTCGAAGCCCCAGCCGTTGTCGCCGAGGGCGAGAACGGCGCTCTCGGGCAGCGGGGCCGGCAGGGTGATGGGGATTGCGCCGTTGACCGACACCTGCAGGGCCAGCGACCGCTCGAAGGGCGCCTCGGCGAGGCGGAGGCGAAGGCGCGCGATGTTTGTCAGGTCGGCAAACAGCAGGTTGGGGCTGCCCTTGGCCAGCACGAAGCGGGCGGACTTGGGCGCCGCGCCCCACTCCGCCACCTCGGCCCACCAGCCGCGGACCGCCCCGCCGTCGAGCGCGGTGTAGTCGATCCGGCGCACCGAGCGCGAGTCGGGCCTCACCTGAAACCTCTCCCAGGCCATCCCGCGGGCGTTGCCCTCCTTGTAGCCCCAGACGGCGTGGCCGTAGCCGTTCACCTCGTCGAAGATGACCCGCCCCCCGATGTCGCGCAGGCGGGAAAGCGGCCCGACGTCGTGCAGGACCGACACCGTGGGGTCGTCCGCGCTGTGCGTCGCGTAGATCGGCAGCGTTACGAGGTTTCCCATCGGGACATAGCTCGCGTAGCCGCAGGTCGGGCGCCCCGAGCACCAGCGCTGCGGGTAGCGGGAGCCGAGCCGGTAGGTGCCGCCGCCGCCCATGCTCCCGCCGTTGAGGCTTATGCGGTCGGGGTCGATGGCCCAGTGGGCGACCGCATAATCGACGACCTGGAGGACGTCGGCCTCGGAAAGGGCGTGATAGCCGCCGCCGCGCGAGCGCCCGAGAACGGAGATCTCAAAGTACCCGGGATGGGGGACCATCCCCGTCGAGTGCTCGATGTGGTTGCCGCTGTAGCCGTGCATGTAGACCGAGACGGGAGCCGGATGCGCCCGGTCGTAGTCCGTGGGGATGTCGATCCGGAAGGGCTGGCCCGAGTCGTCGACCGGGGATTCATAGGCCCATTCCTGCACCCCCCTCAGGGAGTCCAGCAGCCGGGGATCGGCCGAGACGCGGCGCACCCAGTCGTCGAGCCTGCGCGCCTTCTCCAGGGCCGGCCCGCTCGCCGCCCCGCTCCGCCTGGCGGCGTTCTCGGCGTCGAGGCGCAGGTACTTAAGCCAGCCCCGGTAGGCCGCAAGATCGGCGCGGGCAAGAGCGGCGTCCGTCCGGGCGCCGGCGTCGGCGAGGAACGCTGCGGGATCGCCCGCGCCCTGCGCTGCCGCGGCGGGGGCCGCATCGCCGGCCGCCGCGCCGGGCGCGAGGTAGGCGCACGCGCACGCGGCGACGCCGATGACCATGGATCTGAGACGCAGTTGGATCTGATTCATATGGGGATTCATTTGCCGAGGATTGCCCTGTTACCGCGGATGAGGGCGAGGCGCTGGTCGACGGCGCGCCGCGTGGTGAGCGCGTCCTCCGGCGTGTGGAGGCACCAGTCGACGAGCTTGGCCACGGTCGACCGGGCGACGTAGCAGCGGGTGTCGGAGCCCCCGTAGTAGATGAGGACCGTCGCCGCCTTGTCGCCGAGCTCCACCCACCCGTTCGTGAACGTCACATTCGAGACGTCGCCGAACCCCTCGCCCCCGTACGGGGCGAGAAAGTGGCCCCCGGGCCTTGCGATCACCCTTGAGGGGTCCTCGAGCGAGGTCATGAACATGTAGAGCACATAGCGCAGCCCCGCCGCGCAGGCCCGCACCCCGTGCGCGAGGTGCAGCCAGCCGCCCGCCGTCCTGATCGGGGCCGGACCCTGGCCGTTCTTCACCTCCTTGATCGTGTGGTAGGCGCGGCCGTCGATGATCGCTTCGGGGCCGGTGACGCCCGTCGTAATGTCATCGCAGAGCGTCCAGCCGATGCCGCCGCCTGAGCCGACGTCGATGAACCCGTCCATCGGCCGCGTGTAGAACGCGTACCTGCCCCCGACGAACTCCGGGTGGAGCACCACGTTCCTCTGCTGGGACGCCGGCGTCCGGAGATTGGGAAGGCGCTCCCACTTCCGGAAGTCGCGCGTCCGCACGACGCCGGCCACGGCGACGGCGCTGGACAGGTCGCCCTGCTTCGCCTCCGGGTCCTTCGCCTCTGAGCAGAACACGCCGTAGATCCAGCCGTCCTGGTGGAAGGTCACGCGCATGTCGTAGACATTCGTCTCGGGCTTGATCTCGGGAAGGTCGACCGGCTCGTCCCAGAAGCGCCAGTTGTCGATCCCGTTGGGGCTCTCGGCGACCGCGAAGATGCTCTTCCGGTCGTAGCCCTCGAAGCGCACCATCATGTGGACCCTGCCGCGCCACATGAAGGCGCCGGGGTTGAGCGTCGCGTTGACGCCGAGTCTCTCCATCAGGAAGGGGTTCGTCGCGGGGTTGAGGTCGAAGCGCCACTCCAGCGGCGCGTGGCGGTACGTGATCGCCGGGTGAATGAAGCGCTCGAACACGCCGTTGTCCCAGTCGCGGTCGACCGGATTCCGGCGCGACAGGAACTTCTCGTGCTCGCTGCGCAGCTTCCGGAGCCGGGCGGCCCATGGCTCGGGCGCCCCGGCGGGGATTCCCGGGCTCTTCTTGCTCGGCCGGGCGGGCGCGGCCTTTGGCCGCGATGAAGTCTTGGGCTTCTTTTTCATGATGGGGTGTGTGCCTGCGGGGCTTCCCTGGATAGCTCTCGCAGGCGCCTGGTCGCCTCGAGGCCCGTCCGGCCGTTGTGGTAGGGGCATTTCCAGAAGCTCACCTTGAGCTCGCCGCCGAGCACGCGGCCGTCGCGGGTGACGCCCCGGAACCATTCGCCGCGCCGGCGATCGATGAGCCTCTGCTCGATGAAGTCCCACGTCCGCAGGGCCGCGGAGAGGAAGCGCTCCTCCCGGGAAAGCTGGTAGGCATTCAGGAAGCCGACGACCGCCTCGGCCTGCGGCCACCATTCCTTGTTGGTGTCCGTGAGGCCGCCCGGGCCCCCCTGGTTGTACACCCCTCCGTCGGCGTCGACGCCCTCCGCCAGCGTCGCCGCGGCGATCGTCACGGCCAGCGCCCGGACGCGCTTCACAAGGCCGACGTCGCCGAGCGCGTCGGCGGCCCACGTCAGGAGCCACGCGGCCTCGATGTCATGGCCGTACGAGATCCGGTCCGAGCGCAGCGTCCAGTCCTCGGCGAAGAACAGGCCGAGGTGCCCCGTCGCCGGGTTCACGATGCGGTCAAGCATGACATTCACGAGCTCCTCGAGAGCGGCGCGCAGGGCCGGATTCGGCCACACCGAGAGGAGGCGGGTGTAGGCCTCCATGACGTGCAGGTGCGTGTTCTGGGACTTGGGCTCGTTCAGGTCGACCTCGCTCAGGCGCATGTCGGAGATGGGCTCCCAGGCCCGGCCGAACGCCTCAAGGTAGCCGCCGTGGCGGGCACGGGCGTGGCCCTCGATCAGGCGGTGCGTGGCGACAGCCTGGTCGAGCGGCTCGCGGCGGCCGGTGGCCGCGTGGTATTCGGCGAGCGCATAGACCGCAAAGGCCTGCCCGTAGACCTGCTTGCGGTCGCGCAGGACCGCGCCGTTCGCTGAAACGGACCACCAGTAGCCGTCGAACTTCGGGTCGTGGAAATGCGACTGCAGGTCGCTG
Source organism: uncultured Opitutaceae bacterium (assembly GCA_964451965.1). Taxonomy (GTDB): domain Bacteria; phylum Verrucomicrobiota; class Verrucomicrobiia; order Opitutales; family Opitutaceae; genus Palsa-1447. The sequence continues at coordinate 16,165 of CAYVKH010000045.1, forward strand.
TAGGCGTGGTCGGCCATCGCCAGGTAGGCCGCGTCCCGGTACCGGGCATACGCCGCCGAATACGTCCAGAGGATCCGGGAGGTGAGCAGGGCTCCCCTCTCGGCCCCCGGGTCGACGGCGAGGTCGTTGGTCAGCGAGCCGAAGTAGCTCCGGCCGCCCCGGTTGACGACCCTCTCGATCCAGAAGGGAAGTATGTTTCCCCGAAGATCATCCTCTATTCGGCGAAGGTAATCGTTCAGCGGGGCGGGACTCATCACGGGCGGGGCAGGTTGAGGGGGTCGGTCTTCGGAAACGAATGGGATGACCGGTCGTCGGTTGATTGTCTATCCTTGTCGCCGCATCCCCCTGGTCCCCCGCCAACTTGGCGCGCCAATTCGACCCGTCCAAATGGTGGCAAGAGCCGGAATCGAACCGGCGACACAAGGATTTTCAGTCCTCTGCTCTACCAACTGAGCTATCTTGCCGTTTGGAGACGAGTGGCGGGTATTACGCCCCCATCAAATGGAGTGACAAGCAATTTCGCGAGTCGCTCGGCGCCAGGGATCGCAAGCTTGGCGGCCCGCAGATGCTAAGCGGCAGGGTCCCTCGGCGACCGGGCGAGCCACGAGCCGATCGCGATGAACAGCGCCCCGTTCGCCAGGAACAGCATGTCGAACAGGAACTGGTGCGGATTGCCCGGGAGGACGTGGTGGATTCCCAGAATCTGGTGGTCGACAAGGCCCTCGAGAAAATTGAACACGCCGCACCCCGCCAGCATGGAGCCATACAGGACCCGGGCCCTCTCGGCCGGCCCGGCGAGGCGCGCCGCGCGGAACAGCATCGCCGTTCCCGCCAGCAGCACCAGCCAGAGAGCCAGGTCAAAATAGCCGTCCTGCGTGTTCTCAAGCTTGAGCTGCTCTATGGACGCGGGCTGGCAGAACTCGGCGGTGCTGGCGCAGACCAGGTGATGCCAGCCAAGTATCGAGTGAAGAACGATCCCGTCCGCCAGGCCTCCGAACCCCATGCCGAGGACGACGCCGGCCCAGGCCAGGGGGCTCATTCGTGTCGTATGCCCCGCCCTTCCGCGGCGCGTGGCGCCACCCCCATCGGCGGACGGCCCGTCGACTGCGCGCGAATCCCTCATAACACCCTCAGAAAGGCCACGACGTCGCCCTTCTCCTCCGCGCTGAGCCTGGTTCCGAGAATCAGGTTAAAGTACTCCACGGTGTCCTCGAGCGTCAGCAGCCGGCCGTCGTGGAGGTAGGGCGGCGTGTCCCTGATCCCCCGCAGAGGAAAGGTCTTGATGGGGCCATCCGCGCCGGCCCTGAGGCCGTTGATCATCCTTGTCCTGAAGAACCGCTCCGCCTGAAGGTTGTGCATCGTGTTGTCGGTGTAGTACGGCGGCGAATGGCAGACGAAGCATTGCGCCTTGCCAAAGAAGAGCGCCTCGCCCCTGAGTTCGGCCGGCGAGGCCTTCTGCGGCTGCAATCTTCCGAAGACGTCGAGTTTCGGCGCCGGCGGGAAATCGAGCAGTTCCTGGAACTCCGCCATGAACTGGACCTGGCTGCCCCGCTCCAGGATATTGACGCCCTTCTTGGTCGCGATCACGGGATCGCCGTCGAAGTAGGCGCCGCGCTGCTCGAACTCCGTGAAGTCCTCGACGGACTTCATCGCCCGCTGGGAGCCAAACAGGCGCTGGATGTTCACGCCCCGCAGCGACGGCGTATCGATCCGGTGCCGGACTTCCTGCGGCCGCGCATCGCCGGACAGGTGGGTCGCGCCGTTGGTGTGGCCGTTTGCGTGGCAGTCGAAGCAGGCCACGCCGCGGGACGGCCGCGCGGAGCGCCGGTCGCCGGTCTGGTTGAACTGCTGCTGCGGAAAGGCCGTCACCAGGAGCCGCAGCCCCTCGATCTGCTTCGGGTTCAGGATCCCGTCGAACAATTCGAAGAAATTGTCGGCGGTCACGAGCTTCCCTTGCGACACGTCTCCCAGGTCCGGCCGCGTGGTCAGAAAGATCGGGGCCGGGAATTCCGGGAGAAAGCGATCCGGCAGGTCAAAATCCAGGTCGAACCGGGTCAGGTCGCGCCCTTCCTGCTTCATGATCTCGTCGATCTCGAACTTCGGGAACAGCATTCCGCCCTCCGGATGGTTGGGATGGGGCAGCGGAAGAAAGCCCTGCGGGAAGAGGTCGCCGTCGCGGATCGCCTCAGGGGCCATTGCGGCCAGCTCCTCCCAGCTTGTGCCGGGCGCGAGCCTCACGCGGATGCCGCGCTGGACCGGCTTGCCCCTGGTCATGGTGACCCCGGGCGCAGGGTCGTCCCGCAGGTCGTAGCGCCCCTGCAGCAGGTCCATCTGGCGTTTCATCACCTCGGGCTTCTTCGACACCATGCGGGCCATCGTGTCTGAGAACGCCCCGTTCAGGGCGACGGGGGCGTAGCTCGATCCGCTTTCCCCCCGTCCCAGCGCCGTGGCGCATGCCCATGCCAGCCCGACAAGGATGCGCGTCCTGTTTATCACGTTTCCTGGCCCGGGCCAGACTCGCCTGACTCGGGCAGTCGGGCTACTTGACGATCAGGTTGTTCTCAACGTCCTTCACACCGGCGACGGCCTCGGCGTCCCTGCCTGCCGCGGACCTTTGCTTCGAATTGTCCACGAAGCCGCTGAGCTGAACAACGCCCTTGACCGTCTGGACGCTGACCGCGAATGACTTCACGGCGTCGTCGCTCAACAGGGCGCTCTTCACCTTGGCGGTGATTGTCGAGTCATCCACATACTGGCCGGTGCTGTCGGACGTGCGCGTCCCCGCGCAGCCTACGGCCATGCCGCAGAGCGCGAGGGCGCCGATCAATGCGAGAAGCGACGAAGGCTTCGAGAATCTGCGTGATGTCTTCATAGGATGGTTGTCTTCAGGTTCAGCTCCCGAGCACTTTCTCGATCTGTCCGATCTTCTTCTGCACGTGGCCCTCGGCCCTTTCCGACTTTCCGTCGGCCTGCAGGCGTTGGCTGTCGGTCACCTTGCCGGCGACCACCTTGACGTTGCCCGCGATGTTCTTGGCGGCGCCTTCAACTTTGTCTTGGGTGCTTATCTTCATATTTTCGTTTTTGTTATTTCCCGAGTGTGCCGAGTTTCCTCAAACTGCTGCCTGCATTGTCTGCAACCAGGGCTGAATGGAGGCCGCTTTGCTGTTCTTCCTTGACTGGGGAATTGTGCGCGAAATTCCCGTGGGCGCCTATGGGGTGATACCCGCCCATTGCCGCCGCCCCTCCGGGCCCGGCTGTCGAAACGAGCGGAAACACGTTCACGGCGTCCCGGCCGTTGAGGCTGCCTGCGCCGGTGGCTGCGCCGAGGCGGCGGGGGGTGAAGGCCCCATGGCGCCGGATGCGCCGGAGGGCTACCATGCGGCCATGAATCTAATAATCCTGTTTATCGTGCTTCTTCTTTTGTTCGGAGGCGGCGGCTTTTACTTTGGAGGCCCCGCTATCGGTGGAGGAGGGCTTGGCCTTATCCTCCTGATCTGCCTTATCGTCTACTTGGCGGGCGGATTCCGTAGCCCGAAGACCTAGGGGATTCCCCTAGCGGCCCGGTGGCAGCCGCAGGGCCGCCCCCTCGTCGCATGCGGACCCCGTCGCGCCGCAGCGGCGCGACGGTGCGATAGACCCGACAGGGCATGGCACCCTTGCGGATGCACCGCAGGCCAACTCGCACTCCGGAGTTCCTGACCCGTTTCTCCATTTCTCAGCGCTTCTGCCATGCGCTGAAGTATTCGATCTGGTTCTCCGAAGCCACCGACTTGAAGCGGCACGAGGCCTCGATCCCGAGATTCCGGAAACAGGCCAGAAGGAATGCCTCGAATGTCTGCGAGGTCCAGACGTGGGCATGCTCACGGCGGTTGCGCGAAAGCTGAATGTGGATCTTCAGGTTCTCGGGAGGCTCCCTGAACACGTGGGGGGCCGCGCTTCGCAGGAAGCTCTCATAGTGATCATCGCCGCTCTCCTTGACGTCCTGGACGTAGTCGGACCACAGGTGCTCCCACGACGTCAGCTCCCGTCCCCTGTCAAACGTGTAGTCCTTGTCCGGTATCGAGATGATCACGATCCCGCCCTTCCCGCAGATCCGGAAGACCTCGCGGACCGCCTTGACCGGGTTGGCCACGTGCTCGAGGACATGGTTCATCACGACGAAATCAAAGGCCCCGTCGCGAAACTGCCCCAGCCCGTCGCTGTCCAGGTCCCCGACGAAGTCCACCTTCACGAGCCGCTCCCGGGAGATCTCCGGATAGAGCGCCGCGGCCCTGGCCTCATCCACGGCGTCAAAGTACCGGACGTTTGCGCCTGCCGGCAGGCCCGCCGGCTCGTTCAATGCGCCGATTTCCAGCCCGCTTCCGCTGACAAGCGCATATCCGAGCCTTCGGTGGGTAAGCGGAACCATGAATGGTCGTCCGAATGCACCGGGGGTGCCGCCGGAGTCAAGTCCCATTGGCCCAAGCTGATGAACGCCGGCGCGGACGGCGGCGGATCCTCCGGTCGGGTCGGCCGGTTCGCCGGCAGCGGCCAAGGCTTGCAAAGGAAAGCCGGGCGATCAGAGGATTCAGGCGATGCCACGCCCATCCACCGCGCTGATCGTCGACGATGAGCCCCACGTCCACGTCTACCTGCGCATTCTCCTGAAGCAGCTGGGCATCAGCACGGTTTGGGACGCGGCCGAGGGCCATGCGGCGCTCGAGCTTGCCGCGGAGCACAAACCCGACGTCGTGCTTCTCGACGTCAATCTTCCGCAGATCAGCGGGCTGGAGCTGCTCGGAAAACTCAAGGCGACGCACCCGGACATGCACGTCATCATCGTCTCGGTGGAGAGCAAGCCGGAGACGCTCGTCCAGGCCCATGACCTGGGCGCCGATGCCTATGTGCTCAAGCACCTGCCGAGGGCCAAGGTCCTTCAGATGCTTTCCGATACCTTCGACAGCATCGCCGAAGGCTCCGGCGGAACGGCCGGGGGCGGAGAAAAGCCCGCGGCCCCGGCCTGAGCGAGGGAGCCGCGGGGCTGGCGGCCCCAAGACAGGGGTCATTCCGAGCGCAGGGCGACAATCGGATCGACCTTGGTGGCGCGGCGGGCGGGCAGGTAGCACGCGAGCAGGGCGACCAGGCCGAGGACAAGGGGCACCCCGGCGAAGGTCGCCGGATCAAAGGGACTGATCCCGTAGAGGAAGCCCGTCATCAGGCGGGTGACGGCCAGCGCCAGGCCGATTCCGATGGCCACGCCGGCCGCGGCGAGCAGAAGGCCCCGGCTGATGACCAGGCGCAGGACGTCCATGGTGCTGGCTCCGAGGGCGATCCGCACGCCGAATTCCTGCGTGCGCTGGCTTACGGCATAGGCCAGCACCGCATAAACGCCCATCGCCGAGAGCAGGAGGGCAACGAGGCCGAGCAGAAGCAGGAGGCTCGACGCCATGCGCTGCGGGAAGAGCACCATTCCCGAATGGATCGAGAGGGGGACCGTCTTCAGAAGCTCCACGCCGGGGTCGATCTCGTGGACGGCCTGGCGCATCACGTTTGCGAACGCGGCCGGATCGCCCGTGGTCCTCACGCAGAGGCTCAGGTCGAGGTCCTGCACGCCCTGGAGGTAGGGCACGTAAAAGAAGCAGTCGGGCGCCTCGTTCAGCCGGTTGTATTTCCCCGCCTTGGCGACGCCCACGACGGTGCGCGGGACGCCGCCCGTACGGAAGGTGCGGCCAATCGGGTCCCTGCCAGGCCAGAACCGCTTCGCAAAGTTCTCGTTCACGACCGCGACCCGCGCCGCATTCGCGTCATCGGCCTCGGTGAAATCGCGGCCGGCGACCAGCGGCAGGCGCAGCGTGCTGAAATACCTAGGCGAGACCACCGCGAATTCGTAGGTCGCGTCCTCCCCAACCGGGCGCTGGTATCCGTCCACGCTCACGTCCCAGCCCTTGCAGCCGGCGAGCCCGAGCGGGAACCAGCTTGCGAGCGCGGCGTCCTCGACGCCGGGCATCGCGGCGAGCCGGTGCTGGGCCTGGCGGTAGAACGCCTTGCCGGTGTCCTCATTGTAGCCATTCATCCCTATCTGAAGTCCGGCAATCAGCACGTGGTCGGGCCTGAACCCGAAGTCGATCTGCCGGGCCTGGCGCAGGCCCTTGATGCAAAGGCCCGCCCCGACCAGCAGCACAAGCGCCATCGCGATCTCCGCGATCACCAGGCCGCCGCGGAGCCGATGCTGCGACGCTCCGCCCTGGGACGACGAGCGCCCGCCCTCCTTCAGCACGGCCTGCAGGTTGAGGTGAGGGGCCTGGAGGGCCGGCAGCAGCCCAAATGCGAGGCCGGTTGCGAGCGAGAGCAGCAGGGTGAAGCCGAGGGCCAGCCCGTCCAAATGGAAGTCGAGCCGGACGTTCGACGCGATCTCGGCGGGCATGAAGTACGGGACGGAGTCCACCGCCCAGCTCGCCAGCAGCACCCCCGCCGCGCCCCCCACCAGCGCGAGCACCACACTCTCGGTCAAGAACAGCCGAATCAGCTGCCAGCGGTTCGCGCCGGCGGCCATGCGGATCGCGACCTCCTTTTTGCGGGAGGCCGCCCTGGCGAGCAGGAGGTTCCCCACGTTCGCCGCCACGATCAGCTGCACGCCCAGGCTGACCACCAGCAGGAGGCGAAGCGCGGGGCCCATCACCGTCTGCCCGCCCCACGGGCATTTTGAGAGAGGCACCACGCGATGATGGGCATCCAGGTTGTTGTTCGGGTAGGCCTTGGCCAGCTGCGCGTCCATCGTGGTGACGGCCGCCTGCGCCCGCTCGACGGTCACCCCCGGCTGCAGCCGCGCGAGATCCAGCCACCCGCGGGCGCCTCGGGCCGTGAGGAAGAAGGTGCCCTGGTTTCGGACCTCCCAGATCATGGACAGCGGCGCCCAGGCCTCGAAGCTCATCGGGCTCACCGAGCCGCTGAACGAGGCCGGAACGACGCCGACAATCGTGAAGCTGTGGCGGTTCAGGTCGACCACGCGGCCCACGATATACGGATCGGCGGCGAACCGCCGGCGCCAGAGGTTCTCGCCGATCACCAGCACGGGATTGCCGCCCGGCTTCTTGTCCTCGTCCGGCAGGAAGGCGCGGCCCATAAGGGGCCTTACGCCGAGCAGGTCAAAAAAGTTGGCCGACACGATCTCCGTCTGGATCCATTCCTGCTGCCTCTCCACCGTCAGGCATGCGGGGGTCGGCATCGACGCCTCGGTGCCGACGAAGACCTGGTGGAACTGCCCAAAATCGCGCAAGTCGGGCAGGGACGCGCATCCGCCTCCGCTGTTCGACACAAGGACCACGAGGCTGCCCTCGTCCGCGACCCCGGGAAGCGGATGAAGCACGAGGTTTCGGAGCCAGCACATCACTGTGGCATTGGCGCCTATGCCTATGGCAAGCGACAGCACGACGACGGCCGTGAAGCCGGGCGACTTGGTAAGCTGGCGCAGGGCGTATTTGAGGTCGGCTAGCATGGCAAATGGATCGGTCTTGGATCTGCCACGAATCCCTTGCATGGGTTATGCCAAGACCTAGACATATTCACATCACATTTATTATTATCATCTTATGAATTATTATGAAGTTCCACTCATGGGAGGCACGCCCGGCATCGGAACATGGCATTCCCAGAATCGGGACGGCTCCTGGGGAGTGTTTTGCCTATCCCAATTCGTCCATTCGCCCCCGATCCTTGGGGGAACCTCCGGCGGCGGGCGGCGCAATCGTCCCGCAACCCGATGCCCTGCGCAATGAAGCGGCACTGTTGACGCCGCACGGCCGCTCCTACGACATAAGAGACGGTGCCACCCATCTTGAATCTCCCGGATCCAGGCGCCATCCTGCAAATGCGAACGTCGCGCGCCCTGCCGTGCTAACCATCCCCTCACGCACTTCCTCCCTCGCAACCGTCCTTGTCGGCCTCGGGCTGCTGACCTGCATCTACCTGTCCGCGCTCAAGCTGCTCAACGTGCCCTGTCCGCTGACGGGCTGCGGTGACATCATAAACAGCCGGTACGGCTCGGTCCTGGGTGTTCCCCTGCCGCTGGTGGCCGTGCCCCTCTGGACTGCCCTCGCCTTCCCCGCGACCCGGGCCTGGCAGAATGCCGTGCAGCTCGGATGCGTGCTGCTCCTGGCGCTGGGCGGACTCATGCTCATGGGCATCCAGTTCCTTGTCCTGAGGGGATTCTGCCCTTTCTGCACGCTCCACGCGGCGGCGGCCCTTGCGGCGGCCTTCGCCCTGCCCATGCGGGGCAGGGCCCACCCCTGGCTGCCTTCGCTGATGCTCGCCCTGGCCCTGCCCGTTATCCTTGCCACCAAGGAGCTGGCGCTGGCGCAGGTTCATTCCTGGGACTCCGAGGGCTACGCCTCGGTGATGATCCCAAAGGCTCCGAGGGACTCCAGGGCGAGCAGGCCCGTGAACGCGTCCGCATCGTCAATGGTCTCCCTCCAGGCCACGGTCGACCAGGCGGCCTTCAGCTGGCTGGGAGCCATCGATTCCGAGCGCTCACCCGTCCTCGTCATCAGCTTCCAGTGCCCCCACTGCCTCGACCTCCTGGGCCAGTGCCTCAAGCACCCGCAGTTCGGCACCCTGAAGGGGCCGAAGGTCCTCCTCTTCTCCAGCTCCGACAATTCCGCGGACTCCATCGCGGTCCTGGCGGCCATCCTTTCCGTGCCCGGCACCCCGCAGCAGCAGTTCACGACCGTGTTCAGCCAGCTGGGAATGCTCTTCGACCCCCTTCTCACCCGCGACTCGAAGGAGCTTCGGAGCCGCCTCGGCGCCCTCTTTCCCAGTTATACCGCGAAGCTGGCGGCCGCCAGGGAGCAGCTCAACGCCCAGTCCGAGGCCCTGAAGTACATCCCCGGCCACGGCACGCCCTTCCTTCTCCAGGCGAACGGCTCCGGCAAATACGACGTGACGCCCGAGGACGTGCTGTTCCCCTGAGCGCGACTCCGGCCGCGCGCGCGCCTCAGACCTTCCCGCGCTTCGCCTCCAGCTGCGTTCGGATCTCCGACATCTTCTCCTGCGTCAGCGGATAGCGCAGCAGGGCGAACAACGCCAAGATCAACCCGGCTATGGGAATCGCGGCAAAGAGAAAGCGGATCATGAACAAGGTGTGCTCGGATTGCATGCCCTCGAGCTTCGAGTTGAAGCCGACCCAGCCCAGGAGGCCGAACGAGGCTCCGGCACCGAGCGCCATGGCGACCTTGTTGATCCAGGAATTGCACGCGGCGAACGAGCCCTCCCTCCGCCGACCGTTCTGCAATTCATCATAGTCGACCGCGTCCGCGACCATCGAGGCCCAGATGGTCCAGAAACCCGAGCCAACGAATGCCGTGATCCCTGAGGACAGGATCTGCAGCCACTGGATGGCCGGAGTGTAGAGCCACCAGCTCGCGACAAACCCGCCAATCGCGCAGACAAAGACCACCATCAACGCGCGCCGCTTGCCAAGCCGGTGCGCCAACGACGCGAAAACGGGAACCCCGATCGCACCCAGCACCATGCCCCCGATCCCCATCCATAGGTTCCAGCGGGCGCCGACCGAAACGTCACCCCGGCAGACATAATAGATGGTATCGTAGAAGCCCAGCGTGCCGACCATGCTCAGACCCAGGCCATAGGCCAGGTTCATGAGCACTTGGATGCGAAACGGGCGGCACTTGAGCGTCTGCCACAGGGTTTCCATTATCGAGATCTTCGCCTGTTTGTTCGCGACGACCTTGTCGTAATAGCGCTCCCGCACGAGGGCGAAGGAGGTGAGTCCCGCCACCATCATGATGATGCCGCAAATGACGCAAAAGACCTGGGCCCCAAGCAGGATGTTGGGCGAGGAGCCGCCCGGCGCCTTGCCCCAGGCGCTCCACGTTGTGAAGAGCAGCTTGAGCCGGGCGGGCAGGTTCGCCCGGTCGGCTCCGACCCACACGGACATCGTCAGGAACTGCCCGCCGAAGAAGAGGCCGACCTGGGGCAGCGTCTTTATGATGTTAACATACGAAAAGACGATCGTGCGCTCGTTGTAGTCGGGCGTCAGCTCGTATCCAAGGCTCTGGTACGGCATGTTGAAGCAGCTTACCAGCGGCAGGTAGACCGCGGAGGACGCCAGCATGAACCAGAAATAGTTCGAGATGTTGTGGCCGAACATGTGCGTGTACCCCCATCCCGGGCCGACCGCGACGACGAGCGGCAGCCCCAGGCCCGCGACCACGGCGCCGACGAGCATATACGGCCGCCGCCTCCCGAAGCGCGAACGCGTGTTGTCAGAAAGCCAGCCGAACAACGGGTCCGAAACCGCGTCAAAGACCCGGTTGAGCACCACGGCTATGCCCACCAGGATCGGGTTAACCCCGAGAAATATGTTGAAGACGAGACCGGCGAAATTCGGGTAATGCCAGTGCCCCCACATGTCTATCCAGATGCCGATGCCGTAGCCGACCTTTTGCGAAACGGGCACCTTGTCCCCCGTGGCGATGGGCTGGGAGTGGGCGGGCTTTGACGCAGGTTCCTCGGCAGGGATGGCTTCCATAGGGTAAGGGGTTGGGCTGATGCCTAAGGGCCCGGAGCGGAATCCGGCCGCTACGGCTCAGCAAGCACGTTTCGGATCACGGTTGCCAGCTCGGAGATGTCGTAGGGCTTCGCGACCATTCCCCGGAAGCCGTGCTTGCGGAAGTCCGCCATCGCAAGGTCGCTCGAATAGCCGCTTGAAACGATCGCCTTCACGCCCGGATCGAACTTGCGCAGGACCGAGATGGCCTCCCTGCCGCCCATGCCCCCGGGGATGGTCAGGTCCATCACGACCAGGTCGAAGGGCCGCCCGGCCTCCTTTGCGCTGCGGTAGCGGTCGATCGCGGCCCGGCCGTCCACGACGGAATCGAACTCGAGGCCCATCCTCTTCATGAGCTTCTCCGCCATCTTCAGGATGGGCTCCTCGTCGTCCATGAAGAGCACGCGCCCGCCCCTTGCCGCGCCTGCAAAGCCGAGCGACGCGCCCGCCACGGACTCGGACGACTTCGCCGCGGGAAGCCAGAACGTGAACGTCGTGCCCTTCCCCACGGCGGAGCTCACCTCGATGTGCCCCTGGTGCCTCCTGATGATCGAGAAGACAGTCGCCAGCCCGAGGCCGTGGCCCTGCAGCTTGGTCGTGAAATAGGGGTCGAAGATCTTTGCGATGTGGTCGGGCACGATTCCCGAGCCCGTGTCCGCGATCGCGATGCGCACGTAATCGCCCTCAGGGAGGCCGGGGTGCGAGCCCGCCGGGATGCGCTCATTCGAGGCCGAGATGCGAAGGGTGCCGCCGTTAGGCATCGCCTGCGTGGCGTTGATCACGAGGTTCTGCACGACCTGGCTGATCTGGGCCTTGTCGACATCGGCGGCCCAGAGGTCGGCGGCCATG
>CAYVKH010000046.1:0-26982 GCA_964451965.1 uncultured Opitutaceae bacterium
TCACGCTGCGCGCCTCCGTGGGGCGGTCGTTCGGGGCGCCGGAGCTGGCCCAGCTTTACGGCGCGCCTATCTCCGGACCCATTCCGCCCTTCCTCTACCAGGGGTATTATGGCAACACGGCGTCCAGCGCGGGCTTCACGGGGCTCAGCGGGCCCAACCCGCTCCTGCAGCCGTTCAAGGCCAACACCTGGTCGACGGGCTTTGTCCTCGCCCCCCGTGAAGTCAGGGGCCTGGACCTGTCGTTCGACTTCTTCGTGGCGACCGTCAAGGGAGCAATCGGCTACCTGAACCAGGTCGCCGTCGTTCAAAGCGTCGAAACCCTTGGACCGGCGTCTCCGTTTGCCAGGTACGTCTCCGTGGGGAGCCCAACCGGGCCGGGCGTCACGGGGCCGGGCCAGCTGAGCACGGCCAACCCCACCAGCATCTTTGTGCAGATTCCCCTGGTCAACCTGACCTCGCAGGCCGACAAGGGCTTTGACGCGACGCTCGACTACACCGCCACGACCCAGTCGGCGGGCCGCCTCAAGCTTTCCTCCACGGTCACCGTCTGGAACAGCTATCTCCTGCAGGAGATCCCGACCGAGAACTACTATCAGTACGCGGGAACGGCCTCGGGAGGGGGAAGCAGCAGCCAAGGGACCCTTCCTCGCTGGCGCACGTACTCGACCTTTGATTGGACGTGCGGCGGGGCGGAGCTGGAGATCGGCCACACCTATATCCCCTCCGTCGTCGACATCGGGCCGGGCGGGTCCGCCTCCACGGCCCCCCAGCATGTGGGCGCCTACCAGCAATTCGACGCCATGGCGGGCTTCGATCTGGGCAAGGTCGGCGCCCTGAAGTGGCTCGGAAGGACGGAGCTCCGGCTCGGCGTCAACAACGCGTTCAACCAGATGCCGCCCATCGCTCCGAACGCCTTCCCGGCCACCAACGCCGACGTAGGCGACTATAACGGGCCCATAGGCCGACTCTATTACGTCGAGGCGCGGTACCGGTACTGACGGGCGGGCGCATCTGCGGCCGGTCGGGATATTTCGGGGCATTCGAGGTTATTTCGAGGCATACTTTGTAGAAGAGGCCCGGTCCGTGGACATGCTTTGCCTCAAGCGGCAGATCCCCAACCTATCCCTGAAGATCGGTGCAATCACCCATTGATCAAGCGCTTGCCGGCCAAAACCTCTTGAGGCCGGCGACGCGCCGAATCGGGTGGCGCCCTGAATCCCTCGCAACCGTCATGTCCCGATTCCGGAAAACTCTCCTTCTTACAAGCGCGGCGGTGGCGATGGCCGGCCCGTCCGGCGTCAGGCTCAACGCCGCTGCGGTCGGCAGCAACCACCCCGCCTCGGGGGCGTACTCCCCGGTGAACCAATCCTCGTGGGGCACGGCCACCTGGGCTTTGGGATCAACGTTCACGGCGGGGCCGGGCAGCATCCTCGAAGTCGGCGTGTTTTCGAAAAATGCGACAAACGTAGTCCTGGAGATCTATCAGGCGGATACCGGCGCGGACGCAGCCTACGACTACTCCATGGTGAAGGGGTCCGACAACGTATGGCGGGCTGCAGTGGCAGGCGCGCCCGCCTACACCCTTTACGCGTTCCGGGCCTGGGGTCCCAACTGGCCCTTCAACAGCGCCTGGACCCGGGGCAACTCGTTCGCCGGGTACATCAGCGACTGCGACTCCCTGGGAAATCGCTTCAATCCCAACAAGGTCCTCTTTGACCCCTACACAAGGGAGCTTTCTCACAACACGTTCATTCCGGCGATGGCGGCCGCAGGGGAAGACTACGCCATGTACACGAGCGGCGGGGCGGACGTGTCCTCGACCCAAACCTACAAGGGCCCCCTGTCCAACGGGGCATCCGTCGACTGCCGCAATGTCGACACCGGGCACTGGGCGCCCAAGGCCGTTGCCTTCGTGGACACCACGTCCACCGGGCCCAGGCCGAACCTGAAGCAGAAGGACGCGATCATCTACGAGACCCATCTGGTGGGTCTCACCAAGCACCCTTCAAGCGTGAACCTCACGACGCTGCTGAGCCCCTATTCGGGCTTTCAGGACGCTGCCAACGTGCCGGACAGCCTGCGGGGCACCTACGCGGGGGCAGCATACATGGCCGGCTACCTGAAGGACCTTGGCTTCAACACCGTGGAGTTCCTGCCGGTCCAAGAGACCGACAACGCGACGGACTCCACCACCGCGCCCACCACAAGCGGAGGCGGATACTGGTGCTATTTCACCTATGGGTACTTTGCGCCCGACCGGCGCTTTGCCAGCAATCAGTCGCTTGGCGGGCCGACTGCCGAGTTCAAGGCCATGGTGGCCGCCTTCCACAACGCGGGCATCGAGGTGTACCTTGACGTGGTCTACAACCACACGGGCGAAGGGGGCGTCTGGGACTCGAGTACGGCCGCCCAGGCGGAGATCACCTTCTTCAGGGGACTGGACAACCAGTCCTACTACACCCTGGTCAATGGCACCCCGAAGTACTACTGGGTCAGCACCGGCGTCGGCACAAACGTGAACGGCGGCTCAGCCCCCGTGCAGCAGCTCGTCACAGACTCGCTGACCTACTGGGCCAATACGATGGGTGTGGACGGCTTCCGTTTCGACGAGGCCGCGGAGATGGGGCGCAACGGGTCGTCGAACTTCTCCAGCACCGCGCCCCTTCTGGTGGCGATCGCCTCCCTTGCGAGCGCCGACGGGCTCAAGATCATCGCCGAGCCTTGGGACGGCAACGACGGGGGCGAGATCGGGAACTTCCCTGCGGGATGGGCGTGCTGGAACGGCAACTATCGCGACTCGGTCCGGATGTACATGATCGGAAACGTGACGGGCTATGTGAACGGCGCAGGTGATCTGGGCTACGCGGACGCCTTTTACGGGGATTACAACAAGATGAACGCCGAGGGGGGTCCCCAGAAGTCGGTGAACATGGTGGTGTGCCACGATGGGTTCAACATGACGGACCTGGTGAGCTACGGCACCCCCCCGACCAGCCTCGCTTGGCCGTTCGGCCCCGAACAGGAGGGCGGCTCCGACAACAGCTCCTCGTGGGGCGGCAATCAGACGCTGCGGCGGCAGGCCATCCGGGACTTCTGGACCTACCAGGTCCTAAGCCGCGGCCTCCCGATGATGGTCTGGGGCGATGAGTTCGGACGGACGGTCAACGGGAACAACAACTCCTACAACATCGACTCCGTGGCTACCTGGAACAACTACAACATGATCGGCAGCAACAGCCCGGACACGGTGCCCACGGGGGACACGACGGGCGGGAGCATGCCCTACGACAACAACCTGGGAACCTTCGACGGCGCCATCAACGGGAACTTCGCGTTCCTCCAGTATCTGCTGCACCTGCGGGGCGCCCACCCCGCATTCCGCCAGCAGGACTTCACCTCTGAATCCATCACCTTCACCAACTCGGACGGCTCAGGCGGCTTCAGCCAAACGCTCACCGCGAGCGTCGAGATCTATGTCCACGGCAGCCAGGTGGGGGACGACGACTTCCTTGTCCTGAGCAATCTTGCGACGTCATCGGTCACCTACAGCGTGCCCGCCTCCCCGACGAACACCCGCTGGGTGCGGATCATAGACACGGGCGGCGCGTTCGAGAGCTCCTCCAATTTCTGGAGCACCTCGGCGGGATCGACCGTCACCGGGACCTGCGCCGTGGGGAGCCAGTCCATCGTGGTTCTCGAGGCGGCCGCCCAGCTCGCAACGATTTCCGTACAGCCCCAGAGCGTCGTCGCAATCGCGGGCCAGAATGCGACCTTCACGGTCGCCGCGTCCGGCACCGGAACCCTGACCTACCAATGGCAGGGGCTCCCGATGGGAGAAACCACGTGGGCGAACCTATCCGACGGCGGCGGACTTAGCGGAACAGCCATGGCCACGCTTGGCGTCGACGGGGTGACGGCGGGAATGTCGGGCGAGGAGTTCCGCGTGGCCGTCACGAATTCCAACGGCTCGATCACGAGCAGCGCCGCAAGCCTTTACGTCAACACGGGCACCTCGGGCACCCGGCTGATCAACATCGCCACCCGTGCGCAGGTCGGCACCGGCGGCAACATCCTGATCCCCGGCTTTGTGATCGGGGGCAGCGGCACCGAGACGCTCATGATCCGCGCCGACGGACCGAGCCTCACCACGTTCGGGGTTCCCGGCGCCCTAGCACAGCCCAGTCTCACGGTCACCAACAGCTCTGGGACCGTGGTCGCGTCCAACACGGGCTGGGGCACGAATGCAAACCCGGCGCAGATCGCCAGCATTGCCGCCCAGGTGGGCGCCTTTGCCCTGGCTTCCGGCAGCGCGGACTGTGCTGTGCTCGTCAATCTGCCGGCGGGCGCCTACACGGTGCAGGTCTCGGGCGTGGGCGGCACGACCGGGGTCGCGCTGGCGGAGGTCTATGAGGTGGCGTCCCGCGGGACGCGGCTTGTCAACATCGCCACCCGCGCCCAGGTGGGCACCGGCAGCAACATCCTCATCCCCGGCTTTGTGATTGCCGGAAGCGGCACAGAGGAGCTGCTCGTTCGGGGCGACGGGCCGAGCCTCACGGCGTTCGGGGTCCCCGGCTCCCTGGCCCAGCCGAGCCTGAGCGTCACGAACAGCTCGGGAGCCGTGATCGCTTCAAACACCGGCTGGGGCACAAGCTCCAATCCCGCGCAGATAGCGAGCGTCGCGGCATCCGTCGGCGCCTTCTCCCTGGCGTCGGGCAGCGCCGACAGCGCCCAGATTGTCTACTTGTCGCCGGGCGCGTACACGATGCAGATTTCCGGTGTGAACGGCATGACGGGTGTCGCCTTGGCGGAAGTCTACGAGGTTCCCTGATCCAATTAGCCAGGTTGTTTGGCCGGAGATCAGATTAACGATTCGGTTTGCCCGGCAGATTGCACGGGGTCCTCATTGCCCATCTTGGGCAACGACCGCCGAGTCCCTGGCCGCGACGGCAATGTCAACCTGCTTAGATAGTTCCCTGCTCCGCTCCTGCCCCTGCAGGGCAACCGAGCGGCTCAGATCCCGCTCAAGGCCGTCGCGGGCCTTCACGTAGTCGTGATCGCCCGTCGCCGCGCTCAGATTGAGCCACGCCAGGGCTTCGACTTCGTCCTTCGGAACGCCGTTCCCAAGGCTGTACATCACGCCCAGCTGGTACTGCGCGAACGCATTGCCCTGCTCCGCCAGCTTGCGAAACCATTTCACGGCCTCGTCCTTGCCACCGAGGAGGCCTTCACCGGCATAGTACCGCTTCAGGAGGACGGCCTGCGCCTGCGGGTGGCCCTGCTCCGCGGCCAACCGAAGCCATTTGGCGGATTCCACGTTGTCCTGCGGGACGCCGTCTCCGCGGAAGTACATCGACGCGAGGAGGAATTGCGCCCTCGCGTCGCCGTTCTCGGCGGCCTCCCTGTACCACTTGGCCGCCTCAACCTTGTACCTTGGGACGCCGTCCCCCACCTCGAACATGAATCCCAGCAGGAACGCGGCCTTCGCGTTTCCCTTGGCGGCGGCCACGCGATACCACCGGGCCGCCTCCGCCTTGTCGAAGGGAGCGCCCTCGCCCGTGAAGTAGAGTTCGCCAAGCCGGACCTGCGCAGCAGGATCTCCGGCCTCCGCCCTTGCCTGAAGATCCGTCACGGAAACAGAATGGCTTACCGCCACGCCCGCAGGGCACCGCGCGGGGGCAAGCAGCACAACGGACAACGCAGCGATCTGGACGATCTGAAGGAAGGGAAAACTGACGCAGAATAGGCTGCTATCCAGCGCGTTACAACGCGCCTGGTCACCATACTGGGGCTGGCTGTTGCCGGGAAGAGCCGCGTTTTTCATGCCCAGAGTGTAGCACTCCGGGGTGACTCTGTAATCGGGGTACTATTACTGAGCCCGAAAGCCCCTAAAAGACATCCCTATTCAAGGCCGGCCACGTTGACGTCGCCCGGATATGAGACCGAGAACTTGAGCGCAATCTCGCGCTTCTCGGCCGGCTTCAGGTCGAGGTGCCACACGAGCTTCCCGTCCTCCTCCCGTGTGACCTCCTTGGGGCTCTCCTTCGTGCCCACCGCATCCTCTTCGGGCGCGAGCAGCTTGACCACGATCTTTTCCTGGCGCGACACCGGAAGGGGCTCCTTGAGCGCCACCCGCTCGGTCGTCTTCTTGTTGTTGGTGATCGTCAGGAGGTACTCGTAGGTGACGCGGCGGCCGTTATTGGTGAGACCGGTGTTCTCGGCGAATCGGTTCACGAGCTTCCGCTTGATCGCGATGCCCTCGTCCGCACCCAGGTGAAGCTCGAACCTCTCACCGGGCATGACGGTCTTCAGGCGGCTGGCCGCTATGAACGTGTCGTCCAGGAAGGTATTCATCGAGCCCGCGAGGAAGGGGTAGTCTGTGGTGTTGGACGCTGCTGCGCTTAGGAACGCGGCCTCCACCATCTTCGGGGTGGCCTCATACTGGAGGGTGGCGGCGAGCTTCGCCGACGCGATCGAGACCTTCTGCATCGAGTTGTTGGCCAGGATGGACACCGGTCCGGGTATCCTGAACGTGGCGCTTGTGGCATTCGCCCCGACCACGGCGGCCAATTCAGAGGCGTCGAGGACCACGGGCGCCTCGGGAGCCGCCATGCCGCCCGTTGCATCCGGAAACTGCTGATTCGCCAGATTGCCGGCGGCCCCTGCCCTCATCGACTTCGCCCGCTTCCCCGCCACCGCGGCCTCTTCATTGTACCGCGCCAGGCCGACGGGTTCCTCCGGCATGACATCGACCACCCAGGGCCGCAGCTCCGGCGCGCCGCCACCAAGGCTCGGCCGCGCTGTTGAGAGCGTCAGGGAGATGTCCTGCCAGTCCTCGCCCGTCGCATTGCGCACCTGGCCGTAGTAGGAAAGCTCGACGGCGCGTTCCTCGGAGCGCAGTCGGGCGTCATATGCCGGCACCCACGTGGCGCCCGGCACGGCGTATCTCAGAGCGACCTCGAATTTTCCGGCCGCGGTCGCAGCCATCCGCACGGTGACGCTCTTGACACTCTTGCCCCGCACGTCGCGAAGCCCGTCAAGCTGCTGCTTGAGCGCCGCCTTCTTGCCCGCGAGCTCGTTGCGCTGGTCATCGATAACGTGCAGCTCGGCTGCAATCTTCCCAAGCACATCCTCGGTGTAGGCATAGAGTTTCTGCCAGTCCTCGAGGGTCTGCCGATAGCCCGCACCGGTCCCATGCGTGCTGTCCGCGGCGGCGGGATTGGCCTCGGTGGCCGCCAGCAGCATCCGCTTCACGAAGTCCCGCTCCTGGTTCAGCACCCCGGCCCGGTCGTCCAGCGTCCGGCTCTGCTTGTTCAGCTCGATGATCTGATCCTCAAGATCCTTGGCCCGCGCATTCGGTGTGGAGTCGACAAAGGCCGTTGCCGCATTGACGTCCAGGATGGTCGCAGCGGCGGCGCCGTGGCCGGAGAACTGCAGCGACTGGTCAACGAGGCCGGAGGGCAGGTGCTCGAAGACGAGGGTGTTCTCCCCAAGCACCAAGTCCAACCCGGCGGTGCGGGTGACGACGACCCGGTCCGAGTAGACCGTGGCTGCGGAGATATGGGAGTCAACGGGGGTCGCGAGCAGGAGCGCAGGGCAGCCCAGAATGGTAAGCACCAACGGACGGAGTGTTTTCATGGGGAATTTGGTGATGTGCTGTTAGAGAATGGGGCGGATCCGCCTCAGCGGAGAGGCCGATCCTTTGCTCAAAATGCCGATCCCGCAATCCGCCGCAGTGTGTCAGGACAAGGCGAATTGTAAGTGCGCCTCCCTGAATGAATTTGGCAATTCTACAAAGGACCTGCGTCGCAATCAGCCAACAACCAAAGTGTAGGTCGACAATGGGAGGTGTACGCGAAAGCCAATCTCGCTCCTGCTCAAGGCCGTTAGCGATGAAGCAGCCGCCTCAGCAATCCGAAAGAAATTACCATCCGCGTTTCACCTCGGCCGGGTCACCGTGACTCGGCGGCACGTCGATCGCCTGAAGCTATTGCGCCCCAGCCAAGCTGCAACACTCCCCTTACTCTGAAGCCCGTAGGCACGTCACACCAAATCCCGATGCGACCACAACGCCCGATTCCCCGGAGCAGCGCGTTACTTCGGGTCCCTCGGAAACTGAGCCACGAGATACTCCGAGCCAGCCACCGTCAGGTGACTGTAATCCCAGGCCATGATCTGGTCCGCTCCGGCACCCAATCGCGTGATAAAGCCGTCCTTGTCCGCAAGAAGCCTGTAGGGTGACAGGTACTCGACCTTCAACCGCCCGCAGAGGACGCCCAGGCGCACATCGATCTGGCCTGTCGACTCGACCGCCCCCTCTCTCATTCTGCTGGGCAGTGGCTCCCAAGGGTGCCTCTTCAAGTATAGAAGCATCTGCTGAGGCAGGCTTCCCTTCCAATGGGGCACAGGTCCAATCACCGTAATATGCGCGATACCGATCTCCTTTAGGGCGTGTATCGTTTCTTCGATGCGCGGCCAATCGTATTGGTACCAATCGGCCGCAAGCACAACGACCTCGGGCCGGACCCTTTTGACGGTTTCGAAGACGAAATCATTCATTCCCTTCATTTGAGGCTGATACGCGCGCACCATCCCCAGAAACGGACCTGCGTTGATAGTGGTGCGTTGAACGATACTGTATCGGCTCGAGAAGTACTTCTTGTACCCCGGATAGAGCTGGGCCGCATGCGAGTCGCCCCAGAGAAAGATCGTGGGCTTTCCCGGAGAAATCTCATTCGCATCGACCTTGAAGTCCCTCCCGGTGCTATCGGACGACAGGCAGTAGGATCCCGTGCGCCAAGGTCCGTCGTGATCGTACTTGAACTCAAAATGGTCCAAATCCTGGACGATTTTCGGGAATCGGGAGGGCATCCCGTTGGCCCGATACGTGCCCAACGCCACCATTCCGACCGCGAACATCGCTATTGAGGGCATCAGTACCTTTAGGAAGCCCTTCGAACCGCGCCGGATGGGCATCTCTACAAAGGCATACGTGCACCATGCGAGGACCGTCGCGATCAAGATCGCTCCCACTTCGAAGACCGTGGTGTCCCCATTCTGCAGAACGAGGCGCGAGAATGTGAGAAGTGGCCAATGCCAGAGGTAAAGTGGGTAGCTGATCAATCCGATCCAAACGGCAATCGGGTGCGCCAAGATCCTGCTGTTGAACCATGCAATCTCTCCGCTGCAGATTATGAGCGCGGCTCCAAGTGTCGGAAGGAGCATCCAGGCATCGGGGATGTTGAACTCCCTCTTGACGAAGAGGGCGCCGGCGCCAATGAGGCAGATCCCCACGACCGGAATGGCGTGCGGCAGCCAGCGCGCCCATCTGGAACGGTCCCCTGGCGGATTCGAGGGCACTTCAGGACCAGGGGCCAACAGGGCTCCGGCAATCGGGTAGGCGATGGCGGCGATTGAACCGATCGACAGCTCCCAGAATCGCATCTGGGGAAGGTAGAATGACTCGGCTGCGGAGGCGCCCATCCGATAGTAGTTCATGAAGAAGGAGCAACCAGCCAGGAAGACGACCACCGGCAGGAGCCGGATCCTTGCCTTGGCCGTCACCCAAATCACGAGCGGCCAGACAAGGTAGAACTGCTCCTCCACGCCGAGTGACCAGATATGGAGCAGCGGCTTTGAAGCCGCGTCCCCCGCGAAATAGCCGGTGTCCCGCGAAGCAACCAAGTTGAGGCAGAATCCGACGCTTGCCACTATGCTCTGACAAAGCGCCTTGAATGGTTCGGGGAACAGGGCCTTGAAACCAAGAACGTAGCACGCCGCCAACACCACCGCCAAGCTTGGGAAGATGCGCTTGATCCTGCGGCCATAGAATCCGGCGATGACTCGACCCCCATTCTTATCACGGCTGCCGAATTCACGGTAAAGGATCGTCGAGATCAGAAAGCCGGAGATCACGAAGAAGACGTCAACGCCGACAAATCCACCTGCGATGGCCTTAGGGAAGACATGGAAACCGATCACCAGGAGCACCGCGACCGCGCGGAGCCCGTCGATGGAGGGCCGATACTCAGACTTCCCTGCTGCGCTTCCATAAGGTTTCTCGTCCATCAAGAATGCAAAGTCGGGGCGACGGCGTCTTTCTGAAACAAATTGTTCAGACGCAAGGGCCGTCAATATTCGTGCCAGGCTGCAAGAACCTTCCCCGTGAAGACGTCCGAAACCACGGAGCCACCCAGCGGATTTTGACCCAGGTATATCGGGGAATGCGGCGGCCCGTCATATCTGACCGGCCCGCTGACCCTCGCCACGCCGTCGACCGTGACTACGTATTGTGACAAGAGGTGCCGCTGCTCGAAGTCGGACACCGCTCCCCAGTCGGGACTGCCGCTACTGGGAAAAAGAGCGGGAAACGACGCCTCGATTGTGACCTGCGCATCCTGGGAGGGAACCTTGAACGGCGGACTTTCCATTGCGCCGTATCCCCAGAATTCGATTCCCACCTTTGCACGGCCTTCGCTCAGCCTGCGGATATAGACGAAAGTCGCCTGGCCCGTGCGGCCAACGGCGAGAATCGGCTCCGCAGTTCCACCGGAGGCGCCAGGAAGCTGGAGCCTTAGGGTTATGGGGCCATACGAAGCGACGTCCCGGCTCCAAATTGGCGGGGTGTGATCGAAGAAGTGTGCGTTGACCGAGCTGACAAGTACCCACGACAGCCCCAATGGCGCCAGGATGTTGATCACCGCGAAGCGTGCACGGGATGCCAGCTTCATTGGGGGACTGAACTGTTTGAGATTGTCATCTCTGCGGCGCGCCAGCAATGCAGACTGCTTATCTGGGAAGCAGACCACCTATCTGCGCTGCAGATCTATTTGTCCGCTACCAATCGTTGTCCATGAATAACGCAGGATGTAAGTAGCCTCACCCGTGGCAATCTTACCGAAGAATAATCTAGTTGGCCCACGCACGAATAATTTAGATGTAAGTACCGGGAAAATGGAATGTCGGTGTCGTGAGGTTCGAGACGAAAACCAAGAAATGCACCGTCTGTCAGGGACCAATAGAAACGAGACCCATAACTCCAGCTCCGGACAGTATCCACCCGGTTATACCAAGGAATCTGAACGCCTCATCAATCTTCTATTAGCTTCCTCTTTTTGCGCCGAATGCGGCTGATAGAATCCAACCTCTGATTTGCACTGCCTTAGCTCACTGTAGACCCAGGCAGGGGCTTGAAACCTCGTTGCCCGTGAACGGAACGTCCGGGGACCTATTGTTGAATCAGCCGCAATACCTGCGCGCGTTTCTTGTCGCGCAGGATTGGTATCGAATAACGTTCAAAGTCCTTCAGGACAGCCTCCCTGGATACTCCCGCGCCAAGGAAGACCGCCACCGTCTTCGCCCAGCCATTCCATGCGGCGATCATCACTTCTTCGTCCCAGGGCAGGCCGGCATTCGCCTGCATAAGCAACCGGCCGCATTCCGCCACGTCCTCATCGCGCACGTTCTCCTTTCCGTTGTCCTCCTTCGGCCCTCCGCCAATCAACTCCGCGTAAGGACTGATTCTGAATTGAATCGGGAAGGTATTCGGATCCGCCCCATGCGACAGCAGGCATCTGACCAACGTGACATTGCAGGATCTCAAAGCCAGAAGAAGCGGGGTCCACGTCTGTGAGCGATAATTCGCGTTTCCGCCCCTCTTGATGTGCTGCTCGGCCCGCATCCACCCTTTCTGCAAGTCGCCGCAGATCGCAGTCCAGAGCTCCTCGTCGTCCGCCACCCTGTCACCCTTGGACCGCGCTCCGTCCTCGAGGAGCTCCCGAACAACAGGGTCCTTTGCCTCTGCCAAGGCACGGCTATCGTACATTCCCAATTCCAGGAGCTTGCGCACGGACGCACGCTTTCCGTTTCTCGCGGCCTGCACCAGGGGGTTGTAATCGGGGTACAGCGTCGACGGTCTCCATTTCACGCCCCGGTCGATCAGGAACTGGATCACCGCGGGGTCGTCTGAAAAAATGGCGTACTCGAGGGCGCCGAATCCGTCGCCATCGACCTCCTGGTACGAGGCGCCCGCTGCCACAAGAGCCTTCAGCACCTCAAAGCATTGCGGCTGGTGTGTCGCCACGAGCAGCGCCGTCGCGCGAACGTCAATGCTGCGCTGGCCCGGATCTGCCCCCGAGTGGATGAGCAGCTTCACTATCGGCAAGAATCCATTTTGTGCGGCAAAGAAGAGCGGAGACATCGCTTTGTCTCCATTGCTTTTGAGGTTCACGTCCGCTCCCGCGGCCAGCATGGCGACGACCAGGCCCTCGTTACCCGTGCCGACGGCGAATGTTAGCGGCGATTGGCCCAATTTGGTGAGGACGTTCAGCGGCGCCCCGGCAGCCACCAATCGCAGGGCGAGCGAAACCTGCTTCTGGTGGCACGCGTGGTGCAGCACGGTCCAGCCGCGCGCGTCGACATATCGGAGGACTGCATCGTTGATCGGCCAGGATTTCAACGCGGGGTCGTTTCGTGCGATGGCCGCCACCGTTTCGGCGCCCCCGGATTGGTTGTCCGGCGAGAAGGGCCGATGATTGACGATCGCCGCGATTTCCGGATTCGCGGACGCGTGCTCCTGCAGCGTAATACCATCACGGTCCTTCGCCTCTGTACTTCCTCCTGCGTCGACCAGAACTTGAACGCCCTCCTTCCATTTCGCCTTTACGGCGTTGAGAAGAGCCATGCTCACCTCGCTGTACGCATCCCATTGTCCGTGAGGAAGGTCATACGCCTTCGAGTATGGGATCAAGAGCCGCAGAGCCTCCAGGTTCCTGACCTCGACGCACCGATCGAGCAATCCCTCGTTGGGCCCGGGCTTTGCGCCCAGGTTTATCAGGCGTTTGGTCAGTTCGATGTCGCTCTCTGCGAGCGAAACCTTGAGGAGAGATCCCCACGCGCCGTGCGGTGCATCTTGGGCGCGCACGCCTGCGTCGAGCAATCGGCGCGCGATGTCGGGGCGATTGCGAACCAACGCAAAATAGAGCGTGCACCCCCCTACGGTCATCGATTCTCCGTAGATGGTCGCCATCTTCCGGCTTAGATCCACCGGGTGCTCGAGGACTGCCTCGACGAACTCCCACTTATGGGAGAACGTTGCGAACGCCAGTGCGGGACCCCTAGAGTCCCCGAGCGCAACAGGATCGGCCCCGCCCGCAATCAGCCGGCGAAACTCGTCAACCGTGCCGCGGCTGATCTGGTCACACAACTTCACGGTCATTGCCTTGGTTGGCGGGTCGTTTGAGGCCACTATCGTCTGAATGAACCAGGTGTGGTTATCGTCGCCGATAATTGACCCCTGCGGGGCCGTGGGTTCTTCAGGATTGCCGGCGCTCGTATCCGGCGGGGCCGGGGACTCAACGGTCGAGTCGGCGCGCGCCGAGCTGCCGGGCTCCGCGGCCTTGGCAACCACCGGGACCGGCGTTACGCGGGGTGGGCTCGACAGGAAGGCTCTCCTTTGCGGCTGATCCAGAATATCCCAAGGATCGGGGGATGAGATCACGGTCAACGGTTGCCCGGCTGGAACCGGCTCGGTCTCTAAGTTCAGGCTGCCCGTGAGCAAGGCACGGCTGCGCTCGCGATCATTGGGATAGAACTCGGGAATAAAGTAGCGCCATCCGTTCTTGGGGTGCTCCACTCTTGGGTCAAATTCATCGGCCATTACCTCTCGCATCGAGGGCCAAATCGCCTCAAGGGCGGCCACGGCCTCCGGGTCCCCCTTCATGAAGTACATGTTCCAGAAGAAGGCCTCATACAACTGGCTCCACGGTTTGAGTTCCTCCGGCGGAACACCCCGCAGCGCCAATCCGACCTCGCGGATCATCGCCAGCTTGTCGTTGGAATGCGTGCCCCAAGACTGGTACGCGCGGCTGATCAATCCGAGATCAAGCCTCCCGACGGGCTTGCGCCAGCACGCAAGGGCAAGCCGGCGATAATCAGCGGCGACTTCGGCCCTTTCCTCTTCCGTTGTGGCTGCATCCATCATCAGCTTAATCCTCAATTCCTGGATCTCCTGATCCTCCGGAACGAAGAAGGCCGCCGCGTCGACAAGCTGGATCAATCGGCCAATCCTAATGAGTTCGGGCGCCGGAAGGGGCCAGGTAAGGAGGTTGGGCGACCCAATCTTTCTGGTTTCCGTGATCAGGCTCTTCGCGACGAGGCGCCTCGCCTCCGACGTGGGTTTCGCGCGCTGCGCCAGCTCGCCCAGGATGAAGTCGCACGCGCCCTTGGCAAGCGACTGCAGATTGGCTGCCGTCCCCATGAAGGCCCGCGACCGTGGCTCCCCAGCGCCAGTCCAAGCCCATACGCGCAGCGCTACCAAGTTGCTCGCCGTTGCGCCGGCCAGCCCATTTTCGGAGTATTCCCACCATACAAATAGGTCGGCAACCTGCGTCCAGGAATCCGCGTAGAAATCGGTCATTCCTGCGGTGGAGAGCAATCCCTCATTGTGAACACCGCCGAACGACTGCCTGTGCAGGAGCCTTACGTGCCGGGCCGCCGCCTCTTCCTCAAGCGTGTCCATCACGTTGCGGCTAGAGTCAGCCGCTTGCCTGCCGGGTCCGTTGTTGCGGAAGAGTATTGGGAACACCACGGGCCAGCCGGATACCTGCGCCAGGCGGGACGCGGCACCGGCCAACACTTCCGCCGAGGCTTTGGCGATCACACCGAGATCGGCCTCCGGCGGAGACCGAAGCCACGCGCCATTGGGGCGTTGCCCCAGTGAAACGGTCCGGCTGCCCAGAACCTCGGCGCGAAAGGCGTCGATCGCGTCAATCTGAGCCTCCCCACCGTTGTCTCCGATCGCCCGCACCCGACAAACAAGCACCACGTCGGCATGGACAAGGCGGCCCTGCCTCACTGCGCTCGCCGCGTCGGTGAAGCCGCCCGCGGAGAGCGCCAGCTCATTTTCGAGTTCAGCAAGGCGCGAGCGCTCGATAATCTGCCAGCGGGAATCGTTTGAGAGCCGCGCCGTCAGCACATCGGTCACCACGCCGCCAGCAGAAGCGGCTCGCTCGCCTGTGGAGGCGGTCATGATTGCCACGGAGGGCCTCGGCCGCTCCTGAGCCGCCGATGGCGGTCCCAAGGAGAAGACGACGAGAGAACAGAATCCCGAGCAGGCCGGGATCGTCCTCCAGAACGCGAGGCTTCGACTCATCACCTCACGGCTTAGGCCCGGTCAAAACGGCCACGATGCGTTCGGCAAGCTTGCCGCCCGCCGTTTCCAGGGCGGTCTTCGCGGCAACGGCCTCCGAAATGTCAGCTGCCACTTCCGTTTGGCTGTCCTGCAACAGGATCTTGCCGGTCGCGATGTTGACGACCTTCAATTCGACTCGAGCTCGGCACGACAGGAAGTCGCCGTGGCGCGGCCCCAGTTCGCTAATGGCCTCACCCGTAATGCGAATTGACGCCTTGTCAGCCGACTCCGCGTCGAAGACCGGAAAGCCCAGCCTAATGAGCGTCCGGGATATCTCGGTCTGGGCCGCTGGGTCGCGCACGGGTCGCGTCACATGCTGTTCAGGGATTGAAATCGTGACTGCGGGTAGCGCCTTCCCGGCAATGGCAGCTTGCAGGCGGGCGTCGCGCGCACCGGGGTTCTCCGGTGGAGCGACCAGGACGGAAGCGCGCGCCGCGACGATCTTCGCCAATTCGTCGGCGAGGGCATTTGCCGCGGCCTCGGTATCGCCGCCCGCGACAATTTTTGACGCCGCGAAAACCCGGCCCGTCTCAGTCCCGATGACCTTGGCCACAACCGTCATCTCACCGGTGGTGCCGATCGCCTTTGCGGTTATGAGCACCCTTGCCCCTGTCAGACGGCCCACCTTTGCCGCACTCGAGGAATCCACGAGGCCAGAGGCGCCCAGGGAAAGTTCCCCGAGGGTGGTGTCGAGCTGGCTTCGCTCCACGAGCGCGAGGCCCGGTTGGTTTGACAATCCGGCGAGCAATAAGGCGCCAAACTGGGTCGCCCGGTCCTTCAGCGATGGGCTAGCAGCTTCAACGTCAAACACCGCCGTTGTCACGGGTGCGGCCGCGGGGTCCGCAGCAAGCGCGAATGTAGCGAGACTCATCACACTGCACAGAGCAGCCAAGTGCTTATTCATAGATTCGGAAAGTCGTGGATATCACACACAAACGCTGCGGCTTCGCGCAGGGCCTCAAAGAGATCCCTGCGGGCAGACGGGTCGCTCGTAAAGGCGACAAGGCTTGGTAGGGAAGCGTCCACTTGGCCTCCTCCGGGAATCGGGCGAACGACAATCCTCACCCGACCATCCTTCGCCTGTCGAATCATGAGCGCGGTCGTCACGCTCGATGGCACCTTCGAGTCGCCATTCATTATTGCGAGCGGCGCATCGCCAAGCTCCTTAACCGGGATCGCCCATTCGCGAAAGGCTAGTGCTACCCCTGGAAGCGCTGGATCGACCGAAATCGGATGTTCTTCCGCCCAACGTCGAAGGTCCGTTGGATCGAACGGCTGACTTACCAATAGCCACCCATCCACGAAAACGTCTCTGCCCTCTGCCCCTTCGATCACGAGACGAAGCGTTGCACCCCGACGCGCCTCGAATTTCGGCAATTGAAAGCGAAGGCGAGTTATTCCTTTGGATTCCGCGGACGCCTCCACCGTGAGGGGTTGATCGCGAATCAGCTGCGCCACCAGCGGTCCGCCCACGGCCCAAAGGGAAAGCCGCAGCGAGCCAATCTTGGGGAGCAGGCTGCGGCCAACTATCAGGTCGAGCGGGACTCCCCCTCCGGAATCCACAACCAAAGGGCCAGGAATCGCCGCACCCGCCGCCACAATCGAGGCATCCCGTGTTCCTACCGGTTCGATCGCCGCAGCGGTCATCGATGTCGCTGAAAGCGCCATGAATGCGAATCCTCGGGCAGCCGGCCTCATGAGTGCACCCACATCTCGCCAGCACAGCAGTCTTGCTGTTCCGTGGTTAACCAGCTCCCGAGACTTCACGTTAACATAGGGGACGAATGCCGACGAAAGAACCTGCATAGTCCTAAAGTCCGGCGCTGTCACGATCCAAGCACTAGGGTTGAGAGGTTGAGATATGGAACGGTGAGTGCGCCGATGCGGCGGCACAGACCCAACTCTCTTCCGACGCGCTGACGTTTGGTTTCATCGACCCCACTGACATTTTCCAAGCCCCATTCAGCCTAATTGAGACCCTGAAGAGGAAAGGATGTTGCCACCTCCTGACCAACGTTCAGCACGGAATTGTCATGTTGAAGACACCACATTCTCGGGTTCTGACTCGGTAAGGATGTTTAAGCCATTACAAGGGCCATTCCGGAGCCGCTAGGAATACCCGGGGCAAGTGAATGGGAGAAAGCTCGGGAAAGTCGTTAAATTATCCGCAACTTACACTTGGCATTTCCGCACGTATGTTCTACTTCGCGCACGTACGCTTTGAATAGGTCAGGAACATGCATTGTTTCCTGACAATGCGAAGTGTCAGTGCGTCTCCTCTAAAGGCATCTGGCCTATTCACAAAGTACCCGAATCGAGATCGCCCAACAATCGAAGTGTAAGTCAACAATGGGATGTGTAAGTGATATCCATTCGGGGCCCTACGAGACACACACGCCCTCCGTCTCGAGAAGCTTAGCCCCAGCGCCTACCCAAGTCATTATGATCGACCGGCGCTCGATGAGCCAATTGCTTCAATGCGAAACGATGCTGCACCATGTGGTTAGGTATCTTCCAACGGACGCAAAGGTCCGGAATGCGGGATTTCGAATCCCCGCCTCGCGGCGACGAATCCGGCCTCTAGATTCAATGGATGCCGTGCGC
The DNA here is from genome assembly GCA_964451965.1 of uncultured Opitutaceae bacterium. Classification (GTDB taxonomy): domain Bacteria; phylum Verrucomicrobiota; class Verrucomicrobiia; order Opitutales; family Opitutaceae; genus Palsa-1447. The sequence continues at coordinate 17,792 of CAYVKH010000046.1, forward strand.
TACATGAAATGACGTATTCTGAGAAATCGTGTTGTTATTGGGTCGTGCCTTCATCCGAAATACATCAGCTTTGAAGGCGATAGTTTAAGGTGCCCGTGAACCAGGAGAAGAATCCCCATGGCAAATCCACTTAAGACGGGCAAGGTCACGCGGCTTGAAGGCAGCAGGCTCATTTCCGGTGAGCACTCGGTCAAGTTGGGCACCGCAGCACTGCAGGACATCGTTTCGTTCACGATCATGGTTCGGCGCCGCACCGATGGGCCGCCGCTCCCCGATCCTAGCTACGGCCAAGACACCCACCCGTCGCAGCGCACGTCCTATTCGATCGACGAATTCGCCAAGCTCTTTGGGGCCTCTGAGAAGGACCTTGACGCGGTGAGCGCATTCTTGACCGGCGCGGGCATGTCAGTCGTCGAGAGCAACGCTGCGCGCCGCACCGTGATCGGCAGGGGGACGGTGGAACAGGTAAATGCCGCCTTCGCGATAACCCTGAGCCGGTACGATTCCCCGGCGCCGCCGTCCAGAAAGCTCGGCGCCGCATCCGGCCAGCTGGAAATGGCGCGGCGCCAGGTGCACCGCGGCTATGACGGTACCCTCCAGGTTCCCAAGGCCCTTGGCCCCGTCATTGTCGGTGTATACGGGCTCGACGACCGAAAGGTGTCGATGCGCAGCTCTTCTCCGGGCGCCCGAATGGTTACTGTGCCGCAAGTCCTGAAACTCTACGGTTGGCCGTCCCCCACCACGCCGCCTGCCGGGCTTTCAAACCAGGTCATCGGCATCATTGCGGAAGAGGGCGTCGATCCCGCCGATATCGCGGACTACTACAAGAACCTGAACGTATCGCTTTATGATGCGGGCTTCTTCTATAAGGTGAACGGTTCGCAGAGCGACCCCGCGCAACAGGCAACGTCGGTGTCCCCGTCAGCAATCGCTGGAAGTCTCGCCGTGCCGAGCATCCAATTCTCCACGGCGGCGGGCCTTTTGCCCAACACGGCGCAGAGCGGCGATGAACTCACCATGGACATCTCGGTGGCGAGTACGGTCGCCCAGGGCGCGCAGATCGAGGTCTATTGCCACGACGGCACCGTCAACGGCTGGATCGCGGCCTTGAACGCGGCCATATTCCCGGCAGCAGGCGAGCCCGTGCCGAATGTGATCACTTGCAGCTGGATCATCTGGGGCGGCGACGACACGTCGGCGACTTGGGCTCCCGGGGGTGTTACGCCCAACGACATTCATAATATCGACGATGTCCTCAAGGGAGCCACCATCCTTCAGAATCCGGTCACGGTTTGCGTGGCCTCCGGCGACAGCGGGACCTTTGGGGGCCTCAATGACGGCCATGTGCATGCCTTCTATCCTTCCAGCGACCCCTATGTCCTCTCCTGCGGGGGCACGACGATCGCGAATATCAGCCTCGGTTCGATAGGACAATACCAGAACAGCTTCGACGAGTATATTTGGAACGACAACGGCGCGAGCGGCGGCGGCATCAGCGCATTCTTTCCGCTACCGTCATGGCAGAACGCGGTAGGGGTGCCTCCCTCGCTCAATCCGGCCCATGCAACGGGACGAGGGCTGCCGGATGTGTCCGCGAACTCCAGCCCATACAGCGGCTATGTCGTCTTTTCCAACGGCTATTGGATCCAAGAGGGAGGCACGAGCGCCGCGGCGCCGCTCATCGCCGGCCTCATCGCGGTGGCCAATGCAACCATCGGGCACAACGTGGGCTTTCTGAACCCGCTGCTGTACACCTCGAATCCCCCGGGGCTCGCCTGCCGCAGGGTTCGCGGGGGAGCCCTTCCCATTCCTTCCTCAAACGAATACTTTGGACTGCCAGGCTATCCCGCAACCGGACCTGGTTGGAATGCCTGCACCGGATGGGGCGTCTTCGACTGGAACAAGCTGATAACCGTCCTCACGAAGGCCAAGGAGAAGGAGAAGGAGAAACTGAAGGAGCATAAGGATTTTGAGAAGGCGCCCAAGGAGAAGGAGTCGGAAGGCGAGAAGCTGCACCCCGACAAGGCCATCTACACGAAGCAGGAGATCGGTTCCGACAAGCAAACGTTGTCCAAAAACGAATTTGGAGAGGTGGCGGGACTCCATAGCAGCCACTCGGAGCGCCTGTTAAGGACGATCCTTTTGGAGCAGTCCCTCGACGTGGCGAAACTCGCGCAGGGCGTCGAGAGCCTCGGCCACGAGGTGCACGAGCTTCGCGCTTTCATCCAACCGAAGGAGCGGCCGCCCTCCGGCGAAGGGGCACTCGCGCGCTCCGCGCAGGCGGCCAAGCGTGCGGGCACGGGCAAGGCAAAGGGCGGGCGAAAGAAGGCCTAGGCTCGCCGTGATCGTCGTCGTCGGCAGCCAATTCGACAAGGATGCCCTAAAGCTCGTCGGAAAGTGGTCGGCCTGGGATGCCGCCCTTCTGTCCGCCGACGATTTATCCAGGCCCGGGTGGCGCGTCTCGCCATTGGATTGGCGCGGCTCGCTCGCTGTCGTGGGAGGCTCGGTGGTGCCAATGCGCAATATCCGGGGCGTCGTGACGCGCCGTCCGCAGATCTTCGCGGCGGAGTTGGGCCATGTCAGCCCCGCGGACCGAGAATACGTGGCGACGGAAATGAGCGCCTTTCTCCTCTGCTGGCTGAGCATGCTGCCATGCCCTGTCCACAATTCCCCGACGCCCACATGCCTTGCAGGCCCGAATTGGAGCCGGCAGCAGTGGGTGCGGACGGCAGCGCTTGCCGGCCTTCGCGTGCGTGCCATCCGCGCGAGGCCGAGCGAACCCGAGGAGAACAATGAAGGATGCCCCGGCGCAACGGTTGATGTCACGGTGGCCGGGGAGGAGTGCGTTGGCGCGCCGGATGAAGACGTCGCAGCCTCCACCCGTCGCCTCGCTGCGGCTGCCGGCGTGTCATTCCTCATGGTTCGATTCGGGCTCGGCGAGGGCGCACCGGAGTTCCTGGACGCCGATCCATTCCCGGATCTGGCTGATTCCAGAGTTTCGGATGCCGTTCTCGAAACTCTCTTGCACGGCGGCCTTGCGGCCGGAGCGAAGGCGGGCGCGCTCGAATGATCCTTCTCTGGGGCATAGACGCCGATGGCCCGTTGGAACGGGTGCGCGAGGAGCTGGGCCTGCTCGGCGCAGACACCGTCTTCATTGACCAGCAGCAGATCCTTGAAACCGAGATCGACCTGACTGTCGACCGCGGGGCCCGTGGAACGCTGCGTGGCCCCGATTTCGAGGTCGCGCTCGAGGACGTCCAATCAGTCTACGTGCGCCCTTATGAGACCCTTCGCATGGCGGCGGTCGCGGCGCTCGATCCCTCAGCTCCCGAGGTTGCGCGCGCCGCGCGCTGCGAGGCCTCGCTGGTATCATGGACCGAGGTCACAGGCGCGTTGGTCGTCAACCGGCTCTCGGCCATGGGTTCCAACAGCTCCAAGCCCTACCAGTTGCGGCTGATTAGCGCCGCGGGTTTCGACGTGCCCGACACTCTGTTGACCAACGACCGCGACGCGCTGGCTGAATTCCGGAGCGTGCACCGATCGGTCATCTACAAGTCGACGAGCGGCATCCGCAGCATCGTTGCGCGGCTTACATCCGCGCACGAGGACCGGCTGGACGACATGGCCTGTCCCACGCAGTTCCAGGAGTTCGTGGACGGGACGGATGTCCGCATCCATGTCGTCGGCGAGCAGGTTTTTGGATGCGAGATCGAGTCGAGCGCCGACGACTACCGCTACGCAGGATCAGGCTTATGCGCGAGGCCCCTTGTAGTCCCTGCGGAGGTGGCGGAGCGATGCCTCGGCCTTGCCCGGGACCTCGGCCTTCCAGTGGCAGGCATCGACCTGAGGCGCAGGACCGACGGACGCTGGTGTTGCTTCGAGGTAAATCCATCGCCGGCGTTCACCTATTACGAGCAAGTGACAGGCCAGCCCATTGCACGGGCGGTAGCAAAACTCCTGATGGCGCGATCAGCCTGAAGGGGGTCCCTGCATTGCGCTTCGTTTGTCAGCGGCTACAACTTACAGCGGCACCCCTTATACTTGGCATTACCAGAGAACAAAAAGGTGTTTCCTGACAATCCAAAGTGTAAGTGCGTTCCCTTTGGAGAAACTTGGCCAATCTACAAAGGACCGGCATCAATTTCGTCCAACAAGCGAAGCGAAGGCCAGCAACGAGGAGTGTTAGTGAATCTCTCGGCAGGGCCTAATCCACCCCCAAGAGGGCGCCGAAGAATACCTCGGTTCAGAACCGCAGCCTTCGGACAATTCTTGAGGCTCCCTGCTCCTCGGTGTCTCGGGGCTGAAATGCCCATTCCATCTCGATCGTTCGGTCCATCTGAATCCGGGTCGCTACGGTGCAATCCGGGTCGAATTCGACTCCCGGCACTCGCGCCAAGCTATTCGAGCCCACCTTTGCGGCGGGTGATCTTTATCTCGCCCTGGAAACGGTCGTATATCCCCTGGCTCTGCATTGTGTTCTTGCCCGGCGACAATGCCTGCGGCCCGGCAATGACATCGCCGGCCGCCACTTCAAGAACCTTCTGGCCATCGATTACTACGGTCGCTTCCCCCGCCGCCGCAGAAAGCGCCATCGTCTTCGGTTGAAGCGACAGGGCACGCAATGCCGGCAGATCGACGCGAAGGGAAGCCGTACCCCGGGGACGGACGGAAAACTCGGTCCCCTCAACTTCGCGACCTGACGAATCCGACAAACCGATTCGGGTGCGCCCGTCGTTCTCAAAATGAGCATAAACGATCTGCCCGCGATTCTTGGCCCCAAACGTGAGAATCGGCTCACGGTGATTCGTGATCCCCACCGGCCAGCGCACGTCGACAAATACGGGGCGTGAAGAATCGGCCGATAGATAGTCCATGACTTCCTCCCGGCGGAAAGGCCTTTGGCCTACCGAGAAAAGCGGACCCGAAAACATCGAGCCGAACGCGTGCTCCTTGTCACTGCGACCCCAAGCGAATCTTTCCCTCCCGTCGTGGAAATCGACCAGCGCGTCGAGCACGACCAAGCCGTCCAGCCTGACGCGTAGGATATGGCGGCAGAACTCGCCCTTCCCCAGGCCCTGTTCCAAGTAGAACGGGTGTCCGGCCGGGGGAAGAAGCGGGGCGCAGATAATATCCACCTGATGGGGCAGGCTGTAATCAACCGGCACCTGGTCCGACACCGGCCCGCCATGGCCCATCGCCTCGAATCCGAACTGCACTGAGCGGGGCGTAACGTAGTAGACATAGAGAAAATCGGCGCTGGGGACGTCACCAGACACCAATAATGGCTCCTCCGCGCCGATACGATCCGCCGGGAACTGCAGATTGATTGTCGCGTCGGTCGGCCGCCATCCAAACGCGCGCTCCAAGGGGTAAATGAGTCCGTCAAACGTTCGCGCCACATCCGCATATTGGGCGGGGTTGTTCGCCTTGAATAGGTCATCCGTCTCGCAAGATACAAAAAAATTCAGGAAACCGCTCCACAGCCACGCCACGACGACCAGGCACAGCCATGGCAGGCAACGGCGAATATTAGTGGTGTCGGAAGCAATCACGACAACGCCCGCGCCGGCTGCAATCACCAGGGCCAGGGAGCCCTCAGCCTGGTAGCGCAGCGCCAATCCGGCAAAAAACAGAAATGGAAGGGCCACAAGCAATCCCGAGACGCCGATGGCGGCGAGCCCAAGCAAAGCCGCCTTTTTCGTTCGACGGTCTCTCCAAATCCAAGCCGAAATCGCAGCGGTTCCGACAACGAGGATCGGATAGCCAGCGAGAAATCCGACCACCCTTTCGACGGCCGTATCCGGATCGTGCCCCAAAGGCGGCGCAAAAGGAGGCCGTGCAGATTCGAGAAAGAAGGGGAAATAGCACGAAAGGCGCGGGCATGAAACGAGGTAGTAGTAGAGATTGAACGGGGCGTTCCTCCAGGCGTAGGGGGAGTGTGCCTTCCATTCGGTTTCCACCAACTGGTACTTGAAGCCGAATTCCAATGGGTCGTGGAATCGGGCAAAATTGTAGGCAAATAACCCGAGAACGATTGCCAGTCCGGGCAGGGTTGCGCCTGCCATAAGGCGCACAGGCCAACGCGGTGCCCGGGCTGACGACCATCCTGAGAGCAAGGTCAGTAAGAACGGGATGGGGACGAGCAGGAGCAGGTTCGGGCGTGAACCCGCAGCTAGTGCGAATGCCGCCGAGGAGAAAGCCAGCATGCCGGTTCTCAGTCCCCGTTCCGTCATGCTGGCAAGCAGGCCCCATGCGCCGGCACTGGTGAAGAACAGCCCAGCCGCGACAGGGATGACAAAGCAGTCCTGGCGTCGCAGAATCGGCAGCATCAGGTTGCACGTCCCCATGACAAGCACCGCGGCCACCTGCGCAGGGGCGGCGCCGCGGCAGGCATGCCGGGCTAGTCGGAGCGCAGCGAACGCCTGGAACAGAAAGGCCCCCGTTACGAACACCCATGTCGTCAATCCTGTCGCCGGATACTGCCCGGACACGGCCGCATAGGGCCACATCCACATCAGGATTGGGACGATTCCAAAGTAGGAGAAATACTTGCCCTCAAAAAGCGACGTGTCCAACAATCGCGATCCCCGATTGTGGTCGGGATCGTAGGGGTCCGGCAGCGCAAGCAGCGCAGGCGAAGGCTTGACTAGCAAGGAAAGCTGGCCCGCTTCGAACGCATCCAGCTGCATCTTGTACAGATCCTTTTGCGGCGGGCCTCTCTCGAAACGCCAATGGCCGTCGGTTGCCGTCCACAGATAAAGTGACGCGATGAGCAGAAACGATGCGAGCACCGCGGCCCCATGCGCAATGGGTAGATGGCCGCCGCGCCACGAGGAAGGATCAGCAACTCGATGCGCAACAGGCAACGGGTCCATCGTGCGTTTAGACCGCCTAATTCAACGTTAGTCAAAGGTTTCCCCTTGGTCGCGCGAGCCGCCCGTTCGACGGCCGAATGGGCCTCTTTCTTACCGCCTTTGGTGTTCGGCGGAATTCAATTCGCTGGGGTAGGCAATTCCGTAAGAGCCAAGAGAACGAGCTGAATTGTCGGACGGTACCCGTATCCCTACACTTCGTTTGTCAGCTCTTACGCTTACAGTGTCACTCCTGACACTTTGCATTGTCCGAAAACACACGGTGTTTCCTGACAATCTAGAGTGTAAGTGCGCTCCCCCTGGAGGAATCTGGCCAGTTTACAAAGGACCGACCTCGATTCCGCCCAACAATCGAAGTGTAAGTCGACATTGAGATGTGTAAGTGAAATCCAGCCTCGGCGCCCCGCGGGGTCTATTCGGCGCGCAGCGCCGTCATTGGTTCCATTCGTGCCGCGCGTCGCGCAGGTAGCCAGCACGCGAGGAAGGTGACGGCCAGGACGAGCGCCGTGCTGCTCGCGAGCATCAGCGAGTCGGTCTTGGCGCTCCCGGGCACCTTGGACGCGAGGACCTGGATCACTCCCCAAGCGCCGAATAGGCCTATCGGTATCCCGACCGCCGCCAGACGCGCGCCTTGCCTCATCACCGCCCACACGACCTGGGTGAACGACGCCCCCATCGCGATCCGGATGCCGATCTCGGGTGTCCGCTCGACGACCAGGTTGCTGATGACCCCGTACAGCCCCAGGGCCGAGAGCAGGAGCCCCGACACCCCGAGCACCGCGAGGCCCGAGGCAAACGTGTGATTCGCGCGGTTGTAGTCCTCGAAGGCCTGATCGGCGGTCGTCAGGTTGTAGATCGCCTGCTCGGGATCGACCCGGAAGACCGCCTTGGGAAGCAGGTCCTTCATCGCCTCGGGGGCGAGGGTCGTGCGGGCGGCGATCGAGAAGTAGTTTCCGCCGACCTGGCGGATCGGCCGGTAGTACTGCATCGCGCCTCCGGAATTCACCTCGGTCTGGAATCCGATCTCGCTCACGACGCCGACCACCTCGAGCCACTCGCGCTGATCCGAGTCGACTGCGCAGATCCTCCGGCCGACCGGGTCCTGGTGCGGCCAGAGCTTCCTGGCCATCGTCTCGTTCACGATGGCCACCATCGGGGCTCCAGGGCGGTCGGGGTCCGCGAAATCGCGCCCGCGGAGCAGCCGGATGCCAAGCGCATGGAAGAAGCCCGGCGTCACGGTGTTCATGTCGCACACCGGCTCCTTGCCGGTGGGCCGAGCCGCTGTCTCCTCGGTGATCATCGGATGCGAGTAATAGAACCCGCCCGTCGGGAAGAGGTCGCAGATGATCGGCGCCTCGACGCCCGGGGTCGCCGCCAGCTCGGCGTATAGCCTGTCGTAGAACGCCAGGCACTTGTCCGCGTTGTCGTACGGGGGTCTCGACAGCGCCACCCGCGCCGTGACCACGTGGTCGGACCGCCAGCCCACCGCGCCTGGTTTGTACCGCATGATACCCTGGAAGAAGAACCCGGCGCCGGCGATGAGGGACAGCGTGAGCGCGAGTTCCGAGACGACGAGCACGCTCCTGAGCCGGTGGCGCGACCGGCTGCTGGTGATCCCCGCCCCGGAAATCCGGATCCCAGCGTTCGGGCTCACGTTGGAGGCGATCCAGGCGGGCAGGGTGCCGAACAGGGCGCTGGTGCCGAGCACGAGAAGGAGCGCAAAGGCGAGGACGCGGACACTGATCGGAAGCATGAAGCCGGAGTCCTCGCCGATGATCTCGAACCGCGCCTCGAGGTACCGGTTTACCCCCCACGCGCACGCGACTCCAAGCACAGCCCCGGCCAGCGAGAGGATCAGGCTCTCCGTCAGCATCTGCCGGACCAGGCGCGGCCGCGTGGAGCCCAGGGAGAGCCGTATGCCGAACTCGCGCGAGCGGCCCGAGTTCCGGGCGAGCTGGAGGTTCGCCAGGTTCGCGCAGGCGATCAGGAGGACGGAGAAGGCCAGCCCCATGATCATCCAGATCATGATGTCGCCGCCGCCGGGCATCTTGCCGAGCGGCCCCACGAAGAATCCGCTGTTCGCGTCGCTCTTGGGATTGTCCTTTGCCATGCGGGCGGCGATCGCGGTCATCTTCGCCTGCGCCTCGGCGAGGGATTCCCCGGCCTTGAGTTGGGCGATCGCGCTCAGCCATCGCCCGTCCCTCTTGGTCGCAAGCTTCGAGTCCATCGCCAGCGGCTTCCAGATGTCGCGTGAGCCGAACAGACGCGGGAACCGGAACGAGCGGGGCATGACCCCGATGACCGTCACGGGCGTGCCGT
>CAYVKH010000047.1:0-25409 GCA_964451965.1 uncultured Opitutaceae bacterium
TCATCATTTGCCGAACGTCCTAATGATCCGCGGCGACGGATGGCGCGCCGGCTGCACCAGCAGCAGGCGTGACAGACGGAGACGTCGGATCCGGTAGTTGGTTAGGCCCAGTCATGATGGTTTGCGAATGAGGCCGATCGCACCCAATATAATGCCTGCGATGAGCGGCAGTGACGAAGCCACATTGGTAAGCAGTTTCTCGTGATAAAAAATGGTATCGCTAACCCATCTGAAGACCTGAAGGAATGACAAACAGAATGTTAGAGACCAAAAAGCCCACGCCGCCCCTCGAACGAACGCGCTCCATATCGTGACGAGTGACAACATGGACACCGCCGCGATAGCAGCGTTACAGACTACGGCAAGAGCATTGATAGTCGCGAGAGCCCGGGATTCTATGCCGCTTCCTTGGGTGTCGCGAAAAAGAACAATTAACGCAGGAGCGTTGTGCCTAAGCGCGAGCAACCAAAACAAATTGCCGACCGAAAGTACAACGCTGAGTCCGGTCCACAAAGTCAAAAGAATGGCGCTAGCACGAAGCATGGGCGAGTTACGCTGGCCTAACCTTGTTTATGCCACTTCAAGTGGCTTAACCAGTTCTGCTGATATTTGAAACCGATGCCATTGGGAAAAAGTTGGTCGAAATTCTGGATGTAGGGGCCTCGTGAATTTGGTTATGCCACCGGCAGCGTCATAATCGGTCTTATGAGTCATTGACTATGTCCTTGTTATAGAAATTTCACCCGTGCGGCCAGCGCATTGTGGATTCAATATTAGCAGGGTTGATGGCGGTTTGCCGCGCCGCGCCGCTACATGGATTTAGGTACGCGCCATCGTGGCGCGCTATTTGGGAATCTTGACGCGAGGCTTGAACATAATACGACATGTCTAACATGATGGTATAATGATTCACAGTTTCAACCCTTGATTCCCACCGATGAGAACCCGCGACGACGTTGTTTCCCGTGTGCGATCGAAGATCCGCATGATGCATCTCGCATTGAGCACCGAGGACGCCTATTGCGGATGGATCGCCCGGTACTACGACTACTGCAAAGGCGTATCAGCGGGCCTGTCCGCGGAGCAAAAGGTCGAAGCCTTTCTCGTGGACCTGGCGGTCCGGCGCAGGATTGCGGCCCGGACCCAGAACCAGGCGTTCGCCGCACTGCTTTACCTCTACAAGGAAGTCCTGGAAAAGCCGTTGACGAATGTGGCTGCGTTGCGCGCCAAGCGGCCGGAACACGAGCGAATCTCTCCGTCTCGCGAGCAGGTTCGTCTCCTCCGCGCGGCTGTCGAGGATACCGCGACGACGCCGGCCCGCTTGCTTGTCGACCTGCTCTACGGCTGCGGCATGAGGGTCTCGGAACCGCTGGAACTTCGCGTGAAGGATGTGCTCTGGGGCGAGGGGACCCACGGCCAGCTGCTCCTGAGGGGAGCGAAGGGGGGCAAGGACCGTCGCGTCCCTATTCCGCGGTCGTGTGTGGCGCCGCTGCGCCACCAGCTGGACCGGGCGCGGGTTGTGTGGGAATGGGACCAGGCGAACGCGCGCGAGGTCGGCGTGACCATGCCCTTCTCGCTCGGGCTCAAGTACCCGAGGGCCGCGTACCAGTGGCAGTGGTTCTGGGTCTTTCCGGCAAACTTCCACTGCCAGGACCCGCGCTCCGGAAAGCGGGTCCGTTATCACATCCTTGTCGATTGCATCCAGCGGAGCGTCCAGAAGGCCGCGGAGAAAGCGGGGCTCGGCGGGCTGATCACCCCTCACATCCTACGGCACGCCTATGCGACCCATTCGCGCGAGCCCATCGATTCCCTGCGGCAGCTGCTTGGCCACACGTGGCTCGAGACCACGGCCGGTTACCTCCACCCGGATGTCGATCGAGCGGGCAACCCGCTGGACGACCTCCTGGACCACAGGGGCAATGAGACCTGACGGCAAGGCGCCCGGCGGCCGGGCCGCCGTTGCTACCCCACCCCGGCGAGCAGCGCCTCGACCCTCGCCTTTGACGAGACGACCCCGTCCACATGGACGTGCGGGCTGAGCTCGATGACAAAGAGATGCTCCGGGCGCCAGAAGGTCCTCAGCATCTCAAAATCAACCTCACCCGAGCCGATCGCCTGATGGTCGTGGCCTTCGGAGTCCACGTCGTGAAGATGAAACCCGAGGAGCCGCGAGGCATTCGCCTCGAGCTGCCGGCGGTGGTCGATGAGGCCCATTTTCTCCTTGAGGTGGGCGTGCCCCGCGTCATGCCAGTAGCCCGCCGGCGACGGCAGGGGTATTCCCGCGAGGAACTCGGGGAAGTCGGCGTCAAGCGGGAGTTCCTCGAACCTCTCGCGATTCTCTAGGCCGAGGCGCACGCTCTTCTGCGCCGCGTAGTCAAGCACGGCGCGGACCGACTCCTGGGTTCTCTGCCAGTAGGGCGCCATGCGCTTCCGGAACCTGAGCATCGTCTTGTCGACGAGGGCCCTGTAGGCCTTGTCGCCCGACTTCACCGCGCCGGGATTGGCCTTTCTGTACGCCGCCATGCGGCGGTCGGGCTCGAGCCAGAAGTACCTCACGCTTCCCAGGTGGCACACGAGGAGCGACGCCCCCACCTGCGCGGCAAAATCGATCGACCGCTTCGTATGCCTCAGCCACTGGTCCCTTTCCCTGGGGTCGGGCGAAGACGGCTGGAAGAAATTGGGCGCGGCCTGGAATGCGCCCATCGGCAGGGGGCAGAAGTTGTGCACCGACCCGACCTTGACGACGCCCTCCTCCACGGCCTTCAAAATCCCCGGGACGAGGGAGATCCGGATGCCGTGGCTGAGCTCGACCCGGTCAAACCCGAGGCTGGCGATCTCCCTGAGCATGTGGTCGCCGTCCTTGTGACGATGCGAACACCAGCTTGTCGAAAGCGCGGGGACGGGAGTCACGGCATCCCAAAGATCAAATAAGCGGAGCGATTTGCACTAAAAAAAAACGCGCCCGACCGGGGTCGAGGCGCGGTATCAGATTGGGCGGCCCGCAGCCTCAGCTGTCGTAGCGGCGGCGCAGCATCGCGGTGAAGGCCATGACCTTGTCCTTGCGGCGGCGCTTCTCGCAGGGCTTCTCATAGTAGCGCTTTGCGCGGGTTCCCTTGATGATATTCTCGCGGTCGAGCTTCTTCTTCATGCGGCGGAGCGCACGGTCGATGGGCTCGTTCTTGCGGATCTTGATTTCGATGGACATGGTCTGCTTCTTGAGAGGAAAAGCCCGCTAATAGGCCACCGGCGAGCGCCTCAGTCAACGGTTAAAAGGATGGGCCCGCACGGGATCCTGCCGTTCCGGCTTGCGCATCCCGCGCGCTGATCTTGGTTAGCCGAAGCGTGCCATCAGCCGACAAGAACTTCGTCCATCTCCACGTCCACTCGGACTACAGCCTGCTGGACGGGGCCTGCAGGATCGACCAGCTCACCGAGAGGGCCGGCCAGCTGGGGATGAGCGCCCTGGCCCTCACTGACCATGGCAACCTGTTTGGAGCCATCGACTTCTACACGGCGGCAAAGAGCAGGGGGATCAAGCCGCTGATCGGGTGCGAGCTTTACCTCGCCGAGGGCTCAAGGCTCGAGAAGCAGGGCCGCAGCGACGAGGGCAGGAGCATCTTCCACCTGGGCCTCCTGGCCCGGAACATCGAGGGCTATCAGAACCTCCTCAAGCTTGTCAGCGACGCCCACCTGAAGGGCTTTTACTACAAGCCGAGGACGGACCTGGACACCCTGGCACGGTATTCGGGCGGCCTCATCGGCTTCACCGGGTGCCTCGCGGCCATGGTGCCCCAGCACCTGCTCCACGACCGCTGGGAGGAGGCCCGGAAGGCCACGGCGAGGTTCGTCGACATCTTCGGCCGCGAGAACTACTTCGTCGAGATCCAGGACCACGGGATCGCGGAGCAGCGCAAGATCATACCCGGGCTCCTGGGGCTCGCGCGGGAGTTCGGGCTCAAGGTGATCTGCACGAACGACGTCCACTACGTGCACGCCTCGGACGCGGGCTCCCATGACGCGATGCTGTGCATCCAGACCGGCTCGAAGATAGAGGACGAGAAGCGGATGCGCTTCGAGGGGCAGCAGTTCTACCTCAAGTCGCGGGCCGAGATGGAGCGCCTCTTCGCCGAGGTGCCGGAGTCGGTCCTCAACACCCAGGCCGTGGCGGAGATGTGCGATGTGACGATCCCCTTCCCCAAGGGAAGCGAGCGGTATCCGAAGTACCCGCTTCCCCTTGAGGTCGGGACGGACAGGACCGGGTTCCTGAGGCGCCTGTGCATCAGCGGCCTAGCGAAGCGGTACGGGGTCGACAACGGCGCGCCGGAGAAGGCGGCCGACCCGGCGCAGGCCCGCATCCTCGTGGACAGGCTCAACTATGAGCTGGGCGTCATCGAGAAGACCGGATTCCTCGACTACTTCCTCGTCGTATGGGACTTCATAGACTGGGCCAAGAAGCAGGGGATCCCCGTCGGCCCGGGCCGTGGCTCGGGCGCCGGCTGCCTCGTCGCGTACCTGCTGGGGATCACCAACCTTGACCCCCTGAGGTTCAAGCTGCTCTTCGAGCGATTCCTGAATCCCGAGCGCGTCTCGCCGCCCGACTTCGACATCGACTTCTGCATGCGGCGGCGGGGCGAGGTGATCGACTACGTGAGGCGCAAGTACGGCGACGGCTGCGTCGCCAACATCGTCACCTACGGGACCATGGGGGCGAAGATGGTGATCCGCGACGTCTCTCGCGTCCACAGCCTGCCGTACGCCGAGGCCGACCGGCTTGCGAAGATGATCCCCGACGAGCTCAACATCACGCTCGAGCAGGCAGTCGCCAAGTCGGCCGAGCTCCGCGAGGAGGTGACCAACAACCCCGCGGCAAAGAAGATCTTCGAGCAGGCGCGGGTCCTGGAGGGCATGGTGAGGAACACGGGCAAGCACGCGGCGGGGATCATCATCACCGACCGGCCGCTCGAGGAGTTCGTGCCCCTCACCCTCCAGGAAGGCGACGTCACGGTGCAGTTCGACATGAACGCCGTCGGAAAGCTCGGGCTCCTGAAGATGGACTTCCTCGGCCTGAAGACGCTGACCGTGATCTCGGACGCCGTGGACAACATACGCCGCACGGCGGACCCGGCGTTCGACATCGAGAAGGTCCCCATCGACGACCCGAGGACGTTCGCGCTCCTGAACACCGGGAGGACCACCGGGGTGTTCCAGCTCGAGTCCGGGGGCATGCAGAACCTCTGCCGCCAGCTCCAGGTGTCCTCGATCGACGAGATCATAGCGCTCATCGCGCTCTACCGGCCGGGGCCGATGGACTGGATCCCCGACTATATCCGGGGCAAGAAGGACCCGAGCACCGTGCGCTACCCGCACAAGCTCCTTGAGGAGGTCTGCGGCGAGACGTACGGCGTGATGGTGTACCAGGAGCAGGTCATGGAGGCCGCGAAGATCGTCGCCGGCTATTCCCTCGGGGGCGCCGACATGCTGCGGCGGGCCATGGGGAAGAAGGACCCCGTCGCCATGGCGGAGGAGCGCGGGAAGTTCGTCAGCGGGGCGAAGGCGCTCCACGGCATCGACGAGAAGACCTCCGACGCCATTTTCGACATCCTGAACAAGTTCGCGGGGTATGGGTTCAACAAGTCGCACTCCGCCGCGTATGCGCTCCTCAGCTACCAGACGGCCTTCCTGAAGGCCAACTATCCGGTGCAGTTCATGGCGGCCATGCTCAGCTCGGAGCTCGGCAACTCGGACAAGGTCGCGCACTTCGTCGCCGAATGCGAGGCGATGGGCCTCGGCGTGCTCGGCCCCGACGTCAACGAGTCGCGCGAGATGTTCACGCCGGTCGGCGGCAAGATCCGGTTCGGGCTCGCGGGCATCAAGGGCGTCGGCGAGCTCGCGGCGCAGCGGATCATCGCCGAGCGCGAGGCGGGCGGACCCTTTGCGGACTTTGACGACTTCGTGGCGAGGGTCGACGGCCGGGCGGTCAACAAGCGCGTGCTCGAACACCTGGTGAAGACGGGGGCGTTCGAGTTCAGCCGGGCGGGCAGGCGCCGGCTCTTCGGCCGCATCGACGCCGCGATCGCCGCGAGCTCGGCCCAGGCCCGGGACAAGGCCGCGGGCCAGGACAATTTCCTCGGGACGCTCGCGGGGCCGGCGCAGCGCAACGGCGCCCCCGGCGCGAGCGGCGACCCGTCGCCGGACTTCAGCCCTCACGAGCGCCTATCCTTCGAGAAGGAGCTGCTCGGATTCTACGTGTCGGGGCATCCGATGAACACCTACCACGGGCTCTGGGAGGCGATCGACACGGCCCCCGCCGAGGAGCTCTCCGGCATTCCCGACCGCGGGGAATTCCGGCTGTGCGGGATCGCGGGCAACCTCGTCAAGAAATACGCGAAGAAGGACAACCGGCCGTGGGTCGCGTTCACGCTGGCGACCCGGACGTCGACCATCGCGCTCAACATGTTCGCGGACGCGTACGCGAGCTTCGGCTCGGTCCTAGCGGAGAACGCGCCGGTGCTCGTCCAGGGCAACATCATTCGCGGGGCCGACGGCCCGCGCGTCAACGTGAAGGAGTGCTACCCCCTCGACATCGCGGTCGCGCGGAACGTGCGCAAAGTGACCTGGCTCATCAGGCCCGGCGCGCCCGGGCTCGAGGCGTTCCTGCGGAAGCTCAGGGAGACGGTCGTACGCGAGCCGGGCGACACGAGGATGGAGTTCGCCGTCCTGATGGACGGCGGCGTGGCCCCGGTCGCGGAGGCCAGCGCCGCGCTGTCGTGGCGCCTCGCGGCGCCGGCGTTCCAGGAGCTGCGCTCCCACCCCTGCGTCGCCGGAATCAGGATCGAGACGCGGCCGCTCGAATTGAAGCCGGACACGCGATGGGCGAGACGCTAGAGAACCATGCGGCCCGAGTGATCCAGTCGCTGCGCCCCGGCGTTCCCGCCGACGCCGCGCTCCGCGAGTACCTCGCGGGCAGCCGGAGCCTGGGGGCCGTGGGGAAGCGATCGGTCAGCCGGGCGGTGTTCGCCTACTTCAGGTGGCTCAACTGGCTCGACCCCGCGCAGTCCCTCCAGAGGCAGGTCGTCGGCGCGCTCGGCCTGCAGGGCCGGTTCGACCGCGACCCCTCGTGCATAAAGGTCGCGGCGCTCGCCGCGCGCGCCGTCCCAAGCTGGCTCGCCGGGGAGATGGACGTCCCGGCGGGACTCCTGCGGCGGCTGCAGCAGGCGCCCGCGCTCTGGATCCGCGCCAAGGCCGGGACCGCCGGGGAGCTGGCCGCGAGCCTCGGGTCCTGCGAGGAGCCCGCCTTGCCCGCCTCCTTGCCGGCGCCAGCCGGGCTCTCGGCGCTGCGCTACCGGGGGACGGCGGACCTCCACAAGGCGCCGGGATTCCAGGCGGGGGCGTTCGAGATCCAGGACCTTGCGTCGCAGCTCGTCGGCCATGCCTGCGCGGCCCAGCCGGGGGAAACGTGGTGGGACGCCTGCGCGGGAGAGGGCGGGAAGGCCCTCCATCTCTCGGACCTGATGCGCAACAAGGGGCTCATCTGGGCCACCGACAGGTCGGTGCGCAGGCTGTCGCTCCTCAGGCGGCGGGCCGCGCGCGCGGGCATGTTCAACTACCGCGCGGCGGTCTGGACCGGGGCGGCGCCTGCGCCCTTCAGGGCGAAGTGCGACGGGGTCCTCGTCGACGCCCCGTGCAGCGGGGTCGGGACCTGGCAGCGCAACCCCCACGCCCGCTGGACAACCACGCCGGAGGACGTCGCCGAGCTGGCGTCCGTCCAGGCAGGGCTGCTCGGCCGCGCCGCGCAGTCGGTGAAGACCGGCGGCCGGCTGGTGTACTCCGTGTGCACGCTCACCCGGAGCGAGACCGCCGCCGTCGCCGACGGATTTGACGCTGCCCACAGCGACTTTGAGCCATCGGCGATCGCGATCGCTGGGGGGCAACCCAGGATCACGCTCCTTCCTCAGGACGTCGACGCGAACGGGATGTTCATCGCCGCTTGGAGGCGCGTGCGCTAGCCAGCGCCCCGCTGCGAATGCGGCCCGCCGGCGGGATCGCGCTTGCAGCAGGGTGATATCGGGGGATCTTGTGCCCCGGGACCACCATGATGAACGCACGCACGCGACCGCTCCTCGCCCTCGCCGCCCTCGCGGCGCTCCTGCCCGCAGGCTTGGGCGCCGGGCCCGAATACCCCGCGAAGGGCCCGGACGTCTACGACACCCATGTCGACGGGGAGGCCCAGATTACCGCGGCGCTCGCGAAGGCGTCCGTGGAGCACAAGCGCGTGCTCCTCGATTTCGGCGCGAACTGGTGCATCTGGTGCAGGAGGCTTCACTCCACGTTTGAGTCCGACCCGGCGGTGTCCAGGGCCCTGGACCGGGGATTCGTGGTGGTGATGGTCGACGTCAACACCCGCAACGGGGTGAAGCGCAACGCGGGGGTCAACGCCAGGTACGGCGACCCGATCCAGCGCGGGATACCCGTGCTCGTCGTGCTCGACTCCGATGGCAAGCAGTTGACGACGAAGGACTCGGGGGAGCTGGAGGAGGGCGAAGGCCACAGCCCGGCGAAGATCACGGCGTTCCTCGCGCAGTGGGCCCCGACGGGCCACCCGTAGGCTTGCCGGAACGCCCCGCATGGGGCAGCGTCTTCCCTCCATGCTCCCAGACCTGTCCGACCGGCAATGGCTTTGGTGCGCCGCGGGATTCTACACCGCCGGGCTCCTCCTGGGGACGGTCTCCCTTGTGCGGGGCCAGCGGACCTCGGGAATCCTCATCTACTGCGCGATCCTTGCGGGATACGTCCTCCAGTTCATCGGCCTCGGCGTGCGAGGGCGCGCCGCGGGCGGCTGCCCGCTCGGCAACCAGTTTGAGATCTTCCAGTTCACCGCCTGGTCCGCCATCACGCTCTACCTGGTGGTCGGCGTGACGTTCCGCTCGAGCCTGCTCGGGTTCTTCACCTCGTGCCTCGGGGCCGCCCTGACCGTCGTGTCGCTCTCGATCCCGGCATGGGACGCCGTGAGGCGCACCCACATCTTCGGCGGCAATCCATGGATCGAGCTCCACGCGGCGCTCGCGATCTTCAGCTACGGCGTGTTCGGGCTCCTGGCCCTGACGTCGGGACTGTTCCTTCTGCGCCACTTCTCGCTCAAGTCGAAGCGCCTCGGCGGCTGGTTCTCGTTCCTGCCCTCGATCCTGGAGCTTGACCACATCGAGGTGCGGCTCCTGGCGGCCGGGTTCGGGCTCCTGACGCTCGCGCTCGTGTTTGGCTCGGTCTACTGGTCGCGGGACACGGCCACCGTCGACCACGCCAAGCTCGCCGCCACGGTGGCCGTCTGGGCCGCGGCGGCCGCGGCCCTCGGCCTGAGGGCCGTGGGGCGCCTGCTTGCGAGGAGGTTCGCCTGGACCTGCCTCGCCCTCTTTGCCGCCGCGCTCCTGTCGCTGGAGGCCGTCGACGAGAGCCGGCATCCCAGGGTGTCGCCGCCGGCGGAAAAGGCGGCGCCATGAGCGGGGCGTGCCTCTTCGTGATCGGGGCCACCCACCAGAACGCCCCGCTCGGGGTCCGCGAGCGCCTCGCCCTTTCCTCCGAGAGCGCCATCCGCGACGACCTGGCGTCGGTGGAGGGGCTGAGCGAGCTTGCGGTCCTTAGCACCTGCAACCGCGTCGAGTTCTACGGGGTCGGGTCCGGGGACGGCGCCGCGGACTCGGTGCAGGCGGCGTACTGCGCAAGGCAGAGGTTTGACGTGGCCGAGTTCGAGAGGATCAGGATAAAGCTGACGGGCAGGGACGCCGCGCTGCACCTCTTTGAGGTCGCCAGCGGGCTGGATTCGCAGCTCCTGGGCGAGAACGAGATCTTCGGGCAGGTGAAGGAGGCGTATGCGGCCGCCCAGGCGTGCGGCTCCACCGGGGCGGTCCTCAACCGCCTCTTCCAGAAGGCGTTCCAGGCCGCCAAGCACGTCCGCACGAGCACCGGCATCGGCTCCGGGCGCGTGAGCGTGGCCAACGTGGCCGTCGACCTTGCGGCCAGCATCTTCGGCAGCCTTGCCGTGGCAAAGGTCCTCGTGCTCGGGACCGGGGAGATCGGCGAGGGCACAGCGCGGGCCTTTCGGAGCCGGGGCGCGGCGGAGCTCGCGGTGGCCGGGCGGACGCCGGAGCGTGCCGCCGAGGTCGCGGCGGCGCTGAGCGCCGAGACGGTTCCGTTCGGCGATCGCGACTCGAGCCTGGCCCACTATGACATCGTCGTGTGCTCGACCGCGGCGCCCTCGGCCGTGCTGAGCGCCGCCGCCATCGCCGCCGCCATGCGCAGGCGCCCCGCCCGCCCCCTGCTCGTCATCGACCTCGCCCTGCCGCGCGATGTGGAGGCCTCGGCGGCCGACCTCCAGAACGTCTTCCTCTACAACCTGGACGACCTCGCGAGGATTGCGGAGAGGAACCGCATGGCGCGCGAGGCGGAGATCGCCCGCTGCAGGGCGATCCTCGCCCACAGGGCCGACGGGCTCTGGGGCCACGTCCAGCGGTACCTCTCGTCGGCGGACGGCCTGAAGGGCGGCTCGCCCGACAGGAATGCCCGGGAGGCCGGCCAGGCTGCCGCGCCCTGACGGGGCGTCATCTCAGGTTCCGCAGGAGCCAGTCGGCGGCGCTGGCCCCGGTGGGGTTTGCCAGCATCGCCCTGAGCTCGGCCGACTGCGCCGCGGTGCGGGCGCGCCGGGACGGGTCGCCGACGCAGGCGGCAAGCTCTGCCGCCAGCGCGGCGGGCGACGACGCGCCCTGGATGAACTCCGGGTACATCGGCTCGCCAAGGAGAATGTTCGCCATCCCAAGGTAGGGAACCCGCACGAGCCAGCGGCCGGCCAGGTAGGTGAGCGGGTCCGTGCGGTAGACGATCGCCCCGGGGATTCCCGCCAGGGCGCAGTGCATCGACATGGTCCCGCTGCTCGTGAGGACGGCGCTCGCCGAGACGGCCGTCCCGGTCGGCAGCAGCCGGACCTCCGGCGGGAGCGCCATGGCCTGCAGCTGGGCGCGGATCGCTGCGCTCGGATAGAGGACCACCGCCGGGCGCTCCCGGCCGCCGCGCGCAAACCCGAGGAAGCCGCCCAGCAGGGCGGGCATGATGAGGCCCACGGCCTTGGGCCGGCTTCCCGGAAGAAGCAGCACGGGGCCCGCGGGGTCGTGGCGGACCGGCGGGGAATACTCGGGCGCCATGAAGGGGTGGCCCACGAATTCCACGGGCAGGCCCGTGTCGGCGTAGCATCCCGCCTCGAACGGGAAGATCACCGCGAGGCCGTCGAGGTTGCGGGCCATCTCGAACCGGCGGCCCGCCCTCGAGGCCCACACCTGGGGGCTTATGTAGTAGAGCGTCCTCACGCTGCCGCCGCCCTTCGCGCTCACGCCGCGAAGCCTGAGCGCCTCCGCGATCCGCAGGTTGACCCCCGAGTTGTCGACAAGGCAGACCGCCGCGGGACGGTGGCGGGCGATCCAGCTGACGGTCTCGTCGATCAGCGCCCTGAAGAAGGAGAGGTTCCAGAGCACCTCCGCGAAGCCGACCACCGAGACCGCGGTCCGGTCGTAGAGGAGCTCCGCGCCGGCCGCGGCGAGGCGGGGGCCCCCGAGGGCCGCGACGCGCAGGCCCGGCCGGAGCCTGAGGAGCCCGGCAACCATCCTGGCCGCATGCTCGTCGCCCGAATGCTCCCCGGCCACCACGAGCAGGTCGGGCGCGCCGCCCTGCGGCGCAGGCAGCAGGAAGGAGGGGGAGACCGTCATCTCCTGCGGATCTGGTCGGTGACGGCGATCGCCACCTCGAGCGCGCTCTTGCCGAGGGCGGCCCCGACCTTCGGCTGCCTCGAGCGGGCGACGCTCTCCACGAAGTGCGCCAGCTCGAGGGCGAGCGGCTCGCCCTTCTCGATCGGGATCTGGTGGACCGGTATCGAGCTCGTGTCGCCCGCCTTCACGAGGCCCACCTTCATCTTCAGCCCGAACGCCACGATGTCGCTCTTGCGGACGAGGTGCCCCGACTGGTTCATGAAATCGAGGGAAAGGTAGGCGTTGTCCTGGAAGATGCGGATCTCCCGGGCCTTCTTGAGGCTCATCCGGCTCGCGCTCAGATTCGCCACGCACCCGTTCTCGAACTGGATCCGGGCGTTCGCGATGTCCTCCGTCTTCGAGAGGACGCTGATCCCGACGCTGTCGATCTTCGCGATCGGCGACTTGACGAGCGCCAGGACGATCCCGATGTCGTGGATCATGAGGTCCAGGACGACCCCGACCTCGGTCCCGCGGACCTGGTACGGGGCCAGCCTCTCGGCGGTGATGTACTGGGGGCGGTTCGCCTCCTTCTCGAGGAAGGCCATGACCGGGTTGAAGTGCTCGACGTGGCCGACCTGGACCAGGCAGTTCTTCGCCCGGGCCGCCGCCAGGACGCGCTCGGCCTCCTCCACCGAGGCGCAGAGGGGCTTCTCGATCAGGACGTGGCAGCCGTGCGCAAGCAGGGGAAGGGCCACCTTCTCATGCAGGTCCGTAGGCACGACGACCGAGACGGCCTCGCACGCCGACGCGAGCTCCTCGATCGACCCGAACTTCCTGCAGCCGAACTTGGCGCTTATCTCCGAGGCGCGCGCATCCGACTTGTCGTAGACGCCCGCGAGCTCGGCCCCCGGGAGCGAGGCGTAGATCCGGGCATGGTGCTGGCCGAGCGAGCCTACGCCGGCGACGCCGCATCGGATTCTTGGGGCGGGCATGGCTAGGACGGTAGCGGGGGCCGATTCAGGGGCGAGCCACAAACCCTCGGGGCCCTATCCTCCCCCGAGGACCCCCGCGTGCAGCACCAGGCTGCGCCGGGCCTTGGCGGCGTGGGCCGCGTTGTGGGTGACCAGGATGAGCGCCGTGTCCGCAGAGGAGCACAGGCCGAGCAGCAGCTCGACGACCCCGTTGCCGGTGCGCTCGTCCAGGTTTCCGGTGGGCTCGTCCGCCACGATGAGCCTCGGGCCGTTCATGAGAGCGCGGGCGAGGGCGACCCGCTGGCGCTCGCCCCCCGAGAGCTGGGACGGGAGGTGGTGGGCGCGGTCGGCGAGGCCGACCCGGCCGAGGAGCTCGCCCGCCCGCGCGCGCGCGGCACGGTCGATTCCGCCGAGGATGCGCCGGGCCAGGAGCACGTTGGCGTGGGCGTCCAGCTCCGGCACCAGGTAGAAGGACTGGAAGACCATGCCCAGGTAGGAGGCCCGGCGCGCCGCCCCCGTGTCCGGCGAGCCCTCCCACGCGACCGTGCCCGTGTCCGGCGAGTCGAGCCCGGCGAGCAGGTTCAGGAGCGTCGACTTTCCCGACCCCGACTCCCCGCGGATGCTCACGCTCTCGCCGGCGGACACGTCGAGGTCGACGCCGCGCAGCACGTCGAGGAGGGCGTCCCCGCTGCGGAAGCTCTTCCAGAGCCCGCGGGCGCTCAGGACGGGGTCATTCACTGCGAAGCGCCTCCACGGGCTTGAGGCGGGCGGCCTTCCACGCGGGAAGCAGCCCGGCGAGGGTCGAGATCACGATCGTCATGACCACGATCAGGGCGACGGTCGAGGCCGAGGTGTGGGACGGGAGCTCGCTGAACTGGTAGTAGCGCCTCATGACCTCCTCGCGCTGGGTGACCCTGGTGATCCAGAGGACCACGTTGTTGCGGAAGGCGAGCGCGGTGAACCCGATCGCGAGCCCGGCCGCCGTCCCCAGGACCCCTATGAACAGGCCCTGCGCGCAGAAGCAAGCGGCGATGTGGACCGGCCGGCCGCCGAGGGCCCCCAGGAGCCCGATCTCGCGCGTCTTGCGCACGACGGAGATGAGGAGCGAGCTCATAACCGAGAACGCGGCGACGATCACGATGAACAGGAGCAGGAAGAAGATCATGTTCCGCTCGAGGTTCAGCACCCAGAGGAACTCGGAGAAGCTGTCCTGCCATGAGAACGCCCGGACGGCCTCCGGCAGGACGGCGTTGATGCGGGCCGCCGCGTCGTCCTCGTTCACGCCGGGGCTCAGGCGGACGTTGATGCCGTGCACGGTCGACCCGAGCCCGTAGAGGTCCTGGGCGAGCCGCAGGGTCCCGTAGACCGTGCTGCTGTCGAGCTGCTGGTGCCCGATCTGGAGGATGCCGACCACGCGGACCTGCCGCGGCAGGAACACCTCGTCCGCGCTCAGCTTGTTGATGATGAGGGGCGAGTAGACCTCGATCGTGTCGCCGACGCTCGCCCCGACGCTGGCCGCGAGCTGCTCGCTCAGGATGATGGAGTCGTCGTCCAGGTCGTCCAGGGAGCCGATCACGACGTAGCGGCCGAGGCGCGTGACGCGCCCGACGCTGTCCAGGTCGAGGCCGCGAAGCATCGGGAAGGCGCTCTTCGAGCCGAACTTGATCATCACCGCGTCGGTCGCATAGGGGGTCGCCGCCGCGACGCCCGGGACCGATTCCACGCGCCTGACGACGTCCGCGTAGTCCGAGATCCAGCCCCTCGCCTTGACCTGCACCTCCCCCTCCGTGTCCACGATCATGTGCCGGATCTCGAAGGCGAAGCCCCCCATGACGCCCATGACGATGATCAGCAGCGCGACGCCGAGCGCGACGCCGAGCGCCGAGATCACGGTGAAGAACGGGAACCAGCGCCCCGTCGGGAAAAGCTGCCTCAGCGCGAGGTGAAGGTACCAGGGCACGGAATCAGGCGCCCTCCGCGGGCTTCGTGTCGGCGGGACGAAGCTGGGGGAAGAGGATGACGTCCCGGATGCTCTCGGCGCCCGTCAGGAGCATGCAAAGCCGGTCGATCCCCACGCCCATGCCGCCGGCCGGCGGCATCCCGTGCTCGAGGGCGTAGAGGAAGTCGTGGTCGATGCTCTGGGGCTCTCCTCCCGCCTGCTTCTCGAACATCTCGCGCTGGACGTCGGGGTCGTTCTGCTCGGAATACGCGGGCGCGATCTCCATGCCCCCTATGCAGAGCTCGAAGACGTCCAGGGTCGCGGGGTCCTCCCGGTTGATCTTCGCGAGCGGGCAGAGCTCCTTCGGCAGGTTGAGGACGAACGTCGGCTGGATCAGCGCGGGCTCGATCCGCTTCGAGAAGATCTCGTTGGTGACCTCGAAGTCCTCCCAGCCGGCCTCGACCTTGAGCCCGAGCCTGGCCGCCGCCTGCGCGTGCTCGGCCCTTCCCCGGCTGAACCAGTCCGGGTCGCCCGTCTCCGCCCGGATCAGGTCCTTGTAGGTCACCTCGCGCCAGGCCCCGCCGAAGTCGATCGTCTGGCCGCTCCCCGGATGGGGGACCTTGTCGGAGCCCAGCACCTCCCGGCACACCGTGGTCAGCATGTCCCTGATGAGGGCCATCATCCCCCGGTGGTCGCTGTAGGCCTCGTAGAGCTCGAGCATCGTGAACTCGGGGTTGTGCTTCCGGGAAATTCCCTCGTTGCGGAAGATCCGGCCGATCTCGAAGACGCGGTCGACGCCGCCGACCAGCATCCTCTTCAGGTAGAGCTCGAGCGATATCCTCAGGTAGAAGTCGAGGCCCAGCGCGTTGTGGTGGGTCGTGAAGGGCTTCGCCGCGGCGCCGCCCGCGACCGACTGCAGGACGGGGGTCTCGACCTCTATGTACTTGCGGGCCTCGAGGAACCGTCGGATCGCCGAGACGACCCTTGGGCGCGTGAGGAGCCGCCGGCGCGACTCCCGGTTCACGACCAGGTCCAGGTAGCGCTGGCGGTACACCTGCTCGGGGTCGGCGAGCCCGTGCCACTTCTCGGGAAGGGGCCTGAGCGCCTTGGCAAGGAGGCAGAAGGACTCGACGCGGACGGTGATCTCGCCGGTCTTGGTCTTGAAGAGGGTCCCCCTGGCCCCGACGATGTCGCCGAGGTCGAGCTTCTTGAACGCCGCGTAGGCCGCGTCGCCGACGACGTCCTTCTTCAGGTAGAGCTGGATCTCCCCCTGCTGGTCCAGGACCTTCACGAACTGGCTCTTCCCCATGTCCCGGATCGTCACGAGGCGGCCGGCGACCGCCACCGGGACCGTGTTGTCCTGGCCCTCGACGTGGGCGCCGACCGCCTCCGCGGAGAAGTGGGTCGGCCGGAACTCGGCCCGGAAGGGGTCCGTCCCCGCCGCCCGCAGCTCGGCTAGCTTCTGCCGGCGCACGGCGTGCTGGTCGTGGGAGTTGTCGGCCGGGATTTCGCTCATGTGAGCGGGTCACCCTGCCCCAGCGGCGCCCATGGGGCAAACGGAAACTTCCGCAGGTTCCTTGCTTGTGATTCGCGGGCGTTCGCATCCATCCTAGCATACGAATCCGGAACGGAATCCGACCATGGACACCACGCGCAAGCCAGACTGGCTGAGGGCCAAGCTCCCCTCCGGCCCCGCCTACTCGGCCGTGCGCGGCCTTGTCGACGCCAGCAGGCTCCACACGGTCTGCCAGAGCGCGCAGTGCCCGAACCTCGGGGAGTGCTGGTCGCGCGGCACGGCGACCGTGATGATCCTCGGCAACATCTGCACGCGGTCGTGCACCTTCTGCGCCGTGCAGACGGGGCGCCCCACGGAGCTCGACCTGGGCGAGCCGGCCCGCGTCGCGGAGGCCGTCGCCGCCATGGCGCTGCGGCACTGCGTCATCACGAGCGTCGCCCGCGACGAGCTTGCCGACGGCGGCGCCTCGGTCTGGGCCGCGACCGTCAGGGCCGTCCGCAACCGCAACCCCGCGACGGCGATCGAGGTCCTGGTCCCGGACTTCAAGGGACGCCTCCGGGACGTCGACACGGTGCTCGACGCCAGGCCCGACATCTTCAACCACAACGTGGAGACGGTGGAGCGGCTGCAGAGGCCGGTCAGGGTCCAGGCCCGCTACGACCGCTCGCGGGGCGTCCTGCGCCACGCAAAGGGGCGGGGTTTCACGGTGAAGACCGGGATCATGCTGGGCTTGGGCGAGCGGCGGGAGGAGATCGAGCGGACCCTGCGCGACCTCGCCTCGGACGGGTTGGACATTCTCACAATCGGCCAGTACCTGCAGCCGACCCGGCAGCACCTTCCGGTCGACCGCTGGGTCACCCCGGAGGAGTTCCTGCACTGGAAGGAGTTCGGGCTTTCGATCGGGTTCGGGGTCGTGGAGAGCGGCCCGCTGGTCCGCTCGAGCTACCACGCCGACGAGCAGTCGCTCAAGTACACGGGCGAGGAGCACCTCAACACGCAGAACGCGCTCGCGAGCGCCTGAATCGAACCCCCACAGCCATGTGCGCCCTGACCACCCAGAGGGAAATCGTCGAGAACTGGCTCCCGCGCTACACGGGAGTCCCGCTAAAGAAGTTCGGCAAATACATCCTGCTGACCAACTTCCAGCGCTACGTGGACATGTTCGCCAGGCTGCACAAGGTGCCGGTCCATGGGCGCGACAAGCCGATGCCGACCGCCACGTCGGGCAACATAACGATCATCAACTTCGGCATGGGAAGCGCGAACGCGGCGACCGTCATGGATCTCCTGAGCGCGATCAAGCCGCAGGCGGTCCTGTTCCTGGGCAAATGCGGCGGGATCAAGCACCGCGCCGAGGTCGGGGACCTGATCCTCCCGATCGCGGCGATCCGGGGCGAGGGCGCCAGCAACGACTATTTCCCGCCCGAGGTGCCGGCGCTGCCGGCCTTCGCGCTCCAGAAGGCGATCTCGACCACGATCCGCGACCACGCGAAGGACTACTGGACGGGCACGGTGTACACGACCAACCGGCGGGTCTGGGAGCACCACGAGGAGTTCAAGAAGTACCTCAAGAGGATCCGCGTCATCGCAATCGACATGGAGACGGCGACCATCTTCATGGTCGGATTCGCCAACTCGATCCCCACCGGGGCGCTGCTCCTCGTTTCGGACCAGCCGATGGTCCCGGAGGGCGTGAAGACCCTGGAGAGCGACCGGAAGGTGGACGACTCCTTCGTCGGCATCCACCTGAAGATCGGCATCGATTCCCTGAACCAGCTGATCCACAAGGGCGTCACGGTAAAGCACCTGAAGTTCTAGGCTACCGGGCGACGTCGAACCAGAACGGGGCGAAGGTCTCCGTGCCGGCAAGGCTGACCTCGCTCCAGATCACGTACCGGCCGGGGCTCGGGATCGCCAGGCGGAAGGTGAACTCCGGCCGGACGGGATCGGGGGGCCTCGTCACGTCGGCCTCGTTCGGGTGGATGTGCGCGAATCCGCTGCGCCCGGCGTCAAAGGCGACAAGGTGGGCGAAGGCGCCCATGACCGGGGAGAGGGGCACGGGCCCCCCGCCCATCCGCGTGATGAGGAGCCTCAGGCTCGCGGGCGCCCCGGCGCGGACCGGCAGGGACGCGGGCGACAGCGCGAAGGCATACCCGCCCACCCTCGCTTCCCAGGACGGCGCCTGCGTCCCGGCGGCCACCGGGCTCGGGGCGCCGTCGACCGCCATCTCGGCCTCGGAATAGAGGCCGCGGTTCGTGGCCACGGGCGTGAAGTCCGCGAAGAACCGGTAGGCGCCCCCGAACCTCGGCCTGAACCGGAACACCCATTCGCCGGGCCTGGGGCCCGGCGCCGGGTGCACGTGCTGGTAGTCCTCAAGCGAGGGGTCCGTGATGAGGAGGTGTATCCGCCTTGTCTGGACGACCTGCAGGTCCTCCGGGGCGATCGGCTTGCCGCTGAAGGTCGTCAGGGTCAGCGTCGCAGCCACGTCCGCGCCCGCGCGGGCCGGCGCGGACGCGGACACCGTGAGGGCCACCGGCGACCGCACCGCGACCACGGGCAGGAACTGGGGGTTGGCCGGGTCGCAGAACTCGATCACGTTGCCGCCCCGGACGCGGAAGTCCATGTGGCTCAGGTTCGTCCCCGTCGGCAGCTCGCGCACGGCGACGAAGAGCGCGGCCGCCGCCAGGGTGATGACGGCGATGCCCCTCCTCTGGGAGGGCCCGAGCCTGCGGTCGTCCGCCTTCCCCGTCATTTGCGCATCCGCTCCACGAACTCGCCCGGCTGCCACTGGCTTCCGTCGGCCCTCCACTTGACCCGGCCCTTGTCGTCGATCAGGAGCGTCGCGAGCGTGTGGTCGAGGATGTTGCCCTTGAACTCCGCGATGACGCCGAACTGGGTCAGCAGGTCGCGGATGGCAGGCTCGGGGCCCGTCAGGAACGAGAAGTTGGCGGTGTCGATCCCCCGCTGGTCGGCGTACTCCCTCAGGACGCCCGGGGTGTCGTGGGCGGGGTCGAGGGTGATCGAGACAAACTCGATGTCCGACACGCCGGACTCCCTCGCCAGCTTCTGCGTCGCCATCATCTTCGATGTCGACAGCGGGCACATGTTGGCAACGGGGCAGCGCGTGTAGATGAAGTTGAGCATGACCTGCCTGCCCCGGAAGCGGGCGCTGTCGGCGACGCGGCCGTTCTGGTCGTAGAGGACGAAGTCCGGCACGACGTCGCCGACCTCGCGGTAGGCCTGCCCGCCCTTCGCGACCGTGTCCTGGCGCAGCATGCGGGCCCCGACGTCGACCGAGTCGCGCGCCGCCTTGTCGTCGGGCCAGATGTTCTCGAGCCTGAGGCCGTCGCCCGGCCCGACGACGAGCTCGGCGCGAATCCGCCCGCCCGCCTTCGCGGCCGCTGCGTCGCCCGCCGAGACCGCGAACTCCATCGTCATCGCGGGCATGTAGCCGGCCACCTCGTCGTGCCGGACGACGAGGGCCTTCTTCGCGGGGTCCGCGGAGACGACGACCCCGGTCAGAGGGAAGCGCCGCTCCCCGCTCGCCGCGGGCGCCCGGGCGGCGGAATCCGGGGCGGCCCTGCCGCAGCCCGCGGCGGCCAGGGCCCCGCAGAGCGCCGCCAGGGCGGCGATGCGGCGCAGGGGGTCGATTCTCATCCCATCACCAATCCTTCGGAGGAAAAAATTGTCAAAGCGTTTGGTGCGGGCACCATGTTACCCTCTCCCGTCCATCCGCCCGCACCATGGCAACCGCGACCGACCCCCGCAGAACCGCCGGCCACAAGCCCGCGCTGGCCGCCTTTTCGGCGCTGGCCGCCTCCTGGGTGTTCGTGCTGGTGACGCTCGGCGCCTTCACGACCAGCATCGGGGCCGGCATGGCGTTCCCCGACTGGCCCCTGTCGAACGGGTCGCTCAACCCGAGGGGATGGCTGACGAACGTCGCCATGTTCGCCGAGCACTCGCACCGGCTGAGCGCGGGCGTCATGACGCTCCTGACGGCCGCCCTCGCCTTCTGGGTCTGGCGGACCGAGTCCAGGCGGTGGCTTCGCGGGCTCTCCGGCTTCGCCGTCGGGCTCGTGGTCGCGCAGGCGGTCGTGGGCGGGCTCCGGGTGCGGCTTGACCCCGTGCAGGTCGAGGCGGTCGACACGAGCCTCGGCCGCCTGTTCGCGATGCTCCACGCCTGCCTCGCCCAGGCGTTCGCCTGCACGCTCATCGCCATAGCCGTGGGGTGCTCCAGGGGCTGGATCGCGAGGCCGGTCGGCGTCGGGCGCGCGGTCCGGAGGGCCGGGACCGCCTGCTGCGCCCTCCTGTTCCTGCAGCTGGGGATCGCGGCGGTGATGCGCCACAGCTTTGCCGGGCTCGCGATCCCGACGTTCCCGTGGTCGACGCCCGACGGCGGCCTCCTGCCCGCCCACTGGGACTTCAGGGTCGGGATCCACTTCGCGCACCGGGTCATGGCGTGCGTGGTCGCGATCGCCGCTCTCGTGTTCGCGGCGGCCCTCTGGCGCGACCGCGCCGCGTCGGTCGTGATGCGCTCCGGAGCGTCGGCGCTGGTCAGCCTCCTCGCCTTCCAGATCATGCTCGGGGCCGAGGCCGTCCGAACCTCGCGCGACCCGGCCATCACGACGGCGCACGTGCTCGTGGGGGCGCTGACGCTCGCGACCGCCTTCTGGCTCACCTGGCTCGCGCACCGCGACGCGGTCGAGCAGCCGCCCGCAGCATGACGGAGGACGCGCCCAGCAAGGCCCGGTTGGCGGACTACCTCGAGCTCACCAAGCCGAGGCTGAGCCTGCTCTCCGTCGTGACGGCGCTCGTGGGCTACTTCGCCGCGCGCCCCGCTCACAACCCCGCGCGCGTCGCCTTCCTCGCGCTCGGCGCCTCGCTGGCGGCGGGGGGCGTCGCGGCCCTCAACCAGTGGATCGAGTGCGACACCGACGCCCGGATGAACCGGACGGCGCAGCGGCCCATCCCCACGGGCCGGATAGCCACGGGCTCCGCCTACGTCCTCGGCTGGGGGATGTGCTTCGTCGCCCTGGTCGTGCTCTTCACGCAGGTCGGCAGGCTCTCGGCGCTCTTCACGCTCCTGACCATCGCCTCCTACCTCGGCTGCTACACGCCCGCGAAGCGCACCAGCCGCTGGAGCACCGAGATCGGCGCGGTGGCCGGTGCGTTCCCGCCGCTGATCGGGTGGTCCGCGGCCGAGGGCGGCGTCTCCGCCCTCGGCTGGATCCTCTTCGGCGTCCTCTTCTTCTGGCAGATACCCCACTTCATGGCCATCGCCTGGATCTACCGCGGCGACTACCGCGCCGTGAACTTCCCCATGCTGCCCGTGCGGGACGCGACGGGCGTCCGGGTGGCGCGCTGGTCTCTCCTCGCGACGCTCGCGCTGGTCGCCACGAGCCTGCTGCCCCCGTTCCTCGGGCTCGCGAGCGCGTGGTACGGCGCGTGGGCCTGCGTGGTGGGAGCCTGCTTCCTCTGGCGGGCGGCGGCGTTCCTCAGGTCGGCGGACCGCGACGCGGGGGCCCGCAAGCTCTTCCTCTTCTCGCTCGCCTACCTGCCGCTCCTCCTCGGCGCCCTCGTGGCCGACCGGCTCCTTGCCCATCACCCATGACCGTCCACGACCTTCCCGCAATCGAGGCCACGCTCAACGGCGTCGCCACCGCCCTCATCACGGCCGGCTTCATCTTCATAAGGGGGGGAAACCGAGGCGCCCACAGGGCCTGCATGCTCGCGGCGGCCGCGGCGTCGGCGCTGTTCCTCGTGTTCTACCTGACCTACCACGCCCTTATGCGCGGGGCCCACACCCCGTTCGGCGGGACCGGGGCGATCCGGTCGCTCTACCTTGTGATCCTCTGGACCCACATACCGCTCGCGGCCGTGATCGCCTTCCTGGTCCCCCGGACCTTCATCTTCGCCCTGCGGGGGAACTTCGAGCGCCACCGCGCATGGGCCCGGGTCACCTTCCCGATCTGGTACTATGTCTCCGTGACCGGGGTCCTGGTCTACCTCTTCCTGTACAGGTGGTGGCCGGCCGCGGGCCCGACCTAGAGAATCAGGGCGCCGGCCTCTTGCGCCCGGGACGGGACGCGAAGCGCCTACTTCACCGTCAGGGTGCCCTTCATCCCGGTCTGGTAGTGGGCGGGGAAGGTGCAGAGGAACGGGTACTCGCCGGGGGCCGCCGGCGCCTTGAAGTCGACCTCGCCCGACTTGCGGGGCCCGAGCAGGTCGATGTGGGCGATGATCTCGTCCTTGAGCGCCGCGGGGATGTACCCGGTGTCCTTCGAATTGAGGGCAGCCGCGTCAAAGGCCGCGACGTCCGTGCCGGCCCTAAGGAGGACCCAGTTGTGCCCCATGACCTCCTTCGGCTGCGTGCCGTTGTTGGTGAGGATGACCTTCAGGTCCTCGCCGGGCCTGGCCTCGATGGCCGTGACGTCGTACTTCATGGTGTCGCCCGCGGTGATCTCGATCACCCGGGGGCCGGCGGGTGCGGCGGCCTGCGTTGAGGCGTCCTTCTGGCCGCAGCCAGAGGTGACGAGGGCGGCGAGGGCGGTGGCGAGGAGAAGGCTCTTCTTCATGGGGCCGGGAAGCTCGCCCGTGTCGCCGGCGTTGGCAAACGGAAACGCGCTTTTGGGGCGGGGCCGCGCTCCCGGATGGGGCCGTTAATGCCCGTCCGGGCCGGGTTTATGTCCGCCGTCCGGGAGGCGCGCCCCTGAAGGAGTTCTGCGGGGGGTGCAAAAGTATCGCAATAGGGCTTGAAATGCCCGGACGATCCCTGACTCTACCCGGGAGTTTGACGGCCGCCTAAGGGCGGCTTTCTTGTCCGACTGCACGTAATGCGTTTATTTAGATATTCCACACAACTGACCCGATTCGCCCGCGCGGCGGCCGCCCTAGCGGGTGTACCCCTTCTCTCAGGCTGCTTCTGGCTGGATGGCCCGCAGTCGACGTTCGACCCCAACGGCCCGGTGGCGCGCCACCAGATGGATCTCTTCTATGTCACCTGCTGGGTGTCGCTGGTCATCTTCGTCCTGGTCGGGAGCGTGCTGGCATACACGATGATCAGGTTCAGGGCCCGGGGTGAGGCCGACCTGCACGCCGAGCCGCCCGAGCAGGGCCACGGCAACCCCCTGGTCGAGATGAGCCTGATCGGGGGCTCCGTGCTCGCGCTGGTCGTCATAGCGATACCCACCCTGAGGGAGATCTGGTACTCCTACGAGGTGCCGGTCGAGGACAAGGCCAACGCCTACGAGGTCACGGCGACCGGCTACCAGTGGTGGTTCAAGTTCGACTACCCCGGCGAGAAGGCGCAGACGGACGACGGGAGCGGCAAGGCGGTCGCCGCCCCGTTCACGACCGCCAACGAGCTCGTGATCCCGGCGGGCCGCCCGGTCCACGTCAACCTGCGGACCGTCGACGTCATCCACAGCTTCTGGATCCCGAAGCTCGCCGGAAAGGTCGACATGATGCCCAACCGCGCGAACCACCTCTGGATCCTCGCCGACAAGGCCGGGTACTTCTGGGGGCAGTGCGCCGAGTTCTGCGGCGAGTCCCATGCGGTGATGCGCTTCCGGGTGATCGCGCTCGGCCCGCGGGAGTTCAATGACTGGCTGAACGCGCAGATGGCGCCCGCCCGGAGGGCGCCGGCCGCGGCCGAATCCGGCCGCCCCAGGGCGCAGTTCGCCGCCTACCGCGCCTTCCGCCGCAACGAGGCCGGTTTCACGGAGAAGTTCGACCAGTCCCCGCTCGACTCGTGGCGGGCCCTGCAGCTGCCCCCGAAGGACGAGGATGCGGCCCTCATCGCCCGGGGCCGCGAGCTGTTCTCGTCGAAGACGTGCGCGAGCTGCCACACGGTCCGCGGGGACGGCTTCATCGGCGTCGTGGGGCCGGAGCTGACCCACGTCGGGTCGCGCTCGACGATCGCGGCCGGGCTCCTTGAGAACAACCGCGACGAGCTCCACCGCTGGATCCACGCCCCGAACGAGGTGAAGCCCGGCAACACGATGTGGCTCAAGGGGTACATCGCCAACAGCATCAAGCTCACGCCGGAGGACGAGGACGCCCTTGTGAACTACCTGGAGAGCCTCAAGTAACCGAACCCATGGAAGCCCTGGCAAAATCAGATTTCCTCGCGAAGGGGGAGGAGTCCGCGAAGCCCCTCGTCCTGTGGCGCCCGACGGCGAAGACCGGCCTCTTGAGCTGGCTGACGACCGTCGACCACAAGCGCATCGGGTTCCTGTACGGGATCTCGGGGCTGTTCTTCTTCATCTTCGGGGGGATCGAGGCGCTCCTGATCCGCATCCAGCTCGCGGTCCCTAACAACACGTTCCTCACGTCCGCGCAGTACAGCGAGATGTTCACGATGCACGGGACGACGATGATCTTCCTGGTCGTCATGCCGATCGGCGCGGCGTTCTTCAACTTCATCATGCCGCTGCAGATCGGGGCGCGCGACGTGGCCTTCCCGCGCCTGAACGCGTTCTCCTTCTGGACGTTCCTCGTGGGCGCGATCATCGTGAACCTCGGGTGGTTCATGAAGGACGGCGCGCCCGACGCCGGCTGGTTCGGCTACGCCCCGCTTACGACCCGGACCTTCAGCCCGACCCACGCGATCGACATGTGGGTCATGGGGCTGCAGCTCCTCGGCGTCGCCTCCATCGCCGCGGCCCTCAACTTCATCGTCACCATCATCAACCTGCGGGCGCCGGGGATGACGATGATGCGCCTGCCGGTCTTCACGTGGATGACCCTCTTCACCTCGTTCCTCATCATCCTCTCGTTTCCCGCGATCACGATCGCGCTCGTCGAGATCATGATGGACCGGCTCTTCGGGACCAACTTCTTCGAGGTGTCCAACGGCGGCCTGCCGATCCTCTGGCAGCACCTCTTCTGGATCTTCGGGCACCCGGAGGTCTACATCCTCATCCTGCCGGCGATGGGCATCATCTCGGAGATCCTGCCCACGTTCGCGAGGAAGCCGCTCTTCGGCTACCCGATCGTCGTCTTCTCGGGCGCCTCCATAGGGTTCCTCGGGTTCGGCGTCTGGAGCCACCACATGTTCACGACGGGCATGGGCACGACGGCGACGGCGGCGTTCGCCCTGATGACCATGGCGATCGCGGTCCCGACGGGCGTCAAGATCTTCAACTGGATCGGCACGCTCTGGGGCGGGCACCTCTCCATGCGCACCCCAATGATGTTTGCGATCGGGTTCCTCTGGATGTTCATGATCGGCGGGCTCTCCGGGATCATGCACG
>CAYVKH010000048.1:0-25107 GCA_964451965.1 uncultured Opitutaceae bacterium
AGGTGCAGGTGCAGGACGTTGAGCTTCACGACGGCCATCGCGTCGAGGTTGCGCAGGATGACCTCGATCGGCTGCCAGTGGCGCGCCACGTCTATCATCAGGCCGCGCCACGGGAACCTCGGCCGGTCCTCGATTGAGACGACGGGGAGGAACCATCCCTCCTTGTCCCGTTGCAGGAGCTGAAGAAGGGTCTCGAGTCCGTGCATGGCCCCGATGTCGGTCGGGGCCCGCAGAACCGCCTGCGCGCCGCTGACGTCGAGCGCATACGACTCGTCCTCGGACTCCGTGGGGATCGCGGCGCCGTCCGCCCTGCAGTCGATGAGAAGCCTGAACGCGGCGGGCTTGTCCCTGCCCGCGGGCTCGCCGACGCGCGAGCGCCACCGGCTCCCGGCCCGCGCGGCCGCCGCGTCAAGCCGCGGCCCGGCTGTCCTTTCCATGGAGACGTCGAGCCCGCCGCCCACGGGAACCCGGCCGGCCGACATGCGCACCTGCGCCGGCATGGGCATGACGTCGACAGGGAGCGGCACGGCGCCCGCCGGGGCCGTCAACCCCGCGGCGGCGCTAAAGATGCAGATCGCGAAGGAATTCCTCTGGGGCATATCGTTTGAAGGCCTCTATCGCCTCGTATTCCGCGAGGCCCAGCGCGTTGTAGGTCTCGGCCAGGCGCCTGCTGCGGTCCTCCGAGCGCTGCCAGAATTCCCGCCGGTCGTCGCCCAGGAAGAGCGCCATGTCCTTTTGCGTCTCGTGGCAGAATATCGCGCGGCGGCGGCGGAGCACCTCCTGGGGGCTGAGCGGCACCGCCAGGTCGATCTCGTCGGCGGACCACTCGGACCATGCCCCCCGGTAGAGCCAGAGCTCGCACTCGCGCACCCACGGTTCACTTGAGAGGCTCGAAAGGGCGTCCCGGAGGGCATGCAGGCAGAGCCTGTGCGTGCCGTGGGGATCGTCGAGGTCGCCCGCGGCGAAGATCAGGTGGGGGCGGATGTCCTCCAGGAGCCTCCGCATGATCGACCGGTCGCCGTCCCCGAGGAGCCGCCTGCTGCCGGGTCCCGCGTTGTAGAATGGCAGCTCCAGGAAATGGAGGTTCCCAGGGGAGGCCCCGCACACCCGGGCGGCGGCGAGCGCCTCCTGGCGCCGGACCAGGCCCTTCCAGTGATGGACGTCCGGCGACTCCGGGAGGGAGCCCGTCGACTGGTGGGTCGCGCACAGCGCCCGCAGCCGCCCGACGTTTTCCGGGCTCGCGAGGCCCGAGTCGCCCACGAACCGCAGCGCGCGGGCCAGCGCCTCGTCGGACACGGCGTAGGCCCCCGACACCTGGTACGCGACATGGACCTCGTGGCCGTGCTCGACCAGGCGGCAGAGCGTGCCGCCCATCCCGATCACGTCGTCGTCCGGGTGCGGAGAAAGGACGAGAACCCGCTTCGGAAACACGCCGGCGGAGGGGGCGCGCAGCGGACGCACGGGCGCGTCGCCGGGCTTCGTGCGCTTTGGGTCGCGCCCTCCGGGCCACCCGGTGATCGTGTGCTGGAGCTGGTAGAAGCCCGCCAGGTTGACCTCGTAGGCCGGGCCGTGGATCCTGAGGAGGTCCTGCAGCCCCGCCTCGTTGTAGTCGTCATCGGTGAGCTTCAGCACGGCCTTCTTCCTGAGTTGGGAGAGCCAGATGATCGCCCGGCGCATCATGCCG
This sequence comes from uncultured Opitutaceae bacterium, assembly GCA_964451965.1. Lineage (GTDB taxonomy): Bacteria > Verrucomicrobiota > Verrucomicrobiia > Opitutales > Opitutaceae > Palsa-1447. The sequence continues at coordinate 1,685 of CAYVKH010000048.1, forward strand.
GGGTCCCACTCGAGCCCCTGGTCGCTGAGCGCCCCCAGGAGCCACGGCGTGCGGTAGCGGGTCAGCGCACCGGCCGCGGCCCTGTCGATGACGAATTGGATCTGGTCGTGCTCCTGGAGGAAGGAGGCCGTCACCTGCGGCGTGACGGCTCCCTCGACCGCCGCGCGGATGATCTCGGCCTTGTGCTGGCCCCAAGCCATCAGGACGATCCTTCGGGCCTCGAGGATCGTCCGCACGCCCATCGTGACGGCGTACCTGGGTGTGTGCTCCTCGCCCCCGAAGTCCCCGGCCGCGTCCCGGCGCGTCAGCGAGTCGAGGGTCACCAGCCTCGTGCGCGAGCGCCTGGGGCTCCCGGGCTCGTTGAAGCCGATGTGGCCGGTGCGGCCTATCCCCAGGACCTGGAAATCTATCCCGCCGGCGGCCTGGATCCGCTCCTCGTATTCCCGGCAACGCGCGTCGAGCGCCGCCGGCGGCGCCGTACCGTCCGGCATGTTTATGCCGGACGGCGGGATGTCGACATGGTCGAACAGGTGGGACTGCATGTAGTGGCGGTAGCTTCGCGGGCTGCCGGGCTGGATCGGGAAATACTCGTCGAGGTTGAACGTCACCACGTTTGAGAAGCTGAGCCCCTCCTCCCGGTGCATCCTGACAAGCTCGGCGTAGAGCCCCAGCGGGGTGGAGCCGGTCGCGAGGCCGAGCACGGCGGTCCGCTTGGCCGCCCGCCTTTCCCGGATGAGCGCCGCAATCTCCCCCGCGACCGACCGCGAGGCCTCGGCGCTGCTCGGGAAGACGGCAAGCGGGACGTGCTCGAATCGGCTGGGTGCTGCGGTCGGGGGACCGGTCATGAGGGTTTTGTCGCGGGGAGGTTACAGGTCTTTGAGGCCGGTTCCGATGATATTCTCGGCGGCTCCGTTAAAAAATGGCAGAAACGACTATGTTTTTAACATCGCTGCTACTCGGCGCCGCTGTTCGGGCGCACTTGACCCCTTTCGGCGATGACTCGAAATTGGCCGCGTGGAGCCCCCCCCAGTCCCCCATCCGGAGAGGCCCGCATGGGCGGATTCCGCTGCCATTGGTTTCGCCGGCATTCTCCTGGCGGCGCTGCTGACCGCCTATCTCCCGGCTCTCAGGGGCGGCTTCCTGTGGGACGACGACGCCCACGTGACAAGGCTGCCGCTTCGGTCGCTCCACGGCCTGTGGCGCATCTGGTTCGAGGCGGGCGCGACGCAGCAGTATTACCCGTTCCTCCACTCCGCGTTCTGGGCCGAGCACCGGCTTTGGGGCGATTCCGTCCTCGGCTACCACCTGGCCAACATTGTTCAGCACGCGCTCGCGGCCTGGCTTCTCTTCGCCATCCTGCGCCGCCTTTCCTTTCCCGCTCCCCGGCTTGCGGGCCTCGTCTTCGCCCTGCACCCGGTCTGCGTCGAGTCGGTCGCCTGGATTTCCGAGCAGAAGAACACGCTGTCGGCGGTGTTCTACCTGGCGTCCGCACTTCTTTACCTGCGCTTTGACGAGACGCGGCGCCGCGGCCCCTACACGTGGGCGCTGGTCCTGTTCGTCGTCGCCCTGCTGACCAAGAGCGTGACCGCGTCGCTGCCGGCGGCCCTGCTCGTCGTCCTCTGGTGGCGTCGGGGGAGGCTCGACCTGAGGAGGGACATCCTGCCACTCCTGCCCTGGCTTGCCGTCGGCGCCGTGAGCGGGGCCTTCACAGCATGGGTAGAGCAGAAGTTCATCGGTGCGGAGGGATCCGACTTCTCATACTCCGCGATTCAGCGCCTTTTGCTGGCGGGCAGGGTGGTCGCCTTCTACCTTCACGGGTTGGTCTGGCCCGGCAGCCTGATGTTCATCTATCCGCGCTGGTCCCCGCAGTCGGAGACGGCGAGGAACGCCCTCTGCCTGCTCGGGGTCCTGGCTCTGGCGGGGGCGCTTGCTGTGCGCGCGCGCAGCCAGCGCGGTCCTCTGGCGGGGCTCCTCTTCTTCGTCGGCACCCTCTTCCCGGCCCTCGGGTTCGTGAACGTCTACCCCTTCCTGTTCTCATTCGTCGCGGATCACTTCCAGTACCTCGCCAGCATCGGGGTCATCGTCCCGGCGGCCTGGGGCCTGTGGTGGATCGCCGGCCGGATCCCGCTGGGCGCGGCGGGCCGCGCCTGCCTCCTGCTTGCGGTGCCGGCGTCGCTTGGTGTCCTGTCCTGGCGACAGTGCCGGGCCTACCGCGATTCGGAGACGCTCTACCGGGCGACGCTCGCGAGGAACCCGTCGGCGTGGCTGATGCACTACAATCTCGCGGTGGGCCTTGGCAAGGACCCGGGCCACCTCTCCGAGGCGATCGCCGAATACAGGGCCACCCTCGATCTGAAGCCGGACCACTGGAGGGCCCGCAACAATCTCGCGAGCGCCCTGCTGAGGCTCCCGGGGCGCTCCGCTGAGGCCATCGCCCAGCTGGAGGCGGCGCTCCGGTACAACCCCGCCTACGCCGAGGCCCACAACAACCTTGGGGTCGCCCTTGAGGACATTCCCGGGCGGCTCCGGGAGGCGGAGGAGCACCTGAGATCGGCGGTCAGGATCGAGCCGGGCTATGATGCCGCCCATGCGAACCTGGGCCACCTCCTGATGACGGAACCGGGCTCGATTGCGGAGGCGGCAAGGGAGTTCGAGACCGCCATCCGCATCGCGCCGGACACGGCGGACTACCACTACGACCTTGCGAACGCGCTCTCGCTCGAACCCGGCCGCCTCCTGGAAGCGGAGGCCGAGTACCGGAACGCGCTGCGCCTGAGGCCCGACTTCGCGGAGGCGCACGGCAACCTTGGCGTTGCCCTGGCCCATAGGCCGGGGCACGACGGCGACGCGATCGCCGAATTCGAGGCCGCGCTCCGGCTGGACCCCGGGAGCGCGGATGTCCACGCCGAGCTGGCGAACCTGCTCGCCAGGACCCCGGGCCGGAGCACGGAGGCGATGGCGCAGTACTCGGAGGCGCTGGCGATCGACCCGTCGGACGCGCAAAGCCACTACGGGCTGGGATACCTTCTCTCGAGCGCGCCCGGCCGGCTGAATGAGGCGGTTCTGGAATTCGAGGCGGCGGTGCGGCTGAACCCGGGTTTTGCGGAGGCCCACTACTGCCTGGGCGTCAGCCTCGCCATGGGCGGCAGCCGGCGGGAGGAGGCGATGGCCCACCTTGAGAGGGCGCTCGAGATCCGGCCGGATTTTCCTCTTGCGCGAAAGGCCCTGGACCGCCTGAGGGCCGGAGGTCCCTAGGCGCCCCGCTGCCCCGATTCGGAATACCCCGCAGCGACGGCCGCCCGCCGGCGCCCGCCGGCGAACCGTGCCCACGCTAAAAGAGCGTGTAGATGAAAGGCGCGACTCCAGAGCCGCCGAGGACGGCGAGGATCCCCACGAGAACCAGCACAACGATGATCGGCGTCAGCCACCATTTCTTGTTGTGAAGGACGAATTGGAGGAACTCGGCCGCGGGTCCAATGCGCCGCTCCTGCGCCTGCTTGGTGAATTCGTCTTTTCGGGGATCTGTCACGCTAGCCCTGTTTGAAATAGCTCTCCACGGGATTGGTCCGATCCGCCGGCCTCCAATAGCTCCTCTTCCCGGGGTCGAATCTCCGGGCCAGAGGATCGTGCCCAAACAGGCGCATTGCCAGCCCGATCGGGGTGAGGACGAGGAAGTAGACGATGGCGAGGACAACATGGGAGACCACAAATCCGATCGGATAGGTGGCGTAGCTCAGCCCGACATAGGCATACCGGACAACGGCCGGGCTCAGCGCGCCCGCAAGCGGCACGGCAAAGGCCAGGATCCAGAGCGCCTCCGCGGCCGGGTGCCGGCCGCGAAGCCAGAATGCCAGGCCCGACAAGGCGAGGAATGCGAGCCACGCAGCCGCAAACACCTTGAGCTGGCGGACCGAGGGGTTCTTGGAGATGCGAATGAGCGACATATTTGGGCCGTGTCCCTTCAATCGTTTCCAAACGTGCCGAGGTACGTCTCGAGATCAGGCCGCGACTCCTTGGGCTGCTCCTCCTTCAGGAGAAGGAAGTCGTCGATAACCAGGACATCGATATTGGTGGCCATGAAGCAGTTGTAGGCGTCCGCGGGCGTGCAGACAACCGGCTCGCCGCGGACGTTGAAGCTCGTGTTGATCATCACCGGGCATCCCGTGATGCTGTCAAACGCCTCAAGGAGCTCGAAGAGTCTCGGATTGCGCTCCTTGTCCACGGTCTGGATGCGGGCGGAGTTGTCGACGTGCGTGACCGCCGGCACGACCGAACGGGCCTCCAGGATCCTGTCCAGTCCCGTGGCGCCTGCCTTGTGGGCCAGCCGCTTGTCGGCCCGCAGGGGGGCCACGATCAGCATGTAGGGGCTCTCCTCGCCGGGCCTCAGCTCGAAGTACTCGGGGGCCCGGTCGCGCAGCACAATCGGGGCGAAAGGCCGGAACGACTCGCGAAACTTGATCTTGAGGTTCATCACGCTCTGCATTTCCGGGCTTCGGGCGTCGCCGAGAATGCTCCGGTTGCCGAGCGCCCTGGGCCCGAATTCCATTCGGCCGTGCATCCAACCTATGACCTTTCCGCCGGCGGCAAGCCGCGCGACCGCTGCGCACAGCCCGGCGCCGCCCTCAAAATGGCGGTACACCGCGTTATGTCCCTTGAGCACCGCTTCAATCTCCTGCGCGCCATACGCCGGTCCAAGAAGGGACCCCTGTTGGCCGTCGGGCGCCTGGGGCACGCGCTCGTTCCCGAGGAGCTGGTGCCAGACAAAGAGCGCGGCGCCCAGCGCGCCGCCGGCGTCGCCCGAGGCGGGCTGGATCCACAGCCTCTCAAAGGGCGACTCGCGCAGGATCCTGCCGTTGCCGACGCAGTTCAGGGCGACCCCGCCCGCGAGGCACAGGTTCTTCGATCCCGTCATTGCGTGCGCATGGGCGGCCATACCGAGCATGACGGTCTCGGTGACCTCCTGTATCGAGGCGGCGAGGTCGCATTCGCGCTGGGTGATCGCGGACTCGGGCAGCCGCGGCGGCCCGCCAAACAGCCGGTCGAACTTGCGCGAGGTCATGGTCAGGCCCGCGCAATAGTTGAAATACGACAGGTCGAGGCGAAACGACCCGTCCTCCCTTAGGTCCACGAGCTTTTCCAGGATCAGTCCGGCGTGCCTGGGCTCCCCGAACGGCGCCAGCCCCATCAGCTTGTACTCACCGCTGTTCACCTTGAAGCCGCAGAAGTACGTGAACGCGGAATAGAGCAGGCCGAGCGAGTGGGGGAACCTCATCTCGTGGCTGCGCGTTATCCTGTTGCCGCGCCCATGGCCGAGGCTGGCCGTGGCCCATTCGCCGACTCCGTCGAGTGTCAGGATTGCCGCCTCCTCGAACGGCGACGGGAAGAACGCGCTCGCGGCGTGGGACTCGTGGTGCTCGAGAAACACATACCGCTTGGCGTACCTGTGGTCCAGGCCTCGGCTTATCTCGCCGGAAAGCCGGAGCTTCTCATGGATCCACTGGGGCATCGCCATGGAGAACGAGCGAAAGCCCGCCGGGGCGACGGACATGTAGGTTTCCAGAAGCCTCTCGAACTTCAGGAACGGCTTCTCATAGAACACCACATGGTCGAGGTCCTCGGGCCCCATCCCCGCCTCCTTGAGACAGTACTCGACCGCGCCCCGTGGAAAGCGGTTGTCGTGCTTCACCCGGGAGAAGCGCTCCTCCTGGGCTGCGGCCACGATCCGTCCGTCGACGACCAGCGCGGCGGCGGAGTCGTGGTAGTAGGCGGAAAGGCCAAGGATCGCCTTCATCAATTCGCCCATCTTGCCGGCATTGGTTCGGGCGTGCCACCATCTTCCGAGGAAAGCCAGGAAAAGGCTCACTCGCCTTGATAGGCGGCCGCCGGTGGGCGCGCGATAGCGCTGGCGTCATCGTTAAAAAACGGCCTAAATGGCTCTGTTTTTAACAAAAATGCCAGGATCTCCGAACGCGCGGATTCTTTCCCTCGAAAAGCTCGCCGCCCTGCTGCCGTCGCCGCTAAGGCCGCTGCACGGCAAGCGCGCGGCTCCGCTCGCGCTCCCCGACAACATCGTCTGCTTCTGCCGCCGCTCGGCGACCGACCTCAACCGGCCGCAGCAGGGGCGCGCTCTCCATCACCGATTCGTGCTCATACTCGCCCTGGAGACCGCGGTGACAGTCGCGGTTGACGACCGCGCCATCCGCCTGAAGGCGGACGAGGGCCTGCTCGTTCTGCCCTTTCAGTTCCACGACTATATCCAGCCTGCCCGGGAGGACCTTCGGTGGCTCTTCATCACGTTTGACATGATAGACGCGGGGCCGCTCCAGACGCTCCGGTTTCGTCCCTTTGTCATCACGCAGGCGGTCCGGCAGGCCTGCGCGGAGCTCGTCGAGGCCTACCTCACGCGCGGAGAGGGGGACCTCACGAGCCTCCTGCTTGCGGTTCTCCTGCAGAGGATGAGGCAGGCCGAGCCCATCCTCCAGAGACACCTCAAGCCGCCCGTGGCGCCCGGGCTCATCATGCAGGTCAACCAGCTGGCGCACAACAGGGAGGAGCCGCTGAGCGTCAAGGAGATCGCCCGCTCGCTTGGAATCAGCGCGAGCCACCTCAGGGCGCGGTTCCGGGCCTCGTGCGGCGTGAGCCTGGGCCGCCACCTCAGGAGGCTTCGCCTTGAGAAGGCCTGCGGGCTCTTGCGGCTGAGCCAGAGGCGCGTGACCGAGATCGCGGAGCTCTGCGGCTTCGCCTCGATCTACAGCTTCAGCCGCGCGTTTCACACGGCATACGGGGTGTCGCCCATGGCCTACCGGCACGGCGACCGGGCGCGCAGGGCGGCCGGCTAATCTCAGGCCCACGCCTTCAGCCGCTTCGACACGTCATCCCCGAGACGGGCGACCAGCGACGCGGCGAAATCGTGAATCGAGGGTCCCCCGTCGCGCGTGACAGGAGTCAGGTCGACCCCCCAGGTTATGCCCGCGAGGCGGTCGGTGGCGTGGGACGCGTGGAAGGTGGCATTGGCCGCCCTTCGGCCCATGGAGGCCAGGTCGTAGCGCTTGCCACCGGCGATCTGGGAGTCGAAGGCGGCGAGGAGCTTGCGCGAGAGCGCCGGGTGCCGGCCTGAATCGAGCGCCACCTTGTCCGAGTCGAGAAGCCAGTCGAGGTCCCTCCAGACCTCGCATCCGACGATCCTTTCGGGCCTGCCCGACGGGGGCAGGGAGAGGATCGCCTCCAGGCACCGAAGGAGCACGGCCACGTGGGTGTCGTGCTTGTCGGCGGGATTGTGGAGAAGAACGAGCTCGGGCCTGCAGCGCGAGAATATCGTCCTGAGGTCGATTGCCACCCCGGGATGCCCCGGCCGCTTCACATCCGCGCTTGCATGCGCGAGCTGCAGCTGGATCGAGTATTGGCCGAGCCGGGCGGCCTCGCGCTGCTCGTTGCGCCGAACGGCCAGCATCTGGTCATCCGTGTAGGCGGCATACGGACCGGACCGTGGCGAGCCCGCCCCGTTCGTCACGACCACTCCTCCGAAGGCCTTGCCCGGCACGCCGATGCAGTCGCTTATGCCCGACTGGGCCATGATCTCGATGTCGTCCTGATGGGCGGCGACGCAAAGGTGGGTCACCCGCCGAAGCGCCTCTTCCGGCGAGAAGGATGGGTCGGGGACATAGACGTCTGCAGTCGGATTGGAGAACTTCATGGGAGCCTATTTGGAACTTGGATGCGCGGTGTGCGAGCCCGCAGTCGCGCGGATCGAGGGAAGGCTGGCGGCGGCGATCGCCTGCCCGTGGCGCTTGTCCTTTTCATCGGGCGTGCTCAGGCGCGCGCGGGAGGCGACGTCCGGGAACTCGGCGGTGAGCACCTCCCTGGCGCGCATGAGGATTCTCTCGCCCCCGGGCCCGGAGGTCACGCGACCCATGACGAGCACGTGCTTGAGGTCGTAAAAATCGGCGTAGTGCCCGATCGAGTATCCGAGGTAGGCCCCCACCGTGTCGTAGACCTTCTCGGCGCGTGTGTCGCCACCGGCCATCGCCCTCTGGACGGCGAGCAGGCGCTCCGGGGCTGGCATCTTGGGGTCGAAGCCGAAGCCGGCCCTGTCGGCGAGCCGCGACACGGCCTGCTGGGAGAAATACTGCACGCCGCACCCGACGTCGCCGGACCATTCGTCGCATGGGGCGTCCGGGCGGTAGTCGACCGGTGCGAACGCAAGCTCATTGAGCCACGGAGTGATGTCCCCCCCAGGCCGGACGTAGCCGGCGGCCTGGCTTGTGCCCAGGGATATGCCGAGAACGGCGTCTTCCCCAAGGGACATCGAGCCTGCCAATGCGGCGACCTCGCCGTCATTGGCCACCACAAAGGGTACGCCGCCCCAGCGCTCTTGGAGCGTGAAGAAGAGCCTTCGAATCCGGCTCTCGAAGAGGTTCGGGGGAATTCCCCTGAAGAGGGAGGCCACCCGGACCTCGTTGTTCACGTAGATTCCCGCCGCGCTGCCCCCGATCGCGTCCACCCTCGGAAGGTGCGCCGCCGCTTTGCGCAGCGACTCGTGGATTCCCTCGATGTGGTAGGCCGGGTCCTTCTGGAAGTAGGGGTCCCACGGGGTCTCCTCGGAGTACACGACCTTGCCATCGACGAGCGCGGCGGCCTTCCGGTCGCTGCCGCCGATGTCGAATCCGATCCTGCACCCGTCGAGGTGGCGCCCGATCGGCAGTCCCGTGATGCGCTCCCCGGAAAGCGCGCCCGCGTCTGCGGCCTCGATTGTGAACCCCCTGCGATAGACCTTCTCTCCCATGAACCCATGGTCAAAGGCCCTTGCGCCCGTCGCGCTGTAGACCGCCGCGAGGTGTGCCGCAATCTCGGGCGCCCCGGCCACGCGCACCGTGCATCCGCCCTTCTGCCAGAGGAGGAACTTGAGCAGGCGTTCCGCATATCGAAGGCTGAGCGCCGCCGCCGGATGATGGACGCCTAGGACCCGGCTCTGATGTCGGGACACCCCCGCATCAGGGCGCTCAAGCGTCATGATCAGGCCGCGCGCCTTTGGGTCCGCGGCCACGAGGGCGCCGTAGGCGCGGTTCCACAGGGATGCCGGAATGAAGCCGGGGTCCAAGGGAGGGCGTAGGAAGGGGTCGAGGTCTAGCATGAGCGGTCTGGCTTGAACGCAATACGAGGGCTTGATGCCCTTCAAGGCGGCGGGAAGCTCACATGGACCATCCTACCGGCCCGGGCATGGCCGACAAATGGCACAACCGACGATGTTTTTAACGAAATTGACAGTCTGGAGCGCCCTCGGCGTCATGCCGCCCTCACCTGGATTCTCGTGAAGACCAAATCCGCCAAATAGATTTACCCGAGAAGCGCCGTGACGATCGCGGTCCATTCCTCGTCGGCAGAGCCTCTGGCGGTGGGCTGGCCCGCGCGCGAATACCAGTAGGCCGCATTGCCCAGGTCGCCGCCCTTGCGGTGCAGATATGCGTGAACCCAGGACCCCTCGCGGGTCTGGTCGCCCTGTGCGGTTTCGTGCGCTCTGTCCCAGTCCCCGCGGGCCTCGAGCCACAGTGCCTGTAGCGCCATGCTCAGTCCGGGCGGAGCTGCGCCCGTGCCCTTCGCAGCCAGTCGGAATCCCTCGGTTGTCATGTTCAGCCACTGAATCGACCCGCCGGCCGATGTGAATCACGGAATTTCCCCAAGGGCTGAGGCTCGGCGGCTGCGGCGCAGCCCAAACTTGTTTGCACTTGTTGTTGGGATCCACAGCCTTGTCATCCACCGGTCCAGCGTCCGGCGCCATCATCAATGCGCTTGAGCCGCCGGTTCGTATGAGCAACGCACAGCCTTCGAGTCCCGCGAATGTCTACCTCTACGGGATGATCGTGCTGTCAACGGTTCACCGCCTGGCTGCGAGCTTTCCCGAAGCCGACGGTTATGGCGAAATAGAGGAGACACACGTCGTGCCGGGCGGCGAGACGGGGAACTCCGCGCTGGTGCTGTCGAAATGGGGCCACCGGGTGAAGGTCGCGGGTCCGTTCCTGGGGCTGCAGACCCGCGACGGCATATTGGGATTCCTGGCGCCACGGGGGATCGACTGCTCGGTCCTCCGCTATGACCCTTCCTTCGATGGTGTTCGCGATCTTGTGCTCGTTGGCGGCAAGGCGCGGGCGGTCTTTGGCCGATTCGGGCACTACTTCAGCGGGTCGAAGAGATGGTCGGTGCCGGACCGCGCCGACGTGGCCGCGGCCGACATCGTGGGCATCGACCCCTTCTTCGGCGCGGAGTCCGCTGAGGCCGGCAGGCTCTGCGTTGAACTTGGCAGGCCGTATGTCACGATCGACTGCGCGCCGGACAGCGCGCTCTACAGGGCCGCCGCGGCGACCATTGTCTCCAACGAGTACCTGCACGGTCAATTCCCCGGAACGGAACGCCGGGAACTTCTGAAGCGCTACGCGGAGCAGAGCGCGGGTCTTGTGATCATCACCTGCGGCGCGGAAGAGATCCTCTACGCCCGTGGGAGCGGGGAGATCCGGACCATGAAGCCCTTCAGGATCGTCCCGAAGAGCACACTCGGGGCCGGCGACACGTTTCGTGCCGGGGTGGTGCATGGCGTGCTCTGCGGGTTGAGCGACGAAGGTATTGTGCGGTTTGCCGCGGCGACCGCGGCGTGCGTCTGCCGGCGGTTTCCCATGGCCTTCGATCCGCCCGGCCTGGAGGAGATCACGGCGCTGGCGCAGGGCGATGGCGCCAAGCCGGCGGAGTTGCGCCACTGACCGCGGGGCCGGGACCCTTCGCAAACTCGCATTGCTTGCGCGTCGCCGCTCCAGTAGGATGGGGTGCGGATGAGCGCGGCCCCGACCAGCTGTTGGAATCCCAAGTACGCCTGGTTAATGATTCAGCGGGCGGTCCCGCCGAAGCGGCCGCCGAACGTACGGACAAAGGACTTCCGCGAGATCTACCTCAGCTATGACGAGTCGGCGGTGCGCGATCAGGCCAGCCGCTGCATCCAGTGCCCGAACCCTGGCTGCGTCGATGGCTGTCCGCTGGCCAATCGAATCCCCGAATGGCTCGCCCTGGCGGCCGAGGGAGACTTCCTTGGAGCGGCCGAGGTCTCCCATTCGACCAGCAATATGCCGGAGATCTGCTCGCGGATATGCCCCCATGAGCGGCTTTGCGAGGGCGCGTGCATCATCAATGGGCCCTCCGATCCGGTCGCGATAGGCGCGGTCGAGTGCTTCATCAACGAGTATGCGCTGAGCCGGGGGAATGTTACGGCCGCGGTGGCGCCTCCGAACGGCATGAAGGTCGGCGTGGTCGGCTCGGGGCCCGGCGGGATCTCCTGCGCAGACGAATTGGCCAGGCAGGGATTCGCCGTGACCGTCTTCGAGTCGCAATCCCAGCCCGGCGGCCTCCTGGCAAGCGGCATCCCCGCGTTTAAGCTGGACAAGGCGGTGGTGGCCCGGCGCATCGAGTTGCTCGCGCGGCGGGGGGTGCGGTTCCGCATCGGCGTTCGCGTCGGCTGGGACCTGTCACTGCGGGAGCTGAAGGAGCAATTTGACGCCGTGTTTCTGGCCACCGGCGCCCAGCAGGCGAAGGCGTTCGACATTCCGGGCGCCGGCCTGGACGGGGTGGTCGAGGCGCTGCCGTTTCTCGTCGACGCCAACGCGCCGCTGCCGCCCGGGGACCGGCTGTACCCGGTGAGGGGGATGCGAGTCGTGGTTCTGGGCGGCGGCGATACCGCGATGGACTGCCTGCGTTCCGCGATTCGCTGCGGCGCCAGGGAGGCGGTGTGCCTGTACCGGCGGGACCTTTCCAATATGCCGGGAAGCAGGCAGGAGTACGCGAACGCCCTGGAGGAGGGCGCCGTCTTCCAGTTCCTGACGAATCCCGTAGGGCTTGAGGGAACTGCGGCGGGCCGGGTTTCCCGGGTGAACTGCGTGCGGATGGAGCTGGGGGCGGTCGATTCCGGCGGCAGGCGCCGGCCGCGTCCGGTCGCCGGATCGGAATTTGCCGTGCAGGCCGACATGGTCCTTGTCGCCTACGGCTTCGATCCCGTTCCGTTCCCTGCGGAAAGCGATCTTCGCAGCGTTGCGGCGAATGACTGGGGCGGGATCATCGTCGGCAAGGACCAAATGACCAGCATGCCCGGCGTCTTTGCAGGCGGCGACTCGACTCGCGGCCCCAGCCTTGTGGTCCACGCGGTGCGGGACGGGCGCCGCGCCGCGTCCGGCATAATGAGGTATCTCGCGGCCGGGCCCGTTCGTGGCTAGGCGCCCGTGAGGAGGGCCGACGGTCGCACCTGTCCGCCTTCTCTGCGCACCCAGGGCATCGTGCGCCCCGCGGTCACTTCTCGGGCCTGGCCAGCCCGATGGCACGGGAGCCTATGCGCTCCGCTGCCACGTCAACGGCCCGCTGCACCTCGGGCGTCAGCGTGACACGGAGCGTGAACGCATCCTTCACCTCGATTGCAAAGACCTGGACGTCGCTCGGCATCGCCAGCCCAAGCGTCCTGCCCAGCGCGAGCGTCTCGACGATGCCGACGAAATGGGGTGCGGCGATCCTGCGGCCCGCGAGGGAATCGATGTCAAACTCGTGCACGTGCCCTGGCGGCGCACTCCCGGTTTCGATGGAATCGACGAGCAGGAGATGCTCGCAGCCCACGATCTCGTCGAGCAGGGCGAGCCCCATCTCCATCGTCTCACGCACCACGCAGTCCGCGACGCCGGCCAGCCGGGCTCCGACCGCCCGAGCGACGTGAAGCCCGACAGCGTCATCGCCGAGGAGGTCGTTGCCCAGCCCGAGGACCAGGACCCTTGTGCCTGTTGCCGTCATGGGAAGGAGAGCCGCCGGCCGCGGGCGACGGGCTGTCTCACTGTTGGACGAGCTCGCGGGCGAGTTCGCCGCCGGGGTTGTAGATGCGTACCCGAAGAGGCAGGTGCCCGGGCAGCGAGTGGGTCGCGCAGCCGAAGCAGGGATCGTAGGCGCGAAACGCCATCTCAACCATGTTCAGGAGGCCTTCGGTCACCTTGTGCTTGCTGATCAGCCCCTTCGCAGCCTTCTCGACGCTCATCGCAATGCGGGCGGCGTTGTTCTGCGTGGCCACGATCAGGTTCGCCTTGGTGATCAACCCGCGCTCGTCCGTCTCATAGTGATGGAACAGCGTGCCGCGCGGCGCCTCGACGACGCCGATGCCAACCGAGGGCTTATTCGTCGGCAGCGTCCGGATGTCGGTGCCGGCCAGCTCAGGGTCGGCGGTGAGGGCGACCATCGTCTCGGCGGCCTGGATCATCTCTATCACGCGGGCCCAGTGGTTCGCGAGGGTGTGGTGCACAGGCTTCCCGCCCAGGGCGTTGAAGTATTCCTCGTAGGCCTGCTGCGCGAGGGGAGTCGCCATGCCGTCGGCGACATTGAGCCGGGCGAGAGGGGCGACCGCGTAAATGCTGGTCTTCGGACCATCGGCGAAGCCGTTCCATCCTAGCGGACGGAGATAGCAGAACTTCATGTAGCTCCACGGCTCGGTGCGCTCGGCGATGAAGTCGCGATAGCGCGAAGCCGGGAAGCTCGCGTACTCGCGTCCCGACGGGTCGACGACGCGAATCTCGCCGTCATAGAAGTTCACTCGGTTCTTTGGGTCGACGAGGCCCATGTAGTAGGTGCGGTGGGTGTAGGTGTCGGAAGTGATCAGCTTGACGTAGTCCGGGTTCTTCAGCACCAGGTCGTGGAAGACCTGGTTGGTGAACAGCGCGAAATCGAGCGCGTCCTTTGCGAGCTCCTGGAAGCGTGGCAGGTCGGCGGGCGCCAGGCCCTTGGAGACGCCCCCGGGCAGACCCAGCACCGGGTGGATCACCTTGCCGCCGAAATATGATATGAGGTCGCGCACCCGCCGGCGCATGCCGATGACCTTCTTGCCGACCTCGACCCCGACCTTGCCGATCACTCCGACCAGGTTGCGCTCCGCCGCCGGCGCCTGCGGGCCGACGATGAAGTCCGGGCCGCCGAGCACGTAGACGTGAAGAGCGTGGTCCTCGAGGATGAACGCGTTGTAGACAAGCTCGCGAATCTTGCGCGCAGTCGGCGTGGGCTCGACCTTGTACAGATCGTCGAGCGCCTTTGTCGCGGCCATGTGGTGCGCGGTAGGGCAGACGCCGCAGATTCGGCTGGTGATCTGGGGCATATCCTCGGCCGGGCGGCCGAGGCTGAACACCTCAAATCCCCGGAGTTCGGGAATCTGCAGGTATGCGTGCTCCACGTCTCCCTCGCCATTCAGGAAGATCTCGATCCGGCCGTGGCCCTCCAGCCGGGTGATCGGCTCGATGGTGACACGCCGCCGCTGGTCGGAAGCCTCGGCTGCCGGGGCTGCGGAGTCGTTCCGGATCTGCTCGGTGACAGCATTCATGACGAAAGGGTCTCCGCGCGCGCGGCGGGGCTCACGTTCCGCGACAGCATCGAGTGCGGGAGCCCGTATCGATAGAAGGTGCCGAGGGGATCCGGAATGCCGTCGAGCGCGCGGTTGATCCCGGGCTCGTCCTTGGCGGCAACGTTGGCGCAGAGAGACGAGAGCAGCTTCGCGCCCTGATCCCTGACCCGCGAGGTCGGCCCGAAGCAGCCCGAGCACGGCATGTTGCCGCTAACGCAAAGGGCGCCGCAGCCCCCGCGCGTCGCAGGCCCGCAGCACACGATGCCCTGCGCGAGCAGGCATTTCTCCGAATCGAGCAGGGTCTCATGCGGGCGCTTGAATTCCGCGAAGCTAAGGTCGAGCGGCTTGGACGCCCTGCGCGGGCACTCGTCACACAGCGCGGTATCCGGCGCAAGCACGGTGCCGATGGGAGGGAGTTTGCCCGAGAGCAGCGCGGCAAGGGCCTCCTTCGTCAGATTGGGGGTAGGCGGGCAGCCCGGGATGTAATAGTCGACACGCACGACCTGATCCAAGGCGCGAACGGCCTCGTGCAACCGGGGCAATTCGAGCGTGTGGCTGTTGTTCCCTGACTCGAGCTGGGGACGGGCCTTCCCGTCGTCGCCGAGCGTCGGAGCCTCCTCATAGACAAAGCGAAGCAGCTGCTCGCGCGAGAACTGGTTCGCCAGGCCAGGAACCCCGCCCATGCACGCGCAGGCGCCGTAGGCTATGAGGTACTGGCTCTTCTGGCGCAGCAGCCGCGCCATCTCCTCCTGCTCGCTGGTGCGGATTGCGCCGTTGAGCAGCGTGGCGAACAGAGCCTTGTCGGGCAGGGTGGCGATGTCGCTCTTCTTGAAGTCCATCGCGACGGGCCAGAACACAATGTCGATAGCCTCGATCACGCCTAGGATATCCTCCGCAAGATCGACGACCGCCTCCTCGCATCCGCCGCACGCGGCGCACCAGTAGAATGCAATCTTCGGCTTAGACATGCGCGGCCTCCGGTTCTGATTTCGCATCCCCGGGGGCCACCAGCGCGCCTTCCCCGGACACATTCCGGCCGGGGGCGACCTCCTTGTCCCAGGCTTTGGACCGCTGGCGCAGCGCCAGGGGCCCCAGCGGGCGAAGCTTTTCAACCATGTCGTTGATGACACTGCGCACCTTGTCGCCCTCGGATGCGGAGATCCACTCGAGTCGCACCCGCTGGTCCTCGATGCCGAACTCGGCGAGCATTCGCTTGAGCAGCTGGAATCGCCGAAGCGTCTTCAGGTTTCCCTCCACGTAATGGCAGTCGCCTATGTGGCACCCGCCGATGAGCACGCCGTCGGCGTCCCCGGCGAGCGCGGCTAGGATGAACTGCGGGTCGACGCGCCCCGAGCACATGAGGCGCACGATGCGGACGTTGGGCGCATACTTCAGCCGGGAGACGCCTGCGAGGTCCGCCGCGGTGTAGGTGCACCAGTTGCAGAAGAATGCCACGATCCGTGGCTCCCAGTTCGCGTCATGCATGGGTCAGCACTCCTTCGATTTCGCTGAAGATCTCGTCGTCCTCGAACAGGTGTTGGTGGATCGAGCCAGACGGGCACGCGGCGACGCACGTGCCGCAGCCCTTGCAGAGCGTGGCGTTGATCCGTGCCTTCTGCGTCGCGCCATCGAGGCTGATCGCCGTGTAGGGGCAGAGCGGCAGGCACGACTTGCAGCCTGAGCAGTCCTCCTCGGCGACGTAGGCGGTGTTCGGCTCCTGCTCGATGTAACCGCGGTCGATCAGCGCCATCGCCTCCGCCGCGGCCGCACCCGCCTGGGCTATGCTGTCGGGTATGTCCTTCGGGCCCTGGCAGCAGCCGGCGATGAACACACCGTCGGTGAACGTGCTGACCGGCGCGAGCTTCGGATGCTTTTCCAGGAACCAGCCCTCGGTCCCGCAGCTCATGTTGAAGAGCCGGCGCACCGCCTGCGCGTCCGCCTGCGGCTCCATGCCGACCGCGAGCACGATCATGTCGACGGGAATCCGGCGTACGACACCCGCGAGCGTGTCCTCCGCCCTGATGACCAGCTTGCCCTCCTCCTCGGGAGTCAACGCCCAGTCCGTCACCTCGGCGACGCGGCCGCGCACGAACTGGATTCCGTCCTTAAGCGACTTGTCGTAGAATTCCTCGCAACCCTTGCCCGGGGCGCGGATATCGAGATAGAACGCCGTCACATCGGCGCCCGTGTGCTCGCGGACAAGCTGGGCGAGTTTCATCGAGTGCATGCAGCAGGTGCGCGAGCACCAGCGGTTCGTCCTGAAATCCCGCGAGCCGACGCACAGGATGAACGCCACGGACTGCGGCGTGCGCCCGTCGCGCATGACGACTTCGCCCCCAGTCGGCCCGGAGCTCGTCACCAGCCGCTCGAGCTCTATCGACGTGACGACGTTCGGATAGAGGCCGTAGCCGTATTGTGGGATGCGCTTTGCGTCGAAAAGCTTGAAGCCGGTGGCTACGATGATGTTCCCGACCTTGATTTCAACGAGCTCCTCCTTCTGCGTGAAATCGATGGCGTGCCGGTCGGCGCACGCCTCGATGCACGTCTTCTTGCACCGGCCGGACTTCAATTGCAGGCAGCGCTCCGGGTCGATGACGACGACCTGGGGCACGGCCTGCGGGAACGGGATGTAGATCGGTTTGCGCTTGCTCAGGCCGACGTTGAATTCGTCCGGATACTTCCCCTCCTTGAACACGCACGCCTCGATGCACTCCTGGCAGCCGACGCACAGGTCCTCGTTTACATAGCGCGGCTTGCGCCTCACGGTTACGGTGTAGTTGCCGACGTAGCCCTCGACCTTGGCGACCTCCGAATACGTCCAGAGCTTGATGTTCTTGTTCGCGCGGACTGCGGACATCTTCGGCGTGAGGATGCACGCGGCGCAGTCGAGCGTCGGAAACGTCTTGTCGAACTTCGCCATGTGCCCGCCGATGCTCGGATCCCTCTCCACGAGGAAGACCTTCTTGCCGGCGTTCGCCAGCGTGAGCGCGGCGTGGATGCCCGCGATGCCGCCGCCGACGACGAGCACGTCCGGATGGATCGGCACCCGGACGGTCTCGAGGGCGCTGTGGAAGCGCACCCGCTTCACCGCCGCGCGCGCAAGCTCGATCGCCTTTTTCGTGGCCTCGGCGCGGTCGGTGTGCACCCACGAGTCGTGCTCGCGGATGTTCACCATCTGGAAGAAGTAGCGGTTCAGCCCGCCTGACTCCACGGCGTTGCGGAATGTCTGCTCGTGCAGGAGCGGCGAGCAGGATGCGACGACGACGCGGTTCAACCCGAGCTCTCGAATATCCTCCCGGATGAGCTCCTGGCCGGGGTCGGAGCACATGTACTTGTAGTCCCGCGAGACCACTACGCCGGGCATCCGCTCGATGTCGCGTGCCACGGCGACGCAGTCAACCACGCCCGCGATATTGTGGCCGCAATGGCAAATGTAGAAGCCGATGCGAATGTCGCCGTTGACGATGTTCGTTTTCATGGGGCGGGCGTCACTTGGAATCAGGCCTTGGCGGGCAGGGCCGGAAGCGGCTTCATCCGCACGAAGTTTCGATTCAGGCCGAGCTGGGACTCGGGCAGCCCGAACGCGAGTCCCATCAGCTGCGTAAAGTAGACGGTCGGTATCGGCACGGGCCCCCATTGTCGCGTCAACTGGTCGTGGTAGGCGTCAAGGTTGAACTGGCAGAGCGGGCAGATGGTCGCGATGACGTCCGCGCCGCGCCGGACGGCCTCCTTGAGGAGGATGTAAGTCAGCCGCAGGCCCGTTTCGGGCAGCGTGCCGGTCAGGCTGCCCCCGCAGCACTTTGTCTTCAGGGGGTAGGGAACGACCTCGGCGCCAAGCGTGGTCAGCAGCCGATCCATCGTCGTCGGGTTCCACGCGTCGTCGAAGGTGGCGTACGGCCGGACGACCTGGCAGCCGTAATACGGTGCGACCTTCAGGCCCTTGAGCGGCCGCACAACCTTCTCGCGGATCACGTCAAGACCGACGTCGTTCACCAGGATGTCGAGGGGATGGCGCACCAGCGTGTTGCCGCCGTACCGGAGCCCCGCGGCTCCGAGCGCGCGCTGCACCGACGCGTTGATTTCGGGCGAGTCCGCGAGGTAGTGCTTCGTCTTGTTGAGCACGAGGTAGCATGCGCTGCACGGCGTGACCAGGTCGTATGTGCCGGTTTTCTCCGCGATAGCCAGGTTGCGCGCAGCGAGGATGCAGGCCTTCCGCTCGTCGACCGACATATATGCCGTGGCGCCGCAGCAGTTCCAGTCGTCGAGCTCGACGAGCTCGACGCCGAGCCGTTCCATCACCGGCAGCAGCGACTCCTCGTAGGCCCGGCCGAGACCCTTGAGCGAGCAGCCGGGAAAATATGCGTACTTCATGCGGCCTCCTTACGTGTGGTGGGCGGTGCGTCGTGCAGATCCGAGTCGAGCATGCGCGCGAGCTGCTCGCGGTGCTCGATCCGCTCATGGCGCAGGACGAAGCGTCCCGTGCGGATGAGTCCGATGCCCTGCCGC
This sequence comes from uncultured Opitutaceae bacterium, assembly GCA_964451965.1. Lineage (GTDB taxonomy): Bacteria > Verrucomicrobiota > Verrucomicrobiia > Opitutales > Opitutaceae > Palsa-1447. The sequence continues at coordinate 20,583 of CAYVKH010000048.1, forward strand.
CAGGAGCTGAGCACAGCGCGCCAGTTCGCCTTGAGGAAAAGGCGCATCACTAGCAGCGTCTCCGTGATCCGGCCCTTGCTATGGACCATCTTGAAGAACTCCTTCGCCAGGATCGGGATCGGAAAGCGCTTGGGATATATCTCCTCGAGGATGGCCCGCTGCTTCAGCGCATACATGATATCGGTGATCCGGATCTCGCGCGGGCACTCAACCGTGCAGGCGTAGCACGAGGCGCAGAGCCAGATGCTCCGGCTGCGCAGGACCTCGTCCTTGAAGTCGGCGCGCACCAGCGCCATGATCTGGCGCGGCGAATGCTCCATGTACACGCTCAGCGGGCATGTCCCGGAGCAGGTGCCGCACTGGATGCAGCGCACAAGCTGCTCGCATCCCGGTGTGCTCATGATTTCCCGACCGAAGCCTTTTACGCGCTCGGCTTCATATTTAACGGTCCGTGGGACTTGGATCATTGGGGTAATCCTCCGGAGCCAACAATCGGTGCTATTAGTTTAACTAATTTACAACACAACTTTGCCGACGTTCGTGTTATATTAAGGAAAAACTCAGATAGCGAGGAAATAAGACGCTTCCTGTTCCAAACACATCAGAACACCAGCAATTTGTGCATCACAGGCATCTCGCACCCTGCCAAGCAAATACCTTTGACAAAGGGGGTATTTGGTATTAGCAACATTTTCTGGCAACGTAACACAGCCACTAGGCGGAGGCTGATTGTGGAACGGTCCTGACAATCGGGTCAGCCGGTTAGGGCCTGGCGGCGAAAACACCAAGTCGCTCCCACCATGGATCCGCAGACCGTACCCGGACGGAATCCGAAATACGCTTGGCGCGACGTCGCTCGCGCCGAGGCACCAAAGCGCCCGGCCAGGGATCGCATAGCCGATTTCCGAACCGTCTATCAATCCTATGACGACGCTACGGCCAGCGAGCAGGCCAACCGGTGCATCCAGTGCCCGAACCCGAGCTGCGTCGACGCGTGTCCCCTGGGCATGCCGATTCCGGACATGCTGCGGCTGACCGCGGACGGCCAGTTCGAGGAGGCTGCCAGGCTTCTGAACTCGCATCAAAGCATGCCGGAGCTGTTCGTGCACATCTGCTCGGCCGAGCGGATGTGCGAGGCGGCGTGCATCCTCGCCGACAAGTCCGAGCCGGTGTCCATCAGCTCGATCGCCCGCTTCCTGCTGGATTTCGGCTGGAACCACGGCCTCTTCGAGCCGCCCGCAAGCGCGCCCACCGGCCAGCATGTCGCGGTCATAGGGGCGGGCCTGTGCGGCCTCGTCGCGGCGGACGGCCTGTCGAGGATGGGCTACACGGTCACGGTCTTTGATGCCTATCGGAAGCCAGGCGGGCGGCTCGTGAACGGACTGCCAGGCTTTCGGGTCGACCGCGACCTGATCGAGCGCCGCGTGCGTCTGCTCACCCAGCGCGGCGTCAAGTTCCGCAACGGAATGCTCTGCGGGCGCGACCTGAAGCTCGGCGAGCTGCGCCGCGACTTCGATGCGGTGTTCTTCGGCCTCGGGAGGGCGAATCCGGTGAGGCTAGAGATCCCCGGCTCGAAGCTGCGCGGTGTGAGGCAGGCCTATCCGTTCGTCCTTCGAAACACCTCGAACGTGGCGCTCGAGACGCCGCCGGTGTTTGTCCACAACCGCCGCGTGGTCGTGCTCGGCGGCGGCGAGACGGCCGTCGATGCGCTGCGCGTTGCTATTCGCTGCGGCGCCAGCGAGGCCATTTGCGCCTATCGCCGCGATTTCAGCGACCTGACGGCGAGCCGCAGGGAGATCGACAACGCGATCGAGGAGGGCGCGCGCTTTATCAATTTCGCGCAGGCGGTGAAGGTCATCGGCAATGAGCAGGGGGACGTGGCGGGCGTGCGCTTCGTCCGCACGGTGCCGGACAAGCCGGACGCCTCGGGACGGCGCACCGTGTGGCCCATCGTCGGCTCCGAGTTCGACATTCCCGCGGACGTGGTGCTTGTCGCCTACGGATTCGAGCCGCCGAAGCTCACGCAGATGGACGAGTTCGCGGAACTCGCCTTTGACCGACAGGGGTTCCTCGTCGTCGACCCCGACCTGATGACGAATCTTCCCGGCGTGTTCGCGGGCGGCTCCGTCGTGCGCGGCTCGGTTCCACTGGTGACGATCGTGGGCGACTCGTCCCGCGCAGCGACGTCAATCGACCGATATCTCTCGTTGAGGCGCGCGAATGTCGCGTAGATGCGGACCCGCGCGAATCCTGTTGGAGGCTTGGCAACCGGAGATCACTAGCCGTTAACGGACAATCAGTTGCTGTCGTCGGTGGACTGGCCTCCACTGCAGCCGCCTCTGCGATGCCCATTGCTCGCAGGCGTATCCTTAATCAATCTGCGCATCCGGATGTCGCCGGGCTCAGGATTGCGGCTCCGGCGCCTTTTCGATTCGATCCGCGGCTTGCCCGATGAGCCCGGGGGTTGCCCGCTGTCTGGTCCCTAACGAAGGGCCGGTCTCCTCCTTGTCAGGATTAGGAAAACGGCCACCCAAAGCCCCAGGGCCAGGGTGAGAATCGGAAGGAGCGACAGGGGAAGCAGCCGGTGTATCTCGGCTACGCTAACTCCACGCCACGCCGCCGCCCATACGTCGAATCGCAGATCGAATATCGCCAGCATCACGGCGCAGCTTGAGGCGAGTTGTCCGAGATAGCTTACGACCAACGCGGGCCCCGTCTTGCCCCGGGAAAGAATGAAATGCCAGGCGCTGAGCGTCAGCATGGTGACGACAATGGCCCCGGCCGCGACCCTGTCGTGCGCCGACCACGCCAGGAAGAGCACGCACGTGAACAGCATCAGATTCGTTCCAATCGCCGCCAGCATTCGTGTGCCTGGCTTCATCGGTGAAGTTGCCTGGGTGCGCATGCCGCCCACCTCTGCGCCCGCAGGGGACCCCGGCTGATTCCAACGGTACACCAGGATGACCCACGTGGCCAAGGCCATCGCGTAGAGCCACCAGAAGACCGCCATGGCGCCAAAGAAAGTACGGTCGTCCCACCCCAGGCGACTTCCCAACAGCCGCATGACCCGCTGGCCTCCGAAGGAAAGCGCCAGAACGACTACCCACGCGCCAATGAGCGAGATCCGGCTGGTCAGGCGCTCGCGCTTGGTGGAACCGCCATAAAACATCGCCCATTGCGCCGCGAAGCCAGCGAGGATTCCCAATAGAGGCACGGTCCACGCGGCCAAAAGACCCGACAAGGCCACTGCCTTGCTCTTTGCTCCCAAGCTGATGCCTGCCGATGCGGCTGTTCCTGTGGCCAATGGCAGCGCCGCGAGCACCTCGGCCGAGAACGCCTGGCCCGGCGCGGTTCTGCGCAGGGTGTCTTCCACAAAGGATTGAACTTCCTGCTGCAACAGCTTGCGCCCCCGCGACAGACGTTGCTTGACGGCGTCTTCGGACAGTTCCAACTCCGCTGCGAGGCGCTCTATGGACTTGTGCTCGCGGTAGAAGAGAACGAGAGGCTCGCGGTAATTCTCGGGTATTCTTTCGAGCGAGCGCCACAAGATCGCTTCCTCCTCCCGGCTGACGGCCTGTACCGAAGGAAGGTCTTCTGACGCCGGCGATTCGTTCGCGTCATCCAGGGAAACGGCATTGCACGAGGGCTCGCGCCCCTCGTCTCGAACGCTTCTTTGGGCCCGGTTCCTCACGATGCCGCATAGCCAAGAGCGAAGTTTGCCCGGTTCCCGCAGATGCCGGAGGTCCTTCCACGCGCTAATGAAGGTTTCCTGGGCCACATCCTCGCTCTGGCTCATGTTGCCGGTGGCGCTGTAGGCAAGGGAGCAGATCAATGTCTTGTACCTTTCCACGATCAGGCGGAAGGCATCCCGCTGCCCATCAAGGCTTTCGGCTACTAGTTGGGCGTCGTCGAGTGCCGCCGTGCTCTTAGTCTCTGTTATCGTCATGTTGAGACACTAGGGCCAGAAAAGGGTGGGGAGGTGACAAGGAATCGCTTCAGACGCCGATTGAGTTGCTTCAACGAGGAGTCGTTGCGCCATCCGGAATGCAGCGTTCGAGCGAGAATCTGAATGAAGTTCAGATCGAAGTAAACCCGCCCTTCGGTGAAGAATCCGCCCGCCAGGCGTCGATCAGATCCCCGGGAACCCGCCCTTGCCCTTCATGGCCTCCATCTGGCGCATGAGTTTCTTCTGGTTCCCGCCCTTCATCATCTTCATCACCTTCTGCATCTGCTGGAACTGCTTTAGAAGCTGGTTGACGTCGGCGAGCTTCACGCCGGCGCCCCTCGCGATCCGCTGGCGCCTGCTCCCGTTGAGCAGGTCCGGCTTGCGGCGCTCCTGGATCGTCATGGACTTGATGATGGCCTCGGTCCGGGCCATCTGGTGCTCGGCGCCGTCACCCAGCTGCACGCCGCTCATCCCGGGCAGCATCCCGACGATGCTCTGCATCGATCCCATCTTCTTGACCGACTGAAGCTGCGAGAGGAAGTCCTCGAGGTTGAAGTCGGCCTTGCGCATCTTCTCCGC
>CAYVKH010000049.1:0-24583 GCA_964451965.1 uncultured Opitutaceae bacterium
TCTTCGCCGCGTCCTCCATCATGAGGTGCCACGGCTTGCCGTCCGTCTTCCAGTTGGGAAAGGCCGCTATGACGTTCACCCAATTGTACCCCTGAGCCTTCCTGAAGCGCACGTAGTCCTTGAAGCCCGCGCCCGGCCCGATGGGATGCTCCGTGTCGTCGTCATACCACTTGAAGCGGTTTGAGGGCACGGCGTACCATGTGTCGCCGATCGCAAGGTAGGGCGTGCCGTCCGCAAACTGAAGCGCATGGCCGTTGGCGGTGGGCCGGACCATCCCGTGGCGGAGCGGGTTCTCGTCCAGCTCGGCCTGGGACCAGGCGACTGCTTCAAATGATCCCGACTTCCCGGCAATGCCGGGATCCTCCGGGGCCGATCCGCTAACCCAGGTCCAGGTTCCCGGCGCCGTGGCCATCAGGCGCACGTGAAAAACCTGCCCGCCGTTCCAGAATCCGTAGATGCGTTTCCTGAAGCCGGGACCGGCCAGGTCGACCCAGACGGTCGCTTCGGTGTAGGGATTCGCGTAGGAGCGCTGGGCCTTGAAGGTCAGTTCCTGCTTCTCCCAGACATGCATAGGCCTGGCCTCGGCGGCCCCGAGAAGCGGGCTCAGCCAGAGACACAGGGCTGGGGTTAGGCGCAGCAGTTTCGTGGGGAAAGCCGATACCAAGATCCTGGCGGCCTCAACGCAATCGTGGATTCTCGGGGGACCGTAGATCCGTGTTCGCCCGGAGAAACTTCATCACCAGCGCGTCAGCAGATCCCCGGATACATCTTTCGCTAAAGAACTTCCTGCCCAATGGCGGAGCCTATTCTCATTTCACAAGATCTCACAGGCTCAATGACAGCCGTCACCGTCTCGACGAGCCCACCGCAACGAGAACCACCCCGAAATACGTGCTAACAAAGGACCCTATAAAGGTTCCAACCAGCGCCATTCTTGGAAGAATCAGGGACGCGGGCTCATAGACCCTTCCGTAACCATAGGTCTGGATCAATGTCGCGGGATCGAGCAAGGGATCCCGTCCGGGATAGAGACGGGTGCCTATGATATAACGGCGAAACTCCGGGCCCGCGCCACCGATTGTCTGAATGGACACAACAAACCTCGCATTGAGATACAGATAGAGCATTAGCAAAAAACCCGCAACGAGCAGGACGCCGATTCCCAGGCGAATCTTCAAGTTCTCCGGGGTCTTGTCGGCGACCTGGGACGCGACGATTACGGCGAGCATGCACGCGAGATAGGCGGACGCTACGAGAAGCCCCGGGCTCGATGGAGGCCAAGGCGGCATGAATTCCAGCTTCCACACGGCAAAAGGACCGATGGCGACAATGGCAGCAGCAGCAGCCCAAACCCCCCGGAAAGCGCGAAGGTTCTTTGCCAGGCTCACTGGGAAAAGAGTGGTATTACCTCTCGAACGGTTGGTTCATCCCAGACTGTGACTCGCTCAAACGTCGTTCTCGAGTCGGTGATTCGTGTGACTCGAAAGATATAGGCCCGGACAGGCAGCGGACTGTTGATATTGTAGCTTTGCCACTGCAGCGGATTCTGTTCAGAGGCCCTTTGGTAATCCTCGAACGAAACGTAATGCAGGGCGCATGGCTGCTCGGACCTGACGGTTATCCGCGTAACGACAATGTCGTGCTGGGGAGGGCTGGCGAGCATCTGCCTCAACCACCCAATCTCCTTCTCGCTATTTGAAAAGGCCACGTTGCCGGCAGACGTGTTGCGAGCTATCAGGAGGTCATTTGCCAGAACAGCCGCGGCTATGTTGCGCTGCTCGCTGAGGGCGCCCACGAGGGCTGGCGACAATTTCGAGCTGCCGATCTGCTTATTGGACTTGCTGAGGGTGCTCGCTAAGCTGCTGGCGCCGCGAATATATCCCGCAGTGCCAGGCGGTGGAAGATTGATCTGCCCTCCTGGAAAGACGAGGATCGCCTCCTCTCCCGTGGACGGCGTTGCTGCGGAGGCAGCAATTGCGAGACTCGTCACAAAGAGAACCGTGGCAATTGCCTTAGCTGGATCGTTCATAGCCCGAGGCGGAAAAGCCTAGATATCTATAGCCCGGATCGCAAGTTCAACCCGGCGGATCAACAGGGTGTGCGATCGGATTAGGGTAGAGCGCGCCAACGGCCATTTTGGTCCTTGCCGGCCCAGGCAGCGAGCGGTGGCATATCGTTGCGCGAGTCGGCCATTCGTCCTTATCATCGGGACGAACATGCACTCCTTCGGATCTCGAGAGGCCGACAGACCTTCGAAATTGCGCCTTCTGAGAGGATGCCTGCTTTGCGCCGCAATTCTCAGCGGCTGCACAAGCATTACTACAAGAAGCGATAGCGAAAGGGAGATAAGCAACCAATCGAAGCCCTTGGCCTTGCTGTATGAGGATCGATATGAATTGGCGCGCCCGGTCTCGGGACTCTTTATTGGTGTAGGCAACTACCTGCCGGAGGCCGAGGAACCGGCGACCCCGGCACTCACCGTTGGGGCAGCCCTTTTTAGCGATGTTTTCTATCGCGGTGCCCGACCGGGAAGCGAAACGAATGTTCCGCACGTAGCCGGTATATCGCTCCAACCCGATACAAAATGGAAGGAGTATATGCCCGTGCGCCCGTTGGTGACCGAACAGACGGTGGTTTGCGGAGAAAGCGACTTCACGCTTGAAGCGGACCTCAGGCTGAAACCAAGCGATACCAGCATAGACTTGGCCGGCGTGGTGGACGCTATTGAGTCCACTGCTCTCGGCGAGAAATGGATGAATCCAGATATCGACCCTGCGGGCCGTTCAATCGAAGGCCTTGATGTTGGCAACCGGTACGCGAAGGAAGCTCTGAAGACCGAATATCGGCTAAGCAGCAAAGCCCTTGCCTCGTTGGAAACGGACAAGGATGGCACATTGGCCTTCGTCGGCGATGGCAAGCCGGAAACGCGCGCGCGGATTCTTTCCAGCATAAATGCACACGTGGAACGTATCCGCCACAAGGCCCATGCTCCGAATATGCTGGTTGTCTTCTACATTGCCGCGCACGGCTTCATCGACAGTGACGGAGAATCACAGTTGCTGCCGGCCGACGCCGACATCAAACAACATCGGCAACTCTTGTCGTACCGCGATATCCTGGCGCCGTACTATGAATTGGCCGGGGAGTTATCAGAAACAGACCCACAGGTGTCGTTCCTGATCGTCCTGGACACATGCCGGAGCGCCGATCAGAAGACCTTGCTCCCGGCCCCGCTCCCGCAGCCACCGGCCTCGGTGGCCGTGGTGACCTCCGCATCCCCGCTACAATTCGCCGTCCACTGGGAGAACGAGAGTTCGGCAAACGTTGAAATCAAGAATCCCCATCAAAGTTCCGTTGGGATCGGGCCTCGTCCAGAGCCGGAAAAACCCGGGAAGCATCAGATCACCCATACGTCCATGGTGAGTGCCCTTCCGGTTTCAGCCACCAACGTCTTCAACCGCATATTCGAGATCCAAGACGCCCAGCAGGACTTTCTGGACGACCGACGCCTGGAATTCACCCTCGGAGGATACCTTGAGGCCATGAACCTGGAGCTCAAGCGCGTCTCAGCCGCAACAGTGCTGGGGCCCCAGTTTGAACAGGACATGGAGATCCACCTCAATGAATCGGCAGCCATGCAGCCGCTCTTTCACGGAGAGATTCGCGACGGACAGGATCTCAATGCGGCCATCGAACACTTCACCCGTGCCATCGATGCAAACCCAAAGGACGCCGTGGCGCGCCTATCTCGCGGCAACCTTTACAACACAAAAGGCGAGTTCGACAAAGCCATCGAGGATCTGAGCGAAGCCATCCGGCTCGATCCCAACAACGCCAACGCCTACAACAATCGGGCCAAGGCCTACAACGCCAAGAACGATTCCGCCAAGGCAATCGCCGATTGCAGCGAGGCCATCAGGGTCGATCCAAAACTTGAGACGGCATATAGCAACCGCGGCTGGCTTTACGAGACGGCCGGAGATCAAGACAAAGCGCTTGCAGATTTTGAAGCTGCTATCCGCCTGAGCCCGAAGGACCCCGAGGCCTATTGCATTCGCGGACACCTCTACAACAAGAGAGGCGAGCACGACAAGGCGATCGCCGACTACAGCGAGGCAATTCGGGTCAATCCGTACTATGCCAATGCCTACGAGGACCGAGGTTTCGCCTACGAAGACAAGGAAGACTATGACAAGGCCATTTCCGACTATAGCGAAGCCATCCAGTTGAACCCGGGATATGCGGTGGCGTACAATAATCGGGCCGCCGCTCACAGGGCCAAGCACGAGTACGAGGACTCAATCGCCGACTGCAATATAGCCATCCGACTCAGTCCCAACGAGGAAAAGGCCTACAAAATCCGTGCCGACGCTCACAAGGGAAGACATGACTACGACGAGGCAATTGCCGACTACAACGAGGCCATTCGACTCAAATCAGACTATGCCAAGGCTTACAACGGACTAGCCTGGCTATTGGCTGTGTGCCCGGACCCAAAGATCCGGAATGGCGACGAGGCTGTAACGAACGCCCGGAGGGCCTGCGATCTGTCGAAGTGGGAGAATGCCACGTTCATCGAAACACTTGCGGCCGCGAATGCCGAGGCCGGCAATTTTGAGGAAGCCGTCAAGTGGCAGACCAAGTGCCTGGAATTCAAATTGCCCAAGGAGGCCGAGGACATCGCGCGCCAACATCTCAGCCTCTTCGAGCAGAAGATTCCCTATCATGAATCAGCAGCAGATTGACCCCACATGGCTTGGTTGAGGGAAGGCTCACAAATTCGAGGCTGGAATCCCCGCACAGATGCCAGCGCTACATAGAATCATGTAATCTTTGGCCTGTGTCCCAGGATAGGCGGATAATACATACATCAACATACGGCTCACCGAGGCGATCGCCGCGTCTGTGGCCATCTAATATCTCGTCCTCCATCGCCAATGATCAACCGGACTTGCACCGGCGCCAGTCAAACGGGGCCAGACACCCCCTGGTGACCTCCCATGCCACGCCTGCTATCCCTTGACGGAGGCGGATCCTGGGCCCTGATCCAGGTGCGCGCCCTGATCGACCTCTATGGCTACAACGCCACGGGCTACGACGTGCTGGCGGACTTCGACCTTGTCACCGCGAATTCGGGCGGGAGCATCGTCGCCGGAGCGCTCGCGGCCGGATGGCCCCTCTCGCAGACCTTGAATCTCTTCCTGAGCGCGGCGAATCGGAACACGATCTACGTTCCGTCCGATTGGCTGGACAGGCTGGAAAACTCCGTCTTCGGCGTCGGCCCCCGGTATGACACCCGGGGGAAGCTGGCGGGGCTCAGGAACCTCTACGGCGGCTTCGGCGCCACGCCAATGGACCAGCTCCCGGCCGCGCTGGCGGCCTCCCCGGCGGGCCACGGCGTCGATTTCATCGTCTCGGCATTCGACTACGACCTGAGGCGGGCCGTGCTGTTCCGGTCCAACAGGGCCAGCGCCGCCGCCCCACAGGTGCAGGTGCCGGTGGTCTCGGTCGCCGAGGCGATCAACGCCTCCACCACCGCGCCGGTGATCTATTTCGACGCGCCCGCCCCGTTCCCGTCCCCGCCCGCCACGCCCGCGTACAGGTTCTGGGACGGGGGGATCAGCGGGCTGAACAACCCCGTCCTTGTCGGGGTGATGGAGCTGCTTGCGAACGGGTTCACCGCCGACCGGATCCAGGTCCTGAGCATCGGGACCGGCACCGTCCGCCGTCCGATCCCCCCGGGGTTCGCCGCAGCGCCCGACGCGCGGTTCCAGGATCCGTCCCATCCGGGCACGCTCGTGGACATCAAAGAGCTGGCGGGCGCGATTGTCGACGACCCTCCCGACGAGGCGACGTACATGGCCTACCTGGCCCTGGGCGGCAGGCTGCCGACGGCTCCCATCCTCTCCCCGCTGGCTCCCGGCGCGTTCGTGAGAATGAGCCCGGTCGTGCAGCCCCTTTCCTCGCCCGACCTCGTCAACCTGGACAACAATCCCCCGGGCTCCCTGCAGGCCCCGCCCAGCCTGGCGGACCCCAACCTCGCGCCGGGCCCGTCGCCATTGGACAATTTCGGCGCGCTCGCCCGGCTCAACATGGACGCCGTCGACGCCTCGCAGGTGAACCTGATCCAGCTGCTCGCCACGGCGTGGATCGCCGGCGGCGTGTACAACCAGCCCGTTCGCAGCAACCACACCTTCGGCTGCGAGATCGGCCACAGGTTCTACCCGGATGCCAAGGCGGCTTGGCTGGGTGTCGTCGGCCGGGCCGCACCCCCCCCTCCCCCGGATCCGCGCTCGAACATTCCGAGCGGGCCGTAGGCTGCGCCTGCGAACCGGCGTTTCAGGGCTTCGCAGTGCCCGGGGCCGGGGCCGCGGCCGCCGGAGCCGGGGTTGCCGGAGCAGGCTTGTTCGGCGGGGATTGATCGGTTGAATGAGCTTCCGGAATCATGAAGCCAAGGAACGTCCCGGAGCTGATGCCCATCAATGCCAGCAGCGTTCCGTTGAACTCGGGCATCGCGAGGTTCGAGTAGACCTCCTTGATGAAGATTATCCCGAGGACGAGCGTCCAGACAAACATCTGGAAGCGATGGATGCTGATGCCGTCCTTGTCGGTCAGCACGTCGTCCAGAAATCCACCCGAAGAGGGTGTGATAACGGCAATCTGGGCATCCACCGGCCTTGTGTCGCCTCCCGAGGCGACGATCGCATCGCGCGTCTGTTGCAGGCCGGTCAGCGAGGCCAGCGTGTCGCTCTTTGCCTCCTTACCCTTGTTCTGCGCGATGACACCCAAAGCCGTCGCCGCGCCAATTCCCATCAGCACAAGGGTGGACTGCGTAAGGGTGTCATGCGCGCCCGTGACGGCCCAAATGAAGAGAAACGAGAACAGGATCAGGAAGAACCAAAACGCCATCTGTGCCTTGGCGAGCGAATACGGCCGCTCCGGCGCCTTCTTTCCGCTTGTCTTCGGCCCTGGGGTTCCCCCAGGGGGCACATCATCCTCAACCAACAACGGCGGCGGGCCGTCGTCCCTTATCATCTGGCTCCGCGCACCGCCAAATAGAACGGCCAACAGTATTGGAAGCGCAATCACGGCAGCCCAGAACCAGCCGGGCCTGATGACCACCAGGTTCATTGCCGCGGTCGAAGGGAGGGCGGCGTCGCCCTCCATTCCCACGCTCACCCCCACCTTGCGGCTGAAGCTGGCCGGGTGGCCCAGGAGGGCGCCCCAGCTCTGCTTGGACTCGTCCGAGCGGGCAAGGAGGTAGCGGATCTTGTCGGTGCCGACGAAGGCCTCCGGATAGACGCCGTTGATCGGCATCCCATCGAGATAGAGGACAATCTTGCCATGCGCGGCCTTCACCTTGGGCATGAGCGCATCCAGGTGGTCGACCCCGACGACAAGCCTGTCTCCCAGACCCGCCTCGCAGGGATTGTTCGCGGAATCCGACGTGACACTTGTTACGTTGGCCATGACCGGGTCGCCCTTTCCGGCGTTGTCATTCCCGTCGGCGCGACCCAGCGGAACGACAGCGAGAACCGCGATCAAGGAAAACAGCTGCGATCTCATAAGAGTCCTGTCTGTTGGGGGTTCCTGCTCCTGGGGCGGCGTGCAATCAGAGCACCAGATTGAGCAAGCCTATGACTTTGTCGGCGGCCTGCGCCGCCGTGATCAGGGGCTGCATGGCTGTGGCGACGGCGTTGACGCCGTCGATGGCGTCGTTGGCGGCCTTCGCGGCGGTCGTCAGGCCCTTTTGCGCCGCAACGTAGTCGCCGGTCGTCTTGTCGTAGATCTTCCCCATGGCGGTGTCCCTCAGGGCGGTGAAAACGTTGCGAAGCTTCCACAGCTTGGCGTCCACGGCGGGATCGGTGTTGTTGAGGAGAAGCGTGTTGATTGCCTGGATGATCGCGTTAAGCAGAGTGACGATGTCGTTCATGGCGTTCTACTTCTTGAGGCTGTCGTTGAAGGTCTTGATGTCCGTGGCATACTGCTGCAGCTGCCCAATTGCGTCGACGAGGTCGCCGATCTTGTAGTCGGGCCTTGTCAGGGAGCTCGACAGCGCGCCGTGGGCCTTGGCCAGCGCCAACGCCGAGTCCGCGACCTTTGAGATCGAGGTGTCGGCGACGGCGAGGGCCCTGGTCTCGGACCGCAGGGATTCCAGGCGCGCCAGCTTTGCAGAGTACGAAAGCCCCGCCTGCTCGGCGCGGTAGGCCTCGAAATCCGCGACATACTTGCTCTGGAGGTCGGTCTGGTAGGTCCCGGGGGAGCTCTTGAGATCCGATGCAAGGTCGGCACACACGGTCTGGACCCACTTGTCCGCCGTCGGCACGATCGACTTGATCGCCTCGTACCTCTTCTCGTTCGCGTAGGCCTCCCCCAGGGCCTTCACGGCGGTCGCGATTACCGCAAGGTCGCCTCTGCTTACGCCAAGGGAATGGCCCGTGAGGGTCTGGTAGCCGCTTCCAAGGGAGCTGACGGACCCCGAGAGATCGGTGGCCGCCTTGTCTATCGCGGTCGTGGTGTCGGCCGTGGCGAGGCCGTTCAGCGCGGTCGCGTACTTGCCGAGGGCGTTAAGGATGTCCTGCCGCGCCTTCAGCCTGTTGTTCTTGTCGAGCACGCCGCTCAGCGTGTCCGGCGTCAGCTCCGCCCTGCCCAGGGCGACCTCGCTCATCTTGTATTCGGAGTTGGCATCGTTGATCTCCGTGAACGCCTGGTTGGTCGCGGTCGCAAGGGCGGCGGCCGCCGTCGAGAATTGCCTGGCCTGGGACAGCTGGTCCGTCGTGGCGCAGCCGCAGACGCCGATTCCGACTGCGATCGCCAAGACCAGCCTCCGCGCCGATGTGTCGTGATTGTTCATAGTTCTCCCCTGTTCAGAGTTTCCAACGTGGCACCCCTAGAGCGCGATGAACAACCCCTGTTCGCCAGCGCTTTAATTACGTAAATCCCTGTAATCGTGGCGCGGGACCCGGCTCGGCCGTGCAGGCCAACAGAACGCCGTTGGCCGCCCGGGACGCCGGATTGCGGAGCCGGCCGACACCGGCCCGTAGCGGCGGGAAATCCATGGCCTCCATCGGGTCTCATGACTTTGAGAGGAGGTACTCCAGTATCCCCAGCCCGCCCGTCCCGCCAAAGGGCAGGAGAAGGGCGCTGACAAACGGCTGCTGGTGCCAGGGCACGTAGGCCCCGTCCATGTTCTGCTCCATGAGCGCCTTCAGCGACTCGAGTGCGTCCGCCTTGTCGGAAAGCTGCTCGGCCCGCGCCGCGGCCGCGGCCCTGGCGATTTCCCCGATCGAGCGGACCTTCGCGTCGACGGCGGCATTCCTCAGCTTCACCGCGCACAGGACGCACACCGCGCTGTCGATCCCGAATATCGCGAGGATCAGGGTCTCCCAGTGCCAGTTCGCAAAGAAGCTCCAGCGGGCTATGATCATCAGGGTCAGGACGACGAACGGCATGATGATGAGCGGCACCGCCTCCTGGCTAAGCTTGCCGATGAAGCAGACGTCCAGGTAGGAGCTCGCCTCCGCGCCGCTGATGTCATGGCCGTCGGTCAGGGGCGTGAGGTGCGGGATGCGGCTGTAGGCCTCGATCGGCCAGATGGTCAGCTCCCTGCGCCCCAGCTTCTTGATGAACCGGAGGCAGATGTGGGTCTCGTCGACCACCCAGAACATGAGATAGATCAGCACGACCGACGCCGCAAAGACCACGGCCAGGTCGCACCCTTGGCTGAACTTCCCCCTGAAGGGCACGGAGGGCAGCCCGGTCGCCCCTGCGAGGCAGCACAGCGCCAGGAAGAAGAACACCGTCATCGCAAGGGTCCGGGCATTGCGCCCGAACACCGTGGACCGGTCGCATGCGTCGGACCAGAGGGCCTCCAGTATCACGTATTTCTCATTTGGCGGCATTCGCTGCTTCTGGGCGGGCGATGGCGCAGGCAGCGCGGGCACCAGGACGCCATGGCTGCCGGGCAGCCAGTTGTACCTCTGCGCCGCCTGCTGGTAGGTGCAAAAGTAGTCGGGCACCGGCTGGTGGCCCTGCCTCACCGTGTCCCAGAACCTGGCGAGCAGCGGCTTGCGCGGACCCGAACCCTGCGGCTGCGGCGGAATCCCGAATTGCGCCGCCAGCTCAACACGGGCCTTCCGGACCTTCGAATGGCAGACGAGCAGGCTCGCGATTCCGGTGACGAAGGCGATCACCCTGAGGATCTCCGACGGCCAGATGCTCACCCCCTGAAGCCAGGTCGCCGGCTCAATGCCGTCGTAGAAGCAGACGACCCCGCCGATGATCGCCAGGAACACCGCAGACGACCCCGCTATGGCCCAGGTGCGGCGCCTCCTCCACGGGAAAGCCGGGACATGGCCCTTCAGCACGAACAGGATCGTGACGCAGAGCAGCGCCACGAACACGCAGGCCAGCGCGGCCGGCAAGAGGTAAAGCGCCCGGGCCCGCGCCCAGCTCGGGAAATAGTCGTCCTGGGGCGGGTGCAGGAGCCCCTCGAACTTGTCGACCGGGCCCTGCAGGTCCGCCTTCTCGTCGCGGGGACGGGGCGCCCCCGGGACGTCGAGCGCGACGGGATAGGTCCGGCCGATCTCAAAGCGCAGCGGCTGCCGCAGCTGCGAGGCCAGGTACTCGGTCCTGGGCTCGATGCGGGCCGCGGCCGTCTGGACGGCAAGGAAGGCGCCCGTCTGCTCCGAGCTGCGGAACGGGGTCGCGCCGACCTGGAAATTCCTGAAGAGGTCGAACCCGAACGGGGCCGCGACCACCATGTTCCGGGTGTAGGGGATCGCCTTGACCGGGTCCATGAAGCGGGCGTCGAGCGTGTCGGTGAAGAACACGGCATCCCTGAAGACCGGTCGGAGGGCCTGGATCAGCAGGAGCTTGTCGTAGACATCCGCGCCCAGCACGCCGATCGCGACCAGCTTCCCATTCTCGCCGCACACGTTCCGCTCGTTGATCCGCGTGGAAAGGATCTTCCCCAGGCGCGCCACATAGTCGATCTGGTGCTCGCCCTCGGCCCTCTGGAGCGAGATTGCGGACGAGCTGCTGCCCGGGGCCGTCTTCGACTCGTCGGACGGCTTCTGGGCCTTGCCGTCGTCGGCCGTCAGGGTCCCCTCCACGCCCGAGAGGTAATAGGCGCGGAGGATCTGCCTCGGCCAGCTGGACGCATCGTCGAACCTCAGGGCCCCGTACGCCGCCGCCTCCAGGTCCCTCGGGCCCTTGCCGTCCGGCGCAATCGGGATTTCGGCGTCCGGCTTGGGCGGGCCCTTGCAGTCCGGTGTCTCCGGACCGGTCAGCTGCCTCAGCTTTGCGGCAAACGTGAGCGGCAGCACCCTCCCATAGTCGGTGTCCCAGTCGGAGATGATCGCGATGCGCGAGTTGGGGCTGCCGGGCCTCAGCCCGCGCAGCTCGAGCTCGCGTATGAGCGCCTCGGAGAGCTGCTCGTCCGTGCACGTCAGGTTCACCAGGACCGGGCCGGTGTCCGGATTGGCGAGCCTCGCCCGCCCGACCGGGCCCCCCTTGTCCCTGTTTGGGGCAAGGAGCTCGAGGACGCCGTCCGCCATCGTCGCGGACGACGAGTAGAACGTGATGCCGCGGCCGACCTTCGGGTCCTCACTCAGGATGTCGACCAGCGTCCCCGACCAGTAGGGGCCTATCACCTTGAAGTCGGGCCTGTGCAACTCGATGAGGCACCGGCCCGCGAGCTGGTCCTCCAGCTGGGAGCGGATGTCCTGCAGCTGCTCCAGGGGATAGTTGAAGAGGAAGTTGTCCTTGATCCACACGACGAGGACGGCCTCGTAGGGCGCATTCCGGACCCGGGACAGGCTCCCGCGCAGGAACCATTCCACCGGGACGCTCTCCGTCCGCCCCCCGCAGAGGGCCAGCCTCACCCACATGAGGTGGTTCGGATTGTCGGGAACGAAGCCGTCCGCCCCGAGCCCGCTGGCCGTCGCGATCCGGAACCGGGTCCTCATCTCCTTCGCCTCCGCGGAATTGGAGTCGCCGCGCACCACGACCGGCATCACGCAGATCCTCCCGGAGTCGATCCTCGCGATCCCGCTTCCGGGCACTTCCGGGGCCGCGACGTTCATCGGCCGGCCGCCGGCAGCCGCCGCGGCCGCGGGATCCGCATCCGGCTTCGGGGGGGCGTCGAAGGGATCGGCCCACAGCCGGGAATCGGTGTAGACAGGGGCGTCATCCGCCGCCTTCGGACCGGTTTCCGCCTTTTCGGAACCCGTCGGCGGGGCCAGCGGAAGGGTGCCCGGCTGGGTTATGAGGATCCCGAGGGCCGCGGCAATCAGCACGAAGAACTGCCAGGAGAAGATCGGCGTCTGCGAATCCGAGGCCATGGGTCGATCGTTCCTGGGGCGCCTGGTCGGCGTCCGGGCTCAGGGGCCCCGCCCCTCCAGGTCCGGAGGGCTGTTGCGATCGCACGCTGTCTCGATTCCCCGGCGCATGTGGCTATGCGGCCTCAGAACCTGCCGGCCAGCTTCGCGAACTTTATTGCCGCGACGTCCTTGTCGTAGCTCCTCAGCGCGCCGAGCGCCCTGCTGAAGCCCATGGGCGTGAGGTTGTCGTCCGTCGGCGCCGGAACCGTCCCGGGGCTGAATCCGACGCTTATCGAGTCAAGCGACGGGATATCCGCCCGGGGACCCCCGGCCGCCGGGACCGCCGCCAGGACATCGGAAACGCTCCCGACCGTCCGGTTGTCGACCTCGGGCGAATAGCCCTCCCCCCCCGAGAACTTGTCCGCGATGAACTTGAGGATGGAAGTGTGGTCGAGCTGCCCGGAATACACCGACCCCGGGGCGACCAGGGGCGAGACGACGAAGCCCGGCACCCGGGCTCCAAGGGACGTGAAGGACGCGTAGCTGGACCCGGCGGGAGGGTTGGTCGAGATCCCGGTCGGGGGCGAGACGTGGTCGAAGAATCCGCCGTGCTCGTCGTAGGTCACCACGAGGACCGTGCCCATCCACCGCTCCTTGTTTGAGGTCAGCGCCGAGTACACCTGGGACATGAACGCCTGCCCAGGGCTGATCGCCGAGGGCGCATGGTCGTCGCACGGGACCTCGATGTGGGGCGCGTCCGTGAACCTCGGCTCGATGAAGATCACCTGCGGGAACGTGGCGTCGCTCTCGTTCTGGATGTCCGAGAAGAGCCGCGAGAAATCCCGGAAGTTGTGGTCCAGGAGGATCCACGGGATCCAATCCGGCATGAGCGCGAAGAACGGGACGCTGTCGTGGTAGACCCTCCACCTGACCTTCCTGTCCTCCAGCCAGTCGTACACCAGCTTCTGGAGGGGGATTATGTCCTTGTTGTTGTCGATGGTCGTCTCGCCCGCCATCGACATGAGCCGGTTCGGCTGGGTGCTCGCCGGGATCGAGGAGAACCACTTGTCGCAGATCGCGAAGTTCTGGGCGAAGAAGTGCGTCGTCGGAAGGTCCTCCGCGTTGAAGTAGCCCATCACCATCGGCTGGCCCGTGATCGGCTCGATCGTCGGGCAGCTGTCCACGAAGCCGGTCATGGGATACGCGCCCGCGGCCGTGGGGGCGCCTATCTGCGTCGCAATGTGGTAGCGGTCATGGTTCGGGTCGCCGGGCAGCATCGCCTCCGGGTTCGGCAGGCGGAACGGACTGTAGCTCCTGCCACTGTTGGTGTTCGCGAAGCGGGCCAGCCACGCGGGGTCGTTGCTCAGTCCATCGACATCGGCGCGGTTCCAGGGCGGCAGGCTGAGGTAGCCAAGCATGTGGTCGAACGACCTGTTCTCCTGCATGAGGACGACGATGGTCTTGACGGCGTCTAGAGGCATTTAATCCCTTTCTTTGAAGTGTTCGGCTGGGCTTCGGATTCTGGGTGCACGGTGCGGGCGGCTATGCGCCGTCTATGTTTGAAGGCATGGGAAACTCGGGATCCTCGGTCGGGAGGACGGATGAAGCTGGGCTGGCGACGGCCTGCATTAGTGGCGCTTTTGGCAGCCGATAAAGTCCTACTATTACTTAAATTGACGTAGTCCGGTCCTGGCGGCCGCCGTCGCGATCCGCCGCCGCCAGGGACTTCCATTCTGGAGGTCGTGCGGCGCGCGCGAAATCCGCCGCCCTCGAACGTCTTGGCAAGGAAATGAACATAGCCGGGGGCTTGCAGCCATCCGGTGCGGGGTTATGAGGAGTCCATGAGCGACCCGACGGTCCGCGAGAGCAAGGTCGCCGCATCGGCCAGTCCGGGCGCTGAAGGGAACTCGCCAACCGTCAAACGCCTCTTCATCGCCCTGCCCCTGCCGGATTGGCTGCGCGATGAACTCCAGGGCCTTGCGGAACCCCTGCAAGGAGTCACGTGGACGCGCACCCCGCAGCTTCACCTCACGCTGCGCTTCATAGGCGACACCCCGGCCGACCGCATTCTGCGGATCGAGGAGAGCCTGGCCGCCATCCGCGTCGAATCCTTCCTCCTGCCGATCGAGGGCGTCGGGGTGTTCCCGCCGAAGGGCCCGCCCAAGGTCGTCTGGGTGGGCGTCGGCTCCGGCCATCCCCACCTGTTCCAGCTGCGCCAGCGCCTGGACGACGCCGTGCTCGCGGCCGGGGTCGACCTCGACGTGCGCCACTTCCAGCCGCACGTCACGCTCGCCCGCTGCTCCGAGGGTTCGGCAGCGGCCGTTTCGGCATGGCTGCGTCGCCACGGCGGATTCTCGACCGCGCCGTTCCGCGTCCATGCCTTCGACCTCTGCAGCAGCCGGCTTTCCCCGCAGGGAGCCGAGCACGCGCTCAGGCGCCGCCATCCGCTGGCCTGACAGGACCCTTTCCGGGTGGCTGCCGGGGGGGCCTATTTCGCCCGGAGGAGAAGCACCGGCACCCGGACGCTGTGCCGCACCCGCCTCGAGGTCGACCCCAGGAAGAGGTCCGCCACGAAGCGGTGCCCATGGGTGCTCATCGCGACCATGTCGCACCTCTTGTCATTGACCCACCTGATGATCTGCTCTCCCGGCTCGCCATAGGCCAGCTCGGCCTCGGCCGGGATGCCCGCGGACTGAAACTCCTCCTTCACTTTTTGCAGGTAGGCCGTGTCCTCCGCAATCTCGGGGCTGACTGCGTCGGCCCCGAAGGTCCGCGCCGCCCAGCCGTCGGCCACGTGCAGAAGCACGACGCGGCTGTTCATCACCTTGGCCAGGGCCTTGATGTGCTCGATGATCGCCCGGTCGGTGGGCGTCGCGTCCAGCGTCACGAGGATCTTGTCATACATGGCTGGCTCCTGGCTGAAGGTGTCTTGGGATGGGTTCTCTAGTGGCCGGCGATGACGGCCCATGCCTGCTTCAGCGCATCCGGCAAGCTATAGAGGTCCATCGCCGTTATCAACAGCGCAGTGCCCCAGCCGGCGGTCATGAGGAACCAGCCGCTGCGCCATTTGCCCATCCGCCTGCGGGAGCTGGTGAAGTGCAGCAGCGGGAACATGGCGAAGGGCAGCTCGATGCAGAGCACCACCTGGCTCAGGTTGACCAGGTCGGTCACGCTGCTGCTTCCCCGGATGCTGATGATGAGTATCGCCGGCACGACGGCCAGCGAGCGGGTGATCAGCCGCCGCAGCCACGGCTTGATCCGCCAGTTCATGAAGCCCTCCATCACGACCTGGCCGGCCAGCGTTCCCGTGATCGTGCTGCTCTGGCCGCTCGCAAGGAGCGCCACCGCGAAGAGCGTGCTGGCAAGCGTCGTCCCCAGGAGCGGGGCGAGCGTCAGGTACGCCACCCGGATCCAGTCGCTGTCGGCCGCGAACCTGACCACCTGCCCTCCCGCCACCGCCAGGCTGTCCTTGCCGTAGAACACGATCGCCGCAAGCACCAGGATGGCCGCATTGATGAGAAAGGCGATGGAGAGCGCCACCGCCGTGTCGATCGTGTTGAAGCGGATGGCCCGGCGGACGGACGGCTCGTCCTTCTGCAGCTTGCGGGTCTGCACGAGCGCCGTGTGGAGGTACAGGTTGTGCGGCATGACGGTCGCCCCGATGATGCCGACGGCCACGAGCATCATCCCGCCCTGGGCGAAGCTGGGCCGCACCATGGCGCGGCCCATCTCCAGGAAGTCCGGCCGGGTCTGGGCCAGCCCGAAGATCTCGACGCCGTAGCAGACGCCGATCGTGAGCACGAATACCGTGACCACCGCCTCGATAAGCCGGACGCCAAAGCCCTGCAGCGCAAGGAGGAGCAGCACGTCAAAGGCCGTGATGATGATCGCCCACTGCAGCGGGATGTGAAAGAGCATGTTGAGCGCGACGGCACTGCCGAGCGACTCGGCCAGGTCGGTCATCCCGATGGCGATTTCCATGGAGACCCAGTTCGGCCAGCGGGTCCACCCGGGATAGTAGTCCCGGCAGCACTGGGCCAGGTCTTTGCCCGTCGCCACGCCGAGGCGGGCCGAGATCACCTGGAGGATGACCGCCATGAAGCTGGCCAGGGCGACGACCCAGAGCAGCGCATACTTGAACCGGGCCCCGCCCGCCAGGTCGGTGCCCCAGTTGCCCGGGTCCATGTAGCCGACGCTGATCAGGATCGCCGGCCCGACGAAGGCGCGCCACTGTCGCCAGAATCCCGCCTGCTGGTGCGGCACGCTCACCGTGCCGTGCAGCCCCTCCAGCGACGTGTGCCCTGCAGGGAGAAGCTCGCCCGATTCTTTTGGCCTCGTCTCCAAGTTGTGGCCGTAGCTACAAGGGGTTGGGCGCAATTGTCCAACTTTGAAATGGGAACGGTTCGGCGCCAGACCCTGCATGCATTGTTTTTGAAATTGGCTTTGCGGAGTTTCAACCACCCTCATCGCATGGATCCGCATATCAGCGCCCCCAATCAGCGGCCTTCGCCCGCGAATCCCCCCATGAAACA
Source organism: uncultured Opitutaceae bacterium (assembly GCA_964451965.1). Classification (GTDB taxonomy): domain Bacteria; phylum Verrucomicrobiota; class Verrucomicrobiia; order Opitutales; family Opitutaceae; genus Palsa-1447. The sequence continues at coordinate 16,856 of CAYVKH010000049.1, forward strand.
TCCGCTTCCCAAAAGGGTCCCCAGGGCCGCCTTCAGGTCGCTCGTCCGGTGGGCACCGATCGTGTCGATTGACCTGATAATCCTGAACCGTGCGAACGAGGTGCTGCTGGGATACCGCACGAACAGGCCCGCCAAGAACACATGGTTCGTCCCCGGGGGGCGGATCTTCAAGGGCGAGCGCATCACGGACGCCATGGTGCGAATCGCCTACCACGAGACAGGAATAGAAATCAACCCGACCGCGGCGGAATTCGCGGGCGTCCACGAGCACTTCTACAGGAACAGCGTATTCAGTGGGTCACGCAGCCAGCCCACCCACTATGTCGTGCTCGCCTACAGGATCAGACTTCGGAAAGACCCCGAGATTCATGCCGACAGCCAGCATAGGAGACTGGAGTGGTTTCGTCCCAGCAGGCTCCTGCGGCTGGGGTCGGTCCACGGAAATACGAAGGCGTATTTCCGCGCCAACCGGGAACATTCGTGACAACGCGAAATCCCCAATGGTTCTTTCCGGCACTTCTTTGCCATTGCAGCTCAAATTCCTTGTTCGGCGGGCGCCGAGAATTGCGCCCAAAAGGCGGACCCAATGGCATCGCTCAAGCCATCCGCTTTTCCACACAGCAGGCCATGCTGCGCTGATAGGGCCTTCCTTGTGCTCCCACTCAGGCTGGCAGGCCCCACCTGACCCGCGCTCCCTGCCGGGCGATTGCCGAGCGGCGTTCCGGCGTCAGGAGTTTTGCCCGCGCCTTCCCGCCCCTGAGGCCGCCAAGCGCGCAGCATGGCGCGGCTCAGGCCTTCCACCAGCAATTCGATGCGGCCGAAGGCGGCCTTGGTAGGTGATTTGGGCATGGGTCAGTTGACGGTCGCCAGCTCGGGCACGCGTGGAGCCGCCGGGGCCACCCCGCGGAACTCGGCCTTCGTGGCGCACCTGAAGTTCCGCTCCAGCCATACCACCATTTCGGTGCCGTCCGCCGGGCAGTCGTCATAAGGGGCGAGAAACCGAAGGTGGATCCCATTCAGCGTGACACCACAATGGTGGACGCGCGCCTCATGGTGGGCGCCCTGGACCTCCCGCAACCACACGGGGTCGATCATCTGCGGGGACATGAGACTGAATGTCTTCAGGATGGTCCAGGGTGCCCTGTTCGCTTTTCACCTGACTAACCAACACCTAACCTACATACCTACAACGGGCGGAATCCTGCCCCAAGGCGGGCCGGCCAGCTATGGGGTGATACCCTACCCCAATCGGCCCCGAATCGGCAGCCTTTCGAATTGCCCGCCCCGCCTGAGGCTGAGGCCCTGGGCCTCTGGTCCCTGCAGCCAAACGGACGGACGGGGCACACCCCAAGGAAGCCCCCAAGGCAATCCCACAGCTCCCCATCCTTCTATTTGATTCAAAGTGTATCCGCCAAGACGGGTTACCCACATTCAATACAGGGGTGCCCAAAGGGGGACTCGAACCCAATGCCGTCCCAACCGATCGGTCATTCGTATTCATAAGTTGTCGCGGCTCTTGGTTTAGCGCATTGTTGCACCTGCTCACGATTTGAACGCCAACGGCACCTCCGGTGGGATGCCGTGGCATGAACATGGGAATCCCTTCGAAGGACTGAACAAGAAGCCGAAACACCGCCTGCGCCGGCCGAGTCACTGCCGCATGCTGTCGTATCGCGCCTTCGCGGGCAGATTCCCGACCATCGGATTCAGGTCCGGTCCCACCCACGGCCAGGGATTGTTGCCGAAGAATGCCGGCTTCCTGGTCAGGTAAAGCGACGCCGGCAAGGTGTGATTGGGGTTGTTTGGATCCCAAATCACCCGGTTATGGACGCTATCCCAGTTCCCGTGCCGGTAGAGGTGCGCCAGGGCTGTGCCGTCATCAAACGAGTGATAGAGACCGATCCCCGTCTCCTTGAGCGCATTGGCACCGACCCGGTAGACCGCGTCGGCATTCATGCACGCACCGTCCGCCGTGCACTCGTAGGCAGGGGAGACCCCGTTGACCCCCTGCACGTTGAGGACGTTGCCGATAAAGGTATACGAGCGGTTCCAGCCATCCACCCCTACCGCGCGCATGTTCTCCCTGTCCGGCACCGGCGGCGAACTGTTCCGGCCCTGCGAATAATTGCGGAACCACATTTCCCACCCGGAATTGCCGTGCGTGCAGTCGGAGCCGAGGTTCCCGGCCCAATTGCCCTCAAACAGCTCATAGTGGGGGAAGCTCTCATGATTTCCATCGATGACGTTCTCCTGCCATCCGGGAGAGTTCACACTATACGCATTGTCGGCGTAATTGTAGGCGACCACATTTCCGCCGCCCGACGCGTTCATGATGATGGGCTTGTTGAGGTCGAGGGATATGTTGTTCTCGACCAGGTTGTCAGAGCTGGCGTCGCCGATGCTGATGCCGTACGCGTTTCCGCCGAAGTTGATGAACCGCGCGTGGTGGAAATACGAGTCGCGGACCTCGCAGCGGTAGGCGTGCTCGAGATTGACATGCTGCCGGCTCACCCCGTGATCCGCATCAAGGGGACGTCCGTCCGATTCGATGTTCCTGACCCAGCAATAGGCGGTGTTGACGAAGATGATGTTGTCGTAGGTCCCGCCCGAAACGTAGAGGTCCTCGATCCCGGCGTACCGCGTCCCGGGCTCGCCGGCACGCGCCGTCGCCGTCTTGAACACCTGGGGGACCTGTGTGGCGCTGAACGCGATGTGTGTCGGCCCGGAAAGCCCGAGGGTGTTCCCGTGCTTCGAAGCGACCTCGATCTGTTGCGCGACCGACCGCCATGGACCGCCGTTGACCCCCGGGGCGCCGCCCGTTCCCGGGCCGTCGACGCTCGTCCCGGGCTGACGCTTGCGGTAGATCGAGTCCGGAAGGATTCTGACGTAGCTGAGGTCGTCCTGCTGGTCGATCTGAAGGACATCGCCAACTTCAATGGCGCTGGCGTCCGAGACGACTATGCTGGTCGATCCCTTGGGTACGTCGCCGACGACATTCCAAACGCCGGTGTAGGTCCACTTCCAGCCCACGCGAATGGAAGCCTGCTTCGCCCCGGGGACCCCGATGATCCTGGTGAGGCCCGGGCCAGCGCCGCGCAACACGACATAGCTCTGGTCCATGACAATGGAGCCTGAAATCCGGTAGGTCCCAGCCGGCAGATAGATCACCTGGGGCCTGTCCGCTGTGGCGACCGCGCCAGCCCCCTTAATGGCGCCGTTGATCGAAGCCGTTGCGTCGACCGTGCCTTTGCCGTAGACCGCTGGGTCGACCGTCGCAAAGATTGCTGTGAACACCGGAATGCCGCCGGGGAGGCCCGGGTTCCACCGCGTGAGCCGATCGGGCGAGACAAGTTCGCTTCCAGCAACTGGCCCACCGAGCGGAGGTATCTCTGAAGTGCCTGCTGCTCGGGAGATCATCGGCAGAATGAGGAAACCCACCATCAACGAGCCGGCAAGGCCGCGGAAAAGAAGACACTGCGGCATGTCAGAATATCTCCGGACAAAAGGATGACTGGTTCTCATGCCGCCTTATTGGGTCGTGTAACTTGCAATGCCGGAACTCTATCGATGAACAGGGTGACGGCGCCGAGGAATTCGGTCCTGGGTTCGTGTTGCTCCTGGAGGTAGGTTCCTATGACGGGAGGATGTTGCGTTGGCAATCCATCACATAGGGAGGCCGGAGGCAAACCGGGGCCCACGAGCCGGCCCAATATGATCATGAGATTGCTTGGCTCCGGTGGTGTCGTGCGCCCAGCCGAACCCGCCACACGAAGTGTAACGTTATTCAAAAGATGAAAAGGCCTAGCGACTGACCGTTCAAGCGCCTCAATTACTAACGCCCCGCCAACGTGTATCTGGTAAATCAAGCGCTGACCCTCGCGGACACCACAGTTGAGGATGGCCTTGACTGCAATCACGAGAGCAACGGAGAGGAGCAACATAGTCATTGAGAAGGCTCGAAAACGTAAAACTAGATTCGGACTTGATGCCTTGGAAACTTCGTGTACGCGGAATCGCGGGCAGAAACACGAGAGGTAGTCACGAATCGACTCCGCGACACATAACACCGCAAACTTACCGGCGCATTCACCCCATGATCGCTAGTGCTTAAAGCCATGAGGTTAAGTATCCATGGAATTCAACCTGTGATACTCTTCAGTAACAGCCCCTGTTCCGCTGCGCAAATCGCCCTCCACCGCAATTCCCTTATTTGTTCGCGCAGTCTAGGCCTAAATGGCCGGGTAGGTCCCTTAGCACTATGTTCAGCAACAACCACCCTCGAGTGTCGCTCGAGCCAAATACGACAACCATGACAGCTCCACTTCGCTCCGGTCCGACCGGGCTTCGTCGCCTCGCTATTGTACTCTCCGCCTTTGTTCTTGTCGCGGTCAGCATCGTTCACGCGCAAAATCCCAATCTGCTGATGGGAAACCCGAGCAACGCATCAATAACAGCAGCGGATGCGGATAATTACCTAAAGGACTACACCAACTTCGTGCTCTCGTATAACAGCACCAAGGGAACGCCCAACTGGGTGAGTTGGCGTCTGGTCGCTACGGATATCGGCCCAACAAAAAGGACTAACCCGTTCCACCCCGACACTGCCCTACCTAGCGGATTCAAGGTGATCGTGCCTGCTGACTACAACAGCACCGGATTTGACCGCGGCCACATGTGTAATTTCAAGGACCGCAGTTCAGCCCCGGAGATCTTTCAAACCACTTTCGTGATGACCAACATGGTCCCACAGTCCCCACGTCTTAACGAGGATACCTGGGAACACCTCGAAGAGTACTGCCGAACGCTGGCAAGACAGAACCATAACCTCTATATCATTTCCGGTCCGCTTGGAGAAGGCGGGGAGGGATTGATTAAGCCAACGACCCTCACCAAGGCGGCCAAGATTGGCGGGCCTAACAAGGATCGTGTCGTGGTTCCTGCCTTTTGCTGGAAGGTCATCCTGGTTGTCGACGATAGTCCCGGAGACGACGTCGAGAAGGTCAACGCCGACACTCGAGTCATCGCGGTGATCATGCCGAATAACCAAGAGTTGAGTCTTGATTGGACAACTTTTCGCGTTTCGGTGCGCGAAGTGGAGGAGCATACGGGATACAAATTCTTCACTAGTGTGCCCGCGCAAATCATCGAGCCCCTCAAGGGCAAGGTTGATGAGATAGCGATCACAAAGGGAAAGTGACCTTGAAATCAAATGCCATTGCGACCAAAGCTGCCACGTGGCCCCTTCTCGAAGGGGCCACGATGGAACTGCTCTACCTAAGCGAAACTGAGGTTCCGTTTGCGGCGGTCCAAGCTTCCCAGCCAAGGGTAAAATTTGCGGCAAATGACGCCCGCGAACTTACCGGCAGCGGCGTAAATGAGCGCGTAGAAGAACTGTCTGTTTCGGAATTTTTCGCGGACCTGACCAGATCACAGAAGTGGCATGGTCCACACGAAAAACAGGCGATTGAACAATACCGTACACTTCACCGGATCTTCACTGAAGAGCTAAGCTCGTCCAAGGTCTTTAAGATCGGCGAGATCAAGGTGAAGATTCTAGTTATCGGAGGCACATCTGATGGCCTTTGGATCGGTGTCAAAACCGAGGCGGTAGAAACTTAAGCCAGAGGACGGCGGCACAGGTTTCGGCAGCGCCTCTTGATTTCAAGCCGCGCCTGGTGAAACGTTGCGGGTGGTACGTTGCACCGGAACTATGATTGAACAACGACCCCAGACGACGGGACGTTCGGCGGGGCCGGCAACGTCCTGTTAAACGAGGCAAATCTCTTCAATGTCGCCTCTAGAAACCTCTTGGAAAGCGTATGATTCTGCTAGCAGTGTTAGCAAACCAGAGGATTCAGTAACCATCAGAACATTTCATAACTCCCTCTCTGTCATTATGGTGCCCGAGGCGGACCCCATTCCTAGAGTGATCCCATTTGTGGCATACACGTGGCATACTGATTCGTTCTATTCTGCGCCAAGCTGGGCGAATTTCATGCGATATGGTGACGGCGTATTAACGTCGCTTTGGCGGAGCCGTAAGTTGGAGATTGAGGTGTTGAGCAATGCCGTCGAGGCCTGGAAATATAGTCGCTCGATTAGTGCCCCAAGCGATATCAAGGCCGACACCCCGAGCCGCCCGCACCAGTGGGCTCACGTCACTTTGGTTAGACAACTCAAGTCCTCGCATGATATGAGCGTGCAGGCTCGCGTGAATTAAATGAATCACAAAGAGAAACCTCACTTCGTAATCGGAGTTGCCGGAAGTTCTGGCTCCGGCAAAACCACGCTGGCCACCAAGTTGGTTACCCAATGCGCCGCGATTGGAATTACGGGGCAAATCTTCTCGCTCGATAGCTATTACCGCCCCCTTGACCACATGAGCTTCGAGGAACGCAAGGCCCAGAATTATGACCATCCCGATTCCATCGACTCGGCGCTGGCGGTAACCCACCTGCGCGACCTCTGCACCGGCAAGGCGATCCAGCAGCCGGTCTACGACTTCAAGATACACACGCGTCGAAAGGAGTCCGTCACTTGCATGCCGACCCAAATGGTCGTGGTCGAAGGGCTCTACGCGCTTTACTTCCAAGAGCTGCTCGACCTTTGCGATTTCAAGATCTTTGTCTCGACCGACATCGTGACAGCCATGCTGCGCCGCGTCCAAAGAGACATCAGCGAACGCGGTCGCGACATCGAGGGCATCAAGCACCAGATATTGGCCACCGTCCTGCCGATGTTTGATACCTATGTGAAGCCCACCCAGAGAAACGCTCACTTCTCAATCAACTGGGAAGGTGAGGAGATACCGACCAAGGCGACCGAGGGCCTGGTGCGCATGATGCGCGATCACTTCCGTTGAGGAATGCGGCAATCTCTCACGGGGTTTCCCCTGAACCGCATCAAGTCCATTCGTCATGGCTGCGGCCGGAAAATTGAGATGACGTGCTGTCGTCTTCTTGGGCCGGGGTTGTATTGGGCCAATCTGGTTCGTTGAATTCGATTCACCTGACGTAGGTTGCCCATCCAGTGTGTAGGGAGACTAGAACCTGGCGTTCGTATTCATCAATTTCGGAACCGAAGATTCACGGCAAACCCCGTAATCCTTAACGCATTCGCTATCATCTCTTAAGAAACCCGAGACTGGGCCTCGCATCTGCGTTTTAACATTTCACGAATGCCCTCCCATTCAGGGGGATACAACGGCAAACATCCTAAAATGAGCACCTATTGTGTGACCAGATGTGTAACTTTCCCGTGCCCAAAAAAAGACACCTTAGAACGATCTTACACTGTGTAACTCTGTGTTTAACCTTTGCCAGTAAGGATCCCGGACCGCACTCCTGAGATGACGCGGCGCCCCCAGACACCGCCTGACTCCCGTCCTCCAGGTAACGTCCAGCGCCGCGTTACACCTCATTTGTTGCACCGAAGCGATGCGCCGAAATTCGGCAAACGGCGCGTCACAGGGGGACCATCCACCTAAGGGACTCAAAAAGGATGACGGATCTCGCAACACACGGCTCTGCGCCTAGCTCGTATCCTTCCCAAGGCATTGCCAGCCACAAGATTGCCGCCGTATATTGACCTAAATAGAGGGCTCAGCGACCGGTAGAATCATGACGTGAAGAGTTCCTGCGCTCAAGTTCTGCAATGACCTGGGCACCCAGTAGAATGATCACGGCGATCGCCTCGATACTGATCAGGGCCACTACTGACGTGGCAAAA
>CAYVKH010000050.1:0-24241 GCA_964451965.1 uncultured Opitutaceae bacterium
GACCTGGCTGATCTGGGCCTTGTCGACATCGGCGGCCCAGAGGTCGGCGGCCATGTCGAACTCGCTCTTCACCCCCGACCCGCGGTGCGAGAACGTCGCGGCCTCCCGGATCACCTCGGGGAGGTGGACCGCGGTGCGGACCGGGTCGCCCCCCTTCGAGAACGTGAGAAGCTGGAGCGTGAGCTCGGCGGCGCGCTTCGTCGCGCGCACGGCGTCGTCCAGCATGCTCGCCTGCTCCGGCATGCCGCCGAGGTCGAGCTGGAGGAGCGTCAGGTTGCTCAGGATCGCGGTCAGGATGTTGTTGAAGTCGTGGGCGATGCCGCCGGCGAGTATCCCGACGGACTCCATCTTGGCCGCGTTCTGGAGCTTCTCCTCCATGCGCTGGCGCTCCGTGATGTCGCGCAGGACGAGGACGGCGCCGACCCTCTTGCTGGACACGTTGGCCACGGGAACGAGCCTTCCCTCGACGAGGCGCGTCCGCTCGGAGCGGCCCTTCATCACGGTCTGCGCGGGCACCTCGGCGTGGATCCCGTCCTCGAGGACCTCCTTCACCGGAAGCGCCGTCTCGCGGCCGCTCGCCGCGTCCTGGAGGACGCAGATGTCCGTCACGTCGCGGCCCACGGTCTCCTCGGCCCTCCACTGCGTCATGTCGGCGGCCGCCTTGTTCATGAAGAGGACCTTCCCCCGGTGGTCGATCGTGATCACCCCCTCGCTCATGCTGCCGAGCGTGACCGCGAGGCGCTCCTTCTCGGCGGCCAGCGCGAGCTCGGCCTCCCGCCTGGCCGTGATGTCGACGGTAACGCCCACCAGGTTCCACGTGTTGGGGCCGAGCCGCGTGACCGTTACGTGCTCATGGAGGAGGAAGATGTTGCCCCTGCTCGTGACGTGGAACTCCTGCTCATAGTCGGGCCGGTTCTCGCGCAGCGCCCGGCGGGAGGTCTTCTGGATGTCCCTCCATTCCGGCACAAGCTCCTCCGTCCAGAGCCCTTTCCCCTCGGGGACCGCATCCTCGCCGAAGATCCTCTTGTAGAGGACGGAGGGAGGGATGAACATCCTCCACTGGAGCCGGACGTCCGGGTCGCCGCTGACGACGCCCTGCCAGAGCAGGCAGTCGGCCCCCTTCAGGATCTGCGCCAGCTGCCTTTCGGTCGACCGGCGCGCCTCCTCGGCCTCGTGCCTCTTCGTGACGTCGACAATCACGCCCGCCAGGTTCCACTCGTCGGGCCCCCCGGGCCGGATGATGACCTCCTCGCTGAGCCAGTGCAGGCCGTCGGTGCCGATGATGCGGAACTCCTGCTGGTAGCCGCTCTTCCCTTCCAAGAGCGCCTGCGAGGCGGTCTTGTCCATGAGCTCATGATCAGGCGACTGGTCGTTGTTCCACAGCCAGTCCTTGTCCTTGAGCGAAGCCAGCCGGAAGATCGGGTTCACGCTGAGCTGCGGCGGGGTCCGGATCGTCCACTTCATGACGGTGCCAACCCGCACCACCCGGCCCCACCACAAAAGGACGTTCGAGCGGTCGAGCGTGTCGAGGATCAGCTGGTAGTTCTCGAGCTTGGCCCTGCTCGCGTCGCCGGCAACTCCGGGAGCGGCCGGCGCGGGCGCAGGCGGGCCCGCCTGCGCGCTGCGTCCCGGCCGGAAGAAGGCGAACACGGCCGCGGCCCCGGCCAGCATGCACAGGCCGAGCGCTGCAAGGGCCAAGGTCGAGGCCGTTAGAATTGCGAAGAGCACCAGGGTTTGGGTTACCACTCGCGGCCCCGGATCCTTGGGCCGCCTGAACTCCTGTGGTCGGACGGATCCTGTCAATTGAGAGGAAACCCACTGGAGTAAATGCTGTCAACCGCGCAACTTCACGTAGCCGCGGCGCCGCGGCCGGAATCGGCGAACCGGTTCAGGCCGAGCATCCTGCAAACCGGGCGCCTACTCCTCCCCGTCGTGGTAGTCGATGGGCCCGGAGCGGATGATCGTCCGATCCGGCGACCGGACGAGCCACTTCTTGCTGTCGGGATAGTGGCAGGACTCGCCGATCGGGTTGTCCGCAACAACGTAGAGCACGAGGTCGTCCCTGCCGTCGTTTATGATCTGGTGCGGGCTGCCCGGCTCGAAGATGAAGGCGTCGCCGGCCCCCACGGCCGTCACGCCGTCCCGGTCGCGGACCGCGCCCGTGCCGGAGATCACATGGTAGAACTCCCACTGCGCGCTGTGCGAGTGGTAGGGGCACGCGATCTTCCCGGCCGGAATCCGGCAGATCTCCACGTCGAAGGGCTGGCGCCTGAGCAGGTCCGTCGAGCCCGGGTCGCGTCCCAGCGCGATCGAGATGTTCCTGTCGGCCGACGCGTACTTTTCCTTCGGGGAGCTCCAGGACTCCTCGGGAATCTCCTTTGTGTTGATCTTCTTCATCGAAGGGTTGTGGGCGCCAGCGGCGCGGCGCTATGAATCGTCCTCCCCGATATGGAAGGCGTGCACGATCCGGTGAAAGACGGGCGCAAGGACGATCGCCACGGCGGACAGGAAGACCACGCCGCTGAAGATGGCGTAGGCCGACGCGAAGAGCTTCGCCGCATTGTCCCTCATGGGGTCGACGGGGCCCATCCCGGCCAGGATCATCGAGGCGTTGAGCAGCGCGTCTACCCACGGCAGCCCGGTTATGAAGTGGTAGCCGAGCACGCCGGCAAGAAGCGATGCGGAGACGACCGCCATCGTCAGCCCGAACGAAAGGGCCATCCTGCGGGCGAACTTCGGCCAGGGCAGCAGCTTGTCTCCTTTTCTCTCGTACATGATGGTTGTGCCCCCCCCGGGGGGCGGCTCCCCAGATGACTGGCACTATTGGCCCTGCGCTTCAAAGCCTTATTGCGCGGGAATCGCCGCGCGGCGCGCCCGGGCGCCTCAGACGGGCTCGACCAGGATGTGGCTTGCGGCCGCGTCGCTCAGGGCGATGCGCGTCTCGCACAGCTGGCAGATGAGCATCCTATTCCCGGCGATCTTCTCGATGACCGCCGATTCGCAGAAACCGATCTCCCGAAGGCGCAGGCAGACCGAGGGATCGCCGTCGAGCTCGCGGACCCGGCCCGCCGTCCCCGCCGGCAGGTCGGTGAGCCTCATCATTTGAATCGCCGGGTTCGGGGAAGCGCTGCGCTGCATGGCGTGGTGTTGGAATCGGGTTTCCAGCAGGGGGTCACGGGCGGCCGCCGCCGAGGGGCCGACGGGCGTCTGGCGCTGAGTTCTGCTTGGAACGCTTCCGCATGACACCAGCCTGCGGCCCCGCCGGAGCGTGCCAATCCCCTTCAATGCGCATACTTTGCGGAAAACTGTGCGTTGTTTGCCGCCCCGCCCGCCGCCCCCGGGGGCGGAGACTACCGTCTGCCGTCCATGGCCTTAGCTCCCCCGCTCTCGCCTGCCGGGTTTTAAATTGTGTTTCCCGTCCGGTAAAACAATCTCAGGCGGCATAGCTATCCCCACCCCACCGCCCCTAATTCATCCCATTACCCCGGCGAATGACCAAGAGGACCCGTCGGGACTCTTTGCCGCCAAGCGGTTGAGCAACCACAACCGCGCCGAGATGCGGGACATCTTTGACCGCACGATCAAACTCGCGGAGCAGGACCGGCTGCGCCTGCGCGTCCCGAACGAGGTCAAGCATGTGCACAACCTCCGCGGCATGCACTACCACTACCGGCCGGAGTTCTTCCTGCAGCTGCAGGGACGGACGGACTTTCAGTTCCCGCGCGACGCCTTCACCCTGAGCCCGGACGAGGTCTGCGTGATACCCGCGGGCGTGCCCCACGGCGAGTACGTCCACGCCGACGAGGGGCGGCCGTTCCGGAACCTGGTCGCCGGGTTCTACAACAACACCCTGAGCCTGCACTTCGCCTACGAGGCCCGGCCCCACCACCCCGACATCGACGTCATCGAGTTCTTCGACGCGCCGAACCTCCAGGTCTTCCTGACGCTGGCCAACAGCCTGACCCAGATCTTTCACTCGCAGGGACCCGCGCGCGGGTCGGTGCTCAAGGGGCTCAGCATCGCGCTCCTCGGGCTCTTCCGCAATATTGTCGAGACGGGCACGGGCCAGCTGAACAGCGACATCGGGAAGGTCTTCAGGGCCAAATGCCTTGTGCGCGAGCAGTTCGCGAATCCCGAGCTGAGCGTGCAGCACATCGCGGCGACCCTCGGCTGTTCCGCCGACTACCTCTCCCACCTGTTCCACACCGAGACCAAGGAGCGCCTCACGCACTACATCCAGCGCATCCGGATCCAGGGCGCCATTCTCGCCCTCGAGTCGACGTCGCTCAACATCTCGGAAATCGCCTACGCCGGCGGTTTCGCCGATCCCGCCTATTTCGCGAGGATCTTCAAGCAGCACAAGGGCCTGACGCCCCAGGAATACCGCGCGCAGCTGGATGCCCGCCACAACGAGGTCGAGTCAAAGCCGAAGACCGTGTTCTTCGACCGCCTGGACTTCACCCACGGCCAGCCCAAGCAGGTCGGCGGCGCCGAGGCGCCGGCCGCGCCGGCCAAGCGCGCCGCTCCCCTAGGGGGCGGTGGCGGCAGGACGGGAAACAAACGATAGCGCCCCGGCGGCGGCGAGCAGGGAGACGCCTCCGGTCACGACGGCGGGGAGCGCATGCCCGTCGAAGAGATGCTTGACCACCGGACCGAGCACTGCGGACGCCACGATCTGGGGCAGGACGATGAAGAAATTGAAGACCCCCATGTAGAAGCCCATTTTCTCGGCCGGGATCGCGTCCGTCAGCATCGCATACGGCATGGAGAGGATCGTGGCCCACCCGATGCCCACGCCCGCCATGGAGACCAGCAGGTAGTGGGGGTTCGTCCAGAGGCAGGTCGACATGAGCCCGAGGCCCGCGCAGACGAGCCCGGTCCTGTAGAGGGTCCGCACCCCGATCCCCCCGCGGGAGAGCGCCACGAGCCCGAACGAGACGATGAACGCGAAGAAGCTGTACGCGGAGAGGCACACGCCGCTCCATTCCACCCCGTCCTGGTACGCCTGCGAGCCGGGCTCGCCGTGGAAGATCTCCCTGCCGACGGCGGGCCCGAAATAGAGCCACATGCAGAACAGGCCGAGCCAGGTGAAGAACTGGACCACGGCCAGCTGGCGCATCATGCGCGGCATCCCGATGATGCCCCTCAGGATCTCGCCGATGGCCGACCACCCGGATCCCGAGGGCGCAGCGGCCGAGGGATCCGGCGGTATCTCGGGGGTCGTCACGATCGTGTACAGCACGGCGCCGAGGAAGACGACGGCACCCAGGTAGAAGGCGAGGTGGACCGAATGGGGGATCGCCCCGCGGGCGGTGGGGCCGCCCCCGTAGCCGAGGTGCGTGATGATCCAGGGCAGCGAGCCCGAGAGGACGGCGCCCAGGCCGATCAGGAGGCTCTGCATCGAAAAGCCGAGCTGGCGCTGGGACGGCGGAAGCAGGTCGCCCACGAACGCGCGGAATGGCTCCATGCTGATGTTCACCGATGCGTCGAGCACCCAGAGCAGGCCGGCGGCCATCCACAGCGAGGACGAGTTGGGCATGGCCACGAGGGCGATGCTGGCCAGGATCGCCCCGCCGAGGAAATAGGGCCGCCGCCTGCCCAGGCGCGTCCACGTGCGGTCGCTGTAGTATCCGATGATCGGCTGCACGATCAGGCCCGTGACCGGGGCCGCAAGCCACAGGATGGCCAGTTCGCTCTCGCTCGCGCCCAGGTACTGGTAGATGGCGCTCATGTTGGCCATCTGAAGGCCCCAGCCGAACTGGATGCCGAAGAAGCCGAAGCTCATGTTCCAGATCGCGGCGAGCGCCAGCGGGCTGCGTGCGGAATTCATGAGTGCGCGCGGTGGTTTGCCGGGGGTTCGCTGTAGTCGCGCAGCATTCGCTCCCCGGTGCGATCGTAAAGTTTTATCCAGTGGCGCAGCGTCTCGAGCTTCTCCGCGCCCAGGCGGTCCAGCTGATCCTCCGTGTAGCGCCACTGCCAGTTGCCCTCGGCCGTGCCCGGCTGGTTCAGAGCGCTCTCCGCCGGAAGGTCGAGAAGGTCCTGGATCGGGATGACCGCGAGGCGGGCGACGGTCGCGAGCGCCGCGCGGATCACCGGCCATGCCGAGAGCGATTGGCCCGTCTGGAAATACTCCCGGACCTGCCCGGACGACCCGTTCGGCATGCTCTCCAGCCAGCCGCGCGTCGTGTTGTTGTCGTGGGTCCCGGTGTAGACGACGCTGTCGCGCGGATAAAAATGCGGCAGGTTGACGTTGCCCGCGTCGTGCCCGTAGGCGAACTGCAGGATCTTCATCCCCGGCAGGCCGGCGGCATTGCGCAACGCCACGACCTCGGGCCCGATGTATCCCAGGTCCTCGGCGATGATCCGGGCCTCGGGGAGAACCTTCCGCACCGCCTTGAAGAAACGCAGGCCCGGCCCCTTGCGCCACTTGCCGCCGCGCGCGTCCGAGGCGCCCGCGGGGATCTCCCAATAGTTCTCAAAGCCGCGGAAGTGATCGAGCCGGATGATGTCGTAGAGAGCAAACGCGGCCTGGATCCGGTCGATCCACCAGCGGTAGTCGGTCCGAGCCAGGTAGTCCCAGTCGTAGAGGGGGTTCCCCCAGAGCTGGCCCGTGCTGGAGAAGTAGTCCGGGGGCACGCCTGCGACCGCAAGGGGCTCCCCGTTCTCTCCAAGGCGGAACACCTTCCGGTTCTGCCACGTGTCGGCGCTGTCGAGCGCGACGAAGATCGGCACGTCGCCGATGATGCCGACGCCCCGGGCCGCCGCGTAGCGGCGGAGCCGCTCCCATTGGCCGAAGAAGAGGTACTGGTAGAACCCGTGCCGGTCGATGTCGAGGCGCACCGATCCCGGGAGGCCCGGGGCCAGGTCCTTGCTCCAGCTCCTGAAGGCCTCCGGCCACGCGGTCCAGGGACGCCCGCCGAAATGCGCCTTGAGGGCCATGAAGGTGGCAAACGGCTCAAGCCAGCCGGAGTGCACCCTGCGGAACGCGGCGAGGGACCCCATGCCGTTTATCTCGTCCCTGCCCGACGCTGCAAAGCGGTCATAGGACCGCGCCAGCACGCGCCAGAAGTTCTCGTACAGCAGGCCGTAGTCCACCCGGTCGTTCGGGAGGATGCACAGCGGCGCGAGGTCTTCGTCGGTCAGCAGGCCGGCGAGCGCCAGCTCATCGAGGTCGATGAAGTACGGGTTGCCCGCCCGCCCCGAGAAGGTCTGGTAGGGGGAGTCGCCAAAACCCGTCGGGCCGACCGGGCAGATCTGCCAGTAGCGCACGCCCGCGTTGCCCAGGAAATCGACGAGGCTCCTTGTCCCTGCGCCCAGGTTGCCGATGCCGTAGCGCCCCGGCAGGGAGGAAATGTGCGCCAGCACGCCCGCGCTGCGGGTGTTGAGCCAAGTGGGGGGCGTTGATTCCATCTATGTGGTATGCCGGCCCGGCGGGCGAGGCGGCATCAAGCGGGGGTTGGAGTGGGCCATGGTGGATGGACGCGCCGCGCGCGGGCAGACCTACCGGAGCGGGGCCGGCGCGGCTGTCCGACCCCTGGGAGAAAAAGCGGCCACCAGAGTGAATCCGGTGGCCGCGTGATTTGTCCTATAGACCAGACGCCCCTGTCTGGAAGCTATTAGAATTTATATGACGCACCCGTGCGGTAAGCCGCGCCGTACTTCTGCCAATTTGCAAGCTGGCGCGAATCTCCGTTGGTGTACGTGATCAGGGGGGCATTGTTCAGGTTCCTGCCCTCCAAGAAGAGGGTCAGGCCCTTTAACGGTCCGCTCTTGAACCCGTACTCGAGCTGGGCGTCGATTTCGCGGTAGGGAATCTCGATCGAGTAGCCGTCGTTGGGTGTCCCCAATGAGTTGTAGGTCGGCGCGCCAAACTGCACGATGTACTCCCTCGTCGCCCCCTGATAGTGCTCCTGGATGCGGGCCGAGAAGCCGAAGCGCTCGTAGTAGAGGGTGAAGTTCGCGGTCTTCTTCGACAGGTCCGGGAGCGGCGCGCTGGGGTTGTTCGGGCCCCAGGGCTGGACGTTGCTGTCGATGACGGCGGCGTTCAGCTGGATGCCGAATCCCTTGATCGCCCCGCGGGTCAGGACCTCGCTGGTGATCTGCAGGTTGCCCTCGACGCCGCTCAATTTGCCGCCCGAGCCGTTCACGTACTGCGAAGCTATGCCGTAGTTGATGAGGGGCGCAGTGGCGGAGGTGAAGGGGTACCCCGCAAAGCTCTCCACAGTCTGTGCCTGGTAGATGTAGGTCAGGAGATCCTTCTCGAAGAACGACAGCGCGATGTAGCCGCCGCCGTGCGCGAAGTAGTGCTCGAGCGAGAGGTCGACAGAGTCGGCGAGCCACGGACGGATGGCCGGATTTCCGGACGTCGCGCCCCACGGGCTGTTGATGGTCGAGTTGGCGTTCGACGGGTTGTAGCTGTAATTGCGCGCCGCCCTCATCTGGTACATCGTCGGCCGCATCTCCTGGCGGCCAACGGAGAACCGGATCACGTCCTGGCTGGTGGGCTTGAAGATGAGGTTCAGGCTGGGAAGCGCGTTCCCGTATCCCGCACCGCCGGTGACGGGGAAGAGGATGTTGCTGCCGTTCCCCGAAAACCCTGCGGAGTTCTGGTCGGCCCAGCTGTACATGACGCCGACGTTGCCTTCAAAGGGCACGCCGAACATGTCGCTCTTCATGTCAAACATGACGAACGGACGGGTGACCTCCTCCCAGACCCTGTAGTTGTCGCCCCACCAATTGCCCGGGTTTGGGTTCGCCACAAACTTGATAAGCCCGCTGTTGTAGGCGGCGTTCCCGTCAAAGGCCACGGGCGTCAGGTTGCCGACGAACGAAAGGTTCGTGACCCCTTGGAGGCCCGACAGCGGCGCGGTGGGCTGGCCGTTCTGGTTGATGAGGTAGCCGCTGGGATTCTGACCGAATTGCTTGAAGCGCTCGGAGAAACTGGCTCCGAACTCGACGTCCTTGAACAGGGACCCTTCGAATTCGTGCTTGGTGAACAGCTTGAACGAGTCCGCGACGTCCCTTTCCTGGAAGTACTTTAGGTAACCCTCCTGGCCTGTGATCGGGTACGTGCCCGTCCCATAGCCGTCCGGATCCGTGAAGAAGATGACGCTGGCGTTCGCGAAGTTCGTGCTCGAGTTGACCATCGGGGGGTTCGGGCCCGAGGGAAAGTTCATGATAAACGTGGCGCCCTGATTTGCGGGCTCCGAGTTGTTGAAGTAGAGACCCGCGTAGGCCTCCAGAACCTCCTGGTTCTGTGTAGCCGTGGAATAGCCCATCTGGAAATGGATGGGCCATTCGGTCTTTTCACCGACATCCAAATTCCATACCCCTGAGGCCAGATGGGAGAGCCATGCCGTGTTCATGGCCCGGATGACGGGATTAACATGCGTGAGGGTGTAATTGGTGATGCGTCCGTCGTTGACCGTGTAGCCCGGCTGAAGGGCCGCGGGGCCCCATTCCGCCATCGGGACCTCCATTCCCCGCAGCAGCTGGTTCTCGTTGGTGTACGAGAGGAACAGGTCGATCTTGCTGTGGATGAAATCGTTCGGCTTGCTCTCGATCACGGCGACCGCCGAGTTGCTCTTGAGGAGGTCGTTCTGGTCGTAGACCTTCATGCCGCCCATTACGAGGTTGCCGTCGGGAGCCGTGGGGTAGCCCCAGGACTGGAACTGCTGGCCCTCGTAGGGATTCTCCCTGTGGGCCACGCCGACGTATACGCCCTCCGTCCCATGGAGAAACTGGTCGACGTAGGAGGCGGAGTAGCTCTCGCCGGACACCTTCTGGCCGGGGGTGAGCTGCCCGAGTTTCGTCCAGTTGTAATATGCGTCGAGGGCGATCACCCTGTTGTCGAAGCTGAGGGGGGACACGGTCTCCAGGTCGATCGTGCCGCCTATGCCGCCGATCATGTCGGCCTGGCCCGTCTTGAAGACCGTCACGCCGCCAACAAGCGAGGAGGGGTATTGGTCGTATTGAAAGTCGCGGTTGTCGCCCGTGGTGGCCTGCTCGACGCCGTCGAGCGTGCCCACGTTGAAGTCCGGATCCAATCCGCGGATCGTGATCTCCTGATTGCGGCCGTTTACGCGCTGGCTCGTCAGGCCCGTCAGGCGAACGAGGTCGTCCGCGATGCTGACATCAGGCAGCTTGCCGATGTCCTCGGGCGCGATGACCTCGACGACGGCGTTTGAGGCCTGCTTCAGCTGCGCCGACATCTCAAGGCTGCCCGCAAAGGAGCCGTTGACGGTGAATTCGTTCAGGACGACCACATCGTCAGCCTTCTTCGGCTGATCGGTGGTCGTCGTCGTGGTGACGGTCGTTTGGGCGAAAGCCGCCATTGAAGCGGCCAGCGAGATCAGGCCGACGGCAACGAGCCGGCGTCGGCTCGTGCGTAAACTCAGGTTTGTATCTTCGGTGTGCATGGTAGGGTAATTGGATCTTGGCGACGCAACGGATGCGGAATGCGAACGGTCTGCTTTGGTTGTTGGTTGGGAACTATGCCGGTGTGAAGAGCCAGCTCGTGCATGGCTCGGGCACACTGAGCATCCGACGCGGGGGGTAATCCGCTACCCCCAATCCACTCAAAAAACCGAGATGACCCGGAAAAAACCTTGAAAAGGGCCTCAAGGGCCCCTTCCCGACGCCTGTTTCAAGGCGGGCGCCTCTGTGGGTCCACCGTCGTGAAACCGGGTTCGCCGTACCGCGGCGCAGTGGGTCCAAGGGGTCGCCCATCCGCGCGGAACCGGACGGTCCCTTCGCGGGCCGCAGCCCGGCGCCCCGCCGGCTGATGCCGAGGTTTTGTCCGGCTTCCCTATGAATTTTCCGGGCGCCATCTTTTGACTCCGGCTCCCGGTGACCCACTCTCTCGAGAAGGATCCCCCAACCCATGACGCCCACATCGATGGCCCGCCCGAGATGGCGGCGCCGCGGCTGCCTCATCCCCGCGCTGCTGCTCGCCGCGCTGATCGCGGGCCGTTCGCGGGCCGCCGGCGATGGGCCACCCATGGTGAGCGTGCCCCGCTTCATCCATCCCGGTTCCGGCCAGGTGGTCTATTTCGTGCTGACGGACCGCTTCTTCAACGGCTCCCCGGCCAATGACACGGGCGGGATCGCGGGCGGTCCGGACGCGAGCGGCTTTGATCCAACGCGGATCTCCCATTTCCATGGCGGCGACTTTGTCGGGCTCACGTCGAAGCTCGACTACATCAAGGGAATCGGGGCAACGGCCGTATGGATCACCCCCCCGTTCAGGAACAAGCCCATGCAGGCAGGCTCGGCCGGCTATCACGGCTACTGGATCCTCGACTTCACGAAGATCGACCCCCACCTCGGCACCGAGGCGGAATTCAGGGAATTCGTGGCTCAGGCGCACGCCCGGGGCCTTCGGGTCTACCTGGACATCGTCATCAACCACACCGCGGACGTCATCCAGTACAGGGATGGGACCGAATACCGGGCCATGGCCGAGTTCCCCTACCGCGACGCCGCCGGCAACCCCTTTGACCCCCATGCGGTCGCCTACAACGGCCTGGCTTCATCGCCCAGCTTCCCGAGGCTCTCCGCGGAGCGAAGCTTTGCGCACGTGCCTTTCGTGCCGCCCGAGGAGGCGCACTCCAAGGGACCCGAGTGGCTCAACGACGTGACCCTGTACCACAACCGGGGCAACAGCATCTGGGTGGGCGAGAGCGCGCTGCACGGAGATTTCTCGGGGCTGGACGACGTGTTCACCGAAAACCCGAAAGTGGTGCGCGGGTTCACAGACATCTACGGCCGGTGGATCGAGGCCTACGGAATAGACGGCTTCCGCATCGACACGGTCAAGCACGTGAACATGGAATTCTGGCAGGCGTTTGCACCGGCGATCCGCGCGAAGGCCCTCAGGCGGGGCCGGCCGGACTTCATCCAGTTCGGCGAGGTGGGCAATGAGAATCGCGATGTCCCCCTGATGAGCGAGTTCTCGACGACGGGCACGCTGGACTCCACCATCGACTTCGGCTTCTTCCAGGCGGCCCGCGACTTCATCTCCAGGGGCCACGGCGCGCCCGATCTGGCGGGCCTCTTCGCCATGGACGACCTGTACACGGACCATGACAGCAACGCCCAGAGCTCCGTGACCTTCATCAGCAACCACGACGCGGGCCGGTTCGCCTACTTCCTGAAGCAGGACAATCCGCAAGCGAGCGCGGAGCAGCTGGGTGAACTTGTCCTCCTCGGCCACGAGCTCCTGCTCACCGCCCGAGGCATGCCCGTCGTCTATTACGGGGACGAGCAGGGCATGGCCGGGATCGGCAACGACATGGGCGCGCGCGAGGACATGTTTGCTTCGCGGTCGCCGAGGTTCCGGGAGCTCCCGCTCCTCGGGACCAGCAGAGGCGGGGGCGACGACAAGTTCGACGTCGGCCACCCCTTCTACTCGACCATCCGCAAGCTGGCCGGGCTGCGCACCGCCCATCCCGGCCTCGCGCGCGGCGCCATGCTGCTTCGCGACAGCGGCGAGCCCCACCTCTTCGCGTTCTCGCGCGTGGAGCGCAAAGAGCAGGTGGAGTACCTGGTCGCCCTGAACAATTCCCGGACAGACACCGCGGTCGCCAGCCTGGCCACGTGCCAGCCGGCGGGCGCCGGCTTCCAAAACATCTTCGACTCCAGGAGCCCCGACCTTTCGGGCGCCTCCGTCCTGACCGTGGGCGGCGACGGACGGGTCGCCGTGTCGCTGGCTCCGCTGCAGTGCGTCATCTGGCAGGCCGGAGCTCGCCTTCCGGCCCCCGCCTCGGCGCCCTCGATCGTTTTTTCCGCGCCCGCGGCCGGGTCGGTCATGACCTTCACCGCGAGCAGCGTGGGCGGCCATGTGATCCCGGAGCGCCAGGAGCTTCGCGCCGACGTGGCCGGGGGCGACGGCTTCGCGGAGGTGACGTTCGCAATGGCTCGGGCCTCAAGGCCCCGGCAATACGAACTGCTGGGTACGGACGATTCGCCTCCCTACCGAGTCTTCTGGCGCCCGCCGGCTGATCTCGCACCGGGCGAGGATCTGACCTTCATCGCGACCGTGGACGACCTGCGCGGGCACAGGGCGTCGGCGCAGGCCGAACGGGTGCGGGTTGCGCCAAGCGCACTGTCGTTCGGGATCAGGGGAGCCGCCGTCCCGACGCTAAGGCGGGAGCCCGAACCGGTCGTCACCGCCAAGGCTGGCAGGGAACTGAAGCTTTCCATAGAAGCCACAGGAACGGGGCCCTTGGAATACCGGTGGCTGCACGACGGCGACGAGATAGCCGGGGCGACGCGCCCTGTGCTCAAGTTGAGGAATGTCGCCGCGGAGGCCGCGGGGCATTACGTTGCGCTTGTCCACGATCCCGAGGGCACAACGGTCAGCGGCGATGTGCTCGTCCGCGTCCGTCCCTAGCAGGCGGTCAGGCACACGGCCCCGCCGGGACAGAATCCATGAATTCGGGCCCGACTAGGGGCGCGGAGGGCGCAGGCATCGGCCACGGTGATCAGCCGGGGCCCTTCTTCTCGTCCGGCGGCAATTCATAGGCAGCCCCGAAGATCGTCGTGCGAAACAGCCTGAACTGGACCTTGTCCACCTCCAGGAAGGGATATTTCCTCTTCACGACCGCCATCTTGTTCCGGAAGTTGTCCCTGCCTTCCTCGTAGGTGCGCCACAGCGTCGGCCCGGGCGCGCAGTTCAAGGAGAAGCTCCCGATATAGACGGCTTCCCCCGCCGCCACGGTGAAGCTGCCGCCCTGGGCATTGCCGCTGCTGATGAGCTGCCTCCTGCCCAACCTGATGTAGCCGACAGCCGTCTCCGATCGCGCCACCTTTATGCTGCAGAAGCTCAAGGCATACTCACCGGGCTCCACGAGAAGGACATAGTCGGCGCCCTCGGGTCTGGCGGACAGACGCACGGGCACGTCCAGGACCAGGTCGCCGATGTCATCGTCCTTTTGCTTCGCAGTCGGGAGGCGGTCGAAGCTGAGCTCCCACAGCGCGGCATTCTGGAAGCCGCCGCATCCCAGCTTGCGGGCCCAATTCACCGACAGGATGACGAGCCCCTTCCTGCTCCCGTCCCTGTCGTAGCTCCTCTGCGTGGCCTCCGCTGCCAGCGGCGTATTGACAGGCTCGGCCACACAGGGCGGCAGGGCGGATGCGAGGAGCACTAGGAAACGCAGAATGTGCGGCGTTCTCATGGGTGGTCTGGCATTGCAATGATCCGAGTTAACGAGAGGGCGGCTCCCACACCGTAGGGAGACGTGCCTGGGGCACGCGTCGGATCCGGTGATTGATTGGCCGATTCCATCCCGGCCTGGACCTGAACTCAAACAATTTAGCTGCACCGGGACCCGGCGCGACGAACCCCGGGGATGGGCGCGCGCGAATTTTGCGCGGCAATCCGTTCGCTGCGCGCGATTCCACTCAGGCCTCGGTCACCGGCGTCCGCTCGACTGTGCATCCGATATGAGTCAGGTCCTGGATCGGCGCGGCCGCGGGATTCATCGGGAAAGCCCGGCTCCGAGCGGAAGCCTCCGCACGAGCCAGCGCAGCTCGACGCTGGCATAAAGGGTGACCGCCAGCGCGATCACCATGCCGAGGCTCAGCGAGCCGACGCCCGGCTGCGGGATATTGAACCAGCGGCCCTGCAGGTACAGGTTGTACTGGCGCATCAGCGGCTGGTGGATGAGGAAGATCTCCAGAGAGTGCTCCCCAAGGAATCGCAGCGTGCGCGCCACCTTGGTCCCGAGGCCGGGCGGAACCACGGCCTTCCAGCCGAAGACATAGGCCGCCATCAGGGCCAGCGCCACGATCGCCGTGTAGAAAATCACGCCCTGGGTGTACGGGACATAGGTGAGCAGCACCAACGCCAGCACGAGCGGCCACCCGAGCCTGAGTTCGAGCCGGCCCGTTCTCAGCAGCCGGCCAATGAGGAGTCCGATGAAGAATCCCGGCAAACGCAGACCCAGGTGGGCGAACATCCCGGACTGGCCGGTGTAGAAGAAGGCGAGCGCCACGGTCACTGAAATCGCAAACCCGGCAAGCAGCAAGCGGTCCGGCGAGTCCATCAACGGGTGACAGAGGCAAAACAGGACATAGAGCGACAGGATAAGAGTGATGAACCAGAACGAATCGTTGATCGCCATCCCGCAGGCGTCGCCAAAGAAGCCCTGGATGCCCAGGAAGTGGACCAGGAGGTCAAGCGGCGTGTAATGCAGCTGCAGGAAATGGGCGTTGCAGATGCAAAAGAGCGCAAGGACGATCCAATAGGTCGGCATGATGCGGATCAGCCGCCGGGTCAGGAACGCACGGGCATTCTCGTAGCGCGCGCCGAAGGCCAGGCCGGCGCCGCTTAGGATGACAAAGATGTCGACGCCAAGATCGCCGTGCAGGGCGTTGCTCCAGCCGAGGGCGCCGCCGAAATGGTAGGCGACCACGAGGATGATCGCCAGGCCCTTCAGCTCATCGAACACATCCAGCCGTCCGCTGACGGGATGGGGAAGCTCCAGTTTCAGGGGGCTCATCGGGTACCCGAGGCAACGTAATTTCGCGGCGCTGGTAAAGCACCATGCGCTGGCCGAGGCGAGTCATGCGTCGTCCTATGGGTGCAAACCCGGTTGAAGCCGGCGCAGATCGCTGCCGTAGCTTGATTCGGGAAACGAGACTGACTGCGCATTGTCGGGACGGCTCGATTTCCGCCGCCGAATGGCGCGCGGGCTCGATCTATAGGAGCCGCGACATGAATACGCTGTTGGGATCAAGCCGGTAGTCAGCGAACGGGCCGCATGGCCCAAACCCGAATTTGGCGTAGAGGCGCCGCGCGGGCTCAAAGAACGGCATCGAGCCCGTTTCCAGGCTCAGGCGCCGATAGCCCCTGCCCCTCGACGTTTCAATCAGGTGATTCATCAGGATCGAGGCCACTCCATGGCGCCGGTGAGCTCTCGACGTCCGCATGGACTTCAATTCCCCGTGACCGGCGTCCAACTCCTTGAGGGCTCCACAGCCGGCAATCTTTCGATCGTCCCAAACGGTCCAGAAGCTGATCTCGGGCCTCCTCAGGCCTTCGATATCAAGCGCGTGTTTGCTCTCCGGGGGAGAGACGTCCCTCATGTCCTGGAGATGCTCCTCCAGGAAGGACGCAATCTCCGGCCCTCGCAGGTCATCCGGGCGAATGATCATTGGAAATCCTCTTCAACGAGAAGCGTGACGCGAGCGCAAGACCATCCTCCGCGCGCGAACCGGGCCCGGGACCTGCCGATGCAGGTCGCGGGGGCAAGGTCCCCCTGGTCACGACCGCAAGCAAGGAACAGGCGCCGGCGCGGCTGTCGTGGTTACGGCACTTCGTAGATCTCTGCCAACGCGTTTCCGGTCGAATTGTTCGTCCCGGATACCTGCATGGTGTAGGCGCCCGGCGGCAGCCGGACGAACTGGGCGCTGTCGGAACTGGCGATGCCGGAACTGCCCGGGGACAGGGGAAATGCGCCCACGTCTGCCGCGAAGCCCGCAGTCATGCCCGGATCCGGGTTGGTGGCCCAGCCGGTGTTGGAGGCGACCGCGACGCCCGCCCTGTCAAACACGCTCATGCTGGGCTGCCCCAGGACCCCCGAGACGCCGAATTGGCTCAGGGCGGGCCCGTCGGCGCGCAGGAGCAATTCTTCGGAGCCCGTGCCTGAAACGACGAAGCCCGCGATGATTATGTCGCCGCCGGTTCCGACCTGAGCCCGGGTGGAAATGTTTACCAGGCGCGTGCCGCCGGGCGATGCCTCGTAGACCTCGGCGAGCGCGACCCCGGTGGTGTTGTTGACCCCGGAGATCTGCACGGTGTAGGCGCCTGCGGGCAGACTCACCATCAACGCGCAGTCGGCGCTTCCGACGGTGAAGGCGAAGGCGCCTACCTGCGCTGCGACGCCGGCGATCTGGGCCGGATTCGCATTTGTGCCCCAGCCGGTGTTTGAAGCGACCCTCGTTCCCGAACTGTCAAACACGCTCAGGCTGGGCTGCGCCAGGGCACCGGAGACGCCGAATTGAGTCAAGCCGGGCCCTGCGCCGCGGATCAGGAGGGTCTCGGTGCCGCTGCCGCTGACCACAAAACCGGGGATCAGGATGTTCCCGCCGGTCCCAACCTGTGCGCGGGCCGAGATGTTGATGAGGCGCGCCGAGTGCATGCTTGCCGTGGCGGCGGCCTCGTCGATCACCGTCACACTGGCACTGGCATTGTTCGCCACGTAGACCCTGCCGGTTGCCGGGTTCACCTGGATGTCTTGGGGATTGGATCCCACCGCGATGCTGGTGGCCGCATTCGTCGTCCCGTCGATCACGGTCACCTCGGAGCCGGCAAGGTCTGCCACGTAGATCCTGTTTGTCACCGGGCTCACCGCGATCGTCTGGGGAGTGAATCCGACCATGATGCCGGTGGATTCATTGGTGGCCCCGTCGATCACCGTCACCGTGTTGCCGCTTAGGCCGTAGATCCTGTTCGTCACCGGGTTCACCGCGATTTCATACACATAGGATCCCGTATTGACGGTGGTGGTCGCATTCGTCGCCCCGTCAATCACCGCCACATTGTTGCCTGTCAGATTATTGCCGCATCCGACGTAGATCTTGTTCGTCACCGGGTTCACCGCTATGGGGCCTGGAGAATACCCCAGGGTGACCGTGGTGGCCGCATTCGTGGCCCCGTCGATCACCGTCACGCTGGCGCTGCCAGTGTTCCCGACATAGATCCTGTTGGTCACCGGGTTCACCGCGATGGAACCCCCGGTTCCCGATAGGGTCGTGGTCGCGTTCGTGGCGCCGTCGATCACCGTGGTGCCGCCGTAGTATGAGGCGTAGATCTTGTTGGTCACCGGGTTCACCGCTAGGGAACCGGCGGACCCCGCCGCGATGATGGCGGTCGAATTCGTGTCCCCGTCGATCACCGTCACGTGGGGGTTGTTGGGGATGCCGGAGAAGGGTCCGTTTGAGACGTAGATCCTGTTGGTGACAGGGTTCACCGCCACAGAGCCGGCGGATCCCGCTGCTATGGTGGCTGCCGCGTTCGTGGCCCCGTCGATGACTGCCACATTGTCGCCCCCAATTTCGACGTAGATCCTGTTCGTCACCGGGTTCACCGCCGTGACTGAGGGATAGCCCCCGACCGTCACGGTGGTGGTCGCATTCTGCGCACGAACCGACGGCGCCCCTATCGCCGCAAGAACGAGTCCAACCACCGCCAGCAGCGACGCCGCACGCCTTGAATTCCGGCCACGGCTCCGCCCAGACTCATCCGAACCGGCCAGAAGGCGTTGGGAAGCCGTGGGCATCAATAGGGACACAGAGGTCCGTCTGCCTGCAGGTCCCTAGTACCAACAAGGCTGACTATCAACACGGCGGGCGCCGTGGCCTTGCGTTTAAGGGCAGCTTATCGGTCTTGTTACCTCGCCTGCGGAGCAACGATGACAGGAGGAGCTTCCACTCCTTGTTGTTCGGCAGGCAGATTGTTTCGCGAAAGGGACTCGCGCCTCGCAGGAGCGCCCGGCTTCCGTCGCAGCCCACGGCCGACCAACATGGGCGTCCGGCGGCTGATGGCCCGGATGGAAAAACGGATAGGGTCGGCGGCGCCCACCCGTCGCCATCAGAGAAGCTCCCAGAGTGGGATCGAGCCCACACGTCTCGCGTCAGTAGATCCGGGTCTCATGGGCATCGTCTGCTTAGCCAAGCATCCTGAGCATTGTTAGGTAGGCAACTTTCGCCGGGTCAAACGGCTCCCCTTGGACCGTATTTCGAATCGCGGTGCGCCTACATCCAATCCCCTAAGATGCCAGAGGAAGACGGTTCCTCGACATGCGATCTGATCTGGGCGGCCGCCGACCCTTGCAACGAACGGTTGAATCATGGATCCAAGAGGGGTATTGGCATGTGTTGAGAAGAGTCCATCATCTCCCGTGTATTCGTACCTGAGCTCACTATTGTCCCTCTTTCGCTGCAGCGAGAGCCTGAGAAATCCCTGGTAGCGTAGCCCGCCTCTCGATTCAATTAAGCGGACGTCCATAGGCCTGACACACGAGCCTCGCACATGCCTCGCCTGCCCAGCCGCCTTGCGTCCCTCTTGCACGGAAAGGGTCTCATCCAACAACATTCAGAAAGCAGATTCCCCATGAATATCTCAATGAAGCCTTGTCCAATCACACGCACGTCGGTCGCTGCGGCGCTCTTGACCCTGCTCGCCGGGTTGAGCCCCACGAGCGGGCTCATGGCCCAAACGCCGGACGTCGGGGCCAATCCGAAGGTCACAACCGTTGCTCCGTCGGGCTGGTGGAAGAACGGAAGCAAAGTAGCCGCGTACGTGGTCGGCGTTGACAGGGACAGTACGCACGACGGATTGCCTAGCGCGTACGCCAAGTCGATCGAACCAACGATAGATGGTTTCGGCGGGATGATGCAGATGTGCGACGCCCACAACTACCTTGGGAAGAGACTGCGGCTTAGCGCCTGGATGAAGACGGAGAATGCCAATGACGGAGGTGCCCATCTTTGGTTCCGCATCGATGCCAAGGCGGGCGGCGCGTTGCTGGGATTCGACAACATGGACAGTCGACCCGTGAAGGGCACGTCCGATTGGAAGAACTATTCGATTGTCCTGGATGTTCCGGCGACCGCGGGAGCCCTTGCTTTTGGGTTCTTCATAGACGGGACCGGCCATGCCTGGGTCAGTGGCGTCAAGCTTGAGGAGGTGGGTCCGGATGTGCCGACCACGGGCGGCCTTGAGAAGAAATGGCCCGTGACCCCTGCAAACCTCACCTTCACCGACTGATCTGTTGCCGGCGAGTCGGACCAGTCTTCTCCGACTGGGACTCAGGGGCCTTAGGGCCCTACCTCGGCTCCTCACTTTGAATTGCCGGAGGCTCATGTCGGACGCCCCCACCCCTCGACTTCTCCCAGATAGACAAGATGGATGGTGCCCTAAGCCTGTTTTGGCTTTGAACTGACGTGAATCCAATCCCTGTCGGGGGCGACGGCAAGGATTCGGCGTCCTGGGTGGTTCGAATCCCACCGTTTTCGCCTCACGGCAGGCGCATTGCTGACATTCCCATTACTCCAATTACGGTAACGCTAATCAGAGTAATGCGCTTGTCGTGGGTCGGAAAGTGCCGGTCGCAACGGTTTTCGCGAAAAAGTGATAATTATCGCTTTTTCGCAAAATTGCCCGCCCTTGGCAGGTGCTCGGATTCTTTAGACCGCGCCGGAGTCGGCCGACCGCTGGAATTTCGGGCGTGAAGAACATGCCCTCGCTACTTGGAAGCGGGCTCCACCGTCCCGAGCGACTTCACCTCGCCGATTGTGACGTTGCCAAAAGGCATCCGCTGGCGAACCAAGCCATTGGTGTTCTGGCCGAAGTACTGCGACGCAAATCCCGCCATCATGGGAAGGTCGCGATCAAAGGCATGGTTGTTCTGCCGGACACTGAATCGGGTCTCCCAAAGCAACTTGTGCCTCTTCTGCTTCAGCAGCATCTGAAAATCGTACGCCATTAGCACGACAAAATACCGGTTGCTTTCGAGCTCTGAGACGAGGTCGTCCCTCTTCACTCCAAATGCCGTTCCCCTTATATAGTTGCCGTTTTCGGTACCGAGCGCGGCGTCATAATCATATCCCAGCAGCTTGGCCGCCCTGAAATCCGTCCGGTCGCGTTGTTCGTTGAACATTGTGAGTACCGTCACCTGGGACGAGAGCTCGGCCAGTTGGCTGTCGCTTAGTCCCATCTGCGCCGCCGAACTGCCGCTGCCTGTTGAATGGTATCCGCTCGGAACCGTGCTCGGCCTGTTCGCCGCGGCGATCTTTGCCAAGCTTGCCGTCTGGAGCGCCGCATTCTCGGTGTAACTGAAGTTAGTGTAGCCCGGAGACGCGGAGATCGCCTCGGGCACAAAAGTCAGCCCCCAGTAGACCATGATCAAGAGACGTGTATTGCCCGCATCCCTTGCAGGAACGTAATTGTGCGCGGCAAGGGGATTCGCGATCATCCGGGCGACGTCGGTGAATTTGAGCTTGTCCACGGATTCGTCGGCCATCTGGCCGCCATAGTGGCCTCCATCTCCAAAGGCGTAGTATTCAATCGAGAACGTGCCGTCGGGCAGCCTGGACCGGACGTAGTCGTCGCTTGCCCTGGCGGCAACGGCGGTAATGTCGGTTGAGTTTTCGGCTTCAGCCGCGAACGTCGCGCACGCGAGACAAAGGCCCATTCCGACTACTACGTTTGGTATTATTGATGCCATGCGTTGAATTGCTTGCTTAGCACGTGCCAGTCTTATTGCGATGGAGGCAAGGCATTACTGGTTGGCATCTTATATGAATGCATAGAGTTCACCTTGATCGGTTCCATGTCGTTATTGGGGAACAGGACCCAAATTCTATCGCGGCTTCAGGGATCCTCTGGTTGTGCGCACCAAACGTGTATGGGCGCTTCAAAGCCGTACGACTCCCAACAATTGCCCCTGATGGCTGCTCCCGCCGATTTCGGCGACGAATGCGCGCCTTCCTTTTCTGCAACGCTCAGGTGCGCCATATGGGGTCGATTCGGTCCCAGCTTGAGCGTGTCACCCAAAGGACCGCATTTTGGACACAATCCGATGGCCATTGCCGACCACGAGTCGCTCACGATCCAATGACATGGAACACAACCTATCGACCACGATAGAATGCCCGCCCAGGATCGACGCGAGGTGCCATCTTATGCCCCTGGGGGCCTCTTAAGCGGGAAATCTGCCCAGGGTGGGGATCGAATCCACACGACTTGCGGCTTCCGAGATCTTCTAACCCGCCGCCGCTGATATTGATCATGCCGGCAATCCCCTTGTGCCATGTGCGGCTTCACACCATATGGTGGGTCCACATGGGCAAAAGGTACCCTTTCCGATCCGCCCTACTGGCGACGTTTCTGCTGCTTTCGGTGGAGCCGCTTGTTGCCAGAAGCGACAGCCTTTCAGACCAGGCGGCTCCGATCGCGTTTTCCGGGCTGACCGGCGTCACCTTTCTTTCGTCGGACTTTGCTCCCCTTCGGCGATTCTACGGCCAAGGGGCCGGGCTCGCCGAAGTGACCGTGAACCCCATTCTGATCCGCTTTGAGGTCGGAGCCAACCAGTGGATCGAGTTCCAGAGGGTACCCGAGGCCAACTGGGCGCGACGCCTTCAGCATGTGACGCTTGCCGCGACCGACCTGGACAGCGTTGCGAGCGCCCTGCGAGCCCGCGGCGTGCCCATGACCTGGATTGGCTCGGATCGGCAGAGGCGCGTCCTTCAACTGGCTGACCCGGCCGGAAATCTGTTGCAGGTGACCAAGCCATGGATCGCCCCCGAAACCGAGGCAATGCGTCACATCCCGTTCAGCAATCACTTGCAGCATATAGGACTAGCGGTGCCGTCCTCACTTGCGGAACCTGCAATGGCCTTTTATCGGGCGACGCTGGGCTGTCCCGAGATAGTCCGCATGAACGACGCGAAAGGACACCTAGCCCTGGTCAAGTTCAGGCTGCCTGGACCCAGCAAGGACCTGATCGAGCTGATCTTCTGCGAACCTCCCTTGAACAAATGGGCCGCGGGCGCGCTCGATCATGTGAACTTTGAGGTGGGTAACATAGACGACGCCTATCATGCGCTGCATAAGGGGGGAATCGCGACTCGGAGCAGTCACCTGCCCACCGTGAACGGCGAGCGACTCTGGGCCATGGACATTATCGACCCCGAATTGACCCGAATGGAGGTTCAGGTCATCGCGCCCACGAGCACTCCGGTTGGGACCATATCCACGGTGGGAGGCGAGTCCTCGAAGCCGCTGTTCGACGGGACGACACTTGAGGGCTGGGAGGGAAACTTGGGTAATTGGCGCATTGAGGACGGCGCCATTGTCGCAGGCGCCCTCGACCGGCGGCAGCCGAACAACGAGTTCCTTGCGACCACAGCGGACTATGGAGATTTCGAGCTGCGGCTCCAGTACAAGGTCGAGGGCACCGGAGGATTCGTGAACGGAGGCGTTCAGTTTTGGTCTCAACGCGTCCCCGGCACCTTTGAGGTCTCGGGCTACCAGGCCGATCTTGGGGCCGAAACCGACGGCAACTTGTACGACGAGAGCCGGCGCAACGCGAATCTGGCGACCGCGCCGGCCGACGTTCGAAACCGCGCGTTAAGGCCGGGCGTTTGGAATGACTACAGGATTCGGGCGGAAAGGGCGCACATCGAGATCTGGCTCAACGGCGTGAAGACCGTCGACTACACCGAGCGCGACGGAGCGATCCCGCTACGGGGCAAGTTTGCGCTGCAAATCCATGGCGGCGCCAACACAGAGGTCTCGTACCGAGACCTTGAGATCGAAACCTTTCCCGAGGCGGCACAGACGCGTTAATGGATGGTGCCCAGGGGGGGGATCGAACCCCCACGCCTTTCGTCGGCAGATTTTGAGTCATGCTGGAAACGCACAACCGATCGTGCCAAGCTAGGTGCCACACGTCGGTTGTCCTCGCTGAAATAGCGGAGGTCGTTTGCATTTGGACATTTGACGTTCC
Organism: uncultured Opitutaceae bacterium; assembly: GCA_964451965.1. Classification (GTDB taxonomy): domain Bacteria; phylum Verrucomicrobiota; class Verrucomicrobiia; order Opitutales; family Opitutaceae; genus Palsa-1447. The sequence goes on from CAYVKH010000050.1 coordinate 23,517, forward strand.
CGTCTCATTGAACAGACTTCCCCACATGCGGGAACCCGACAATTCAGCCATTATCGAAGCTGAAAAAGCGGGCTTTGATTTGAGCCTAGTGGACGCCAGCTTGAGGCTTAGCCCGGAAGAACGGGCCATACAGCATGACCAAGCGCTCGCCCTAGTGCTGGAATTCGACCGGATCCGCGACGAACGCAGTGAAAAGCCTGAGCCAATTACTCCAAAGACTCGCTGACTCAGGCGTTGATTTTGTTGTTGTTGGAGGATTTGCCGGAGTGCTTCACGGCTCAGCTCTCGTCACGCGAGATCTCGATATCTGCGCGGTTCTAACGACTGAGAATGTAGAGCGACTTCGCTCAACCTTGAAGGACCTGCATCCACTCCATCGGATGACACCGCAGCGCCTTTCGTTCCTTAAAACTCCGCCGCCCGGTGAAGAGATCCGCAACCTTTACCTCGAGACGGACTGGGGTGTCGTTGATATTCTTTCTTCCATACAAGGCTTGGGCAGTTTTGATACCCTTAAAGCAAATGCCGAGTGGTTTGAGATCGGCGGAAAGAGTTGTCGGCTCATGTCCCTCGCCGACTTGGTTCAAGCCAAAGAGGCGATGGGGCGCGAAAAAGACCTTCTTGCTGCAAAGGAACTCCGGGCTATCGCGGCCAAACGATCCCGGACAAGGTCCGGCCCCGAGATTGAGATCGACTGACCGTGCCATCGATCCCGTAGATGGTGC
>CAYVKH010000051.1:0-23597 GCA_964451965.1 uncultured Opitutaceae bacterium
GCGCCTTCTCGGGCTCCCGGTTGATGAACGCCGAGATGGAGTCGCGCAGCATCTCAAGCGCCATCGTCGCCATGCGAGGCAGGTCGACGTAGGGCTTGAGCTGCTGCTCGGTGTCCAGGTCGATCACCCGGCGGGCGATCGTGACGGCGGAATCGCCGACCCGCTCCAGGTTCTGGGAGATCTTCATCGCCACCGTCGTCAGGCGCAGGTCCGTGGCGACGGGCGCCTTCGCAAGGAGGTGGATGGCTATGTCGTCGATCTCCACCTCGAACTGGTCGATTATGTTGTCGTCGTCGATCACGGACTGCGCGAGGGCGTCGTCGCGCTCGACAAGCGCCCGCATGGCGCGCGTCAGGGCCGATTCGGAATGGCTCGCCATCGCAAGCAGGCTTTCCTTCAGCTGGTTCATCTCCTCGTAGTAATGGGTCATGGATGAATGGGATTGGCGTGCGTCAGCCGAAACGGCCCGAGACGTAGGCCTCGGTCTGGGGATTGCCCGGGCTCGTGAATATGTTCCGGGTGTTGTCGAATTCAATGAGGCGGCCCATGTAGAAGAACGCGGTCCTGTCCGAGCATCGGGCGGCCTGCTGCATGTTGTGGGTGACGATTACGACTGTGTAGCGTTCGCGCAACGTCTGGATAAGCTCCTCGATCTTCGCCGTCGCAAGCGGGTCCAGGGCCGAGCAGGGCTCGTCCATGAGGAGCGTCTGCGGCTGGACCGCGAGCGAACGGGCTATGCAGAGGCGCTGCTGCTGCCCCCCCGAGAGGCTCGTGCCCGGGCGGTGGAGGACGTCCTTCACCTCCTCCCAGAGGGCGGCCATGTGCAGCGACTCCTCAAGGCGGGCCTGCAGGACCTTCTTGTCCCGCACGCCGTTGAGGCGCAGCCCGACGAGCACATTCTCAGCTATGGACATCGTCGGGAAGGGGTTGGATTTCTGGAACACCATCCCCACTCGGCGCCGGATCGCGACCGCCTCCACTCCGGGCCCGTATAGGTCCGCGCCGTAGTGGCGCAGCGAGCCCTCGAGGCGGGTTCCCGGTGTCAGCTCGTGCATGCGGTTCAGCGCACGCAGGAAAGTGGACTTGCCGCAGCCGCTCGGCCCGATGATGGCCGTCACCTTCCTTGCGGGGATGCGTATCGTGACATCCATCAGGGCCTGCCGCTGGCCGTACCACATGCTGAAGTTCCTGATGTCAAAGGCGACCTCCTCCGACTCGGCCGGAAGGCTTGGGTTAGCCCCGGAAGCGGGCGTGGACGAAACCTTGAGTGACTCGGAGACCGTGTGACCCGTTGCCGCTTCGGGAAGTGTGGACATGACGTTCAATCGGTTTTGTTGCGGTCCCGCGAAAGTACGCGAACCGTTATATTCAGGGCGAGAATCAAAGCCACGAGGACCAGGGCACCGGCCCAGGCCTGCCGGTGCCAGTCATCGTAAGGCGAAATGGCGTAGGCAAATATCTGGAGCGGAAGGGCCGAAATGGGCTGCTTGAGGTTCGTGCTCCAGAAGGTGTTGCCCAACGCGGTGAACAGGAGGGGCGCCGTCTCCCCGGCAATGCGGGCCAGGGCGACGATGACCCCGGTCGCGATCCCCTTCAGGGCGGTGCGGACCACTATGACCACGATCATCTTCCATCGCGCCACTCCCAGGGCGAGCGCCGCCTCCCGGTAGCTCTGGGGCACGAGAATCAGGACCTCCTCCGTGGTGCGCATGACAAGCGGCACCATCATGAGCCCGAGGGCGACTCCCCCGGCATAGGCGGAGAACGTCTTGAACGGGACGACGAGCATCAGGTAGACCACCATGCCCCAGACGATCGACGGGACGCCGTTCAGCACGTCGGCCGCGAACCGGATCCAGTTGTTGGCTCGGTCGGAGCCGTACTCGGCGAGGTAGATCCCCCCGAATATCCCGAAGGGGACCCCCACGACGGTGGCCATGGCGAGCAGGATGATCGTCCCCGCGATCGCGTTTGCCATGCCCCCGCCAACCTCGCCCGTGGGCTTTGGAAGCTGCGTGAAGAAGTTCCAGTCGAGCGAGCTGAACCCGCTGGACAGCAGGAAGTAGATGACGAGGAAGAGCGGCGCGATCACCGCGAGCGCGCACACCACCAGGATGGCTGTGGCGGCCGAACTCTTCATCTTGCGCCAGCGCGCAAACCGGGGGGTGGGCAGGTAGGGAGACTCGGTCATCGCCTCAGTTCACCTTTATCGGCCCGCTGCCGGTCATGCTCTTCAGCAGGACCTGCGCCGCCACGTTGACCAGAATTGCCACGGCAAGGAGCACCAGCCCTATTTCGAAAAGGGAGCTCAGGTAGAGCTCGGTCGTCGCCTCCGTGAACTCGTTGGCGACCACGCTCGCGAGCGTGTAGCCGGGCGCAAAGAGCGACGCGCTGATCTGCGGCCGGTTGCCGATCACCATGGTGACGGCCATGGTCTCGCCCATCGCCCGGCCCAGGCCGAGGATCGCGGCGCCGAACAATCCCCTCCGGGCGTAGCTCAGCACGGCGATCTTCAGGACCTCCCAGCGGGTCGCGCCGAGCGCGTAGGCCGCCTCGCGCTGGAGGTTCGGCACCGAGCGCAGTATCTCGCGCGAGATGGACGTGATGATCGGCAGGATCATGATCGCTATGATGATGCCCGCGGCAAGCATGCTGACCCCGTAGATCGGCCCCTGGAACAGGGGCAGGAACCCGAGGTATCGCTTCAGCCAGATGAACAGGTGGTCCCTCAGCCACGGGATGAGGACGAAGATGCCCCAGAGGCCGAAGATGACGCTGGGGACGGCCGCGAGCATCTCGATCGCCATGATGATCGGCTGGCGCACCCTTATCGGCGCGAGCTCCGTCAGGAAGAGCGCCGTGGCCACCCCGAGGGGCACCGCGATCAAAAGGGCGATGAGCGAGGAGACGAGCGTCCCGAATATGAACGGGAGCGCCCCGTACTTGTCCGCAACGGGATCCCATTCGCTGCTCCAAAGGAACCCGACCCCGTATTTCGCCAGCGACAGTCGCGAGCCGTAATAAAGCTGCCATCCGACCAGAACGATGAGGACGACAATCATCGCCGCGGCCAGCACGGCCACCCACTTGAACGCGATGTCAGGCCCCCGGGATCCGGGCGCGGGCAATGCTTGGGTTGTGGAGGGCACGGAGCTCAACTAGACGGAAAGCGGGCGTGCATGAAGGCACGCCCGCCCCCGATTCACTCTCGTCAATATTTGATGGCTTGCACCTTTTCAAGGGCGCGCTTGACGAGCGCGTCTGGCAAGGGTGCGTAATCTAGCCCGGGAGCCAGCTTTTCGCCGGCGGAATAGGCCCACTTGAGGAACTGGACGAGCTTTTCGCCCTTCGCATGGTCCTTCTGCTCCGCGTAGACGAGCAGCCAGGTGGTGCCCGATATCGGGTAGGCCTGCGCACCTGGGGGATTCACCATCGAGAAGCGGAAGTCGTCGGGGATCTCGGCGGTGGCGAGCGCCTCAGTGACGGACTCTATGGACGGGGTGATGTAGTTGCCCGAGGAGTTCTTCACGTCCGCGTAGGGCAGCTTGTTCTGCTTCGCGTACACGAGCTCGACGTACCCGATGGAGCCGGGCACCTGCTTCACCTGCCCGGAAACGCCCTCGTTCCCCTTGCCGCCTATGCCGCTCGGCCAGCTGACGGACGTGCCCTTGCCGACCTTCTCCTTCCACTCCGGGCTCACGTGGCTCAGGTAGTCCGTGAAGATGTACGTCGTCCCGCTGCCGTCGGAGCGGTGGACGACGACGATGTCAGCGTCCGGAAGCTTGGTGTCCGGATTCTGGCCCGCGATGGCCGGATCGTTCCATTTCACGATCTTGCCGAGGAAAATCCCGGCGATGGTCGGGCCGTCGATCTTGAGCTTCGCGTCCCCGGGAATGTTGTAGGTGATGACGTCAGCGCCCGCGACCGTCGGGAAATGCCAAAGGGTGCGGGGCGCCTTCGCAAGGTTGTCGTCCGACATCGGGCCGTCCGAGGCCCCAAAATCGACCGTCTCCGACAGAATCTGCTTCTGCCCGCCTCCGGAGCCTATCGACTGGTAGTTGAACCGCACCGACGGATCCACTTTCGTGTACTCGTTGAACCATTTCGAGTAGATCGGGAACGGGAAGGTGGCACCGGCACCGTTGATGAGCATCTGGGCTGACGCGGACGCCGCGCCAAGGGCCGAGAGGGCTCCGAGAAGCGCGAGCCATTTGGATTTGATGGGGAGCATAGTTGTTGAGTCTGAGACGTTGTTGTTTTGTCGGGTTGGATCGCCTTCTAAGCTACATCCGCATTGTTACGGATGCGTGACGCCGTCGTGACACTCCCGTTAAAGGGCCGAACAGGCCCCATTCCCGCGCAAAGATCGCGCTTGCGCGCGACGTGCTCCGATAAGAGACCTTGCCAATGGACAGCGTGACGGAGCTAACCGAGGAGGTCGCGGCGATGGGCTCCCACATGTTCAGGGTGCGTCTGCCGTTCATCGGCGAGCTGAGGAAGTACACGTGGGAAAAGTTCCGCGCCGACCTGATAGCCGGGGCAACGGTGACGCTGGTGTCCATCCCCCAGGCGGTAGGCTTCTCGTTGATCCTGAACCTGCCGCCCACGCCGGTCATCGTCTCGGTCATCATAGGGGGCTTCGTGGGCTCGCTCTTCTTCTCCTCACGCCACCATGTCTTCGGGCCCACGAGCTCGATCAGCCTGATCGTGGCTGCGACCATCGCCGCAAACTCGGCGACCGGGCTGGAACCGCTCCAGCTCGCGGTCTACCTGGCGTTCCTCATAGGCGTAATCCAGCTCCTCGCCGGGCTCCTCAACTTCGGGGAGATCACGAAGTTCATCTCGAGGTCGGTCGTGGTCGGCTACAGCACGGGCATTGGCATCCTGCTGATAGCAAGCCAGCTCCACAACCTGCTCGGCTACAAGGTCGAGGCCGGCCAGAATTTCTCGACGAATGTCCTGCAGGCCATCTTCGACCTCGGCACCGCGCGGGTCTACCCGTGGGCGATCGGCATAGGCGCCCTCACGTTCGCCATCTTCTGGGGAGTGCGCCGGCTGCGGCCGCGCTGGCCCGAGGCGCTCATCGGCCTCGCGCTGCTGGGGATTGGCGCGAAGATCTTCACCGTTTACCACCCCTTGCACATCCCGTTCCGGATGATCCGGGACGAGGGCTCGCTGACGGCGGTCCTCCCGGCGTTTGCGGGCTACCCGTTCGGCCCGAAGAGGATACACCTGCTGCCGGAGCTCGCCGTGACCGCCATCGCCATCTCGATCCTGGGGATGCTCGAGGCGGCCTCCATCACGAAGGGCCTTGCCGCGAAGAGCGGCCAGAAGATCGAGCCCAACCAGGAGCTCATCGGGATGGGCGCGGCCAACATCGCCTGCGCCTTCTTCGGAGCCGTGCCCGGCTCGTCGTCCTTCGCACGCTCGGCGGTCAACTTCCAGAGCGGCGCCAGGACCCAGGTCTCGTCAATGCTCAGCAGCGCGGTCGTTCTTCTCGTCCTCACGTTCGTGACGCCGGTCTTCAACTTCATACCGGTTGCAGCGCTGGCGGCCCATCTCATCCGCGTGGGTACGAAGATGATCAACTGGCACCAGATACGCATCTCGTGCCGCTCAACCCCTTCGGACCTGGTCGTGTTCGTCGTGACCCTCGGCTCCTGCCTGTTCCTCAAGCTCGATACGGCCATCTATGTCGGCATCGGGGTATCGCTCGCGCTCTTCCTGAGGAAGACCAGCACCCCCACCCTCGTCGAATACGCGATCAATGAGACCGGCAACCTCGCCGAGCTGCACGATCCCGCCCAGCGGCCCCATCCGCAGATCTCGATCATCCACGTCGAGGGGGAGCTCTTCTTCGGCGCGGCGGACCTGTTCCAGGAGCAGGTCCGGAGCCTTGCGGAGAATCAGAACATCCGCGTGTTCATACTTCGGATGAAGAACGCGCGGCATCTCGACGCCTCGACCGTGATGGCGATGGAGAACCTGCACGACTATCTGCGCGAGACCGGGCGCCACCTGCTCATCAGCGGGAGCAGCCCGGAGGTCACGCGCGTGCTGGAGAACAGCGGCCTCCTCAGGCAGATTGGCAGGGAGAACATATTCCCTGCGGAGGCTAACGCGACCGTGGCCACCCGCAACGCGCTCAAGCGAGCAAAGGAGCTCCTGCCGGGCGAGTCGGCTGACCTCCGGGTCTTCTACGACAAGAAGCCGGCCTAGTCAGAACGTCCGCAGGCGGGCGCGCAGCACGACCGGCGCCGCCCCGAGGTTCAGGCCATAGTCCGTCTGGTCGCCATTCCAGATCCGGGCGGGCCTGAATGCGCCGTTCTCAAAGGTGCCCTCCTCCACACGCAGGAACTCCCGCTTTGCTTTTGACGCCGGGTCGGCCGGGCGGAAGTCGACCCTGCAGGAATGCCCGGTGATGAGGAACTCGTCATCGCCGAGGCTGGCGACAAGCGCGACCCCGATGGGCTCCGGGTTTCCCTTGGGCTCCGCGCCGAAGCCGAAGCGCGGCGCCCCGTAGGAGACGACCGCCCTCCAGCTCCCGAATCCCATGGACTGGATGTGGGTGTCCGCGTCCTCCGCGACGGCCTGGAGCCGTCCCTCGAACTCCAGGCGCGCGACCTCCCTCATGATCGACCCCACAATTCCGAAGTTGAGCGCGAGGGGCGCGAGCCTGTCCTCATCAGGGCCCCGGGCCAACGCTGACGGGTTGGCCACGCGCCCCATGTCGACCCCGAAGGGGGCCCACCCGACTGCGCCCCTGCCGAGGGCCGCGAAGAGCATGTGCGCGTACCAGGGCGAGGATCCGGTCTCGGGCACGAACAGCGGGTTGTCCGGCCTTGCGTACAGTTCCAGCACCCTGCGGTACCGCGCATTGTCGTTCTGGTAGATGTCGGGGGAAAGCACGTCCAACGCGGGCGCCGCGGCCTTCCATATCGCGAGGACGTTGTCCGTCGGCCCCCCGCTCTCGTAGGTGCCAGCCGGCCCCGGCGAGATCGGGTCCCGGAGGGCGGCGTTGGCGTACATCGGCAGCGCATACGCCTCCTTGCCGGCCGCGGCGACCTGGCCCACGTAGCGCGCGACGAACCAAGCGTGGAAGAACTCGTCCGCGTCCTTTCCGAAGACGGCCGACCAGCCGCCGCCGGCCCTCGCGGAGAGGCCGAGGGCGCCGAGGAGTTCGGCGGGAACGGGCTGCTCGAAGGCCGCCTGGGCGGTCGGCGAATAGTCGCGTATCGTGTCCCAGGCCCCGGGCTCGTTCTCGACCTGGACCATGATGACCGTGTGGACGGGATCGGCGGCCTTGAGGTGGCCCATCAGGGCCCGGAATGCGCGCTTGTCGAGCTCGAGCGACGCGGGGAAATGGGGCGACGGCGAATCAACGCTCTGGCCGTTCCTGCCGATGATCTTCGGGTAGAGCTCCTGCCGGGCTTTCATCCACATCGGAATGTAGTGCGAGCTTCCGTTCTTCCAGGTGCCGAACCACAGGAGCACGAGGCGCACATGGTGCTCCCGCGCCTGCTGGATCATCGTGTCGACGATGGAGGAGTCGTACCTGCCCTGCTCGGGCTCGAACTGCTCCCAGTACACGGGCGCCTCGAGCGTGTTGGCGTGCATGCGCTCGATCGCGGACCACACGCCGGGCAGCTCGGCCGGCCACGCGCTCGAGTTGCCGCACTGGCCCCCCAGCATCAGGAACGGGGCGCCGTCCACGATGAAGGCGTGCCTGCCGTCCTTCTGGACAAAGTGGGGCATGTCGTCCTCCGCGGCCTGTGTGGTCGCCGGCAATGCCAGCAACGCGGATGAGGCAAGGAGCGCAAGGAACGGGCTTCGGGGTGTCTTCATGGCGGGAAAGGGGGGCCGACCTGAGCCAAACTTGAATCCGATCACGGATCGCCCGGCTTGTCACGATTTCCGGCTCGGCGGGCCCGCTCCGCTCGCGCGCCGCCTTCCGGCGCATTCATGGATGCGATCGATCAGCTCCCGGCACGCGGCCTCTCGTCCAGGCGGCCGAGCAGGCGCAGGAGGCCGTCGAGGATGGTCAGCGGATGCGGAGGCCAGCCCGGGATGAAGAGGTCGACGGGCAGAATGGATTCCACGCCATTTCTCACCTCGGGATTGCCGATGAACGGCCCGCCCGAAATGGCGCACGTGCCGACCGCGATGACGATCTTCGGCTCCGGCATGGCGTCCCAGGTCTTCCTCAAGGCCAGCTCCATGCTCCTCGAGACCGGGCCGGTGACGACAAGGCCGTCGGCATGCCGCGGGGAGGCCACGAACTGGATGCCGAAGCGGCCGAGGTCCCAGGCTATGGTGCTGAGCACGTTGAGATCCGCCTCCGCCGCGCCGCAGCCTCCGGCGCTCACCTGCCGCAGCCGGAGCGATCGGCCGAAAAGCTTCCGCAGCTTCCCGTCGAGCGCCGCCGCAAGACGCACCTGCTCCTCGCCCGCGCGGCCGAGCACGAGGTCCTCGCGCCGCCGCGCCGCCATGCGGAAGTCGCCGGTCTGGGTTATCGCGTCGTGCGGGCACGCCTCGACGCACGCCGCGCAGAAAAGGCAGCGCCCCAGGTCGAGCGCGATGCCGCTGCCCGTGGGCTGTGTTATGGCCTCCGTCGGGCACACGGGCAGGCATTCGCGGCACTCGTCGGGGCATTTTGCGGCGTCGACACGCAGGGCGCCGCCATGCCTGTCCGGCAGCCTTGGCGGCGGCCCCTTGGGGTAGGCCATGGTCTCGCAGCCCCGCCTCAGGCGGTGGGTGAATGTGTCGACGGCAAACATGGTGAGGGGTCCGGCGGCTCAGAGATCGAAGCCGCAGTAGGAGAGGTTGAAGCTCTTGTTGCAGAGGGGAAAGTTGGAGATCGCCTCGCCGCGCAGCGCCAGCGCCAGCCCTATCCAGTTGTGAAACGACGGGTCGACGATCTTGTAGCTTCTGAAGCGTCCGTCGGCGCCCGTCAGTGCGACATGGCACACCTCCCCGCGCCATCCCTCCACCATCGCGACCGCGAGCGTGTCCCGGGCCGGCTGCGAAAGCTCCGCCCGCACGGCTCCCCCCACCTCGGCCGCGAGCTGCTCGCGAAGGAACCGGCCCGACCGCTGCACCTCCAGCCAGCGGACGCGCGCCCGCGCCAGCACGTCGCCGCCCGGCCAGACCGCCACCGGCGCCTGGGCGAGGCGATGCCAGCCGGCCGGGTGGTCGAAGCGAACGTCGCGCACGAGCCCGCAGGCCCGCGCGACCGGACCCACCATGCCGAGATCCGCAGCCTGCTTGGCGAACAGCGTGCCCGTGTCCTCGAAGCGCGCCCGAACCGACGTGGCGTCCCATAGCCACCCGGAAGCGAGGTCCGCCTCGGAAAGGGCGGCGCCCAGCTGGGTGACCAGCGTTCCAAGCCGCTCGGGCTCCAGGTCAAAGCGACAGCCGCCCGGCCGGACAAGGCCGCGCCCGAACCGGTTCCCGCAGATCAGCGCAGTGAGGTTGAGGAATTCGCCGCGGATTCTCCCGCAGGCCGACGCCGTCGGCAGGAATGCGACGTCGCTCGCCAGCGCGCCGAGGTCGCCCGTGTGGTTGGCGAGCCGCTCAAGCTCAAGCGCAACCGCCCGCAGCCATTGGGCGCGCAGCGGAACCTCCTCGCCCGCCAGGGCCTCCATTACCCAAGCGTATGCGGTCGCGTGGCCGATCGTCGTGTCGCCGGCCACGGCCTCGATCTGGCTCATCGTGGCGCGGTGGGGCCCGCGGACCAGGGCCTCCTCCACGCCGCGGTGCTGGTAGCCGAGGGCTATCTCAAGGTGCAGCACCTCCTCGCCCGCGCACTGGAACCGGAAATGCCCGGGCTCGATGATGCCGGCGTGGACCGGGCCGACGGCAACCTCGTGGATCTCGCCGCCGCCCACGCGAAAGAACTCCCCCGCGGCGGGCGCATTGCCGGCGCCCTTCCGGACGGGCTTGAGCCATGGGTGCCCTTCCGGCTTGAGACCGTGCTTCTCCCACACCTCGCGCTCAAACATGTGGGCCTGCGGGTGGGTTGCGGTCAGGGACGGATAGGCGCCCGCAAAAGGGGCGCTGCGCCCGACAGCCAGGGTGTTGTCAGCGTCGAAGGCGATCAGGGCGACCAGGCGCGCCCCCCCATCCTCGGGCACGCCGAACCACGCGCAAAGCCGAGCCCCCCGGTCGAGCTCCACCCCGGTCCTGCGGACCAGCTCCGGCGCGGGCCACTCGGGCACTTCGGCCCACGGAATGCCCGTGCCATTGGCCAAGAGCGCGAATAAGGGCGACGTGCTCATGGCGCGGGATAGAGCTGGGCAACGGCGTCCGTCCACGCCTCACGAAGCGCCGCGGGGGTCGCAAGGCCCAGCCACAGCGATATCCCCATCAGTGCGAGCGGCGGAATGATCACGCCGGCCTTCTCCCGGATCCGCTTCGCGGCCCCCTTTTCCGCCGTGCGCGGCCGGCCGTCGACGATGCTGAACACGAGCCGCGTCAGGCCGAAGAACGCGAACAGGAGGCACGCGAGGAACATGGCCGCGACGGCCAGGTGGCCCGTCTCGAACGCCGCCCGAATCACGCGCAGCTCGCTGAAGAACGGGCCGAACGGCGGGCACGCGGTCACGGCAAACATCCCCGCCACGAAGATCGCGGCCGACTGCGGCGTCACGGAGGACATGCCCCTCACCTCGTCGGCGGTTCGCGCGCCGGCGGCGCGGCGGATGTTGCCTGCGCTCAGGAACAGCGCGCCCTTCGTGAGGCCGTTGCTCCACACGTGGAAGAAGGCCGCCCACAAGCCGGCCGGTCCAAGCGCCGCGCCGATGACCAGGATCCCCATGTGCTCGACGCTGGAATACGCCAGCATCCGCTTGAAGTCTCGGGTCCCCAGGAGGAACAGGACCGCCACGAGCATCGAGAACAGGCCGATCGCCAGCAGCGTCCGGTCGGCGGCAAGGCCCTCGCCCGCCGCGTTGATGACGGCCCGAACCCTGAGCACCGCCGTGAACGCCACGGTGGTGACCCCGCCCGCGAGCATCGCGCCCACGATTGCCGGCGCTTCGCCGTAGGCGTCGGGCTTCCACGTGTGCATGGGCGCCAGTCCCATCTTCGTTCCGTATCCGACAAGCAGGAAGACCCACGCGATCAGCACCCAGGGGCGCGACAGGCCGGCGCCCTGCGCCATGAGCGCCACGAAGGTCAGGTCGCCGTTGCCGCCGCCTCGCACCGAGGCGTATCCCAGGCAGAATGAGCCCAGAAGCGAAAGCGCTATGCCCGTGCCGCCGACGAGCAAGTATTTCCACGTCGCCTCGAACGCCCGCGAGGTGCCGTTGAAATGGAGCAGCGGCACCGCCGTAAGCGTCACAGCCTCGGTGGTGATCCACAGCATTCCAAGGTGGCGCGCCTGGTGCCCAGCGCTCAGGAGCCCCAGGATCGCGAGCAGCGAAGCGACAAACACCCGGTTGGGGCGCTCCGTCCGGATGCGCAGGTAGGTGACGCCGTACGCCGCGCAGGCCAGGAACAGGAGCGAGACCGCGGGAAGCACCGAACGGGCGATCGGATCGAACCCGAACCAGGCCCCGGGGGCCACATGGGGGGGGCTGAACAGCAGCCAGAAGGCCAGCACGGTGTGCACGGAGCCAACCGCGGGCATGAGCCAGGGGCGCGTGCGCTCGCTTGGCCAGAGGACCGCCAGAGCCGCGCCGGCAAGCGGGAGGATTATGAGCAGGAATTCCCTCATTCGCGGAGCACGGTGAGCTTGCGGGTGTCGAGCGAGTCGAACGCCCGCTGGATCCGGTCGACGATGATGCCGATGACGAAAACGCCCACCGTCAGGTCCAGCAGTATTCCCGACTCCACCAGCAGAGGCGTTGAGTGGATGAGCAGCAGGCCGAACAGATAGATGCCATTCTCGAGGATCAGGTAGCCGCAGACCTGCGAGATCGCCTTCACCCGGCCGATGAGGAGGATGAAGCCCGTGAAGATCGAAGCCAGGGCGCCGGGCACCAGGAGCGTGCCGGTGTGCTCAGGCAGCAGCGGCAGCATCCGCGCCGCGGCAACCGCGGCGATCGTCCCCGCGGCCCCCAGCAACAGTGACGGCACAAAGCCGATGAAGGGGTCGATTTCACGCTCGATCTTCGCCGCGCGCATCGCGCGATGCAGCAGACTCGGGATCAGGAACCCCTTCACCATCACCGTGACCACCGCGACGAGCGCGACCATCCAGTCGAACTCGTGCTCGAGCATAAGCGGCAGCACCCCCAGCAGGATCCCCTGCGCCGCGACGGCGCGTATGACCTGCGGTACCCTGCTGCCGCCGAGCGCCAGCAGGTTCAGCCCCATCGCCATGCCGATCATGAGGTTCATCGTGGAGCTCATCCCACACCGCCTTTCCTCGCCAGGAGCAGCGCGAACAGGCACAGCAGAAACGCGGCCGTCAGCAGAAGCGGCACGCGCTTGAATGCAAAGCGCGCCGTCAGCGACTCGACGAGCCCGATGGCGACCGTGACGCCAAACACCGTGCCGATGAGCGTGGCCGCGGCCGCGAGCGGCGCCAGCTGCCCCAGGGGCAGCACGACCTGGCTTAGCAGCACGGCAAAGAGCATGAGCTTGAGCGAGGCCCCGTGCAGAATCACCGCCAGCGGGGGGCCGCTGTGATCGAGGATCATGGCCTCGTGGACCATCGTCAGCTCCAGGTGCGTGTTCGGGTCGTCAAAGGGCACGCGGCAATTCTCGGCGAGAAGCACGGCAAACAGCCCGGCGGCCAGGAGCACCGCCCCGGAGCCCACCGACAGCGCCAGCATGTCGGTCAGCGTCACGTTGCCCGTCTGGACGCTCAGGGATAACACGGCCGTTATCAGCGCCACCTCCGACAGCACGGCGTAGCTCACTTCGCGGGCGGCGCCCATGCCCTCAAACGCCGAGCCCGTCTCAAGGGCGGCCCATGCCGTGCAGAACCGCGCCAGGGCAAGCAGATAGACCAGCAGCAGCACGTCGCCCCTGAAGCTGAGCGCCCCGCCGGCCCCGCCCAGCGGCATCAAAAGCGCCGCCCCAACCAAGGCCACCCACGCAACAGCGGGACCCACTATGAAGCCGGGCGACGCGAGCGTGCTCATCACGACACCCTTACTCCACAGGCGCGACAGGTCATAGTAGAGCTGCAGCACGGGCGGCCCCCTGCGTCCCGCCGCCCAGGCCTTCACCTTGTTGATGATGCCCGGCAGCAATGGCGCCAGAAGGAGCCACAAGGCCAGACGGAGAATTGTTTCGAGGACGAATCTCATTGCCCAACGCCGATCCATGTCAAAAGAGCGACAACTGTGAGGCCGCACAACAAATACACGATATAGAATTGCAGGCGGCCGTGCTGCAGCCTGCGGGCCGCGCCGGACAGGCGCAGCACCGCGTCGCTCGCCGGCTCCATCACATGCGCCAGCACGGTGTCCGGAACCCGCTCCATCCGGATCGCGCGAACGGGAAACGGCCCGTGCGGGCGGTGCAGCACGCGCTCGGGCCCGAGGATGCCGGCGAACCATCCCATCGCGATCCCGCTGAAGGAACCGCCCGAATACTGCATGCGGGCGGTCGGCGCCGAATACCCGCAGTCCCATGTCGGCGCCCTTCGGAGCCCGTTTGCATGCGCCTTCCGCCAGAGCCATGCCGCCGCCGCGCAGGCGACGGCGGCCAGCGCAACGTGGGCCAAGCCCGCGGCCGCGAGCGGCGCCTGCCCCTCTGAAGCGGCCCATGCGGGATGCCAGGAGCCCGCCGCGCGCTCCAGTGGCCGCCAGAAGAGCGCCGGCGCAAGCCCTATCACCGAGCAGGCGCCCGCAAGGGCCAGCATGGGGGCGCGCATCAGCATCCCGCACTCGCGCGCACCTGCCGCGGTCCGCGTCCGCGGCGCCCCAAGGAAGACGGTTGCGCTGGCCTTCACGAACGTCGCCAGCGCGAGGGCGCCCGCCATCCCGAGGATGATCACCGCCGGCACCACCCCCCAAAGGCCGGGGCTGCGGCTCGCCGCCGCGTCGAAGAGGCCGAGGTACACCAGCCATTCGCTGATGAACCCATTGAGCGGCGGCAGGCCGGATATCGCCACCGCTCCGAATGCGAACAGTCCCGCGGTCCAGGGCATCGCACGCCAGAGGCCGCCGAGCTGGGTCATCTCGCGCTTGCCGGTGGCGTGCAGCACCGAGCCGGCGCCGAAGAAGAGCAGCGCCTTTGACAGGCCATGGTTCCACACGTGCAGGAGCGCCCCCGCGATCGCAAGCTTCCCCCAGGGAGCGCCGCCGTGCGTCACGGCAAGCAGCGCCCCGCCGACGCCGATCAGTATCACGCCGACATTCTCGACCGAGCAGTAGGCAAGGAGCCGCTTGAGGTCATTCTGCACGAACGCAAGGGCAATGCCCAGCAACGCCCCGGCCGATCCGACGCCAAGCAGGACCCATCCCGATGCGGCAGGAAGGGGCAGCCAGCCGCTGAAGCGCGCGATCCCGTAGATTCCCATGTTTATCGCCACGCCCGACATGAGGGCCGAGACGTGGCTCGGCGCATTGGCGTGCGCCGACGGGAGCCAGACGTGAACAGGGAACATCCCGCCCTTCACGCCGAACCCGAAGAGCGCCAGCCAGAACAACGGCGCCAGGCCGGCCTGCTCGCGCACCGGGCCAAGGTCCCAGCTTCCCGTCCGCGCCGACAGCGCCGCGAAGAATGCGAAAAGGCACATTGTGCCTGCATGCGAGGCGCCAAGATAGAGCCAGCCCGCAGCCCGCACGTCACGGTGCCGCCGGTCCAGCGTGATCAGAAAATACGCGCTGACCGTGAACAGCTCCCACGCGATGAGAAGGTGCAGCCCATTCGACGCCAGCAGCACGGATCCCATGGCGGCCAGGAGCAAGCTCGTCCACATCCGGCTGCTCGGCGCCGAATCGGGATGTTCCTCGTCGGTCCAGTACCCGCGTGAAAAGACGGCGCTCGCGCCTCCGACTACGCTCAGAAGCGCGAGGAAGAGCGCGCTGAGCCCATCCAGGCGCAGGTGGAGCGGCTCCCCCCCGGGTGCCAGCGGGCTACGCCATTCCCAGTCCACGGCGCCCTCGCAGACAATAAGGGAAGCTGTGAGCGTCGCCGCCATGGCGCCCAGCGTCAGCGCAAGCCACAGCCGCGGATTCCCGCGGCCGAGGACCGCGCCCGCGGCGAGGCACAGCGCGGCCGCCAGCAGAAACGCACCCGGCGTCACGAGGCCACTTCTCCACCGGTTGCTCCCGGCGCCGGCCGGTCGGCCTCGGCCGCGGCCCTGAATATCTCCTCATCGGTCGCCCCCCGAATCACCTGCTCGCGCAGGGGTCCCCGCGCAAGGCCACGGCTCAGCCTCCCCAAAATGTCGAGATGGGCGCGGGGAGTTGGCGCTATGAAGAAGAAGAGGCGCGTGATCGGAACGGCATCGGCCTGCGGCTCGGTCAGGTCAAGGGCGTCGCGCAGGAGAATAAGCGCGACCGTGCCGGAATCGCGGCCGAGGGCGATCCGGGTGCTGGGGTGAGGCAGGGCGAAACCGCCTCCCACAGGGGCCATGTTGACTCCGCCCTTCGCGCAGAGGCGCTGGCCGAGGTACTGGCGGAGCGGAGGGGTGGCGCCGGGCAGGGCGGAGACGATTCGCGCGAAAACCTCCAGCACACCCGCCGCAGCCACGTCGCGCCAGACGCCCCCGGAACGGAGCAGCGGCTCGAGCGCGAAGCCCGTGGCAAAGGCAGGCGCGACCGGCGCGAGGAAGCCGGCCTTCGCCGCAAGCCCGCGCACCGCCGCCCAGTTGGCGACCTGCGCCCGGTCGAAAAGGAGCCTGCCGCCGTCTGGCGTGTGCGGGAGGCCCTCCCGCCGGATCCAGTCTTCAACGACTTTCTCCGAGACTCCAAACGACTCGGCGATCTGGATGAGGTTCAGATACATTGGTAAGGGCCAAATCCTGCAGCATCGGCGCCGGCCTAGGCGATCATCTTTCCTAGGTCCTATCTGCCGCCCCCGTTGAGCACCATCACCGCCAGCGCGATGAGGCCTATCACGATGTACAGCAGGTACGATTGGAGGCGCCCGTGCTGCAGGCGCCGCGCAAAGCCGGATATCTTCAGGACAACCTCGCCGGCGGGCTCGACCAGATGCTCGAGCACGGTTTCCGGCGTCCGCTCCTCGAGGCTCGCACCGGCTGGAAACGTCTCCTCGGGGCGGTGTTCGTCCCGCGACGGGCGAAGGATCCACGCAAACCACTCGTTGATGATGGCCGCGAATGAACCCGCTGTGTACTGCATCCTCGCAGTCGGACTTGAATAGCCGCAATCCCACGTCGGCGCGCGTCTCATTCCCGTCCGGCGGGCGCGCCACCAGAGCAATGACGCCGCGAGCGCCGCAGCGAGAATCAGCCCGGCATTGGCAGAACCGAGCGTCCTGAGCGACATCGGCCCAGCAAGGCCGCTCCAAGCGGGATTCCACTCCCCCGCCGCTCGCGCCACCGCCATAAAAAAGACGGCCGGCGCCAATCCGATCGCAAGGCAGGCCGTCGCCAGCACGGCCATCGGTCCGAGCATGAACCGCCCGCTTTCGTGAGCGTGCTCGGCGGCCGCCGAGCGCGGCTGGCCAAGGAACACGACGCCGCACACCTTCACGAAGCAGGCCAGCGCAAGCGCGCCCGTCATGCCCAGGAGGACCAGGGCGGGAACGGAGGCAAGCGCGACGTTTCCCGGGGAGTTCACCGCGTCGAAGAGCCCCAGGAACACAAGCCATTCGCTGACGAATCCGTTGAGCGGCGGCAGGCCCGAAATGGCAACCGCACCGAGCGCGAACAGTCCGGCGGTCCAAGGCATCGCGCGCCACAGGCCCCCCAGGAGGCTCATCTCGCGAGTTCCCGTCGCGTGCAGGACCGAGCCTGCTCCAAGGAAGAGCAGCGCCTTGAAAAGACCATGGTTCCAGACGTGCAGGAGCCCTCCCGCCAGCGCCAGAAGACCCCATGCCGCATTGCCGTGCGCCCTTGCCACAAGCGCAAATCCCAGCCCGATGAGTATGATACCGATGTTCTCCACGCTGTGGTAGGCAAGCAGCCGCTTCAGATCGTGCTGACCGAGCGCGAAGGCGACCCCAAGCACCGCGCTCGCCACTCCCAGGAAGGCCACGACCCAGCCGGCGCCGGCCGGCAGGGGCAGCCACCCGCTGAAACGCACGAGACCATAGATGCCCGCCTTTAAGGAAACTCCGGACATGATCGCCGAAACATGGCTCGGGGCATTCGCGTGAGCCGACGGCAGCCAGATGTGCAGCGGGAACATGCCGGCCTTCACGCCGAAGCCCGCCAAGGCGAGCCAGAAGAGGGGCGCCAGGTCCGAGCGCTCGCCCATCGGGCCGAGCTCCCAGCTTCCCGTGCGGGCGGCCATCGTGGCAAAGAATGCGAAAAGGCAGAGTGTGGCCGCATGCGAGGCCGCGAGGTAAAGCCAGCCCGCGCTGCGCGCTTCGCTGTTGTGCCGGTCGAGGGTGATCAGGAAATAGCTGCTCACCGTGAAAAGCTCCCAGGCGATGAGGAAATGCAGCCCGTTTGACGAGAGCATCACCACGCCCAAGCTCATCATGATCACGCTCCACCACACTCGGCCGGCGCGAGCCGAGCGCGGATGCGCCTTTTCCGGCCAGTATTCGCAGGCGTAAACCGCGCCGGCCCCTCCGACAACGCTCAACAGGGCAAGGAACATCGCGCTTATCGCGTCCAAGCGCATGTGCAGCGGCTCCCCGCCCAGGCGAATGGCGCTCCGCCACTCCAACTCGCCGCCGCCGGACAGCACGTAGACCGCCGCCGCCAGCGCCGCGATCGCCCCGACGATTGTCGACGCCAGCCAAACGCGCCGCGCAAAGCGCCCCGCGACGAGACCCGCAGACATGGCCAGTGCGGCGATAAAAAGCAGGTTTCCGGCGTTCATTCGTCCTTCGGATCAGGACATGACGCCGCCCCGTAACACCTTTTAAGGAAATGACTTGCGCTCACGAGGCGGGGTCGAGCAGTCCCGGGTCCCCCTAGGTCGCCCGAACGGGGAGTGCCCGGCCGCATTTGCCTGGCCGGGTCTCCGAGGGACACTGGCAGCCAGGCGAGGCTGCTGATCCTTCGATGGCAAGGGTTTGGCTGCTTGGCGTCATTTCAGGTGAGACGGGCGGATTTGGCCCGGACAGCCACAAAGACACAAGTCCCGGGGATTGTCACGTTTCCCGGGATCCCGCGGCCGCCTGGCCGGGCTGGCGCACGGCAAGGCCCACAAGCCGGATGCGAATTTTTGGAGGACATTGCACCCGGATGGTGTTATACCGGTTGCCGTCGAATCATCCTCGGAACCATGTCCATCCCACCCGATCCCCTCGATCCCCTCGACCCCCTCCTGGACAGCTGGAAGGAGCCGGACGAATCCCATCCCAACCTCGCTCCCGAGGTCTGGCGCCGCATTGAAAAGGCGGAGAAGAGCCGCGGCGAGGGGTTTTGGGCCGGAATCGACGCGTGGCTCGCGCGGCCGCCCTTCGCCGTGCTCTTCGTGGTCAGCTGCGCTCTCCTCGGACTCTTCGTGGCCGAGGTCCGTGTCAACCGCGAGCAGCGCGCGCACAGCGCGCAGCTCGCGCGCAGCTACCTTCAACTGATCGATCCGCTGCTGAAGGCGGACACGATCGCCAAGCTGCCATGAGGCGCGGCGGCCTTGTTCTCCTGCTCGGCCTGTTCGTCGGCGTGGCCGCGCACATGGTCTATTTCAGGCTCCACCAGCCCTCCGATGCCGACACGCTTGACGGGCAGCTCGGCTGGATGAGGTACGAGCTCGGCCTGAGCGACGCGCAGTTCGCCCGCATCAAGGAGCTTCACCAGGCCTCGAGCCCGCGCCTGCGCGCGCTCGCCACCCAGGTCGCGCAGATGCAGGCGGAGTTCGCCGCCTTCGAGACCACGCGGCGCACGGCCGACCGCGTCGACTTCATCGAATTCGCGCATTTCGTCGAGGTCCGGCGCACCGTCAACCGCGAGTGCCTTGACTCGACGCGCCGGCTGGTCATGGCCGCGGCCAACGAGATGACTCCCCTGCAGCGTGAAAGGTATTTTGGAATAGTCGCAGTCACAGCGCCGAAAGACAGCTCACTGACAAACTGAGCGCAGCCCCGCGCCACGTGTCCTCTGACCCCGCCACCGGAAGCGAGCATCTTCTCGAACTGCAGAGGGGAGATGCGTCGGCGCTCAATCGCCTGATCCAGCGCTGGCAGCGGCCGCTGCTGAGCTTCGCGTACCGCTACGTCCAGAACTCGGCCGACGCCCAGGATATGGTGGCCGACACCTTTGTCCGGCTCTACCAGGGGCGCAGCCGCCTCAGGCCAGACACCAATCTCCCCGCCTGGCTTTTCACCACGCTCACGAACCTCTGCCGCAACCACCACCGGTGGAAGCGGAGGCATCCGACTGTCGCCTTTGGCGTCCCGCCAGCCGACGGCGGGTCAAACGGCCACCGCGCGGAGGAGTACATGGACCCGGCCGCCTCCGAGGCCAGCCCGGACGTCATGCTTGCGCGCGACGAGTCGCTGGACGCGCTCAAGGAGGCGATAGACGCCCTGCCGCACGACCTGAAGGTCTCGGTGCTGCTCCACCACTACGAGCACCTGTCGTACCGGGAAATCGCCTCGATCACCCACTGCTCCGAGCGCGGGGTCGAGACCCGCCTGTACCGCGCCCGCCAGCAGCTCAGAAAGTCTCTGGCGGGGTTCTTTCGGGAAACATCGCGGAACTGAAGCGGGCCCCCGCCGTTACGGGGTCGCGGGCTTGAAGTTGAAGTCCTGCTGCGCCAGCACGAGCACGGGCCTCCCCTTCATCGTCGGCGGGTCGAACTGCCACTGAGCGACAGCCATGATGGCGGCCGCCGACAGCTCCTCGTTCGCCTCATTCGTCTCGCGGCTCACGGACGGCATCCTCACGCGCCCGGTCTCATCTATGTAGAATTCCACATGGATGCGTCCACCCAAGCTGCTGCGCGCCAGCTGGTTAGGGTATGCCGGATTCACGATCTTGGTCGGATTTGGGATGCGGTCCAGCTGCGCGAGCGTGCACGCGCTGTAGGCCTCGCTCTCCGGCGCGATCTTGAGGCGCACCAGCTCACTATAGCTGAGCGGGGTTAGGGTCACCACGACGATACCCTCGAGCTCGAAGCGGAACGTGATGTCAGACTTTGAGTTACGCCGCGATCCATGTACCTGGGCCGGCTCAAATTTCCACTTTTTTACGGCCTCAACCGCCGACTCGGCAAAGGCGGGATGGGAGTAGGCCGTGACGAGGTAGTCGGTCAGCCGGCCATTGTCGTCAACGGCTATGGCCACGCTGGCGGCGCCACTCTTCATGCCGACGGCAACCAGCTTGCGTGGAAACACCGCCTCCGTGGTCTGGTCGATCTTGATCGGGACGTAGGCCGGAAGCCCGATCTGCGCGAAAGCGAAGGGACTGGTGAGCGAAAACAGGCAAAAAGCCAGGATTCGAGGGCTATTCATGAGGTTTTGGAATCTGCCCGGTATAACACCAGCCGGCGCCGGTACCCTTCAATTCCCACCCTAATTCCCTAGCGAGCCTATTCTGAGGCCCTGTTGAAGGGATACTGGCCGCACGGGTGTTCACATGGCAGCCGAAACGACGCCGAATGCACCTTGAATCACCCCAGCCCCAGGCCGGAGGACCCCGGGTCGTGAATCGCCGATGATCGACGGGACGACGGACAGAATTGCCGCGCTAGGCCGCGTCTTCTACGCCGTCGGCATGGCCGCGATCGGCGTGCAGCATTTCGTCAATGCGGACTTTGTCGCGGTCATTCTTCCCTCCTATCCCGAAGGGATTCCCGGCCACGTTTTCTTGACCTGCGCGTGCGACGCCGGCCTCGCCCTATCCGGGGCCGCCATGGCCCTCGGCGGAAAGGCACGGCCGGCCGCCATCCTCCTGGGTTCGGCGCTCCTCGCCGCGATCGTGCTCAGGGACATACCCGTCCAGCTCGCCGGGAATTTCCGATCCCTGGGCGCATGGACAAACGTATTCAAGGCCCTGACCCTGTCCGGCGGCGCCTTTGTCGTCGCCGGCACCGCGCCCCGGGCAAATGGATCCTCCCTGGACAGATTCTTCGTGGCCTTTGGTTGCCTCGGCATTGCCGTCACCGTTGCGGTCTTCGGGATTGACCACTTCATCTACGTTGAATTCGTGGCCTCGCTGGTTCCCTTTTGGATACCCGGGCACGTCTTCTGGACGTATTTCTGCGGCGCCGCCCTGATCGCGGCAGGCGCGGGCATGCTGCTCAGGATCCAGGCGCGCCTTGCGGCCGGCCTGCTGGGCTCGATCATATTCGTCTGGCTGCTCGTCCTTCACATACCCAGGGCGATCGCGGACCCCACCGGCGCCCACGGCAACGAATGGACCAGCGTCTTTGAGGCCCTGGCATTCAGCGGGATCGCCTTCATCCTCTCAAGGAGGCTTCCGAAGAAGGCGCGCTAGGCGCTGGCCCGGCGAACCGGGCCACAAATTGCCGGAGAGGGACGGGTTCGAACCCTCGGGGCGCATTCAAGTGCGGGGAATGCCGCCGTTTTTGGGTTTCCCGGTCGGGTTGACAATGCGGAGCGGTGCAGTACCCCGGTCCTATGAAACTTGGCCCGCGCCCCGCGATGTTTGCGTGGTTCGCGGCGGTGCTCGCATGTCCGGCGGGCATTCCCGCGGGATACTGCGGTGTTCCGTTCCACGATTCGCGCTACAACGGGGGCCCGCAGAAGATACCCGGCCGCGTCATGTGCGCCTATTTCGACCTGGGCGGCGAGGGGATCGCCTATCACGACACCGATCCCGAGAACCACGGAAGCGGTCACCTGAATCCTTTGAACGGCACCTATCTGAACGAATTCCGGAAGGACGAGGGGGTGGACACCTCCTATACAAAGTACCGCGAGAATATTGACAAGAACCCCTTCAATCGAGTGCAGCCTCCCGATGGGCTACTCTACGTCGGCTGGACCGAGCCCGGCGAGTGGTTCAATCTGACGGTCGAAGTCGCGGAAGCGGGAACCTACGTTTTCGACATCCTCTATACGTCGAATCGTGGCGCGACCCTTGCCCTGGACCTGAACTTCCGCCCCCTCGTGCCAGAGATTCAGATCACTTCGACGTTCGACCCCGCGGAAACGGTTCTCTGGCGCAACTGGCATCACTGGAATCTGTCGCAAGCCGCGGAGGTCGTGCTCCCAGCAGGAAGGAACGTCCTGACCGTGCACATCGTGGACAAGGGGAACGTCAATCTCGCCTATTTCGACTTTCGAAAGAAGTCGTGAGCTGAGGTGGATGGCGCCCGGCATCGCTCGGGCATTTCGTGATTCGAACCGCCAAGCATCGCCTAGGCTGCCGATGCGGGACGCGGCGGCTTTCCGGCCCTGTTGGGGGATAGCTTTCGCGAATTTGGCGGAGAGGGAGGGATTCGAACCCCCGGTACCTTACGGCACACCTGATTTCGAGTCAGGCGCATTCGACCACTCTGCCACCTCTCCATGGGGGCTCCAAGCTGCGGAAAGTCGACCTGCATGCCCCGATTCCCCCTTCAGGTCAAGAGGGATGGTTTCAAGGCCTCAGATGTTCTCGTCCCCGCCCTGCGCTCCGTCGGCGCCCTTGTTGGCCGCAAGGTGTTGCGGAAACAAGACGTAGTACTGCATCAGCCACCAGCTCCTGGAAGAGCGGTAGAATAGCATGGGAAACCCGACCGATCCCACGCCCGCCAGCACGATGGCTGCCGTGGTCCCGATCACGCCCTTGTAGGCGAGAAGCATCACGGGCGTCAGGAAGCACACGAGGGTCACGCCGTAGTTGAGCGACATGGACCCTATGAAGAACCCCTCGTCGCGTTCGAAACGCTGGCCGCAGTTCGGGCAGCTCTTGTTGACGTCGAACCATGTCCCCTCACGGAACAGCGTAGCGCCCCCGCAGTTGGGGCACCGGTTCCGGAGCCCGCGGGAGACCACCTGTAGCCGGGTGACCGTCATGGGGTGAACCCCTTTCCGGCGTCAGGATCCGAGCTGGAAGCGGACGAACCTGCGGATCTGGATGTTCTCGCCCGTCTTGGCAATCGTCTCGGTGAGTAACTCCTTCACCGTCTTCTCCGGGGCCTTCACGAAGGACTGGTCGATGAGGCAGACGGTCGAATAGAACTTCTCGAGCTTGCCATCGACGATCTTCTGGGCGGCCGCGGGCGGCTTGCCCTGCACCTGGGCGGCGGCGATCTCGCGCTCCTTTGCGATCTCCGACTCGGGGACCTGGTCGCGCGAAACGTGAAGCGGGCTCGTGGCGGCAATCTGGAGGCAGAGGTCCCTCACGAACGCCTTGAACCCGTCGTTGCGGGCGACGAAGTCCGTCTCGCAGTTGACCTCGATCATCACGCCGACCTTTCCGCCGACGTGGATGTAGCTCTCGATCAGGCCCTCCTTGGTCGTGCGGTCGGCCTTCTTGGCGGCCGACGCCGCTCCCTTCTTGCGAAGGATCGTTATCGCCTCCTCCACATTCGCGTCGGATTCAACGAGCGCCTTCTTGCAGTCAAGCAGGCCCGCGCCCGTCTGGATGCGCAGGTCATTGACCA